>NZ_KB899823.1 GCF_000378425.1 Cohnella laeviribosi DSM 21336 | reverse complement strand
ATCTGTTTGCCGAAGGCAAAGTCGCACATGGTCTGGGTCGCGCACGGAGCCGTGGGCTGGACTGCATGCAGGAACAGACGCTACTGACGGCAACCATTCAAAATCTGAAAAGACTATGCCGGTTTAAGAAAAAACGACCTCAAACCGGTGCTTTGGCATGCCACAAACCGAAATCCGTGATGACGGAGGCGGTGTCAAACCTGCTCATATCAGTGGTGGCTATGTTTGTTTCCTCATTTTTCATGTCAGTTAGACGGCTAAAACTGACTTAATTCACCGGACTTCTAAAGCTTCAAGACTTTCGGGATAGCCTTCGCGGAGGCGTATTTTCCTATTCGGTCATTTCACAAAGCCGAGCAGCATTTCGCGGACCAGCTTCGACGCCACGATCGGCGTCTGCTCGGTCGGATCGTAAATCGGCGCCACTTCGACCACGTCGGCCCCGACCACGTTCGCGCCGGAACGGGCGATCAGATGCACCGCTTCCAGCAGCTCCTTCGAGGTGATGCCGCCCGCTTCGGCCGTGCCGGTGCCCGGAGCGGCCGAAGGATCGAGCACGTCGATATCGATCGTGACGTAAACCGGGCGCCCGGCCAGAGAGGGCAAAACCTCGCGCAGGGGAGCCGCCACTTCGAACGGGTGGAAGTTGATGTTTTCGCGGGCGTAAGCCCACTCTTCGCGGCTGCCCGAACGGATGCCGAACTGATAGATGTTGCGCCCGCCCATCAGCTCGGCCGCCTTGCGGATCGGCGTGGAGTGGGAGAGCGGTTCCCCCTCGTAGCTTTCGCGCAGATCGGCGTGGGCATCGATATGGATGACCGCCAGATCCGGATATTTCTTATAAACTTCCTGCAGCACCGGCCAGGTGACGAGATGCTCGCCGCCTAGCCCGAGCGGAAACTTGCCGTCGGCCAGCACGCCCCGCACGTAATCGCCGATGATGTCCAGGCTCCGGGCCGCGTTGCCGAACGGCAGCAGCAGATCCCCGGCATCGAAATACGCCAGCTCCTCCAGGCTCCGGTCCAGGTAGGGGCTGTATTCCTCCAGGCCGACCGACGCTTCCCGGATCCGGCCGGGACCGAAGCGCGATCCGGGACGGAACGAGACGGTAAAATCCATCGGCATGCCGTAAATAACCGCTTTGGAAGACGCATAATCGTCAGAGCTGAGAATGAAGACGTTGCCGGAATACTTTTGGTCCAATTTCATGTGCGATGCGGTCTCCTTTTGAGCGATAAGCCCTGTTATTTGGTCAGGTCTTCCACGAATTTCGGCAGCACGAACGCCGCATGGTGCAGGCGGGGCGTGTAGTATTTGGTGTCGATTTCGGGAATGTCCTCAATCTTGACGTTCAGCGGATCGTACGTTTTGCTGCCCATCGTGAACGTCCACAAGCCGCTCGGATACGTCGGGATGTTGCAGCCGTACACGCGCACGATCGGGAACACTTCCTTCACGTCGCGGTTGACGCTGCGGATCAGATCGGCCTTGAACCACGGGTTGTCCGTCTGCGCGACGAACAGGCCGTCCTCGCGCAGCGATTCGTAAATCCCCTGATAGAAGCCCCGCGTAAACAGATGCACCGCAGGGCCGACCGGCTCCGTCGTGTCCGCGATAATGACGTCGTACTCGTTCTTATGGTCGTGAATATGCTTGAAGCCGTCGTTGACCAGCACTTCGACGCGCGGATCGTCGAGCTTGCCGGCGATCGTCGGCAAATATTTTTTGGAATATTCGATGACCTTGCCGTCGATATCGACGAGCACCGCTTTTTTCACTTTCGGATGCTTCAGCACTTCGCGGATGACGCCGCCGTCTCCGCCGCCGACGACAAGCACGTTTTCCGGGTTCGGATGCGTAAACAGGGCCGGATGCGCCGCCATCTCGTGGTAAACGAATTCATCGCGGACCGTCGTCATGACCATCCCGTCGAGCAGCAACATGTTGCCCCATTCCTCGGTTTCCACCATGACCAGTTCCTGAAAATCCGTTTGCTCATGCACGTACGTGCGCTTGATTTTGGCCGTAATGCCGAAGTTCTCCGTTTGTTTCTCCGTAAACCACAATTCCGTTGTAGACATGAGTAGAACCCTTCTTTCCAGGGGAATTTGGACGCAATTGACGTTTGCCGTACAGCCGGACGGAAGCTTCCTTGTCCGCCTCCCGCGCCGGGCTGCTTGACCAACCAAGATGTATTATAGGGTATCGCCCGCAAAATGCAACCAAGTTCGCGCACAAATTCCGGCTGCCTCTCTTCCGAATATCCCGGCCTCTCTTACTCCATACTAAGTGGGAAAAGTTGACTCCCGATCAAGGGCAGGCATCCGGGAAGGAGGGATTATCGATCGAACGCGGCGCGCATCAAGACCATTCCGTCCATGACAGGAAAACCGCGGCCCGGGCGAAAACCGGCAGACGTTCCGGCCGCCTGCGCAAACGCCATCTGCTCGCGCTTCTCCTCTTGTCCGTTTCAGCCCTGCTGTTCGGCGCCCTGGCCGTCTCCGTCCGCTACGGTTCGCTTCCCGCCGCTTCCTTCCCGCAGTCGACGCAGATCACGGACGCGGAAGGGCGCGTGCTCGCTTCGCTGCAAGGCGGCGTCAACCGGCGCACGGTTTCGCTCAAGGACATCTCCCCCTGGCTCGTGCGGGCGACGATCGCCGCAGAGGACCGCAGGTTCTACGAGCATGCCGGCCTCGATTTGCGCGGGCTGGTCCGGGCCGCCTGGGTCGACGTGCGGCATCTGTCCAAAGAGCAGGGAGCGAGCACGCTGACCCAGCAGTTGGCCCGCAATCTATACTTGTCCCACGAGCGCACGTGGACCCGTAAGCTGAAGGAAGCGTGGTACGCGGCCAAGCTGGAACAAACGTTCTCCAAAGACGAAATTCTCGAGATGTATTTGAATCAGATTTACTACGGCCACGGCGCTTACGGGGCGGAAGCGGCTTCCCGGCTTTATTTCAACAAGCCGGCCAAGGAGCTGACGCTGGCCGAAAGCGCCATGCTGGCCGGCATCCCGAAGGGGCCGCGCTATTATTCGCCGCACCTGCATCCGGAGCAGGCGAAGGCCCGGCAGCGGACGGTGCTGGAGGCGATGAAGGAGACGGGAATCATTACGGCCAGACAGGCGGAACAGGCCGCCAAAGCCTACGTCCCGGTGCAGCCGCTGCCGAAAAACCAGGGCGTCGTCGCCCCCTATTTCGTCGACTACGTGCGCAAGCTTGCGGCCGAGCTGCTCGGCGAGGAGGAATCGCTGCTGAGCGAGGGCGGGCTGACGATCACGACGACGCTCGACAGCCGGATGCAACAAGCGGCCGAAGAAGCGGTCGCCGCCAAGCTGCCGAAGAACAGCGAGCTGCAGGCCGCCCTTGTGGCGATCGACCCCGCCACCGGCCATATCAAAGCGATGGTCGGAGGCCGCAATTACGCCGAGAACCAGTTCAACCGCGTGTTCGCCACGACCAGGCAGCCGGGCTCGGCGTTCAAGGCGATTCTGTACGCGGCTGCGCTCGACCAGCGCGTCATTACGCCGGCGACCCGCTTCCGCAGCGAGCCGACGATCTTTTATTACGACAACGACCGGAAGATATACCGCCCGAGCAATTTTAACGACCGGTACGTTCATGCCGACATCGGACTGCGCCAGGCGATCCGCACGTCCGACAACATCTATGCGGTGAACACCATCATGCAGGTCGGGCCGGAAAAGGTGATCGGCATGGCGAGGCGCCTCGGGCTGACCGCGCATCTGGCGCCGGTGCCTTCGCTGGCGTTGGGAACGTTCCCCGTAAGCCCTTTCGAGATGGCTTCCGCCTACGCGGTGTTCGCGGCCGGCGGCATCCGGACGGAACCGGCCGCCATCCTCCGCATCGCCGACCGGAACGGGCGCGTGCTGTATGAAGCGCGGCCCCGAAAGGAGCAAGCGGTGGATCCGGCGCTCGCTTACGTGGTGACGGACCTGCTGCGCAGCGTTTTCGATACGGGCGGCACCGGCCATCGGGTCGCCCGCATGCTCAAGCGGCCTGTCGCCGGCAAATCGGGCACCACCGCTTCCGACGCCTGGTTCGTCGGCTACACGCCGGAGCTGGCCACGGCGGTCTGGGTGGGCTATGACCGGGGCCGGGCCATTGCATCCAGCGAAACGCACCGGGCGGCGCCGATTTTCGCGGAATTTACCGAAGCCGCGCTCGCCTCCGTTCCTCCCCGTCCGTTCGAGATGCCCGAGGGCGTGGTCAGCGTCGAGATCGATCCGGCGAGCGGGCTGCTGGCGGGACCCGGCTGTCCGGCCGACGAGCGGGACAAGGTGCGGGAGACCTTCCTTGCGGGAACCGAACCGACGCAGGCTTGCACCGTTCGGGAGCAGCCGGATCGGCCGGACGCCTCCGGCGGCGGGCAAGGCGGCGCGTCGTGGTGGAGCCGGCTGCGGCGCTGGTGGGGCGGGTAAGTTGGCTCGCCCGTCCCGGCCGCGGCCGGGAGATGCAAAACGGCCAGGCGGGATCATGGCTTCCCGCCTGGCCGTTTTGCGCGAACAGGCCGACCGATCCGGCCCGCTCAGCCTTTTTAATAAGCCAGCATATCCTTCAGTTCCTGGGGAGAATGATTCCACCAGTCCGCATTGTGCTCCTGCAGCAGGCCGCGCAGCAGCGCTTTTTCTTCCGGCCCGAGGTTGTCGAGCAGGTATTTCCGTTTTAACGCCGCATCCATCCGGTTGACATGGTCGGCCAGAATCTTCCATCCCCGCCGCGCCTCCGTATCGACAAGCATCTCGCAGGACGCCATCCCCGCATAATAGCCGCCTTCCTGGTCGTGGTCGACCGCCACCCAAACGATCCATACCTTGCGTCCGTTCGGCACGGTCTCCTTGTCCGGGGAAAATTTGATCCCCTTCTCGACCTTGCTCTTGGCGTGCATGGCCCCCATATCGATGTACGCTTCTCCCTGATCGATAATGACCGGGGACACTTGGCTCAAATCGATGCTCCCGGCCCCGAAACCTTTATGCTGCTTGCTGTTGCTGATAATATTCAGCGCCAGCTTTTTCTTCTCCGGCGCGGATTGCTGCGGTTGATTTTGCTCCATCGTTCACGCCTCCATCCAATACGAACTAACCACATTGTAGCGAATTTGCCCGAGAAAAGCGATGACCCGGCCGCTGTCCGCATCCAGATATATTCCATGGACAACCGGCATATATATCCCGTAGAAAGCTTGTCAACGGGAGGGTAATCCGTATGCCCCAACGCCGCTTTACGCGCTTCCTCGTTCCGGCCGCCGCCGCCGCATTGCTCGTCTTCTCCATTCCGTTCGGATTCGCCGAGGCTTGGGTGAACCAATACGCCCTGCCGGCCTCCGCGCAGCCGCAGCAGGAGCCGGCGCCCGCCGCCGCCGAACCCGGCGCCGACGTTCCGATCGCGCCCAAGCCTGCCGTCCTGAGCAACCGGGTGGCGGAATATCACATCAGCGTCAAACTGGAGGATGGCGACACGCTGACGGGCCAGCAAACCTTAACCTGGAAAAACCCCGGCCGCAAGCCCGTCCAGGAGTTTTACCTTCATCTGTACCCGAACGCCTTCTCCCCGGGAAGCACGTTCCTGAAGGAATCTGGAGGGCAGCTTCGGGGGGACAAAATGAAAGCCGGCAGCTACGGGTCCATGACGTTGACTTCGCTTGCCACCGAAGAAGGCGAAACGCTGCTGCCCCGCCTGCATTACGTCCAGCCGGACGACGGCAACCCGGACGACCGGACGCTGGCTTCCTTCCGGCTGCCGGAGCCGGTCGGTCCCGGCCAGACCGTCACGCTCCGGATGAGCTTCACCGTCAAGCTCCCGCAGGTGTTTGCCCGCATGGGGACCGCCGGAAACTTTGTCATGGCCGGACAGTGGTTTCCCAAGGCCGCCGTCTACGAGACGGCCGGAACGCGCGGCCGGACGTCGGAAGGCTGGAACGCGCATCAATACCACGGCAATTCGGAATTTTACGCGGACTTCGGCCTCTACAACGTCAAGATCGACGTGCCGGAGTCGTACAAGGTGGCCGCGACCGGCTTCCAAACCCAGCAGCCCGCCGTCAAGAACGGCCGAAAAATCTACCAGTTCTATGCCGACGACGTGCACGACTTCGGCTGGGCGGCATCCCCGTCATTCCGCTACGAGGAGGAGTCTTTCTCTTCCGAAGGCGTGCCGGGCGTCCGCATCAAGCTGTACATCGACCCGCTGCACGCCAAGCTTCAGGAGCGGTACATGCACGCCGCCAAGTCGGCGCTGGCGCTTCTGGGCAAGTGGTACGGGAATTATCCTTACTCCACCCTGTCCGTCGTCATTCCTCCCGCCGACGCAAGCGGCGCGGGCGGCATGGAATACCCGACGCTCGTCACGGGAGCGGCCGCCAAAAACGACAATCCCGGGTTCGAGCTGGAGAGAACGGTCGTCCATGAAATCGCCCATCAATATTGGTACGGCATCGTCGCCTCCAACGAATTCGAGGAGGCATGGCTGGACGAAGGGTTCACCTCCTATACGGAGGATAAGCTGATGGCGGCGATTTACGACGTTGTGCCCAACAGCGCGGTCGAAGCGAGTTATTTAACCCATCCCGAGCCGTTGAAAATGAATGCCTGGCTGTACGACAGCTCGGACAGTTACGCGGAAAACGTGTACATGCGCGGCAAGCTGGTGCTGAAGGCGATCGAACAGCAGGTGGGCGAGAAAACGATGAACAAAATTATGCGGACGTATTTCCAGACCTACCGGTTCAAGCATCCGTCCTCCTCCGATTTTCAAAAGGTCGTCGAAAGCACGACCAAAAAGAAATGGACCGACTTCTTTCAAGCCTACGTCCTGCACGGCCAAATGGCGGATTTCTCGGTCGAATCGATCGATACGCGCCAAACCGGCGAAGGCGGCTACGAGTCGCGCGTGCTGCTCCGGCGCGGCGGCGGCAGCCCGGAGCCGGTGACGGTCTGGTTCCAGTTCGCGGACGGCCAAAAGCTGCTGAAAACCTGGGACGGTTCCCAATACCATGTGCAGTTCAAACTGACGCATTCGTCCCCGCTCCAGTACGTGGCGATCGATCCCGAAATGGCCGTCGTGCTCGATAACTTCCGCTACAACAACTATTTGAAAACCGAAGTATCCGAACCCGTACGCACCCGCTGGAATATCGGCTTATCCAAGGCGGTGGACGGATTGCTCGGCATTCTGGCCTGGTGAGGTGAACAGCGGTGCGCACATGGATCCGCAAGGGATGGGGGTTAACCTCCCGACACAAATATGTGCTGGTCGTCCTTTTTCTGTACCGTTTGTTGTGGGGCTTCTTCCTGTACCGTTTTATCGATTCCGTCGCCGCCCCGGTGCTCGCCCGCTATCCCGACGCGCACCCGAACGCGAATGCGGTCCGCATGTTCCTGATCGAAGCGCAATTCCGGCTGCTCAAGACCGACCTCGTAAACGAAACGCTGATCCTGCTGGCCGGAATGTTTTTCCTTCGCATGATCCTGACGCCGCTTCTGAACGCCGGCCTGTACTATTCCTTCCACCATGCCGGCGAGGAGAGCGGAACGCGGGTGCTGAGCGGCATCCGCCGCTGCTGGAAGCCGGTCGTCCTGCTGTACCTGACGGAGAACGTGCTGGCTCTGCTGCCGGCCGTCTGGCTGGTGCCGTTTGCCAAAGCGCGCTTTTTCGCGCAGTTTTCCGTCCAGGCTTGGGTCCTCGAACTTCTTCCTTACGCCGGCGCATGGGCCGCCTGGATGTTTCTGCTCCGTCTGCTGTTCCGGTTCATGCAATTCGGCGCCGTATCCCGGGACGGCATCGTCAAAGGGCTGCTTCGCGCCTGCGCGAACGTGTTGCCGCTTGCCGCCGTCACCCTGCTGATGCTGGGCATCGCGGCCGCCGCTTCGCTGGCCGTGACAAGCGCGACGATGATCTGGACCGGATTCGTCTCCATTGCGGTTCACCAGGCGTTTCAATTCGTACGGACCATGATGAGCGTATGGACTGCGGCATCCCAGTTTGCGTTGTGGAAAGCGGACGAAGCTAAAGGATAAAAAGCCGCCTGCCGACCGGCGCGGAAGACCAGGAACGTTCGCGAAAAAAGCTGTCCCGCATGCCATGTAAGATGGCGCGGGCAGCTTTTTTCTATGACTGCCGTGCAGCAATATTGGATTTTGTGCAGGAGGCCGGCTCCTTTCGCTCATTTTCCGGAACGTATGTTGGAGTTTCTCCAATGTTATGACCCGAAAGCCCTGCTTATTCGGCTTCTGCGGACCAAAAGACTGGATATATCCAACATAGACCGGCTTCCGGCACCTAAACGGCGAATCGCGTTGGATTTTTCTAATCTAGACGCAAATATAGACGCAAAGCCGAACTGTTATATAGTCGCGTTAGCCGAGATGAGAATTTAGACGCATACGCCGCGGTTGCTATATAGCCGCACTTTTTGATCTAGATTGCGAACTTTTTCCAAGTATGATGCCGCTTTCGTTCCGTCCCGCAATGACGGCCGTGCTGAAGCTCCGCACGGAAGTCATGTTCTTTTCGGGAATAACGCGATTCTTGGGGAGGGGTTTTGCGGGCCGAAAAGTGCCGGAAGTTGTCCAAAAAACAAGCCCGTCCTCTACTCTTTTCCTATTTGTTCCGGTTTTTTCGAGTAGATTAACGTTTTCTCATCTTTATATTAACGAATTCTAATCAATTGAGAGCAGGAAAAGAGACCCAAAACACGAATTATTAAATCCCAGGTGCGAAAACTGCCGAATCCTTTAGTACCTAGGAACGGGGGAACCAATTTTCCGGGTGAATTGATCTCGCATCGCTTGCAGGGATCATAGGGAACCTTCAACCGAACCCTACAGCTAACCTCGTAGGCATTGGAAGGAGTCATCTGTTTTGCGTAAGTTGTCCGTAAGTTTGCTGGCCTTTGCTTGCTTGCTCGTGTTCCAAGCCGGAAGCGTATTTGCGGATTCCAAGCTGGACAACACGGTCTCCAGGCTGATCGGCATCGACTACAACTATGGAGGAACGACGACGGACGGATTCGATTGCTCGGGCTTTACGTCCTATGTATTCGCGAAATTTGGCGTCAAACTTCCTCATTCGTCGAAAGAGCAGTTCAAGCTTGGAAAAGAAGTCGGGAAGCAAAGCGCTCTGCGCGCCGGCGACCTCGTGTTTTTCAACACGGACGGCAAAGGCGTCTCGCACGTGGGCGTGTATGTAGGGGACAACAAGTTTGCTCATGCCTCCACGTCCAAAGGGGTCACCATTTCCGACCTCAGTGAAAGCTATTATGCAAAACGTTACCTCGGCGCACGCCGCGTCCTGGACGACGCGACGTACGAGGAAGTGGCCGTCGGCTAAGGCGTCAGCCGCTAACCATCATGGGGGCTGTCTTCAAAAGATATTCCCTGC
This sequence comes from Cohnella laeviribosi DSM 21336, assembly GCF_000378425.1. Classification (GTDB taxonomy): domain Bacteria; phylum Bacillota; class Bacilli; order Paenibacillales; family Paenibacillaceae; genus Cohnella; species Cohnella laeviribosi. The sequence goes on along the minus strand of NZ_KB899823.1, from coordinate 74,797 downwards.
ATGGCAGCCCCAGGATCAAATGAACCTTCAATAACCGCTGTAAAAAGCGGGGTTGGAGGTTCATTTGTTTTGTATCCGTGGCTTTAGGATAGCAAAACGACCGGCCGTTCCGCCATGTACGAACGTCGGATTTTGAACCCGGACCTGCGACGGGGGTTCTTCCCGGAAGGGCGCGTGCGAGCAGGCCGGAGCCGGTAAAAAAGACCGCTCCGCGCCGGCCGTCCTTGCGGGACAGTCCGGTTCGAAGCGGTCTTTCGTCGGAAAAAGCGGCAATCGGCTTAACCGAAGCGGAAATATTCCTTCGCGTTGCGGTAGCTGATATCCTGCACCATGCCTCCAAGCAGGTCGAAGTCCAGGGGGACTTCTCCGTTCTCGGCCCACTCGCCGAGCAGATTGCACAAAATCCGGCGGAAATACTCGTGGCGCGTATACGACAAGAAGCTGCGCGAATCCGTCAGCATGCCGACGAACCGGCCGAGAAGCCCGGTATTCGCCAGCGCCTTAAGCTGGTCGATCATGCCGTCCTTCGTGTCGTTGAACCACCATGCCGAGCCAAGCTGGATTTTGCCCGGAATGCCGCCGCCCTGGAAGCTGCCGATCGCCGTTCCGAGCGTGTAAAGATCGTTCGGATTGAGCGAGTACACGATGGTGCGCGGCAGCACGTCATCTTGCTCCAGCGCATCGAGCAGACGGACAAGCGCATGGGCGACCGGACCGTCGTAAATCGAATCGAAGCCGGTATCCGGTCCGAGCTTGGCGAACATGCGGCTGTTGTTGTTGCGGTGCGCATGCATATGAAACTGCATCGCCCAGCCGAGCTCGGCATACTTCCGGCCCAGGAACAGCAGCGTGAACGTTTTGTACTTCCGCTCTTCCTCATCGCTGATCGGTTCGCCGGACAGCGCTTTGGCAAAGACGGCGGCCGCTTCGTCCCTGGTCGCTTCGGCATAGCCCATCACGTCAAGCGCATGGTCGGACACCCGGCAACCCGTCTCGTGGAAAAACCGGATGCGCTCGGACAGCGCCGACAGCAGCGCGTCGTAATCGCCCACCTTCGTGCCGGCCGCCTGTTCCAGTTGAGCCAGCCAGGGCAGGAAGGTGGCGCGGCGGATTTCGAGCGCCTTGTCCGGCCGGAACGACGGCAGCACCTTCACCTTGAAGTCGGGAAGGTCCCGAATGAGCCGATGGTATTCGAGCGAATCGACCGGATCGTCGGTCGTGCAGACGACTTCGACACCCGACTTCACGATCAGGTCGCGGGCGGAAAATCCGCCCTGGGCCAATTGGGCGTTTGCCTTCTCCCAGATGACGGGCGCATTTTTCTCGTTGATGATCTCCTCAATGCCGAAGTAGCGGCGCAGCTCCAGATGAGACCAATGGTACAGCGGATTGCCGACGGCGGCCGGCAGCGACTTCGCGTACGCCAGGAAGCGGTCGTAGTCGGAGACGCCCTCTCCGCCCGTCACGAAGCGCTCCTCCACCCCGTTCGTGCGCATGGCCCGCCATTTGTAATGGTCCCCGTACAGCCAGACCTGGGTCAAATTGCCGTACGTCTGATTCTCGTATATTTCCTTAGGGCTTAGATGGCAGTGGTAATCGATGATCGGCATTTTTGCCGCATAGTCGTGATACAGCTTGACCGCCGTTTCGTTCGACAGCAGAAAGTTATCATCCAAAAACGGTTTCATCGGCATCGTCTCCTTCGCGCCCCGTCGGGCGTGTATTTATACTGCCCCTGCTCCCGGAGACCGGCGGGTCGCCGCCGCGGGCGGACGAAGCGGACGCCGCTGCGCCCGCCGCACCGGCTCTCAGCTGCGGAACTTCACCAAATCGTCGATCTTCACCGGCAGTCCGGTGCGGATGGAACGGTTGGCCGCAATGCCCGTCAAAATCGATTTTGCGCCGTCGATATGGTTCGCCGCGCGATGGAACGGATCGGGCACCGGCACGCCGAACAGATCGTTCAGCAGCACCGGGTCGCCGCCGCCGTGGCCTCCCTGGCCTTCTTCGAATTCGACGGTATACGGAGCCCCGAACATGGGAAGCACGGTAAAGCGGATGCCTTTCAGCGCGCCTTCGTCCGCCTTTTCCCCGCCGGAATTGACGTACGACTTTTCGACCACTTCCAGCTCCAGGCGTCCCTTGGTTCCCGTAAACGCGATCCGATAGCCCTCCCAAGGCGCATAGGCGGTGAGCGAATACGTCAAAATCGCCTGGTTCCGGTAGCGGACGATCACGCCCATCGTGTCCTCGATGCTGATGCCGTCGCCGAACACGCTTTGGTCGCGGCGGTAGCCGTCCTCGTGCTCCGCGTCCAGGTACATCGCTTTCAAATGCTCGTTGCGGTCCAGATGAAGCGCGAACGGATCGCCTTCGGCGTTCGGGTTGCCGGTGGCGCGGTCGTAGAATTTCGTAACGCCGCGCTGCTCGGCGTTTTCGCGTCCGTAGAACAGCAGGTCGCCGAACGCGAACACCGTCTCCGGCTGCGAGCCGATCCAGAAGTTGACCAGGTCGAAGTGGTGCGTCGACTTATGCACGAGCAGGCCGCCGCTGTTTCGCTTGTCACGGTGCCACCGGCGGAAATAATCCGCGCCGTGCTGCGTGTTGAGCAGCCACTCGAAATGCACGGCATTGACCTTGCCGATGACGCCGGATTCGATCAGCTCCCGGACTTTCGTATGGTGCGGCGCATAGCGGTAATTGAACGTGACGCGGACGTTGCGGCCGGTCCGCTCGACGGCGTCGAGAATCTCCTGGCATTTCTTCTCGTCCACGGTCATCGGCTTCTCCGTAATGACGTCGCAGCCCAGCTCCATCGCCCGGATGATATACGTATGGTGCGTGCGGTCCACGCTCGTGACAATGACCGCATCCGGCTTCTCCGTCTCGATCATGCGGTCGAATTCGTCGGACCGGTACGTGCGGACGGCGGAATAGCCGTATTTTTCCACCAGCAGCTTGTTGGCATAGTTCATGCGCGTCTGGTTGATGTCGCAAAACGCAAGCAATTCCGACGTTTCCCTGAAATCGCTCGCAATCGCTCCGTAAAAAAATTCGGCTCTTCCGCCCGTTCCGACGAGCACGTATTTCTTTTTGTCAGCAGACATGCGTCGTTCTCCTCTCGTTACGCGGGATTTGCTTTTATTCTAACGCAATGAAATGCTATAATTCTGCTCAAATCATGCCTTTTTTCACAACAACCCCGCATATCTTGCCATAAAGAAGCGCTTACGAAAGGAGAACTGCCCATTGCCGTCTCCCGCCGAATTGGAAACGTGCCATTACGGCTCCGAAACCGACCACTTCGTGGAATATGTAAAACGCAGCGGGCCTTATACGATGCAAAACGACCATTTCCATGCCTACTATGAAATCTATTACCTGCTGTCGGGCAAGCGGATTTACTTCGTCAAGGACCGCACGTATACGGTAGAGCAGGGCGACCTTGTCTTCATCGCCAAAAACGAGCTGCACAAAACGCTGCAAACGGGCGAACCCGGCCACGAGCGAGTCGTCATCCATTTCGGCGATGCTTTCATTCGCGAAAGGGGCGGCCCCCACGCGAAACTGCTGCTCAGCCCGTTCGAGCAAAAAAGCCACGTCATCCGGCTGCCGCTCGCCGAGCAGAAGACCGTCGCTTCGATCATCCGCCGGATGGTAACCGAAATCCGCCACAAGCCTCCGGGCTTCGAGCTGGTGCCTGCCGCCGCGATCGTCGACCTGCTGCTTGCGACCGCCCGCTACCTGCAAAACAACGAACCGGCTCCGATCCTCGACGCCACGCCGCTGCACGCCAAAATTTCCGAAGTCGTGCGCTACCTGAACGAGCACTATCACGAGCCGATCAAGCTGGGCGGGATTGCCGAACGCTTCTTCATCAGCCCGTATTACCTGAGCCGCATGTTCAAAGAAGTGACCGGCTTCACCTTCTCCGACTACCTGATTCTCACCCGCGTCAAAGAAGCGCAGCGCCTGCTGCGGGACAGCGACGCGACGATCGCCGAAATCGCCTCGTCCGTCGGCTTCGACAATTTCTCGCATTTCGGCAAAACGTTCAAGAAGATCACCCGGATGTCGCCGCGGGAATTCCGCAGGCAATCCCGTTCCTGACAGCGTTGCGGGAGCAAATCGGCCAGGCCGATCGGACTTCCATTCTATCTTACCACATTTTTCTGTCCGGAAGGCGAGGCGGAGCCGAATTTGAATGCGCGGACTCCGGTCCCGGCAAACGGAAAGGGCGCCCTTGCCCAGGGCGCCCTTTCCATGGTAAACCAGCCATTTAACCCGCCCGTCCTCCAAGCGCGGCGGCGCGAAGCCGGCGGCGGCGGGTGACCAGGCCGTGCGACGGCGAAAACAGAAACGCGAGCGCAAACTGCACGCCCGCCGCGCACACCATGCAGCCGGCGATGGAAGCGTCGAGCCAGACGGCGGCCCCATAGCCGGCGACCGAGCTGACGATGCCGATGACGACCGCCAGGCCGATCATCGTGCCGAGACGGTCCGTCAGCAAATAGGCGGCGGCCGGCGGAATGACGAGCAAGCCGACGACGAGAACGGCGCCGACGCTTTCGAACGAACTGACGGTCGCCATCGACACGAGCCCCATCAGCAGATAATGGAAGACGGCGACCGGAATGCCCAGCGCAGCCGCCAGCGCGGGATCGAACGCGCACAGCTTGAACTGCTTGTAAAACAGGGAAACGACGGCCGCGATGACAAGCAGCGTCAGCCCAAGCAGCCAGACCGCTTTCGGCCCCAGCGACAGGGCGCCGAACTCAAGCGTATTCCATTGGACGTAGGCGATTTCCCCGAACAGGACGCAGTCCAGATCCAAATCGATGTTCCGCGCGTTCAGGCTGATCAGCACGACGCCGACGGCGAAAAGCGCGGTAAACACAACCCCGATCGAGGCGTCGCTCTGCACGCCGCCCGACTGAAACAGCTGGATGAGAAACACGGCGACGAAGCCGACCAGCGCCGCCCCGAGAAGCATGAAAAAGGAGCCGCGGGAACCGCTGACCAGAAAAGCGATGGCGATGCCGGGCAAAACGGCGTGGCTGATGGCGTCACCGACAAGCGCCATGCGCCGGAGGACGAGGAAGCATCCGAGAACGGCGCAGCAGGTTGCGACGAGCGCTCCGGTCAGCATAATCCAGAAGCCGCTCATACCGAAGCCCCCCTTTCGTTGGCGTGAGCCGCGGAATGGACGTTAGGATGGGCGTTGTCATGCACGTTGGCTTGACCGTCCGTCAGAACGGCCGCTTGAGCGGTTGCTTGCATGGCGGCCTGGATGTTCGCCCGGGCGGCGACGCCCGCGCTTTCCGCCAGCCATCTGCGCCTTGCCGACCTGCGGCCGAGCAGCTTCGCCGCAAGGCCCCGCCGCGGTCCGAACAGCACGGACGCGACAAAGCAGGCGGTTGCCGCCAGCACGCTGATCGGCCCGGTCGGAAGCTGGCTGACGCCGGAGCTGATCCAGGCCCCCGCGGCGCCGCTGAGCGCGCCGAACAGGCCGGCAAGCACGGTCATGACGCCGAGGCGGTCCGTCCAGTAGCGGGCGGAAACGGCCGGCGTGATCAGAAGGGCCGCGACCAGCACCACGCCCACCGCCTGAATGCCGACCACGACGGCGACGGTCGTCAGTCCGAGAAGCAGCTGCTCCAGAAGGCCCATCGGAAATCCGAGCCCGCGGCCGTAGCCGGGGTCGAAGCACAGCAATTTAAACTCCTTGTACAGCAGCCCGCAAGCGATGACGAGCAGGAGCGCGACTCCGCCCAGCGTATACAGGTCCGAAGATGTCATCGAAGCCGCCTGGCCGAACAGGAATTTGTCGAGTCCGCTTTGGTTGCCGTACGAAGAATGTTGAATCCGGGTCAGCAGCACGATCCCGACCGCAAAAAACAGCGACAGCACAATGCCCATGGCCGCGTCGGGCTTGATTCGCGAATACCGCGTGATCAGCGTGACGCTTAACGTAGCCGCCGCCCCGGCGAGCAGCGCCCCGACCAGAAACAGTCCGACCGATTTGACGCCGGTCAGCATGAACGCGATGCAGATGCCGGGAAGCGCCGCATGCGCCAGCGTGTCGCCGATCAGGCTTTGCTTCCGCAAATACGAGAACGTCCCGATGACGCCGCCGCTCAGGCCGAGCAGCATGCTGCCCAGCAGAATCCATCTCAGGTTCGGATCCGTCAGCAGGTTCAGCATGCCGCTCACCTCCCGTTTCCGGCGGCGCCGGCCGGCTCCCGCTCCGAGCGGGCGACGAAAGCCAGCTTGCCGCCGTAAGCCTGCTGCAGCCGCTCAGGCGTGAAGGTCGTCTCGGTCGGCCCGCAGGCGATTACTTCGCCGTTCAGCAGCAATACGGAATCGAAGTAGTCCGCCACCGTCGCCAGATCGTGATGAACGACGAGCACCGTTTTGCCGTTTCGCTTCAATTCGTTCAGCAGCGTCACAATGGCTTTCTCCGTGGCCGCGTCCACGCCCGCAAACGGTTCGTCCATAAAATACAGCGTCGCGTCCTGGGCGAGCGCCCGGGCGAGAAACACCCGCTGCTGCTGGCCGCCGGACAGCTGGCTGATCTGCCTGTGGGCGAAGTCGGCCATGCCGACCTTATCGAGGCAATCCATGGCCAGTTCCCGCTCTCTGGCGCCGGGGCGGCGGAACAGTCCCAAATGTCCGTATCGGCCCATCATGACCACATCCAGCGCGCTCGTCGGAAAATCCCAATCGACCGATTCGCGCTGCGGCACATAGCCGACCAGCTTCCGGTTTACCTTATAGGGCTTGCCGTAAATAAGCGCCTCTCCGGACAATGCGGGCTGAAGCCCCAGAATCGCCTTGATCAGCGTAGACTTGCCTGCGCCGTTCGGGCCGATGATGCCGACCAGCTGCCGCTCGTCGATCTCGAAGGTCACATCCCGCAGCACCGGCTTTTTCCGGTAGGCCACCGTCAGCCCGGAGACCGCAAGCGGCGGAACGTTCCGATTTCGGTTCGTCATCGATCCAACCTCCCCATCCATTATTTCAACGCGTTCGCGATCGTCTCCGCATTGTGGCGAACCATGCCGACGTACGTTCCTTCCGGCGTGCCTTCGGCCCCCATCGCGTCGGAGAACAGCTCCCCGCCGATGACGACCTCATGCCCTTTTTGCCGCGCGCCTTCGATCACCGCTTCGATCGACCGGGACGAAACGCTCGATTCGACAAACACCGCCTTGATGCCGCGTTCGACGATCAGGTCCCGCAGCGCCGTCACGTCTTTGGAGCCGTATTCCGATGCCGTGCTGATGCCCTGCAGACCGACGACCTCCATGCCGTAGGCGTCGCCGAAGTAGCCGAACGCATCGTGCGCCGTCACGAGAACCCGGCTTTTTTCCGGAATCGAAGCGATTTGCTCCTTCACGTATGCGTCGAGTTCTTCAAGCTCCTTCAGATAGGCGGCTGCGTTTTGCTCATATGCCGCCTTGTGCTCGCCATCGGCCTCGATCAGCGTATCGCGGATCTTCTCCACGGCCATCATCCAGAGCCTGACGTCGAACCAGACGTGCGGGTCTTCGGTTTCCTGGTCGAGAATGCGGAGACGGTCTTCGGGAATGTTCTCCGTCACCGGCACGACGGTGCGGCTTTTGGCCATCTGCACGAGAATGTCCGTCATCTTGCCTTCCAGATGCAGCCCGTTGTAAAAGATAACGTCGGCCTGCTCCAGCTTGGCGATATCGCCTTGCGACGCTTTGTACAAGTGCGGATCGACGCCCGGACCCATGAGGCCGACAACCTCGACATAGTCGCCCCCGACCTCTTTCGCCGCATCGGCGATCATGCCGGTCGTCGCCGTCACCCGAAGCCGTCCTTTGCCCTCTCCTTTACCCGCTCCTTCGCTTGTCTCCCCGCTGCCGCAAGCCGCCATCACGGGCAGGACCATCGTCAGAAACACAACCAGCAAGATTAACCGCTTGACGGAAGCGCTGAGTCTTCGCTTCATCCTTCTCCACTCCCCTGTACGATTCATAATATTGTCCTTCACTAAATAAGTTTCCTGTACGACTAATATTTTTATTAACGCTTCTTTTTTAATATTATACAATTATTTTTACCTAATGCAACTTTTTTTGAAGCCGAAAACAAGCCTGCGAACGAAAAGCATTCGCAAGCTATTGTCCCGTCTGGGGTTCAATGGAGGATGGGAGTTATTTTTGCGCGCCGTTCCGCTGCCGGTTCCGCTCCCACGGATAATCGCCGCCGATGGCTCGCAGTTCCTCCGCGGAAGGCTCCCGGCCGCCGTAACGAACCAGCTCGTACGCCGCAAGAAGGCGCCGTTTGCTCCCCCTCAGCCAATCGCGCAGCCCGCGCCCGCCTGCGTCCGGAGCTTCCAAAGAGGAAGCCTCGAGCCAGGCGGATAAGTGGTCCAGCGTTTCCGCAGGCGTATAGGAGGCGCGGTGGCGGTAGCCGGCCCGGATTCCGGAGAGGACGGCATCTTCGTAGAGCCGCCTGGCTCGATCCGCCGCGGCAAGCTTCTCCCATTCCGTACGGCTCAGCCTTTTGCCGCCCCGATTCCCGCGGCCGGCCAGACGCAGCTCCCGGAACGCCTTGCGGATATCGAGGAGGCTTTCCCGCTCCTCGCTGTACCCTTCCGCAGGCGGCTGCTCCCGGCGGGCAAACAACCGGGCCAGCAGCGCTTTCAGCCGCCCCAGCGCCGCTCGATACCAGCTGCGGTTAAGAAAAAAGTGACGCAGCAGCAGCCATAGAAGAAAGGCTCCCGCCGCTCCGGCGACGGCATAAGAGACGATATCGAGCAGCTTATGCCACCATTCGGGGGAAGCGGACCCTTCCTCGGGGAACAGGCCCTCCGGCAGCGGCGGCATGGCCGGCTGCGCCGCCTCCGGCGGCGTGGAGCCGCCGGGCTCGGGAATAAGCCGGTTCAGGTAACGGACGATCTCGTGCCATAACGATAGCCCGCTCGTCAGCAAAAAGACAACCAGAACGGCTGCGATCAGGCCGGCCAAATAGTTGCGGTTGGCGGCCGCTACCGCGCGGGTGACGATGTGCTGCTGCAGCCCCGCCGCCTCAAGCTGCCTGCTGTGCCCTGCGGCAATCAGCACGACGAACCAGAAGATGCCCGATAACGTAAAAAACAGACGATACGGTTCAAGCTCCGCCGTCCACTTGGCCGCGATCAGCGCGACGGCGTTCACGGCCACCCCGGTCCCGCCGATGGCGAGCCATCCCGGCGGCCGTCTGTGCTGCCAGGCGATGACGCCGATGAACAGAGCCGGCGGAAGCAAAGCGGCGTTCGCGTAAAGAACGGCTCCCGCCAGCACGGCGATCACCGCGCCGAATAACCCGAAATAAACCGCCCATGGCGGCAAAAAACGCACGACCGCCAGCACGGCGGCCAGCAGCAAGGCGCCTGCCGCCACGGCGAGGCGATGCGGCAGCGGTCCGGTTCCGGCCGTCTCCGCAAGCGCGATCGTCACCGGCAGCCACACCCACGTCTGCGCGGCGGCGCCGAGCAGCGAAACCCTACGTTTTTCTTTTCTTTCCATCGCCCCTTGTCCGATTCCGTCCGGGCTTTCATTCAAGTCTCCGGCCGCGTTTTCGCTCATGCTCCCGCCCTCCGTTCCCGGTACAGCACCAGCGTCTCGACGCGGTTGCCCGCCCGGCGCAGCCGTTCGATCATGCGCTCCTGAGAGGGCGTCAAAAACGCCGAGATGAGCAGCACGTTCGCGCGCCGCAAACCGGAAGCGAGCAGTTCTTCGAGCACGTGCGAAAGCTCGCGCCGGACGACGGGTTCAAAGCCGGCCATCAAGCGTAAAATCCGGAGCAACTGTCCGCTTCCCGCCTGCGGCGGCACGCGCAGCGGAGCCTGATGCTCGTCGGCGCTTTTTCCGTTATACACGAGCCCGGCCTTCCCCCCGCTGTTCTGGATATGGCGGATGACGGAAGCGGCATAGCTGAGCGCCTCCTCGAACGCCTCCGGCGGCATGCGCCGGTTTGTGGCGTCATCCATCAGCTCGGCGTTCAGAATAACGGTCGCTTCGTTATCCAGCATCGTCTCGCGCTTGTTGACCAGAAGCTGGCCGGTCTTCGCCGTCGCGTTCCAGTTCACTTGGCGCAGCGAGTCTCCGCTCCGGTATGCGCGGACGCCGGCTACATGGTGATGATTCTCCAGAAACAGTTCGGGCATGCCAAGCGCGCTCTGCATGAACCTGCGGGCCGGCAGCGGCAGCTCCGCAGCGTCCTTCACGCGGGGATACACCACGATAGAACAGTTCGTTTTCAAATCCATCGCGCCGAATGCCGTACCGAACAGATCTCCGAACGTGCAAGCCAGGCTCGGCACGCGGTAGATGCCTCTGCGGACGCATAGCACCTCGTGCCTGCGCACCACCCTCGTAAACGGCGGCAGACTGAACAGGCTGGCGTGGTGCTGCAGCAGTTGGCCCGAGCTGATCGCCGTTTCCGCGCTCCGGTTCGGAAACCGGAGCATGGACGGCATCACCGTCTCCACCCGCAGCCAGGGTATGGGGAGCAGCTTGCGGTTGACGATCTCCTCGGTCATGACAACGGTCTGGCCCGCATAGACGTACGGTTTGCTGAAGGAACGCTCATACGCGATGCCGCGCTTGCCCCAAATCCGGTACAGCCCGTGCTGCAAAAGGTAAATGCCTCCGAACACGGCAAGCAGCCAGACGATCGTCATCGGCTGAATCCCCGCTCCAGTCCCGGTTCGGAAGGGACGGGGACGCTCGCGACGATGTCGTCCAGCAGCCGGCGGGTCTGTTCGCGCCCGAAGCCGAAGCCGTCCCTGGGCACAAGCCGATGCTCCAGCACCGGACCGGCAAGCGATTTGAGATCGTCGGGCACCACATAATCGCGCCCGCGAAGCAGGGCGCGCGCTTGCGCCGCCTTCGCCCAATGAAGGCTTCCGCGAGGGCTGGCGCCGCTGGCCAGCTCTTCGTGCCGGCGAGTCGCCGCCACGATCGCAAGCAGATAATCGAGCAGCTCGTCGCCGATCCGAACCTTGGGCACAAGGCTTTGCAATTGAAACAGGCGGGGCTTGTCGACGACCGGCTTCAGATCGGGAAGCGGATCGCGGACGGAGTAGCGCCGCAAGATTTCCTTCTCCTCCTCCGCCGTCGGATAGCCGACGGAGATGCGCATCATGAACCGGTCGAGCTGCGCCTCGGGCAGCGGAAACGTCCCCTGGTTCTCGATCGGGTTCTGGGTGGCAATAACGAGAAAAGGCGCCTCCAGCGGGTACGTATCCCCGTCGATCGTCACTTGGCGCTCTTCCATGCACTCGAGCAGGCTCGATTGCGTGCGCGGAGTGGCGCGGTTCAATTCGTCGGCAAGCAGAATATTCGTGAATACCGGACCTTTGCGGAGCTCAAAGCGGCCGGACCGCTGGTTATAAAAGTTGATGCCCGTAATGTCGGAGGGAAGCAGATCCGCGGTGAATTGAACTCTCTTGAACTCGCAATCCAGCGTCTTCGACATCGACTTGGCGAGCAGCGTCTTGCCGGTCCCCGGCGCATCCTCCAAAATGACGTGGCCGGACGCGAGAAGGGCGATCAGCAGATGCTCCACGACATCGGATTTTCCAACGACCGCCGCGGCAATCCGCTCCGCAATGGCAGCCGCCTGATCGTTCGCTTCTTGGTTCGTGATCATCTTGCAGCCTCCGTCTCCCGAAATGAATAAGCTACGCTTCATGCGGGGAATTCCGCAATTTGCTTTTTGCGCCAAATCCATTTATAGCGCTTTCATTCCTGCGAGTTCTGTCGAAGATGCAAGGCGCGCTTTGTGCGGACTCTCGGTCTGAATTACTTATATTTTACTGGGATGCCAATCAAATGACAAATCGATGCGGGATCGATACGTTGACGATGATGGGGCTTGAACGTACGGACGAAACGGAAGAACCCGGAATGCGCCTATAATGCAAACGTAAAAAAAGGCTGCTCCGTCCGTTGGGGGGAGCAACCTTTGAATGGGGGTTCGTTTGGCGGCTTAGCCGACGGCTTCCACAGGCCGGCCGGCAGCGGCGATGCGCTCCTGCATTTCGGGTTGCGGGACCGCGGAATCGGCCCACGCATCCGGCGCAAGGCCATAAGGCAGGCACATCGGCGTTCCCGACCTCGGGTCGGGGATGACGTCGGCGTCGATGCCGAATACGACGCGAAGCATTTCCGGCGTCATGACTTCTTCCGGTTTGCCCTCGTAGAGCACTGCGCCCTGCTTGAGCGCGACGAGGTGATGCGCGTAGCGGGCGGCGTGATTGAGGTCGTGCACGACCATAATAATCGTGCGCTTCTGCTCTCGGTTCAGCTTCTCGAGCAGCATCATGACTTCGATCTGGTGCGCCATATCGAGAAACGTCGTCGGTTCGTCCAGCAGCAGAACGTCCGTGCCCTGAGCGAGCGCCATCGCGATCCAGGCGCGCTGCCGCTGGCCGCCGGACAGCTGGTCGGCGGCGCGTTCGCTGAAGGCCGACATGTTGGTCGCCTGCAGCGCCCAGTCTACCATCTTCCAATCTTCCGCGGTCAGCGTGCCTAATCCTTTCTGATGGGGATAGCGGCCGAAGGATACCAGCTCGCGAACCGTCAGTCCCTCGGGAGCGGTCGGATTCTGCGGAAGAATGGCCAGCTGCTTCGCCACTTCTTTGGTCGGCTGGCGGTGAATCAGCTTGCCGTCCAGATAGACGCCGCCGCCAAGCGGGTTCAGAATCCGCGCCATCGCCTTCAGAATCGTCGATTTCCCCGAGCCGTTGGAGCCGACAAGAGCGGTGATTTTTCCGTCCGGAACAAGCAAATTCAGTTCCTCCACAATGCGTCTGTTTCCATAACCCAGAGACAACTGTTTTGCGCTTAACCGCGACATGGAAAAATCCACTCCTCCGCTAAAACGTTTATAAATGAAAATAATTCTCATTCTTCATGCGTTACAAAAAAATGATAATCGTTCTCACCTTCTATGTCAATCGTTATTTTTATCGACAAGCCGGCTTCGGTTCAGCAGCTCGGAAACGGTCACGAACCGGTAGCCCTCGTCCGTCAGCTTCGGCAAGATGCGGGCCAGCGCGTCGACGGTTTGCGTAGGTCCATGTACATAGTCGTGCATCAAAATGATGTCTCCGTTGCGGATATGTCCAAGCACCGTCTTTACGATCCGGTTGACCCCGGGCCGCGACCAATCGTGCGTATCCTGATGCCACGACCACATGATCGTCTGCAGCCCTTCCCGCTTGATCACTTCCAGCACGTGCGGATCGAATACGCCTTCCGGAGGGCGAAACAGCTGCGGAGCCTGTCCGGTCGCCGCGGCAACCGCCTCCTGAGTCGCCACAATTTCCTCGCGGATCCGGCCGGAAGGAACGGAACGCCGGAGCACGAGATGCGAGAACGTATGGTTGGCCACCTCATGTCCCTCAAGCGCTTCGCGGCGCACGATGTCCGGATGCTGAACCGCTTTTTTGCCCATCACAAAAAAAGTCGCCCGGGCGCCGTACCGTTTCAGCAACTCCAAAATGCGCGGAGTATCCTCCGGGTCCGGTCCGTCGTCGAACGTCAGCGCCACGAGCTTCTCGTTTCCGGGCACTTCCCACACGACTTCGCCCCGCGATTCATAATACGCCCGGTTGTAAGGAGCCTCCGCGGCGGCGAAAGGCAAACCCGAGCCCGTCGAAAACAGCAGCGCCGCCAAAACGGCAAGCGCGGCGGCCATCCGATAAGCGCGCAAGTTGAATTCCCCTTTCAGGAAGGATTTTGGGGTTGCTCCGGCATGTACGAAAAAGGGGCCGAGCGCATGGCGCTTAAGCCCCCCGTTACACGATCAGAACCCTTTGTATTGAGGCTCTTCGTTTTCCAATTGCTGAACGCGCGTCTCCACTTGCTGCACGATTTGCTGCGTTTGGGCAGCCGCGTTGGTAAACAGCGTTTTGGCTTCCTGATTCTGCGTGCCGAGAGCGAATTGCTCCAGGCTGGCTTGGGCGCTCTTCAGCGAGGCGAGACAGGTTTTGACTTGGGATGCGATCGTCATGTTCTTTCCTCCTTCGAATTAATCAAAGCGCGCGAACGCTTCGCGGCTATCCGCGAACATAGGCGGCTCCTGCATAGCGAAACCCTCATTCATGTTTCCTAAAGGAGCCGATCTTCATACGTTTTCGGTCAGGTAATATTTGTTATCGTAAAAATCCCGTTTGGTGGCATCCTCAAAAAGGAGATTCAGCCGTCATAAGGGGGACTGAGGACCATCGGAAACAGCAAAACGAAAAAGCTGACCCCTGTCCAGCGCGAATATCAAATTTTGGCCTGGAAGCACGAGCCTTCCCGAAAGGTTCTGCGCAATTCGGCGCGGGCTTTCGTGGTAGGCGGATCGATCTGCTTGCTGGGACAATGCATTCAGCAGGCGCTTGTGCATTGGGGCGGCTGGGACGAGAAAAAAGCCGGAGATCCGACCGTCGCCATCCTGATTATATTGTCGGTGCTGCTGACCAGCCTGGGCGTATACGACAAGTTCGGCCAATGGGCCGGAGCCGGCTCGGCCGTACCCGTCACCGGCTTCGCCAACTCGATGGCGTCCGCGGCGATCGAGAGCCGGAGCGAAGGTCTTGTGCTGGGCGTAGGGAACAATATGTTTAAGCTGGCCGGCTGCGTGATCGTCTTCGGGACGACCGCCGCCTTTGTGGTGGCCATCATACGACTGTTGGTGTGCGGAGGCTGAACGGCATGCTAAAGGGACACCAAAGCTGGAAATTTCACCGGAAGCCGGTCATTGCGGGGACGGCGACGGTCGTCGGACCTTTCGAAGGAAGGGGGCCGCTCGCCAACGACTTCGACATCGTGCACGGCGACTCGCTCGTCGGCCAGGACAGTTGGGAACAGGCGGAGCAAACCTATCTCGAGGAAGCCGCCAAGCTGGCCATTCGGAACGCCGGCCTCACCAATGACCAAGTGCAGTTCTACGTGGGCGGGGACCTGATGAACCAAATCACAAGCTCGAGCTATACCGCGCGCACGCTCACGATCCCTTATCTCGGCGTGTTCGGGGCGTGCTCGACCTCGATGGAAAGCTTGGCGGTCGCTTCGTACCTTGTCAGCACCGGAGGCGCAAAATACGCGCTGGCGGCCACCTGCAGCCATAACTCCAGCAGCGAGAAGCAGTTCCGCTATCCGACCGAATACGGCTCGCAGAAGCCGCCGACCGCCCAGTACACCGTGACGGGCGCCGGCGCGGCGGTCGTCGCCGAGGCCGGCGCAGGTCCCGTCGTCGCGGCGGCGACGATCGGGCGCATCGTCGATATGGGCATCAAGGACCCGTTCAACATGGGGGCGGCGATGGCGCCGGCGGCGGTCGATACGATTACGGCCCACTTCCGGGATCTCGGCGTCGGACCGGACCACTACGATCTGATCGTGACGGGCGACTTGGCCAAGGTCGGCTACGAGATCGCCTGCGATCTTTTCGAAAAGCACCGGATTCCGATGCACAAAACCCGATTCCGCGATTGCGGGATGATGATTTACGATTACGGCAAGCAGATGGTTCAAGCCGGGGGAAGCGGCTGCGCTTGCTCCGCGGTCGTCACCTACGGGCATATTCTCAAAAAGCTGCGCAAACAGGAGCTGCGGCGCGTTCTGGTCGTGGCGACCGGCGCCCTGCTGTCCCCGCTGGCGGTGCAGCAGGGAGAATCGATTCCCTGCATCGCGCACGCGGTGGCGATCGAAGCGCCTCAAGCGGCGGCAGACTGAGCCGAAAGGGGGATAACGGTGCCGAATAACTACGAAATCGTCTGGCGCTCTTTAGGCGCGATGGCTATGCTGTTTCTCATGACGAGAATTTTGGGCAAAAAACAAATCTCGCAGCTGACGTTCTTCGAATACGTGCTCGGCATCATTCTCGGCGAGTTGGCCGGCTTCATCTCCACCGACGTCGAAGCCAACTTTCTTCACGGAACCATCGCCATGCTCGTCTGGTTTACCGTACCCTTTGTGTTCGAACTGCTTACGCTGCACAGCAAAGGGCTGCGGCGTTTGTTCGAAGGCAAGGGCCGCGTTGTGATCAAAGACGGCAAAATTATGGAAGACAACCTGAAAAAAGAACGGCTTACGGCGGACGAAATGCTGGAGCAGCTCAGGACGAAAAGCGTGTTCAACGTAGCCGATGTCGAGTTCGCCGTGATGGAGACCAACGGAGAGCTCAGCGTTTTGCTGAAGAAGGACAAGCAGCCGGTTACGGCCAACCAGCTCGGCCTCCGCACCGTCAATGAGGTCGAGCCGCAAACCGTGATTATGGACGGCAAAATCCAGGACGAGCCGCTGGCCACGCTTCAGCTTAGCCGGGAATGGCTCATGACGGAGCTGGAGAAAATCGGGGTCACGCTCGACAACGTGTTCCTTGGCCAGGTCGACGCGTACCAGCAGCTTTATGTCGATCTGTACGACGACAAGATAAGGGTGCCGGCCCCTCAGGGCAAGGCGCTGCTGCTGTCCACGCTGAAAAAGGTTCAGGCGGATCTCGAGCTGTTCGCCTCGGCCACGCGCGACCCGGCCGCCAAAACGATGTACGGGCAAAATGCCAAAGCGCTTGCGGGCGTCATCGAAAATGTGAAGCCGATGCTTCAAAGCTGACCCCCTTGCGCTCTTTTTTCGCTGCTTGGCAAAGAGGGGCCTTTACTTGGCGGGTTCATAAATTTCATGGACGATATCCTCGAAATCCGGCTCCTCCACCAGCACATCGTCCACTTCCCCCCATTCGCCGAGGGCGCGCAGCACGTCCAAGACGCGGGTTTCGGTGCGGTTGCAGCTGACCGTCAGTTCCCGTTCCCGCCTGCCGGCGATCCGGAACGGCCGCGGCTGCGATGCCCACAGCTCCGCATCGGGCAGCTTCGGTTCCCGGCGGTAGACAACGCGGATCAAGGTCGGCATGCCGATGCGCCCGCGCAGCTGCGCCATGCCGCCGTCGAAGATCAGCTCCCCGCGGTTGATGACGAGCACACGGCGGCACAGCTGCTCGATGTCGTTCATGTCGTGCGTCGTCAGCAGCACCGTTTTGCCCAAATGCTCGTTCAAAAACTTCAGATGCGCCCGGATCTGGCGCTTGGCGCCGGCATCCATGCCGATCGTCGGCTCGTCGAGCACGAGCAGCTCCGGATCGTGGAGCAGCGCGGCGGCCAGATCGCCCCTCATCCGCTGGCCGAGCGACAGCTTGCGCACCGGCGTGTCCCAGAAATCGCGGAACGAAAGCGCTTCGTTCAGCCGGTCCAGTTGCCTTTCCTTCTCGCTGCGGGTCAGCCGGAACATCGCCGCCAGGATGGCGAAGCTGTCTTTGAGCGGCAAATCCCACCAGAGCTGCGTCCTTTGACCGAAAACGACGCCGATGCGTCTGGCGACCGGTCTTCTCTCCCGCTGCGGGCTCCGCCCGAATACCAGCACTTCGCCTTCGCTTGGGTGCAGGATGCCGCACAGCATTTTGATCGTGGTCGATTTGCCCGCTCCGTTCGGTCCGATAAAGCCGACGAATTCGCCCCGCTCCACGGCAAAATCGAGACGCTTGACCGCCTGCACCGTCCGCTTCTCCCGGGAAAGCAGCGAACGGACGGCGCCGAATCGGCCCTCGCGCGGCACCGAAGTCCGGAACGTTTTGGCGAGCCCTTTCACTTCCAGTATGGCATGCCTGTACCTCCTATCCCTTTTGCATATGACTCCCGATTTTTTGAGCCATGGCGCTTATACCGTTACGTTCCCGTGCTTTGATATTTGGCGACGCCGATTCTCCACAACCATAGGGCGGCCGCCAGCGACAAAGCCGCGACGGCGCCGGTCAGCGGCAGCGTCCATCCGCCCCATTCCCCCTTCACGATGTGCATCGCCGGCACATAGTTGATGAACCCGAACGGGATGGCCGCAAGCAGCAGCGTCCGCAGCCAATCGGGAAACAAACTGAGCGGCAGCTGGCAGGCGGTCGTCGTCGCATTGTCCGTCAGCACCGACAGATCCTCCACCCGCGTAATCCAAAAGCCGATCGCCGCGGTCGCAAGGCCGACGGAGAACATAATGACGGTGCCGGTCGCCAGGATGAACAGCGTCTGCGGCAGAATCCACGGCGTGACCCGACCTTCGCTTAACAGGCGGGCGATGCATACGCCGAGCACGGTCAAGCTTTGCAGCAGCTCGCCTCCGACCATCCGCGTCCGGGACGTGATGACAGCGAGCAGCAGCGGCATCGGCCGCAGCAGCAGCTGGTCGAGCTGCCCGTTCACCAGGTAAGGCTCGAAGTTGTTGATGGCCGACCCGAACGCCCGGTACACGTACTTGGCCGTCATCAGAACGCCGTACAGGTAGCCGATTTCCCATACGCTCCAGCCCTTGATCGACCCGAACGCGTTCAGCACGACGGCCAGGCCGAGAAATTCCGCGACCGTTACGACCGAAGCCAGCATCGTCATCAGCACGAAGTTCAGACGGTACTGCATTCTCGCTTTGACGTTCATTTTGTATAAAAGCCAGCAGATGCCCATCCACGTCATCCGCCCTGCACCTCCACTTTGCGCCTGACCAGCTTTGTCGCCGCAAGCGCCCCGGCCGTAAGCAGAAGGCACCAGAGGAACGGAACGAGCAGCGTGTCCGGCCCGGCTTTGCCCATATAAAGTCCGGCCGGAACAGAGTGAAAGATCGGGTAGGGCGAAGCGCAGGCGACCGCCTGCAGCCAGTCCGGCATCCATTGAAGCGGCATCAGAAACCCGGACAGCACGAAATTCAGCGAATAGTTCAGCAAATGAAACCAGCGTCCTTCGACCGTCCACAGCGACGCTACGCCGATTCCGTAGCCGATGCACAAGGCGGAATAGACCGCCATCAGCAGCGCCGCGGCCGTCCATAGCCAGACGGCGGGTTCCCGGGGAGCCGCAAGTCCGAACATCCAATCGTAGATGAAGAACAGCGGAAGCGCGGTGAATATCGCGTTATAGGCGATCGAGCCCGCCTCCCTCCCGGCGGCGAAGACGAACAGATGGACCGGACGGGCGAGGTCGAGTGCGATCTGCCCCGTCCGTACCCGTTCTTCCAGCCCGAGTCCGTATTGGGTAAACGTCAGCCAGAGGATCACCTGGTTGAAGGCGATATATCGGACCATGCCTTCGGTGCCGTACTCGCCCAGGGGATCCTGTTCGCCGATGCCTTGCCAGATCGCCACGTAGATCATGCCGAAAATCACGCTGGCCGCCGTTCTTACCGCATGGGAAGCGGAGTATTGAAGCCGGCTTCGGACCATGCTTTTGGCCAGTATCCACAGAACCAAAGGGATTCCTCCTTCGTTGTGCAGTTTAAAGCTCCCGCGCGACGAGCAAAAAAATCTTACCAAAGTTGGAGAAAAAGACTAGACTTTTCTTTATCTTCATGTTATTCTAATATTATAGATGGCGAGGATATATAGTTTTAGCCCTCAGTTGATTTGCTGAGCCTCTGCTTAAAGTCTGTCAAAAATCCGCATACGCGGCTTTTTTTATTTTCCGGACGTATGTTCTGGCCTTACCAGTCGGAACTTAGCTAACCGAATCAAAAAGCTTGCGCAGCCCAACCCGAAGCGGCGTTCGGGGACGGCTGCGCAAGCTTTTTTTTGAGACCGACTTATTTGCCACCTTTTTTTGAAGGTCATGTTCGGGACGGCTTCGGAGCCGTCTTCGTCGGGGCACGATCCGGCAAATGAGCGAACCCGCGTTCAAACGGGCAACCTACGCTGCCGTTGGGCATGAAGACGGGAACGGACGGGGACTCCCCGCTTCGAGGCCCGTTCGCAACGGAAGTTCCGTTCGGAGGAAGCCGCCCCGGCCCCGAGCCGCGGCGTGCAGCCGTCAAGTAGCCCGTCCAGTACCCTTCTTTGCCGCCAACCTCGCTGCTAACCCGCCATGTAGTCCGTACAGTACCCTTCTTTGCCGCCAACCCCGAGGCTAACCCGGCATGTAGTCCGCCCAGTACCCTTCTTTGCCGCCAACCTCGCTGCTAACCCGTCATGTAGTCCGCCCAGTACCCTTCTTTGCCGCCAACCTCGCTGCTAACCCGCCATGTAGTCCGCCCAGTACCCTTCTTTGCCGCCAACCTCGCTGCTAACCCGTCATGTAGTCCGCCCATTACCCTTCTTTGCCGCCAACCTCGCTGCTAACCCGTCATGTAGTCCGCCCATTACCCTTCTTTGCCGCCAACCTCGCTGCTTACCCGTCATGTAGTCCGCCCAGTACCCTTCTTTGCCGCCAACCCCGAGGCTAACCCGCCATGTAGTCCGCCTAGTATCTCTCATTGCCCCCGAGCGGCAGCTATATTGGATTTTGTTCAGGATGCCGACTCCTTTCGCCCCTTTCCGGGCCGTATGTTGGATTTTATTCAATGAAAGAACCCGAGAGCCTTGCCGATTCGGCTTCTACGGGTTAAATGACTGGATATATCCAACATAGACCGGCTGCCGGCGCCTGAGCGGTGAATTTGATTGGATTTTTTCTAATATAGACGCATAGCCGAAGTTGCGGCATGGCCACAGTTGCGATTATAACCACGGTAACAATATAACCGGAGCTTCGATTACAGCCATGGTTGCGATGAACAAATGACAGCCGCTTCGTCATCCCGGCCAACTTCGGCCGCTGCCGGCTTGCCGTTCCCGATTTTCGTTTCGGATACAACGCGATTCTTGGAAAGGGGTATCCCAAGTTCGACGGAGCGTCTGGAAATGCTTGTTCGTTAAAAGGCCGACCGTCGTTTTTGCCCTATAACGATTCTGCCAATAAGTCTGCCATAGGCGTTTAAATTTTATCTGAAAATTCAGATTTATACCCCTCGTTATATGAATTTATCCCTTTCAATCTTCCATCATTTGACAGAAAATAGAATTGAAGGAGGTGGTGAAGAAAGAGATTTATAGTTTTGGTGAATTCATTAAATATCGAAGGAGGAAAAGTAATGAACGTTCGGGTCCGGTTTCTGCGGTTTCGTGCTTCCGTGTCGTTGCTCCTTATGGCTTCATTGATTTTTTCCATTCTATCGTTTCAGGAAAAGACGGCTTCGGCTGCCGGCGAATCCAACTACAAGATCATAGGGTACTACCCTTCCTGGGGCGCGTACGGCCGGGCCTATCACGTGTGGGATATCGACGCATCCAAGGTGACCCATATCAACTACGCGTTCGCGGACATTTGCTGGAACGGCATTCACGGCAATCCCGACCCGACGGGACCGAATCCGCAAACGTGGACCTGTCAGGACGAGAACGGAACGATTCAGGTTCCCAACGGTTCGATCGTGCTCGGAGACCCGTGGATCGACGCGCAGCAAACCAACCCGGGAGACTCGTGGAGCGATCCGATCCGCGGGAATCTCAAGCAGCTGATCCTGCTGAAGCAGGCCAACCCCCATCTGAAAACGATCATCTCCGTCGGCGGGTGGTCGTGGTCCAACCGCTTCTCCGACACCGCCGCCACCCAGCAGACGCGGGAGAATTTCGCGAATTCGGCCGTGAACTTTTTGCGGAAATATCAATTCGACGGCATCGACCTGGACTGGGAATACCCGGTCAGCGGCGGCTTGCCGGGGAACGGCTACCGCCCGGAGGACAAGCGGAATTACACGCTGCTGCTGCAGGAGGTGCGCAATAAGCTGGATGCGGCCGGGGCGCAGGACGGAAAGCATTATTTGCTTACCATCGCCGCGGGAGCCGGCCCGTCCTTCAGGCAAAACACCGAATTGGCCAATATTGCCGGCATCGTCGATTGGATCAACATCATGACCTACGATTTCAACGGAGGGTGGCAGAGCATAAGCGCCCACAACGCCCCGCTTTACTACGACCCGGCGGCTTCCGCGGCAGGCGTGCCCGATGCGCAGGAGTTCAACGGGGCGGCAGCCGTACAGGGCTTTCTGGACGCCGGCGTGCCGGCCGCCAAAATCGTGCTGGGCGTTCCGTTCTACGGCAGGGGCTGGAGCGGCTGCGCCAACGCGAACAACGGGCAATACCGAAGCTGCACGGGAACGCCTCCGGGCACATGGGAAAGCGGCGTTTTCGATTTTACCGACCTCCAGAACAACTACATCAACAAGAACGGCTATACCCGGTATTGGAACGACACGGCCAAGGTGCCCTATTTGTACAACCCGGCGAACGGCAATTTCATTTCGTATGACGATACCGAGTCTCTGGGCCACAAAACCGCCTTTATCCAGTCGAGAAGCTTGGGCGGCGCGATGTTCTGGGAATTCAGCGGCGACCGGAACCGGACGCTTCTGAACAAGCTGAGCGGCGACCTGCTGGGCGGAGGCGGCGGTAACCCCGATCCGGGCGGAGACACGACGGCGCCGACCGCTCCGGCGAATCTTCGCGTAACGGGCAAAACGTCGACCAGCGTCAGCCTGGCCTGGAACGCGTCATCGGACAACGTGGGCGTCACGGGGTATATCGTCAAGTACGGCGGCAGCAGCGTGAACGTGACCGGAACGACGGCGACGGTCGGCGGACTTGCCTCGGGAACGAGCTATACGTTCACGGTGCAGGCGAGAGACGCGGCGGGCAATATTTCGCCGGCGAGCAACGCGGTGACGGCGACGACGGACGCCGCGACGGGCGTACAGCCGTGGGCGCCGGGCGTTTCTTACAGCATTAACGATCAGGTCACGTATAACGGCGTCGTATACCGCTGCATTCAGGCGCATACGTCGCTGACGGGATGGGAGCCGCCCAACGTTCCGGCGTTGTGGCAGCCGGTCTGATAAAGCGGCCTTGCTTCGGCGTTCCTAGCCGAAGCAAGGCAACCCGGCGGAATCGGAACGCGATGCCTTGATGACTTGCTCCAAACGGATCAACGTTTAAGGAGGAGAAACGGATGAAACGCGTTTTCGCCATCGTGCTTTCCTTTGTTCTTCTAGGTTCATGGTTTCTGACCCGGCCGCAATTGCCGGCGGCCCAAGCGGCGGCCCTTCCAAGCAAAATCCTGACCGGATACTGGCACAACTTCGATAACGGGTCCGGTTCGATCCGCCTGCGGAACGTATCGGCGAATTTCGACGTCATCAATATTGCCTTTGCGGAGCCTGCCTCCAGCGGAAACGGAAGCATGGCTTTTGCCCCCTTTAATGCTACGGTTCAGCAGTTCCGGGACGATGTCGCCTATTTGCAAAGCCAAGGCAAAAAGGTGCTTATCTCCATCGGGGGCGCCAACGGGACGGTCGAGCTGACGGATGCGGCCAAAAAGCAGCAGTTCGTCAATTCGATGATTCAAATCATCGAAACGTACGGATTCGACGGAATGGACATCGATCTGGAAGGAAGCTCGCTTTCCCTGAATCCGGGAGATTCGGATTTCCGCAATCCGACCACGCCGAAAATCGTGAACCTGATCGACGGCACGCGGCAGATCATCCAGCACTTCGGCCAGGATTTCGTGCTGACGATGGCGCCGGAAACGGCCTATGTGCAGGGAGGCATGTCGGCATACGGCGGACCATGGGGGGCGTATTTGCCGGTCATTTACGCGCTGCGGGATCAGTTGGACGTCATTCACGTCCAGCATTACAACTCCGGCCCTTTGACCGGGCTTGACGGACGCAATTACGCGCAGGGAACGGCGGATTTCCACGTGGCTATGGCGGAAATGCTGCTGCAAGGCTTCCCGGTGGCCGGAAGCGCAAGCAACACGTTCCCCGCGCTCAGGCCGGATCAGGTTGCGATCGGACTGCCGGCGTCGCCGCAAGCGGCCAGCGGCGGGTATACCGCTCCCGCCGAAGTGCAGAAAGCGCTGGATTACTTGATCAAAGGACAATCCTTCGGCGGCGCCTATACGCTGCGCAAGCCGTCAGGGTATCCGGCGCTGCGCGGATTGATGACCTGGTCCATCAATTGGGACCAGTACAGCGGCTTTCAGTTTTCCAACAGCCACCGGGCTTATCTCAACAATCTGGGCGGAGGCGGCGGAAACCCCGATCCGGGCGGAGACACGACGGCGCCGACCGCTCCGACGAACCTTCGCGTGACGGGCAAAACGTCGACCAGCGTCAGCCTGGCCTGGAACGCGTCATCGGACAACGTGGGCGTCACGGGCTATATCGTCAAGTACGGCGGCAGCAGCGTGAACGTGACCGGAACGACGGCGACGGTCGCCGGACTTGCCCCGGGAACGAGCTATACGTTCACGGTGCAGGCGAAAGATGCGGCGGGCAATATTTCGCCGGCGAGCAACGCGGTGACGGCGACGACGGACGCCGCGACGGGCGTGCAGCCGTGGGCGCCGGGCGTCGCCTACAGCGTTAACGATCAGGTCACGTATAACGGCGTCGTATACCGCTGCATTCAGGCGCATACGTCGCTGACGGGATGGGAACCGCCCAACGTTCCGGCGTTGTGGCAGCCGGTCTGATAAAGCGGCCTTGCTTCGGCGTTCCTAGCCGAAGCAAGGCTCATTCTATTATGCAAACCGGGAAGGCTTGCCGGCTTCTGATATGCCGGTTCAGCCTTTTTTGGCTTTTGTAACCTTCAGATTGCATATACGGCCGTAGCCCCGCGCCAACCTGACAATCCTGCGCAGCATGGACGGATCGTCCAGCAGAACGAACGGCCGCGGGTCGGGCCGAGTATTCACCTCGAGAATCCAGCTTCTCAGCTTCCCGTCCACCGCAATATCGAGCCCCAGCTCGTTCATTCGCGGATAGGACCGGGCAAATTGCTTCGCCGTCAGCCTCGCCAGCCTGGCGAAGCCGCGGATCAGCCGTTCGGTCTGCCGCCTGCCCGCCTGGCTGACCAGCACCTCGTGAGCGGAACGGATGCTGCCTCCTTGACTTCCGTTCGTCACGGCTTTGCGGGGATGGGCAATGCGGGCCAGCATACCCGTCACCTCCCACTTGCGGACGCGGTTCCGCTGGATCACGACCCGAAAATCGACCGGCCTTCCCGATATCCGTATAACGCGTATGCCCCGCTGCGCCAAGTACGGCCTCTTCCCCTTGCGCCGGACGATCCAGCGAAACGCCTGGCCGCTCGTCGCAAACCGCGCAACCCTCGTGCCGGCCTGCACGGCAACGCCCTCGCTTCCCCTGCGCTCCGCGCGCATGACGCCGATTCCGCACGATCCGTTCACAGGCTTGACATAGACGAGGCCGTAACGTTTCAGCATTCGTTCAAACGCGCATCTGTCCAACCGCCTCGTATCGGGAATATGAGCTTTAAGCGCAGCCGAGCCTTTGATGATCCGGGTTTTCGTCCATTTGTCCGTTATCGTTCTGCGTCTGCTCCTCATCGCCGCTCCCCCCTCGGCCCGCTCCGATCCGGTCTGCGAAGCCTTTACCCTACCCTATGGGATTTTTCCCCGAAAGGAAGTACGCATGCCCACAGCAGCCGGAACGGCGAACCATCCCAACGCAGGCACATACACTGGGAGAAGACGATAAACGGTCTAGTTGAACCGCCGGAGGGAATTGAATGCTGAACAGCGGGCAATTGCAGCGCAAACTGGAGCGAACGCTGCTCGCCTTTCCATGGTACGGTCGGCTGCTCGGACATACGCGGGCGGCAACCGCGCTCTCCGAACTGCCGCTTCTGACGGCCGAAACGCTGGAACGGTTCTACTACACGCCCGGCAATCCGCTGGAACGGCAGCCGAACCTTCATGCGTACAGAACGTCGGGCACCAGCAGCGGATATCGGAAAACGATTTATTATTCCGACGAGGACGAAAGGCGTTACGCGGAAATCAAATCCGACATCTTTGCCCGATTTTTGCGCGCAGGCGAAGAAGTCGGGCTTGGCAGCCTGCGCACGGCATTGTCCGATATGGGCACGGGCCATGCCGCCGATACGGCGGCAGACGTGTTCGCGCGCATCGGCCTGCAGGCCGAATCGGTTTCGTTTCGGCTTCCGGTCGAACGCCATCTCGAGCGGCTGGAAGCGGTACGGCCGCATGTCTTGTATACGATGCCGTCCATTCTTGACCGACTGCTGGCGGCGGCGGAACGCCCAAGCCGCCTTGGCATCCGCAAAGTCATTCTCGTCGGCGAGCCCGCTCCCCCCGCATGGCTGGAGCAAGCCGCGTTGCGGCTCGGGATTCGAACGGAAGACATCATGGATACGTACGGCTCGATCGAAATCGGCACCATCGCTTACTTCTCCCATGAGCACGGCCGTTATCTGTTTGCCGAAGGCATCGAAGCGGAAGGATGGCGGCCTTCGGCCGAGCCGGATTTTCGGGGCTCCGCAGGTCTGGAAGCCCTGTCCGGCGCGGGGGACGGGCTGGAGGAAGACGAATGCGTGCTGGTGCTGACCTCGCTTGCGCGCGATATGTTTCCCGCCCTGCGTTACGTGACGTACGATGTCGTGCGCGATTTTCGCCCGATCCGGGTGAACGGGAGCTGGCGCCCGAGCTTTCGGGCGCTCGTCAAACGGCTCGGGCCGGAGCTGAAGCACGGAGAGAAGATCAGCGTGTACGATATCGAGGACGTGGTATACCGCCATGCGGAGCCTTCGGCTGCCGTCCGCGTGCACGTCGCGGACAACAAGCTGCGGGTGCGCATCGTCGGCGGCATAGGCGACCTCGGGCGGCTGGCAGCCATCGAGCGGGAACTTGCGAACCGCATCCCCGAGATCGGGGCGATGATCCGGGGCGGATTGCTGGAAGCGCTGAAGGTGGAATACGTGCCGCAGGATGACGGGACGGCCGCCTGGGCGGACGGCGGGATCAAACGCAAGAAGATCTATTACGATTGAGGTGCCGCCAATGAACGCCTTGGACGGACTGCTTTCCGCCATTGGCCGGACGCCGCTCGTCCGGCTGGCGCGCATGTTCGCGGACGCGCCTTTCCGGGTGTACGCCAAGCTGGAGATGATGAATCCCGGCGGCAGCGCCAAAGACCGGCCGGCTCTGCGCATGATCCGCGACGCCATCGACCGCGGCCTGATCGGCCCCCGAACGACCGTCATCGAATCGAGCTCGGGCAACTTGGCGATCAGTCTCGCTCTCATCTGCAAGTTCTACGGGCTGCGGTTCGTCTGCGTCGTGGACCCGCGCACCACCTCCGCGCACCTTAGGACGCTTCGCAGCCTTGGCGCGGGCATCGAGACGGTTCGCGAGCCCGATCCGCTGACAGGCGAATATTTGCCCGCCCGCATCAAGCGGATTCGCGAGCTGCAAGAGGAGCTCGGCGATTGCTGCTGGCCCAACCAGTATGCCAATCCGGCCAGCTATTTGGCGCACTACGGCTCGACGATGCCGGAGATTTTGCGGGAATTGGACCGCATCGACTATTTGTTCTGCGGTGTGAGCACGTTCGGAACGCTCCGGGGCTGCGCGGAACGGTTGCGCGACGAGGGCCTGAGCACGCGCGTCATCGCGGTGGATGCCGCCGGGAGCGCGATCTTCGAAAGCGGCGGCTCGGCCGTGCGCCGCCTGCCCGGTCTGGGCGCGGCAATCGTACCGCCGCTGTGCCGACGGGAGCTGGCCGACCGCGTCGTCCACGTGACCGACCTCGACTGCGTCGCGGGCTGCCGCGAGCTGCGCGACACGGAGGCGATTCTCGCCGGCGCGTCGTCGGGCGGCGTCGTGACGGCGATCCGCCGGATGCAGGTCGACATTCCGGCGGATTCGGTCTGCGTCGCCATTCTCCCGGACCGGGGCGACCGGTATTTGGACACCGTATACGACGACAAGTGGGTGTCCGCTCTGCCCGGAGCGTCCGCGGAGGGGCTTGTCCGATGATCTATTTGAACGACCGGGACATCCGGCAGCTCGGCATCGATTGGCCGAAGCTGGTCGAAACCGTCGAGCATGTTGCCGCGCTATTGCAAACCCGCGAAACGGTTCAGCCGCTCAAGCCATATTTGCGCTTTGGCGATCCGGCCAACCGCATCATCGCCATGCCGGCTTACGTCGGAGGCAACCTGCGGGCGTGCGGCATCAAGTGGATCGCGAGCTTTCCGGGCAACCGCTTGCGCGGATTGCCCCGCGCGCACAATACGATCGTGCTGAACGATCCGGGTACCGGAATGCCGCTCGCCATTTTTCAAAGCGGGCTTCTCAACGCGCTGCGAACGGCCGCCGTCAGCGGCGCCATGCTCCAAAGCTGGCTGAAGCGGCGGCCGGGGCGGAACGTGACGGCCGGCATCGTCGGATGGGGGCCGATCGGCAGGGCCCACTTGTCCATGCTGAAGGCGCTGCTTGCGGATCGGCTCGAATGGACGCTGCTGTTCGACGCGGGCGGAATCGATCCCGCTTCCGTGCCGGACAACGTCCGCGGATCGGTCTCGATCGCGACCGATTGGCGGGAGGCGTACCGACACGCCGACGTCTTCATCACCTGCACGACCGCATCGGAGCGATATATTGACGAACCCCCTCCCCCCGGAACTCTGCTCTTGAACGTGTCGCTCCGCGATTATATGCCGCACAGCGTCCGGTCGCTGAATGCCGTCGTCGTCGACGATTGGCGGGAAGTGTGCCGGGAAAACACCGATATCGAGCGGCTGCATCTGGCCTTTGGCTTAAGCGAGCGGGACGCCGTTACGCTGAAGCAGGCGATTCACGAAAACGGGCTTGACCGGTTTCCGGAGGACGAACCCGTGTTTTTCAACCCGATGGGCATGGCCGCCTTCGATATCGGCATCGCGCACCGCTATTACAAGTTGGCGCTGCGGGACCACGCCGGACTGCCGCTGGAACCGTAAATCCCAAGTCCGCCGGCGCCGAACAGCCCGTCCCTGCGGCCGAAGCCGCCTTCGCTCTCCGCGAGCGGGGCGGCTTCGTTTTCAGGGCGAACGCTTCAGGCGTTCAAATCCTTTTTGCGGAAGATGGCGACGGACAACCGGTACGAAACCAGCAGCAGCGCAAGGCTGCCGATCGGCGGCAGCACCGTCAGCGCCGTCCCGCCGTCAATGGCCCCGCCTCCGTCAAAATGATCCCGCATAACGTCGCTGAACCCGACTATGGTCACCGTCGCCAGAAACAGGACGACATACACGACGAACTGCGCTCCCTTTTGCCCAAACCAGTAATAAAACGGATAGTACAGGGAGAAGAAGAGGAAATTGATCGTCAAGCCGATCGACACGTGAGCGAGCGACCAATCCGTTTCCCTTGCGAGCACATACCGATTGATCAGGTTCGCCGCTGCGCCCAAAGCGAGTCCCAACGCCACGTAATAGAACAGGCAAACGTATTTGGCGAGAACGATCTGCTCCCGGCGCACCGGGAGGCTGCCGATGAGCAGCTCGCTTTTGGAGCGGAGCTCGAGATTGGAAGCGAACGTCATCAGCATCATCGCCGGGAGCGTCGCCAGAAGAACCGTCGAATAGGCCGTCTCGAAGAAAACGCCGAAAACAAGCACGTACAATACGGCAAACAGATGGTAATAGCTTAGAACGAAAAGCTCCTTGCGCACCAGATTAATCATGCCGCCGCCCTCCCTTTGCCGTAAAAAACATAATGTCCTCCAGCGTCGGCCTTTCTACGACCGCCTCGTTTCCGAACAGCCTTACCGCCTCGTCCCGCCGCTCGGTCAAGCCCTCGAACCCGACCGCGGTCTCGCGTATGCCGACGAACAGCCCGCGCACGTCCCGGTCGAGCAGCTCGGGGGAGGCCTTCACCAGCGCGTATTTCTCGAACACCCGTTCTCTCGATTCGTTGAACACCACCTTGCCCTGATGCAAAAACACAATGTAGTCCGCCACCCGGTCGAGATCGGTCGTAATGTGCGTGGAAAACAGAATCGACCGGCCTTCGTCCAGCATGAGATCCGCCAAAATATCGAGCAGCTCCCGCCGGAATACCGGATCGAGCCCTGCCGTCGGCTCGTCCATAATGAGCAGCTCGGCCCGGTGGGACAAGGCGAAGCAGAGGGACAGCTTCATCTTCATTCCCTTGGACAGGCTGCGGATTTTGGCTTTCGGATGAAGCTCGAACCGATGCAAGTATTCATTGAAGCGCTTCTCGTCCCAATGCCTGTAAAAAGGAGCGATCACCCGCTTCATCGCGGCAATCGTCAAATGCTCGTAGTAGTTGCACTCCTCCGAGACGAAGCCGATGCGCTGCCGAATGGCGTCTTCGCTGCGGGGCATCGGCTGCCCGAAGATGCGGATCTCCCCCGCGCCCGGTACCGTCATTCCCATCAACATCCGGATCAGCGTGCTTTTGCCCGCCCCGTTCGGTCCGATCAACCCGGTAATGAAGCCCTGCTTGATGTCCAGCGACACGTCTTTCATGGCGAACCGGGAATACTGCTTGGCCAATCCGCGCACTTCAATGACATTCATGTCGTCTCACTCCTCCTCCTGCCCGTAAAGAATCGCCAATTGCGCCTGCAGCTCCTCCAGTCCGATCTGCAGCGCCCGGGCCTCCTTGATGATTTCAGCCATTTTTTCTTCCAGCTGCCTCAAACGCGCTTCCCGGATGAAAGCCTGGTTGGCGCCGGAGACAAAGGACCCCTTGCCGACGACCGAATCGATCAGCCGCTCCTTCTCCAGCTCTTCGTATGCCCGCTTCGTGGTGATGACGCTGATCTGCAGATCCTTCGCGAGCTGGCGGATCGAAGGAAGGGGCTGACCCGGCGACAGCTCGCCGTTTACGATCGCGTCCCGCACCTGGCGGACGATTTGCAGATACAACGGCTCGTCGGATGCGTTGGATAGGATGATTTTCATAAATCACCTTTGTGATTAGTGTGTATATTATATATATACACTATAGACAAAGAAATGTCAAAACCGCTCGCATAGGGTTCGCGTAAAATCATCAGGGGTGCAGGAGTTGAAAAAGATAGCTTTATTTTCCAGTTCTCATGCGTTAAAATAAAAGAAATCGACTTGGATTAGTATGTTATAGGGAGAGAGGTTAGGATGAGCGAGATCTTGAAGGAAGTGCTGAATGCCAACGAGCAGTATGCTAGCGATTTCGGAGACAAGGGCCGATTGCCTTTGCCGCCTGCGCGCCGCTTTGCGATTCTCACTTGCATGGATGCACGTTTGGACCCTGCGAAATTTGCCGGTCTGGCCGAAGGCGACGCACACGTCATCCGCAACGCGGGCGGAAGGGCCAGCGACGACGCGATTCGCTCTCTGGTGATTTCCTACAAGCTGCTCGGCACGAAGGAATGGTTCGTCATTCATCATACGGATTGCGGCATGGAGCTTTTCACCAATGAGATTATAGCCGATTTGCTGGAAAAGAGTCTCGACACCGCCGTGTACGACGGCGAATGGAAAAATGTCGGGACAACGCCGGGATCGAGCGAAGGAAGAAAAATCGATTTTCTGACGATCCGCAATCTCGCGGAAAGCGTTGTGGAAGATGTCCGGAAGATCCGCAGCCACCCGCTGGTGCCGCCGTACATTCCGATTTACGGTTATATTTACGATGTAAAGACGGGACGGCTGGCGGAAGTTCCTCAAGCGACAGAAGCGGGACGGGCAAGCGCATAAGCCGCGCCAAACCTCCATCAGACGATCGTCCCTTTTCCCTTAACGGCTGCAAAGCCGTTTTTTTGTTTCCGATTTTCCAGCAAAAGCGCAGGAATGTTCCGCAATGCGCGAGACGGTATGCCCGGCCTTTATTTCGAACCCTTTTGGGAAAAGGTATAATGGATGGCAGATGAAAACTTGCAAGCGACGGCCGCGGCTTCGCGATGTTCCGCAGCGATTCGCGCGACGGCAGAAGGAGATGCGATGACTGACAATCAAGGCGCTCGCCATGCAGGATGGAAGTTCGACAACAGCTATGCCCGCTTGCCGGCCTTTTTTTATTCCCGGCTCGACCCTACCCCGGTGCGCTCGCCTCAGCTTGCCGTGCTGAATGTCCCGCTTGCCGCCTCCCTGGGACTGGACGCGCAGGCGCTGCGAAGCGAAGAAGGCGCGGCGGTGCTTGCCGGCAACCGTTTGCCCGAAGGAGCGGAGCCGCTGGCGCAGGCTTATGCCGGGCATCAATTCGGGCATTTTACGATGCTCGGCGACGGCCGCGCGCTGCTTCTGGGCGAACAGATTACGCCGTCCCGGGGAGCGGTTTGACATTCAGCTCAAGGGCGCGGGCGTTACCCCGTATTCGCGCCAGGGCGACGGCCGCGCCGCGCTCGGTCCGATGCTGCGCGAATACATCATCAGCGAGGCGATGCATGCGCTCGGCATTCCGACCACCCGCAGCCTCGCTGTCGTCGCGACCGGCGAGCCGGTCTACCGCGAGACGGCGCTTCCGGGCGCGGTGCTGGCGCGCGTAGCCTCCAGCCATGTGCGCGTCGGCACGTTTCAGTATGCAGCGGCTTGGGGCGCGCCCGAAGCGTTGAAGCAGCTGGCCGACTACACCCTGCGCCGGCATTATCCGGAAGCGGACGAAGACGGCAACCGCTATCTCGCTCTGCTGCGGGGAGCGATCCGGCGGCAGGCCGAGCTGGTGGCCAAATGGCAGCTTGTCGGCTTCGTTCACGGGGTGATGAATACCGACAACATGGCGCTCAGCGGCGAAACGATCGACTACGGGCCGTGCGCCTTCATCGATGCCTACGACCCGGAGACGGTATTCAGCTCCATCGATGTGCACGGCCGTTATGCGTACGGCCGCCAGCCTTATATCGCCGCCTGGAATTTGGCCCGGTTCGCCGAAACGCTGCTGCCGCTGCTCGATGACGACCGGAATCGGGCGGTCGAGCTTGCCGAAGAGGAACTTGCCGCGTTCGGCGAATGGTTCCGCCGCCATTGGCTGGCGGGAATGCGGGCAAAGCTCGGTCTCTCCAACGAAGAGCCGGAAGACGAGCATCTGGCGGAAGAGCTGCTCGCCCTGATGAAGGAACATAAAGCCGACTATACGAATACGTTCCGCGCCCTGACGCACGGGAATCCGGAGGAGACGGCGCTGCACGGCACGGAGGCGTTCGCCCGGTGGCTGGAGCGCTGGCGGGCGAGGGCGAGCCGGCAGCCGGAAGCGGAGACGGTCTCCCGGCAGCGGATGCTCGGCCACAATCCGGCGGTCATTCCGCGCAACCATAGGGTCGAGGAGGCACTGGACGCTGCCGTAAACCGAGGAGACTACCGGGTCATGGAGCGGCTGCTCGCCGCGCTTTCGCGTCCTTACGCGCACACCCCGGAGCAGGAGGAATACGCGGCGCCGCCCGAGCCGTCCGAACGGCCGTACCGGACGTTCTGCGGAACGTGACAAGGCCGGCCCTGAACGCTTGGGGCCGAACCCGTTGGCGAAGCCCTTCGCCGGCTTTAGAATGACCGGCCGGCTGCGCCGAATCGGCATAGCCGCGAGCGCCGTTCTGCTGGTAGAATGAAGATCACGAGCGACAGATCGGGGGCTTTGCCATGGATTACATCGTTTTGGATATCGAGTTCAACGGCCGCAAATTCGCCAGCGACCTGCCGATGGAGGTCATCGAAATCGGAGCCGTGCGCCTGGATCCGGATTTGCGGTTCAAGGACGAGTTTTCGTCGCTGATCAAGCCGGTGTACTTTTCCAAGCTGAACGCCTTTATCAAGAAGAAAACCGGCATCCGGCAGGAGGAAATCGACCGGGCGGACGGCTTTCCCCAAGTCATAACCGACTTCATCGCCTGGCTGGACCGCAGCGAAGAGCGCCTGTTCGTCACCTGGGGCGGCGAGGATTTCAAGCGCATCGTGTACGACACGCGCATGCACAAGCTGGACGACGCCTACTGGCTGGCCCAGGATTATTTCGATTTGCTTAAAGGCTATTTGCGCTACAAAAAGGTGACCAACGACGTCAGCGTCGAAGCGGCTCTCGCCGATTTGAACATTGCCGCGGAGGGCTCGGCTCACCGGGCGTTGGACGACGCGCGCATGACGGCCGAGGTATTCCGGAAAATATACGGCGAGCTGGACTTCACGCTCAAGCAACGGTACAAGGACCGGTTTACGAATGCCAAAGAACGCAGACTCGTCAAAAATGCGATCCGCTCCATGCTGGCGAAAAAAACCGTTCCCGAATGGGAGGATATCGTCGAGCATTACCTGGAAGGCCGGATTCCGCTGGACGATCCGAAAAAGAGGGACGAGCTGCGCCGGTATTTCGGCGAGGAGCTGGAAAAGAAGCGGTCAACGTGAAGGATTTGACGACGACACGGGCGATTTGAACAAAAAAGCCGCAGCATGCCGTAATCGGCCGGCAAGCTGCGGCTTTTTTATATCCGCCAATCTATGGACGCTCCAGCAGCCGGACGATCACCGCGAGCGCTTCCGCCCGCGTCGCGACCGCATCCGGGTCGAAGCGATTGCCGTCCTTCCCTTGAATCAGTCCGGCTTCCACCGCCGCCGCGATTTCCGGCTTCGCCCAGGCCGGAATCTTGGCGGCGTCCGCGAACGGCAGCACCGGATGTTCCTTGGGCGCCAGCTTCGCCGCGCGCGCGGCGACCACCGCGATTTCCGCACGGGAAATGGGGTTGCCGGCTCCGAAGGCTCCATCCGCGTAGCCTTTCATCAGGCCTGCGCTCGCGGCTTTGGCCGCATGCGAACGGGCCCAGGCCGGCATTTGATTCAGGTCGCGAATCGAAGCCGCCGCTTCGGAATCCACGGCTTCCAACTGCAGCGCCCGGCTCAGAAACGCCGCAAATTCCGCTCGCGTCACGATGGCGTCCGGACGGAAGCTGCCGTCTTCGAATCCCTGGGCAATCCCCAGAGCGGCTGCCTTCTCGATCGTCTCGCGCGCCCAATGATGTTGAATGTCGCGGAAGCTCTTCGCCGGCGCGCTCGCGCCGCCGTCTCCGCCGCCCGCACCGGTCGAACCGCCATCCTCCCGGTCCGTCGGCGGCGTTCCCGAGCCCGGGGCCGGAACGACAGGGACGGGGCTGCCGACAGGCGGAGTCGGCGTAACGGGCGGGTCCGGCGGAACTGGCGCAGCGGGCGGATCCTCCTCTTCTCCGTTCTCCGGCACCGCCGAAGCTTTAAACGCCGCAACCGCCTGCTGCAAAGCTGCCGAAGCTGCGTCAATTTGCGGCCGGGTTGCGCCCAGGTTATTCGCCACCGCCTTCGCGCTGTCGATCGCCGCCCGGAAGGACGCGACGGCGTCGGCCGGATATTGACCCGGACCGGCCCCTGCCGAGGCTCCGTCCAGCAGCGCTTGCGCCTCATTCGCCTGCGCGGCCAACTCATCGAGCAAATCCACGTTCAAGGTCAAATAGACGGAATTCGTGACAGAAGGTTCTATCGTGTTGAATTTGACATATACGATACCGCTAATGTTGAGCGTACTACTGCGGTTTACGTCGATTTGGCTCACCAACGTATCGCTTTCCGGATTGGCGCTGATGGGAATAACGGCATTTTCGCTGCTGAGAAACGCAAATTCCCCCGTCGTCGCCGGACGTTTATATTTTATGCTCGCGGTATCCAGATTCGAAGCCCGGTTCCAGGTCACGCGGGCGTACAAATAGGTGTCGGATTGCAGCAGCTCCGCGGTATCCGAAACGTAATACGCCAGCTTGGAAACGGAGGGAGCGGGAACGACGCTGTCCAATAGCGCCACATGAATCGTTTTGGACGTCGTTTTTTTGTTTTTGGCCTTTTGGAGAGCCGAGGATAAGTCCGCAACCGCTTTGTCCACTTGCGGAATCGTAGCGCCCGGATTCGAATAGACGGACTCGGCTGACGTGATGGCGTTTCTTAAGGCCGTATCCGAACCGACGGGATGTTCGCCGGCCGACGGAATTCGTGTGTCGCCGCTTGCGCTCCCGAAGATGACCATCTGATTCAGATACTCGGTGGACTCGCCGATGATTTGTTGGAGCGGCGTTCTGTCGATCTTGACGCGCAGCAGCTCGTAATTTTCCAGAGCGAGAACCAGCGAATCGTACGCTTTCGAAATCGCTTCCGCCGCGGCGTCCGGATCGTCCGCCGTCTCCCGGGCGGCTGCAATCGCCGAATATAGCGATGTCTTGGAGCCGGGATAATAGAGACCGTCGCTCAAGCCTTCCTCCGTGGTGTCATAAACCTGTTGGGCGACGGACAGCTTTTCGTTCAGCTGATCTTTGGTAATGTTCGCCGAACCTTTCTCTCCGCCGCTGCCGGCCGGGACGATCGGAATGCCGGTGGTATCCAGCAGCAGTTGGGCATTGTACCAATGGTCATACGCAAACGGCTGCCCCCCCAAAAACAAGTCCTTGATCACAATGTGCATCAGAAGCT
This sequence comes from Cohnella laeviribosi DSM 21336, assembly GCF_000378425.1. Classification (GTDB taxonomy): domain Bacteria; phylum Bacillota; class Bacilli; order Paenibacillales; family Paenibacillaceae; genus Cohnella; species Cohnella laeviribosi. The sequence goes on along the minus strand of NZ_KB899823.1, from coordinate 38,662 downwards.
CTTGCTTTTTCGTAATGTCTTCGACGGGAAGGCTGATCGTGCCGTAATAGCCCTTTACTTCCGTCGGCACGCCGGGAACCGGCCCTCTGTCCGTAACCGTGTGGTCCTCGGCGGAAATCAGCGTAGCCGGCGTGTAGTCATCGGCGTCGGCGCTCTTCTGCCTGCCGGGTTTCAGAGAGCCCCAGAATGCGAACCAGTCGTAATTGTTCCATTTGCTGACGAACTCGTACTTGCCGTTCTTGACAATCAGCTTTCCGGGTCCCGGCTCCAGATACGCCGAAGCGTACGAATCTTCTTCCGAACCGTCCTTCAAAATCCGAAAATGGATCGGGTACTCGCCATCCGGCACGGTAATCGCGGCGGCCGCCCCGGCTTGGCCTGCGCCGCCCGGGACTAAGGACAGCACGATGGCGAAAGCCGTCAGCAAGGCGAAGACTTTGCCCAATTGCTTGTTCAACGTCTATACGCTCCTTATCGACAGGATGGAGTATGTAAATCCGCTTAAAAGAAAGCGGTCCAAGTCTCCCTCAGACCGCTTCCCCTTTACGAATTAAAGCCAATGGATATCGAGGTTGTACAAGGCGTTGTGGCTTCCACCCGGGTAGCTGACGGAAACATAGAGCTTAACGGGAATGTCTGCGCCCGGATTCGAATTGGTGAAGGTGAAGATGGTGTTGCCGCCGGAAACGGTCTTGGAAGCCTGCACATAGTTGCCCGTGCCATCATCCGCGTATAAGTACGGATAATAATCCCCGGAAAGCGTAATCGTCACGGTCGTGCCGTTCACGTCGGCAGGACCGGCGATGAAGGAACTCGCATGCGCGGACGGCTCGCCTTCGTAATAGAATTCATACTCTTGGCTCGCCGCGAAGGCGGGCACAGCCAGAACAAGCGCAAGCGCCAACATCAGCATTAAAGAGACGGACTTCCTCATCGTTTTTACCATCATCAATCTGCACGCTCCTTCAAAATGTAGAGTTGTTGAATGGCAATACTGAAAATTCCGACGATAAGTACGAAACGATGCCGCGCGACGGCTCCGGGACGTTAACCTTGTTTGACCTCATCCCCTCCTTCCATGACACAAAAGTCATAATCATTCAAAAGATAATGATAATCATTATCATTAGCAATGACAGCTTGATTTTAGCTTTGCTTGGCACATTTTGTCAACCTTATTTTTCAAGGTTTATCCTTTCGCTTTTCGGAGCGCTCCGTATGTTACACTGAGAAAAGAACGCGGAAGATACAAGGAGATGGACGATGATCAAACTGGTTTCCTGGAATGTCAACGGACTGAGAGCCTGCGTCAACAAAGGCTTTTGCGATTATTTCCGGCAAGCGGATGCGGATATATTCTGCGTTCAGGAAACGAAGCTGCAGGAAAGCCAGATCCGCCTCGAACTTGGAGAGGCGTATTTGCAGTTTTGGAACTATGCGGAGAAGAAAGGATACTCCGGAACCGCCGTCTTTACCAAACTGGCGCCGCTGTCGGTAAGGTACGGCCTTGAGGAGGAGCAAGAGCCCGAAGGACGCGTCATCACGCTGGAGTTTGAGCCTTTTTACCTTGTCAATGTGTATACGCCCAACGCAAGGCGGGATTTGTCGAGGCTGGCGCTGAGGCTGGAATGGGAGGACCGGTTTCTCGATTACTTGCGGGAATTGGACAGCCGGAAGCCCGTCGTGATCTGCGGCGACTTGAATGTGGCCCATCAGGAAATCGACCTGAAAAACGCGAAAGCCAACCGCGGCAATTCCGGCTTTACGCAGGAAGAGCGGGACAAGCTGACCCGGCTGCTGGACGCCGGATTCGTGGATACCTTCCGGCATTTTTACCCCGACCGGACGGACGCCTACACCTGGTGGTCCCAGATGCCCGGTGTGAGGCAGCGGAACATCGGCTGGCGCATCGATTACTTTCTGGTCTCTTCCCGGCTCACGCCCTTTCTGATCGACGCGGACATCGACGCCCATGTGCTCGGAAGCGACCACTGCCCGATCCGTCTGGAGATAGCGGATTTGTCCGGCGGCCGGCCGGAAGCCGAATAACAAGAAGCCGGGCGGTGATGCCCGGCTCTCAACTTGTTTGTTGCATTCGGTTGGACGTTGTCCTGACTTCACGTACCCGGCGCACCTTATACAACGCCCTGCGCGATCATGGCTTCCGCCACTTTCACGAAGCCGGCGATGTTGGCGCCGACGACTAGATTGCCGGAATAGCCGTAACGATCGGCTGCTTGAACGCAGTTGTTGTAAATGTTCCGCATAATGTCGTGCAGCTTCGCATCGACTTCCTCGAACGTCCAGGACAGCCGCATGCTGTTCTGGGCCATCTCCAACGCGGAAACGGCGACGCCGCCGGCGTTTGCCGCCTTGGCCGGCGCGAACAGCACACCGGCTTTAAGGAACACGTCGATCGCTTCCAGCGTGGAGGGCATATTCGCCCCTTCCCCGATCGCTTTCACGCCGCCGGCCACGAGCTTCCTGGCGGATGGCTCGTCGATTTCGTTTTGCGTCGCGCACGGCAGCGCGATGTCGCACGGAATGGACCAGATGCCTTCGCAGCCTTCGGTGTACACCGCGTGCGGATGCTCCAGCACATATTCCTTAATCCGTTTGCGCTCCACTTCCTTAAGACGCTTGACCGTCTCGAGGTTCAGGCCGTCCGGGTCGTAAATATAGCCGTCGGAGTCGCTGCAGGCCACGACTTTGGCGCCAAGCTGCTGCGCCTTTTCGATGGCGTAGATGGATACGTTGCCCGAGCCGGAGACGACAACCGTGCTGTCTTTGAAGCTAAGACCGCGGGATGCCAACATTTCATGAACGAAGTAGACGCATCCGTAGCCGGTCGCTTCCTTGCGGGCCAGACTGCCGCCGTACCCGATGCCTTTGCCCGTCAGCACGCCCGCTTCGTTACCTCCGCGAATCCGTTTGTACTGGCCGAACATATAGCCGATCTCCCTGGCGCCGACGCCGATGTCGCCGGCCGGCACGTCGATGTCCGGACCGATATACTTGTACAGCTCCGTCATGAAGCTTTGGGTGAACCGCATGATTTCGTTGTCGGATTTGCCCTTCGGATCGAAGTCCGAACCGCCTTTGCCGCCGCCGATCGGCTGGCCGGTCAGGCTGTTTTTGAAAATTTGCTCGAAGCCGAGAAATTTGATAATGCTGGCGTTGACGGAAGGATGGAACCGGATTCCGCCCTTGTACGGTCCGAGCGCGCTGTTAAACTGCACGCGGAAGCCGCGGTTCACCCGGACCTTGCCGTTATCGTCCACCCAAGGGACGCGGAAGGTGACGACGCGCTCCGGCTCCGAAATCCGCTCCAGGATGTTGTGCTCAATGTATTCCGGATGCTGGGCGAACACCGGGATAAGCGAATCGAAAATTTCCTTGACCGCCTGATGAAATTCGGCCTCATGGGGATTGCGTTTCACGACGGTCTCATATACCGAATGAACGTATTGCGTCGCCTGGTCTTGCCCGGTAGAAATCGTAATCACTTGGATATCGTCTCCTTTATTTTTTTGACCGCGCCCTAATGGTGGACTCCCCAAAATCCAGCGCTTCCTCAAGCGGCTTCAAGCCTGGCGGTTACAGCAGCTCCCGCCGCAGTTGTTCCGGGGATTTGGGCGACAAATAGCCGATCGGCAGATCGAAAATCGTCTTGGCGCCGACCGCTCCTTCCCGCCGCATCCGATAGCCGGCCCTTGCGCATGCCACGAGAACGCTGGCCGTAAACTCCGGATTGCTTTCCAGCTTCAAGCTGAACTCGATCAACTGCTTCGTGCCTTCGCCCGTAATTCCGCTGCGAATGACAAAACCGCCATGCGGCATCCCGCGGTGATGCGCTTGCAGTTCTTCTTCCGTTATGAACGTGACGGTCGTATCGTAGTCCGCGAAATAATTCGGCATCGTCACGATCGCTTCGCGGATTTTCTCCTTGTCCGCGCCTTCCTCCGCAACGACAAAGCACTGTCTCACATGCTTCTCGCGCGTGGACAAATCCGGCGTCTCGCCCGCGCGGATGCGGTCGATCGCCTCCTGAACCGGCACGGTGTACTGAACGCCCGCCTTGACGCCCGGTACGCGCCGGATGGCGTCGGAATGGCCTTGGCTTACGCCTTTGCCCCAGAACGTGTAGTCTTTGCCCTGCGGCAAAATCGCTTCCGCAAGCAGCCGGTTCAGCGAGAACAGCCCGGGGTCCCAACCGGTCGAAATGATGCTGAGCGTCCCCCCCTGCTTGGCCGCCGCATCGACCGCCTCGAAGAACTCGGGAATTCGGGCGTGCGTATCGAAGCTGTCGACCGTATTGAACAGGCGCGCCATGACAGGCGTCTGCTCCGGCAGATCGGTCGCCGAACCGCCGCAGAGGATCATCACGTCGATTTTGCCCCGATACTGCTCCGCCGCCGAAATAGGCTCAAAACGGACTTCCGTTTCCGCCTGCAGCCGGGCGGGATCTCTTCTTGTGAACACGGCCACAAGCTCCATATCCGGATTTTGGCGGATGGCTTTCTTCACGCCTTTCCCGAGGTTTCCGTATCCGACGATCCCGATTTTGATTCTGTCTCCCACTGCATGTCCTCCTAACGTTGACTGCTTTACCTAATTTTTCAGTATAATGATATTTGACAAATGATGAAACATTTTTCTGTGAAGTATTAACAAAAATCTTGTGAAAAGTTTAGGATTCCCCTTATTTTGCGCCCTCCGTACCGCGATTGTCTTCCCTGCCGCCCCGCGAAAAAAAAGGCCGTCCCCAAGGCTATAGTGCCTCGGGAACGGCCATTTCGTATTTAGCCTAAGACGACGCGGTCGTCCGCCAGCTTATGTCCGCTGATCCGCTCAAATTCGGCCAGCAGCTGCGGGACGGTCAAATCCCGCTTGCGGTTTTCGGGAATGTCGAGAATGATGCGGCCCTTGTCCATCATAATGAGCCGGTTGCCGAGACGGATGGCCTGCTCCATGTTGTGGGTGACCATCAGCGTCGTCAGCTTCATCTCGCGGACAATGCTCTCGGTAAGCCGCGTAATCAGCTCGGCGCGAGCCGGGTCGAGCGCTGCGGTGTGCTCGTCCAGCAGCAGGATGTCGGGCTTCGTGAACGTGGCCATCAGCAGGCTGAGCGCCTGCCGCTCGCCGCCGGACAGCAGGCCGACCTTCGCCTTCAGGCGGTTCTCCAGGCCGAGACCGAGCCGCTGCAGCTGCTCGCGGAACAGCTTGCGCCTGGCGGCGGAGACGCCCCAGCTCAAGCCGCGCGGCTTGCCGCGCCGGTAAGCCATCGCCAGGTTTTCTTCGATGGTCATCGTCGGCGCGGTGCCGGCCATCGGGTCCTGAAAGACGCGGCCGATCCAGCGGCTTCTTTGGAACTCCGGCAGATGGGAGATGGACGTGCCGCCGATCTTCACATCGCCAAGATCGGGCTTCAGGACGCCGGAGATGATGTTCATCAGCGTGGACTTACCCGCGCCGTTGCTGCCGATCACGGTGACGAAATCGCCCGGATTCAGCTTCAGCTGAATGTCGATCAAGGCGATCTTCTCGTCCGGGGTGCCCGGGTTAAACAGCTTGGAGACATGGTTCAGCTCCAGCATCAGATCCCCCCCTTTCCGCGCGCCGAAACCGCAAGCTCTGCCGTCCGCTTGCGGGCATTGCTCTTCTGCTTGTAGTGGCGCCGAATCGTGGGAATGACCAGGGCGACGATGACGATCAGCGCCGTGATCAGCTTCAGGTCGGTCGACTTCAGCTTCAGCCACTCCGCCCGATAAGCCAGCGCCAGCACGATCCGGTAGACGATGGAGCCGATCACGACGGCAAACGTCGTCCAAAATACGCCCCGCGTCCCGAGAATCGCTTCCCCGATGATGACCGAGGCGAGCCCGATCACGATCATCCCCACGCCCATCGTCACGTCCGCGAATCCCGAGTCCTGCGCGATCAGCGCGCCGGAAATCGCAACCAAGCCGTTCGACAGGCTGATGCCGAGAATGGTCGCGTTATCGGTGTTGCCTCCGAAGCTGCGAATCATCCGATTATTGTCGCCTGTCGCCCGCAGAGCCAGCCCCTTGTCCGTATGAAGAAAGGCGTCGAGCAGCAATTTGATCGCGAAGACGACGATCGCCAGGACGAGAATGTACTTCCAGGTCACCGAATCGATCGGCGAGAACAACGTGTCGGCATTGATCAGCGAGACATTCGGCTTGCCCATGATCCGGATGTTGATCGAATAAAGCGCGATCATCATCAGAATGCCCGATAGCAGACCGTTGATCTTGCCCTTTGTATGCAAAAGTCCGGTGCAGGCTCCCGCAGCGAGCCCTCCGGCAAAGGCCGCCAGCGTCGCGATCCAGGCCTCGTAGCCGTGCGAGATCATGACGGCGGCGATGGCGCCGCCCGTGGCGAAGCTGCCGTCGACGGTCAGATCCGGAAAATCCAGAATCCGGAACGTGATATAGACCCCCAGCGCGAGCAGCGCGTACATGAGGCCGAGCTCGACGGCGCCGGTAAGCGATTGAAACATGAATGGATACCTCCTGTGGACAAGAAAAACGGGGCGAACGCACTATCTCCGTTCCCCCCATCTGATCCTGCGCAATTACTGAATGATATTATTTTCCGGATCCTGTACCTTCTTCTTCATATCGTCGGTCACCGTAATGCCTTGCGCCTCGGCTGCCTTCAGGTTCAGCATCAGATCGAGCTTCTCCGGCTTGCTGACCTTCAGGTCGCCGACTTTCTTGCCGTTCTTCAGCACTTCGACGGCCATCTGGCCGGCTTGGTAGCCGTGATCGTAGTATTTGAAGCCGACGGTCGCGAACGCGCCTTTCTCCAGCGTATCGCGGTCGCTCGAGAAGAACGGAATTTTGTTTTCATTCGCGACTTGAATGATCGTATCCACGGCGCTGACGACCGTATTGTCGAGGGTGATGAAAAGGGCGTCCACGCGGCCGACGAGCGACTCCGCCGCCTGCTTGACTTCGGAGGTGTTCGTAACCGGCGCTTTGACGAGCTTGATGCCGTGCTTCTCCAGCGCTTGCTGCGCGTTGTTCGTCATGACGACCGCGTTCGGTTCGCTCTCATTCAGGATGACGCCGACCGTCTTGATGTCCGGCAAGTCCGAAGCAATGAAGTCCATCAACTGCTGAATGGCCGCCGGGTTCGTGTCGGAGGCGCCGGAAACATTGCCGCCCGGTTTGTCCAGATTGTCGACGAGCTTCGCGTCGATCGGGTCCGTGACCGCCGCAAACAGCACCGGGGAGTCCTTCACGTTCTGAACGACCGCTTGCGCCGAAGGAGTCGCGATCGCAAGCACCAAATCGTACTTCTGCGAAGCGAGCTTCTGCGCGATCGCCAAGTTGTTGCTCGGATCGTTCTGCGCGTTGTTGTAATCGACCTTGAGATTTTGGCCTTCCACGATGCCCGCGTCCTTAAGCGCGGCCAGGAAGCCTTCGCGGGTCGCGTCCAGGGACGGATGTTCGACGATCTGGGAAATGGCGATCGAATATGTCTTGGCATCCGCGCTTGCGCTGGCGCTCGGGCTTTCGCTTGCCGACGGGCTGGCTCCCCCGGAATTGTCCGGTTTGGCGCCGCACCCGGCCGCCGCCAAGATGGAAAGCGCTACCATCAGCGGTGCCCACAATTTCTTTTTCATACACTCTTCCCCTTTCGGAAATGAAAAACACCTGTATGATGTTCAGTTTAAAGTCGCGAAGACCGTTTAGTCAATTCATTCGTTTAAATTGTGGCGCGTTAAAGCGTCTATCTGTCGATATTTCACAATGAAAACCCTTTATTGTTATGTTTTTTATGGAAATTAACCTTAATTCTCAACGGCTTGGAACGCTTGTCCGATCCGTGGCGATCGCTTTCGTAAACAAAGAAAGGAGCGTCCGGCAGTCGACCGACTCCCGTACGCCCCTTGCGCGGACTTATCGTTTTCCTTGATCCAGACCTGTGTAAATCAGGATCGCGTCTCTGAAAAACGCCGCCGTGCCCGGCTGCTTTTCGTCGTAATACGCCCTAAAGCGCTCGTCTTCGACATACATTCGGGCCAGTCCGGCATGCGCTTCCTTGGTGTACTCGCTCCAGTAAAAGGTCAGCCACCGCTTATGCAAATCGGCCGCCTTTTGCGCCAGCTCGCCGGAAGGATCGCCCGTTTGAAACGCTTCGGCCAGCGTCGCTTTCACCTCGTTTGCCAAGCGCGTCGCTTCCTCGTGCTCCGCTTGCGTCATGTTCATCAGCCTTTGATTGGACCGGTTAACGGCTTCGTCGCCGTATTTTGCGCGAATTTCCGCCCCGTACTTTCTCTCGTTCTCTTCGATCATCTGCCGTTTGAAGCCTTCGAACTTCTCTTGATCGGTCATCGTCATCCTCCCTTCGTGCAGGGCGATCGTTTTTTCCACATTGGCGATCAGCTTATCCAGCTGCTTCCGTTTGCCGAGGAGTTGCTCGCGGTGTTCTTTCAGGGCCTTGATCCGGTCAAAGGAGGGATCGTTCAGGATGTCCTTGATTCGGTCCAGGCCGACGCCCAATTCCCGGTAAAACAAGATTTGCTGCAGCCTGTCGACCTCAGCCTGACCGTAGATCCGGTACCCCGACGAATTGATCCTGGCCGGCTTCAGGATACCGGTCGTATCGTAGTATCGGATCGTCCGGGCGCTGATTCCCGCCAATTGCCCAAGCCTCTGAACGGTGTATTCCATGCGCTCACCTCCCGACAACATCACCGTACACCTTGACGCAGCGTAAAGGTCAACCCTTTTTTATACGTCAAATACGGATCGCCTTCGCCCCGGCCGTCGGGCCGGACAAGTACCATCTCCTTCACCTTAAGTCTGCTCTGGCGGAGCAGGCCGTACACCTTTACGTTTCCGCCTTTGTTCTCACGCTGTAATGCCTCATGGCCCGCGGAACGCCTTTGATTTCGAGATATCCGCTGTAAATCAGCTCCCGAAGCCGGTATTCGAAGTAACCGTCCCCGATGTATTGATCGCAATACCCGATCGCTTGGCCGATCACTCTGGCCGCTTTGATGAAATCCCGATTGCCTCTGTCTTTATGAAGCTGCTCGACGATATTCCGCAAATAGCCGTCAAAATAGTCCGCCCCGACCTGAACGATTCTTCCGTCTTGATAGATGCGCAGCACCTCGCGGCGTTCCGCAAGCTCCAGCCATTCGCGCTCCAGGGCGGTTCTCTCCCTGTCCGACAACGGTGGAACTTCTTTGCATTCGTACAAAACGGCCTGCAGCTTGTCGGGCGGGATTTCCCCCGAGTGCAAATAGGCAAACCGCGTCAGGGCGCCGTCAAACAACCGTTCGCAAACGGCCGGCGCATCCAGCGTCGCGATCTCGTTCGGATGTTCCCTCAGCAGGTATGCCGCAAGCCGCAATCCCGCCTGTTCGTGCGCATTTCCGCCGGCCCACACGTATATCTTCGCTTGCGGAGGAATTTGCGAGAGGTAGCGCAGGAGCTGCTGATCCGTCTTTTCGCCGTCGTCCTCATCGTCTCCGTCGTTGATATGGTCCCGGAGCCATTCGCGCCTGTGCTGCCGCCCATGATCCTCATGAAGCTGCCATAAGGGTCCGATGGAGTACAGATCGCGGAACGCGACGATTTTGTCGGTGTTCTCCCGGCTCAGCGATTTCAACGCCTGCTTCAGGCTCCCGGCGAAGGACTCGCCGAAGGCGATATGAACGGCCGTGCAGCCGTCGTCGGGCTCCCAACGCTTGCTGCCGCTGCGGGCCGCGATCAGCGCATGGCCATGATCCAACAGCTCATTGTACAGCTCCTCTTGGGAGAGAGCGCCGTCTTTCGCCAAATCGAGCTTCATGACCATATGAAGCAGCAACAACTTGGCCTCCCGCCCGGTCAGCTGCAAAATCGCGTCGCGGACTTCAGTCGCTTTCATCGCGATGCCCCCCCCTTTTGCGGTTTCGTAAAGATGACTTGCCGTTCTCGTTCGGATCAGCGATGCTAAGATTAAGCTACCACATTCCTTCACAAGTGTCTCCTGTAAGCCCCAAACAGGAAAGGAGCCGCCTTCTGCAGCTCCCTCGTTTCGTTTTTGCCATAATATCGACCGTAATCCGGACTTTGGAACCGCTGAATCGCGCCTTTGAAAAAAGGCGGGAATGCCTCGGCAGAAGCCAATTCATGATGCAGGGCGATTCATCTGCGCAACGGCGATTCGATTGCCGTCCGGATCGAGCAATACGAATCCGGACAACCCGCGGAAGCCGTCGAGCTCGCCCGCCACTTGAAAACCGTGCTCCCGAACGTACGCAAGTGCACGATCCGCATTTTCCGTCTCCACATAAAAGAGCGGGGTCGACGTCTCCCGATTCGGGTTCAGCAGCAGCGCCGCTCCCCGCGTCACGGGAACCGAATGGATCGGCCGCTCGGCGCTCTCCTCCTCGTACGGCAATCCGAACAGGTCGGCGTACCAGCGCTCCGCCCGCCGCGTGTCCTTTACGTCCGCGAAAACGCCGCCGATCCGAGGCAGGACGGGACTCTCCGCGCGAAACTCCCAATCCGTACCCGGTTGGGCGGTCCAGCAGGCCATAAGCGCATTGCCTTCCGGATCGCGGAAATTGAAGTACGCCATCGCGCCGTGGCGCTCCGGCTCGAACAACGGCTCCGCCTTTGCCTGCACATAGCGATAGGCGTCGTCAATATCGGCGGCCGGCAGCATGAACCGGGGCATCATCTCTTCGCGCCAGGCCGGGTTTTGCCGGTTGGCCGCGTTGGTGTCGAGAATGAGATGCGTGCCCGGAAGGTCGAACCAATAGACCGGACCGCCGTTGAGGCGCTTCTCAAGCACGGGCAGCCCAAGCAGGCGGCTGTACCACTCCGCGGACCTGCGCAAATCCGTCACATGGACGAACGCGCTGGCGATCCGGTTTTCCAGCGGAACCGGTTGAGCGGGCCGGATCGGGAACCAAATGTCCATGACCGATTCCGGATCATGGTTGCCGCGGTAGCGTTCGTCGTAATATTCGAATTCCGCGCCGTCTCGGAAAACGTAACCGGATTGCGGCAGCCACTCGTCCCAGAAGTAGCGGAAAGCCACCCCGATCTCGTCGATGACGCCTCGACGGGTCACGACGCAGTACAATCCGCCCGGAACCGACTCCACCGTCATCCCCTGGGGCACGCGTTCCGCCCGGGAGACGCCGACGGCCGCCACATAGTCGAACGGATCGTCCGGCTTGCAGTCCGGGGGAAGCAGGCACAAGCCGTACATACCGCCCTCGATGTGTTCGATCTCCCCCACTCTTTCGTTAAAGCGGTTCCACAGGCGGGAAATCTCGTTCTCCGACGGCGGAACGTCGGCGGATGGAACGAAACGGATTTTCTCCCCGACCGCCAGGAAGGCGTCTTTCCAGACGACGCGCGTTTGAAGGATGCCCGCGTAATTGGCCAACTTGAACCGTCTCCTTTTCCGATATTCGATGACCGATTCTGCCCTTGCAAGCTGCCGCCGTTACAATTTGGAAATGTCCGGATGTTTTATAGGAAAGTATTCTTCATTTCAGATGCAATTCCTGCCTGTCGCAGAGCTTATCCCTGCATTTTACGGGTACCCATAATTCGTTTTTGTTTTCTTCCGGCGGCAAGTAGCATTCGATCGCGGGCAAATAAGCAAGCTCGTAAGCCGAAGCAGGAACCCATTCCGTATACAAGCGCCTCCACATCTCCCCAAGCGCTTCCGGAGGGCCTTCCGCTTCAAAAACGGCCCATGCGGCTTTAGGAAACTCCCTTTTGATCATCTTTTCAGGCGGCGTTTGACGGGAGACCGTGGACATGATGTAGTTGAACTCTTCCTTTTGGCCATGCTCGCCATCCGCACATACCCCCAGGATCCCTCTGATCGGGTGTTCCGCATCGCGCACTTCCCACAGCTTCCCGAAAAGCCCTTCGCGCGCTGCGCTGGCCCATAAACCGGGGACAATCCGGAAAGCATCGTTTGTGCTCACGCGGGTTTGAATGCCTACGATGGAAAAGCCGTCCAGCTCTTCGATTCTGTAATTCATTTCCGACACTCCTTGGACGGAGAACTGAAAGGAGATTCGCGAATAAGCCCTGAGCTTGGTCCCTGGGTGGCGGGCGGCGGTCGGCGCAGCGCCGTGCAACTGTTGAAACGCGCGGGCGAACGCCTCGGGCGAGTCGTAGCCGTACTTGAGCGCAAGATCAATCACTTTGACACCGCTGTTCTGAAGTTCAAAAGCCGCAAGCGTAAGGCGCCGCCGTCTTATGTACTCCGATAAGGAAACATCGGCAATAAACGGGAACATGCGTTGAAAATGATATGCGGAGCAACCCGCGACCTTCGCCGCCTCTGCGTAGTCAATATCTTCCGTAAGATGATCTTCGATATAGCCGATGGCTTTATTCATTCGTTCGACCCAATCCACTCGCCACCCTCTCCTTCCAACCCCAATATACAGCATGAAAAAACGTAAAGCCTAGCATTTCGCGCACTTTTAAAGTAAGACCGAACATAGCTCAGCCACAATCGCGCTTGCATATCCGTTCTTGCGCATTGCAGGCGGCGTATAAACGGCATTTATTCGTGCGTGTCTTGGCGAACGGTGAGCAATATGGGCCATAGACACAGGCCGATCCTCGACCATCCACACCCCGGCTGTTCAACGAAAAGCACAAAGGGCTGCAACAGTCTGCCCAATGGCAACCTGTCGCAGCCCTCCATCGTCGTCACGGCTTCACGCCTTTTCCTCTTCCCCCGTGGCAATCGGATTTTCGGGATAGCTGATCCAATCGCTCCAGCTTCCCGCATACAGCTTCACGTTTTTAAAGCCGGCTTCCTGCAGCGCCAGCACGTTCGGCGTGGCGGTGACGCCGGAGCCGCAGTAGACGATGAGCTCCTTGTCGCGCGGCAAATCGGCGAAATGGTCCGCGATGGCATCCGCCGGTTTGAACCGGCCTTGCTCGTCCAGAACGCCCTTCCAGAACTTGTTGACGGCGCCCGGGATGTGGCCTGCGATCTTGTCCATGGGCTCCGTTTCGCCGCGATAGCGCGGGGCTTCGCGGGAGTCCACCAGAACGGTGCCGGGCCGGCCGAGCTTGGAGCGGACTTCCGAGACGTCCGCCAGCATCTCGGCCCGCACCCGGGGCACGAAAGCGGAAGGAACGGTCACCTTCCGCTCGGAGCTGACCGGGTAGCCCTCCCGCTTCCAGGCGGAGTAGCCTTCGTCCATGACATAGACGTTGTCGTGACCCAGATATTTGAGCAGCCACCATAGTCTCGAGGCCATTGCTCCGCCCTGGTCGTCGTACGCAACGACCCGCGTTCCGTTGCCGATGCCGGCCCGGCCGAGCCGTTCGGCCAACTCCGGGATGTCCGGCAGCGGATGCCGGCCGCCGTGCTCGCCGACCGGAGCCGACAGATCCCGCTCCAGATCCAGGTACACGGCCCCCGGGATATGGTCGGCCTCATAAGCGGCCCGGCCCCGATCCGGCTGCCCCAGCCAAAAGCGGCAGTCCGCGATCACGAGATCGGATTCGTACAGCCGCGCAAGCACCCACTTCATCGATACGATATTTTGCATCCGCCGACACTCCTTTTCCTTGTTGATTGACTTTATTTGCCATCCAACAATGCCAAATGCAAGCCGAGCGCCCCAAGAAACGGCTCAAACGCCTAGCCCTAACCCTCCGCGGCCGCCGCCCGCTCCGGACGGCCTGCCCGCCTTGACGCGACCGCGACGGCGGCGATGACGAGCATCAGCACGGCAATCCCGGCCAGCAGGAAAAACGTCGGCGCGGCATCGAACCGGTCCAGGAAGCCACCGGTAATCCGGGGCAGCACCGCGCTGCCGAGCAGGCCGCAAGCCATCAGGATGCTCGTGACCCGAACCGTTCGGTCCGGCGCGGCGCGCGTTCCGAACACAAGGGCGATGGCGAACATCCCCGACATCGCAAACCCGGCCGCGAAGATCAACGCCATCGTCAGTCCGATTCCGCTCGGCAGGCTCATCAGAATGAACGCGGCGGCGGCCACCGCGCAGGAGACGATCAGATACGTCGCCCCGCCGAAGCGGTCCGCAAGCTGTCCGGCCACCAACCGGCCGAGCGTCATCGCTCCCCAGAACACGCTTAAGGCAAGCGTTGCCGAAGCGTCGGTCAAGCCGCCGGTTTGCACGAGCAGCGAGGGCAGGTAGTGAACGAAACTCATCTCGAATCCGACGTACACGAAGAAGAAGCAGGCGCAGGCCGCCAAAGTCAGCCGGGTTCGGGCGCTTAAGGGCAAGAGCGTCGGCGCGCTCCCCTTCGACTCCCGCCCGGCGCGATCGCTCGAATGCAGCACGCCGGGCCATAGAACCGCCCACAGCCCAAGCGTCAAGGCCGCCAGCACGCCGACGCAGGCAAACGCCAGCCGCCACTGCCCGGCCTGGATCAACGCGGCGCCGGCGAACGGAATCGTTAGCGCCCCAACGCCGAAAAACACCTCCACCCGGCTCATGGCCACATTGGCTTTCTCGCCCGCCGCGCTGATGATCAACGAGCCCACCAGTGTCTCCACCGTGCCGAAGCCGAAGCCGGCCAGCGGGGAAACCGCCAGCATGATCCCCCATGACGGCCGCAAGGCAAAGATCAACTCCGCCGCCGCCATCAGCGCAAAGCTCGCCAGCAGCAGACGCTTCCGGCCCGCGATCCGGACGAGCCAAGGGGCGCACAGCGTTCCGGCCAGCCCGCCCAGAAACTGGTGCATCACCAACTGGCCCCCGTCCCCGTATCCGATTCCGTAGGCGCGCACCATCGGCTCCATAACCGAACCGGCCACGAGCTGGCCGAGCCCGATGGTCAAATACGCAATACATCCCAACCAAACAAGCCGTGTCACCGGTCGAAAGACTCCCTTTCCCAGCCAACCATTTTTTTCAATCGCCTAAATCAAGCCGATTCATTATACCATGAAGGAGCGGCTATGGTATGCTGAAACTATTGAACTCAAGAGATCGAAAAAGGAGAGGGATCCTTTGCGGTGGACGGATTTTCGGATCGGCCCGATGACGGAAGCGGATGCGGAAGAGATATGCTCGTGGCGCTACCCGGCTCCTTACGACCGCTATCGCTGGCCGGCTTGGGAAGAGATGCGCTCGCAGGGGAAGGAGTTCGGAGATCCGGACATCCGGCAAAGCCAGTACGCCTCGGTGCGCGACAAGGAGCAGGCGCTGGTCGGGTACGCGCAATTTTTCCCGATGACGGGCGTCGTCCGGCTCGGTCTCGGGCTTCGGCCGGACTGCTGCGGCATCGGCTGGGGCGCGGAGTTGATGCGGGCGCTGGTCGCGGAGGCTTCGGCGCGCTATCCCGGAGCCGAGATCGACCTTGAGGTCGAGTCGTGGAACAAGCGGGCCATCCGCGCCTACGAGAAAGCGGGCTTCGTCATCACCGACTCGTACACGCGGCGGGCAACGCACGGCTGCGTCCACATCTGCTGCATGGTCTATCAACAAAAGGACCGCCCCGACGGGCGATCCTGACGGGTTCGGAAGAAACGGTCAGTCGAACAAATCTCCGAACAAATCCAGAACGCTTTTCTTTTTCTTATGCTTGTAATGGCCGCCGTATCCGCGGTATTTCGGATCGTATCCATGCTGCGGATGCGATTGCGGAGGGTACGGCTGCTGAGGATAGCCCTGCTGCGGGTGCGGCGTCCTGGGGTACGATGGATCATGCCTGTCGTCATAATACCAGTGATTGTACTCGTCCCTGACTTCGCGGACTTCTTGCATCAGCTTGTCCAGCTCCCCGCGGTCCAGCCATACGCCTTTGCAGCTCGGACAAATATCGATCAGAACCCCGTTCTTCTCCACTTCTTTCATGCGCGTATCATGACAAACCGGGCAATTCATCAAGCGCTCGCCTCCTCTGGCTTTATTTCCTATTATGCCTTATGTCTTCATACGTAAACGGCCAAGATCGGTTTCGCCAAGCGGCCTTAAGCATATGCCGCGGATTCCTTTCATACTGTGTAATGGTTAACGACTATCCCCCTAAGGAGGCTGTTGAGGTGTGAAAACGCTCAATGTGATCAGCCTGATTCTGGTGATTCTGGGAGGCTTGAACTGGCTCTCGGTCGGACTGTTCGAGTACGACGTTGTAAGCGAAATTTTCGGGGGCAGCGCCGAAGTCGGATCCAAAATCGTATATATCATCGTGGGCGTAGCCGCTTTGTACGCTTTGTCGCTGTTCGGAAAAGTGACCAAAAACCCGTGAATCCGGACGTACCCGTTCTGCATCCGATAGCTTCGTCGCGGCGGTTGGGCAAGGGGCGAATCCTTGCTCGGCCGCCTCTCTTTTTTGCCGGAACTACTTCGCCAGCAGCCCGTCGTAGGCCGATGCCGCTGCGATATCCAGCCCGGTCAGCCCGCCGGAATGCCAGGTGGTCAGACGAAGCGTCACCTTGCGGTAATCGATGGCGATAAAGGGATGATGGTTTTGCGCCTCCGCGATTTCCGCCACCTTTTGAACGAACGAGATCGCCTCGGGAAACGAAGGAAAAAGATATTTTTTCGCGATCCGTTTGTTTTCTTCCAGCTTCCACCCGTCCAGTCTTCCCAACGCTTCGGCAATCTCTTCGTCTTTCAGCAGCCTCGCGC
Organism: Cohnella laeviribosi DSM 21336; assembly: GCF_000378425.1. GTDB lineage: Bacteria > Bacillota > Bacilli > Paenibacillales > Paenibacillaceae > Cohnella > Cohnella laeviribosi. The sequence goes on along the minus strand of NZ_KB899823.1, from coordinate 22,035 downwards.
TCCCCTTCATCTTTCATCCCCTCCAAAACGAAAATAAGCGCCGGACAAAACGGCATTTTTATGAAAAAACGTCTTCATCTCTAATACTTTGCCCCCGGACTGTCGATAAAAAGAGTAAAGTGTCGCTTCCGAACGAAACAAAAATCCTGTATCCATTTACGACAAGCTGGGGTGTAGCAATGAAAAACTCGACCATTATCGGATTGTTTTTGGGGTTAGTCGCGCTCATATTAGGGATGTTCCTGAAGGGAGCGCCACTTGTCAGCCTGGTCAACAACCCGGCCGCATATGTCATCATTTTCGTGGGCACCGCAGCTTCCGTTTGCATGGCTTTCCCGATGAGGGATCTGGCGAAGGTTCCGAAGCTGCTCAAGATCGTGTTTGTAGAGCCCAAGCTGATCGAGCGTTCCGAAGTGATCCGGATGTTTATGGAGTGGGCATCGATCACCCGCCGCGAAGGACTGCTTGCCCTCGAAGCCCGCGTCGAGGAGATCGAAGACCAGTTCCTCAAAAACGGGATGCGGATGATCATCGACGGCAACGATCAGGATTTCGTCCGCGACGTGCTGCTCGAAGACATTTCCGCAACGGAGGAGCGCCACCGCGCCGGCGCGCAAATTTTCTCCCAGGCGGGCATGTACGCGCCGACGCTCGGGGTTCTCGGGGCCGTTATCGGCCTGATCGCAGCGCTCGGCAACCTTGCCGAAATGGAGACGCTGGCCCATGCGGTCGCGGCCGCCTTCGTCGCCACGCTGCTCGGGATTTTCTCCGGATACGTGCTCTGGCACCCGATCTCCAATAAGCTGAAACGCTTGTCCAAGCGGGAAATCGAGCTTCGGCTGATGATGGTGGAAGGCCTGCTGTCCATTCAGTCCGGGGTATCCACGACGGCCATTCAGCAGAAGCTGTCCGTATTCCTGACGCCGACGGAACGGGTGAAATTGTTCGAGCAGGAGGAATCGAGCGGTGAGCAAAAAGCAGCGACGGCATGATCAGCATGACGAGCACATCGACGAATCCTGGCTCCTGCCTTACTCCGACCTGATGACGCTGCTGCTCGCGCTGTTCATCGTGCTCTATGCGGCCAGCGCGGTCAATACGTCCAAGCTGGAAGCGCTGAGCCAAGCCTTCAACAGCGTTCTTAACGCCGGTCTCGGGATACTGGACAAATCGGCGGCGATCGAGAGCGAACAGGACTTAAGCAACAAAATACGCCAGCGTCATACCGAAGACGGCCAGATGACGCGCAAGCAGCTGCAGCAGCTGGAACAGGAGAACCTCGAAGGGCTGAAAAAAGAGCTCGACCGGTACATCAAGAAAAACGGCCTGGCTTCGCAGTTGCAGACGCAATTGAACCAGTCGGAGCTGCTGATCACCATACGGGACACGGCCCTCTTCGATTCCGGCGAAGCGACGGTCAAGCCCGAAGCCCGGGCGCTCGCCGTCGCGATCGGACAAATGCTGCAGGAGTATCCCGACTACGAAATCGTCGTCTCCGGCCATACCGACAACGTGCCGATTCGGACGGCCAAGTTCGATTCCAACTGGGATCTGAGCTCCAAGCGGGCGATTAACTTCATGATGATTCTGCTGCAAAACCCCGCCTTCGACCCGAAAAAATTCAGCGCGATCGGCTACGGCGAATACCGTCCGGTCGACTCGAACGCAACGAGCGAAGGAAGGGCGAGAAACCGCCGCGTCGAAGTGGCGATTTTGCGGAAATATACCGATCCCGCATCCGATCAGACGACCCTGTCGGCTGTCGCCAACGCGAGTCAAGGCCAACAGGCTTCGGCGCAATCCTCTTCAAAGCCTTAATCCACGCATCGGGTGCCCCTTGAACGCGATCGGCGGCCTGCCCTTCGGCACCGGCCGCGGCCCGATGCCGCCAGCTTCCAAACGGCTGCGCACGTCCCCGGGACGGCGCAGCCGTTTTGCGTGTCCGCGCCGCGCAACCCGGCTTTGCGGACGCCAAGCAGCAGCGCCGTCAGCCTTCCGAAGGCTCCGGACGCTTCTCGTCCCAGCGCCGCAGCAGCGCGGCCAGCTCGGCCCACGTTACGCCCTTTCCCGGCAATGGATCCGGCACGGGCAGCAAGTCCCGGCTGCGCAGCCAGTTCAGATCCTCTTGCGCCGCGATAGCGGCAACGCGCTGTTCGAGACTCGTCCCCGCTTGTGCCGTTTCATTCCCGTCCGGGACCTGATCGTCGTGCCGCAGCCGCGCCCGCTCCCCTTGCTGCGATTCGGGCAGGGCTGTTTCCGTTTTCTTTTCCACGCGAATGCCTCCTTTGCCGGCCCACTCCAGCAGATTTCTCCAAATGGATACGATGTCCTGGCCGTAACGATCGCCGGCCCCGGGCCATTTGCCGTTCAAATCCTCCCAACAGCGCGCCTGGCCGCGCAAGTGCCGCAGCCGAGCCTCCGCAGCGTGCAGCTCCCCGTTCGGCCGATCTTCCTCCTGCGGCGGCGGTCCGGCAGCAAAGCGGTACAGCCTGCGGATTTGGACCTCGGCATCCTTGGCCAGCCGTTCTTCCGAATAGTCCGCGTCCAACGACCACATCTTCGTCTCGTACATCGCCTGGCAATACGCCAAATCCCCCCGCACCCCGTAGCGCTCGCCAAGCTGCAAATACAGCCCGGAGCAGTCGGGCGCTCCCGGATTCCGGCGCCTGGCGAACGCGGTCAGCTCCTCGGCCGTACAGTACGACTGCCCCATAATCGAGGTCTTGCCCGACGGCTCCCAACCGGTCCGCACCCGAAACCGGCATCCCAAATACGCCGACGTAGCCAATGCGCATCCCTCCTTTTTTGCCTGCGAGTCAGGTTGTCCACGCCTCTTCTCTATACTGTATTCGGGAAAAAGGCAAATTTGCACTTCCAGTCCCCTTTGTTACAATGAAAAAGAAAAAACCAACACGTCACTATCCCCAAAAAAAGCAGGTTATCCCCAATAAATTGTCGATGTTGTGCATAATTCTGTGGACAACTCGAAAGTTATCCACTAAATTATACACAGCATGTTAACAACGAATACGTGTTCGTGGGAAAAGAGAGGAGCTTAAACCGTGTCCGAAGACGAATTGTGGATGCAAGAGGCCATCCGGCAGGCCAAAATGGCCGAGCAGTTGGGAGAGGTGCCGATCGGCGCAGTCATCGTGCGCGACGGCGTCATCGTCGGGGCTGGATACAATGTGCGGGAGACGGCCAAAGATCCCACGGGTCACGCCGAAATGGTCGCGATCCGGCGGGCGAGCGAAACGCTTGGAGCCTGGCGGCTTCTTGGCTGTACGCTGTACGTCACGCTGGAGCCTTGTCCGATGTGTGCCGGCGCCATCCTTCAGTCCCGGATCGAAAGGGTCGTGTACGGAACGCACGATCCGAAAGCCGGGTGCGTAGGCACCTTGATGGATTTGCTGCAGGACAATCGGTTCAACCATACGACCGAATGGACGTCAGGAGTGCTTCAGGAACAGTGCGCTGGCCTTTTGACCGAGTTCTTCCGCCGGCTGCGCGTCCGAAAATAAAGATTGGGCGCCTTTCTGGCGCTCGAAGGCTTTTTCCATGTACATTTTTTGCAGTTGAACGATCAGCCGATCCGCTTCTTCGCTGACTTTCAGGATCTCGGGATCGGTCAAATTTCCCAGATTGTTCGCCATGTCTTGCAATCTGCGCTGGAGTAGCTGAAGGCGATGAATAATCGGACAATCTTCCATGTAGGTCTACTGGCCGCTCCTTTCCGGTAACCACCATCGCCACGCAGCGATGCCCTATTTTGATACACCCTATTATAAGCCAAAAAAATCCGGAAAGATGTAGAATAGTGTCGATTCAAACAGGTAAATTTCCTCCATATTCCGACAATTTTTGGGTCTTAGCGTCCGTACCTTAAGTCTTGAGAACGATTTGTCGCACCGATTTGGACAAGGATGTGAGCATATGGCGCCTCATTTGCTGCTTGTGGAAGACGACGAAGCGCTGCACCGGGGAATCGAATTCACCCTTCGCCAGGAAGGATACGCGGTGTCGGGCGTACGGTCGGTCGCCGATGCCAGAACGGCCGTTCTTCGCCAGCCTTTCGAACTGATCATTCTGGACGTGCAGCTTCCCGACGGTAGCGGCTTCGACTTCTGCGCGTGGCTGCGCGGGCGGATGGATACCCCCGTCATCTTCCTGACCGCCAGCGACACGGAAATCGATGTCGTAAGAGGGCTGGATCTGGGCGGAGACGACTACATTACCAAACCGTTCCGGCTGCGCGAATTTCTATCGCGGATTCAAGCGGTGCTGCGCCGCCGGTCCGCCAAAACCCAGTTCCCCGGCGACGCCGTCCTGCAATCGGGGGATTTGACGGTGTACCTGGACGAGATGCGGGTGGAAAAGCAAGGGCAGCCCGTTCCGCTCAGCATGACGGAATTCCGTCTGCTCGCGCTGCTGATGAGCCATCCCCGGGCCGTCTTGTCGAAGGAACAGATTGTGCAGCGGCTGTGGCAGGGCGAAAGCGACTTTCTCGATGACAACACCGTGGCGGTGAACATCCGGCGGCTGCGCGAGAAAATCGAGGATACGCCTCACGATCCCCAGCGGATCGTGACGGTCAGGGGGGCCGGATACCGATGGAACGGGTAAACGTGAATATGATCCCGCTGCCGCGGCTTTGGCGCAATCCGCCCGTACGCCGTCTCGCCGTCCTTCTCGCCTTGACGCTCGCAGCGGCGGCCGTTCTCGCCGGACTGTTCGTCCGTTTCGCGACCGAGCGGCTGGAGCGCGACTGGCTCGACCGCCAAGTGGCCGTCATCGGTGCGCTTGCTGCCGCGCATCCGGAGCTTGCGGACGAGCTGCCGAAGACGTTCGCGCAGGACGCCGCAAGTCCGGAAGCGGCGCGTCTCGGCCGCGAGCTGGCCGCCAAGCACGGCTTGACCGGACTGCTTGCAACCGGCCTGCTTCCGGCAGCCTCCGCTTTCCGGAACCTCGCGCTGCCGGGGCTTGTTCTGGGCGCGGCGCTGCTGATTGCCGCTCTTGGGCTTGCGCTGCTGCGCGAATATCGGCTGCAGTTGGGCAGCCTTCGCACGCTCGCCCTCTCGCTCGAAGAAGCCGTAAAGAACAACCGGCGGATGGACTTCCGCCTTTACGGCGAAGGAGAGCTCGGACTGCTCGCGCACGGGGTGCAGGAGCTGGCGAACCGGCTGCAGCTGACGATCGGACAATTGAAGAAAGAAAAAGCGTTTCTGAAGGAAACGATCGCCGATATTTCCCACCAGCTGAAGACGCCGCTCGCCTCGCTCAGCATCTACATCGATCTGCTTCAGGAAGAGAGGACCAAGCCGGACGAAGCCGCCGGATTTCTGAAGACGTGCCGGCAAGAACTCGACCGGATGGAATGGCTGACCTTGACGCTGCTCAAGATCGCCAGGCTGGAAGCGGACGCCCTGGAGCTTCACAAGACGGTGTCGCCTCTGGCCCGAACGGTCGAGGAAGCGGTCGCTCCGCTGCGCGAATGGGCCGGTCGGAGGGGCGTCGGACTTCGCCTTATGGAACCGCCGGAGCCGGTGTTCGTGCTGCACGACGGCCGCTGGCTGGCGGAAGCGATCGGCAACCTGGCGAAAAACGCCATCGAACATAGCCCGAAGGGCGGCACCGTCACGATCCGCTGGGAGCGTACGCCGGCGTTTGTGCGTCTGGATGTGCTGGACGAAGGACCGGGAATTGACGAGCGGCACTTGCCGCATATTTTCAAGAAGTTCTACCGGAGCGGAACGGGCGGAAGCGGAGTCGGGCTGGGACTGCCTCTGGCCAAGTCCATCGCGGAACGGCATGACGGCATGCTTTCCGCGCGCAACCGCGAAGAAGGCGGCAGCCAGTTCACCTTGACGCTTCCCGTTCAGCGGCTTCCGGACAACGTTCTGCATGCGGGGGAGTGAAGCCGGGCGGGATTTGCTGACCGCAATGGGGGAGGGCGGCTTACAATATTGTAAGCTTGCCCTGCCCTTTATTGTAAGGTGGACTCGTTATACTGGCCTTATCAAGCCGTTATACGAGGAGAGGAAGAAAGCCATGAACGTCATCGAAGCCGCCGGCTTAAGCAAAATCTACGGCAAAGGTTCGACTCGGGTGGAGGCGCTGCGCGACGTCAGCTTCGGCGTTGCCCAAGGCGAATTCGTCGCCATCGTCGGGGCGAGCGGCTCGGGCAAGAGCACGCTTTTGCACCTGCTTGGCGGACTGGACCGCCCCACGTCCGGAGAAGTCTACATCGACGGGGAAAACCTGTACGCGCTGAAAGAAAAAGAACGCGCGGTGTTTCGCCGCCGGAAGATCGGGTTTATTTTCCAATCGTTTAATCTCATTCCCGTGCTGAACGTTGAAGAAAACATTCAGCTTCCGCTGCTGCTCGACCACCGTCAGCCGGACAAGGGCTACATCCGCGATTTGATCGCGACGTTGGGCCTCGACAACCGGCGCAAGCACCTGCCGTCCGAGCTGTCGGGCGGGCAGCAGCAGCGGGTCGCGATCGGCCGGGCGCTCGCCTACAAGCCCGCGATCGTGCTGGCCGACGAACCGACGGGCAATCTGGACTCCGCCAACGGACGCGAGGTGCTGGAGCTGCTTAAGCTCGCCGTCCGCCAGTACCACCAGACCGTCATCGTCATCTCTCACGACATGAACGTAGCCGCCGAAGCCGACCGCGTCCTCCGGTTGCAGGACGGACGGCTCGTCAGCGACACGCGCGGGGTGAGCCGCGTATGAAGAGCTACACTTCGCTGGCCGGGCGTTATCTAAAGGAGCAGCGGAAGCGTTCGATCCTGACCGTCGTCGGCATCGTCCTGTCGGTGGCGCTGATCAGCGCTTTGGGCACGATGGGCCAGAGCATTCAGGACAATCTGCTGCAGCGGGCGATCTATGAGAACGGTTCCTATCACTTCGCTTATTCCGAGGCCGATTCCAAGCTGTACGGCGAGATGAAAAACAACGCGCTGCTGGATCGGGTCGGCGCCATTCATGACGGCCCGAAGACGAAGCTGGACGATACCTTCTCGATCCAAGTCAACGAAGCAAGCGAAGAAGCGTTTGGGCTCGTCCCCCTTCATCTCCAGGAAGGCCAGTGGCCGCAGAGCCCGGACGAAATCGTCGTGGAGAAATGGATATTGCCCTATCTGCCGGGGGCCCCGAAGCCGGGCGGAGAGACCGAGCTGACCGGACCGGACGGCAAGCCTCACCGCTACCGGATCTCCGGCATTTTGATCAATTCCGCTGCGGATCAACACAGCGCCTCCTCTTCCGCTTATACGTTGATGAGGGCAGAGAAGGCCGCTAGCCTGCCGGAAATGACTCTGTTCATGACCTTCAGGCCGGGCGTCGACATCAGCGACCACCTCCCGGAATTTCAGAGCAAATCGGAGACGTTCTCCGCCAACAACCGCGTCTTGTCCTATATGGGCGAGTCCACCAACGACAATACGAACAAGGCGCTGACGGTCATCTTCGGCACGCTGATCGGCTTGGTCGTGCTGTCGACCGCAGCCGTGATTTACAATGCGTTTCACATTTCCGTGTTGGAGAGAATCCGGCAGTTCGGCCTGCTGCGGACGCTCGGCGCGACGCCAAGGCAGATCCGCAATCTGGTGCTGCGCGAAGCCACCACGCTGGCGCTGATCGGCATTCCGATCGGGCTGCTCTGCGGATGGGGCGCGCTTTGGTTGGTTATTTGGCTAATGGTGGCAAACGGATTTCAAATTTTGCAAATGGAAAGCTTTCAGCTCCAGTGGCACAACTGGATTATGGGCGGCAGCGTTGCGGTCGGGCTCGTATCCGTCTATTTGGCGGCTTGGCTGCCGGCCCGCAAAGCTTCGCGCGTCTCTCCGGTAGAAGCCGTGAAGGGCGCCGGGAGCATCGTGCAGGAATCGGTCCGCCGCTCGCGCTTTCCGTCCCTGCTGCAAGGGTTCGGTATCGGCGGAAAAATGGCGGCCAAAAACATTCGCCGCAACCGGACGAAATTCCGCATCACGACGTTTTCCGTCGTGGTAAGCGTGACGCTGTTTATCGTCTTTCACTACTTTATCCGGGAAATGTTCGAGATGACCGCCGCCTCCAACGAGGAAGACCGCATCGCGTTTTCGGTATACGGCTATGAAATGTCCCAGAACGGAACGAAATCCTTCGTCACGAACGACATGTTGAAGAAAATCGCGGCGTTGCCCGGAGTCGACGACGTTTACAGCATCTATCAAACCCCGCTGGTCAACGCCTGGATACCGTCCGCCAAGATCAATCCGGACTTTTCCGAGCTGACGGGAATAAACTTTGAAACCGTGACGCAAGGCAGCGAGAGCTATCAGGAGGCCTCGGCTTACTTTAAACTTTACGATGCGGCCCGCTTCCGCGAGGCGGAACGGTATCTCGTCTCCGGCACGACGGACCCGCAGAAGCTGGACCAAGACAACGCGGTCGTCATCGTTCAGACGGTGAAAACCGGACTGCGTGACAGCGAAAAGCCGGCCATCATGGAACTTTCCCGCCTCAAAGTCGGCGACAAGCTGAAGCTCGCCGTGCCGGATGATTACGGAGCAGAAAAGCCTCGCGCAAAGGAACGCATCGCGATCGAAGTCACGGTGGGCGGTATTTTGTCGCAAAACCCGTTTGATGCGCGATATCAGAGAACCGACCTGTCGGTGATAGCGACGGAAGGCATTTACGAAAAGCTGGCCAAACTCGTCCCGAAGGAACTCCAAGCGGATTACCCCGCCCGGGCGAGCCTGATCGGATTCGACGTCGCCCTCGCGGACGGTGCCGATGCGGAGCCCGTGCGCGAGCAGCTCAACGTCCTGGCCCGCACCATCCCGAACGGAAGAGTGATCGACGTCGCCGCCAACCAAAAAGAAGCGCGCCAGTTCACTCTGCAGATGCAAATTTTCGTTTACGGTTTTCTTACGGTCATCGGGCTGATCGGAAGCCTGAACATCATCAACACGGTGCAGACGAATCTGCTGCTTCGGCGGCGGGAATTCGGCCTGCTGCAGGCCGTCGGCATGACCGGCGGACAGCTTAAGCGAATGGCGACGCTCGAAGGCGTCTGGATGGGGCTTATCGGAGGATTCTGGGGACTTGTTGCCGGAACGGCGATCAGCTACTTCCTTTATCTGCAATTGGATGAACTGCAGGGGATGCCCTTCCAGTTTCCATGGCTTGGCGCTCTTGTCGCCTGCGTCTTTGCGTTCGGCGTCGGACTGCTGTCCGTCCAAGGACCTCTTCGCCGCATGGCCAAAGCGAATCTTATCGATGAGCTGAGAGAGGATGGATGACGATGGCCCTCCCTTACGGCTTGCGCGTCCGGCTTGGCCGGGCCGGCGCTGCATCGCAATGTTGGCCGGCATGCGCCGGCCTTTTTCATTTGGGGATTGCGCTTTGCGTCCGGGCTTTTTTTTGTTATAATGATAATTGCTGCGCGCCCGTAGCTCAGCTGGATAGAGCGACAGTTTCCTAAACTGTGCGTCGTGGGTTCGAGTCCCACCGTGGCGCGCCATATTCATGCCGAGATCCCTTGGTACCGAAGGGATTTTATTTTTTCCCCAACCTCAATAAACCATGCGGGAGAAACGCGGACAGCCAAAAAAATCGGGCCGGGGGATCAATCCCTGGCCCTTAGTTTCATCCGTTCTTTCATTTTCGGTAGCAGTTCTTTCAATTTCGCTCTGGACAGTGTTGCGGACTTCCTCTCTTTGCCGGGAGACGGTTCGAAATAAGCGATGGCGTTTTTCACGTCGATCTCAACGACCTTATGCAGATCAATGAGATGACCCCGATCGGCCCTTTCAAACGGCAGCCCCGCTGCCTTAAGGGCCGATTCGATTTTTTCCAGGGTGTTAAGCTGGTAGAATACTTCGTCTTTGGTGTGAAACAGAAGTCGATTTCCTTCGGCGGATATTTTCACGATATCGCTTAAGGAAATAAACAGCAGCCCCGTCTCCCCTTTTTCGTCGCGAGTTACAGGCCACTTCATTGAGGTTATCGCCTACTAATCCAATAACTCCGCCGGCACCTCCGGTTGATTGCCCCAGAGAAAGCTGGCGGGCGCAACGGCAAGCACCGCAAAACAACCGATGAATGTTGCCATGGTGTTAAGGATTCGCTTTTTCATTTGGATTCACCTCCTTTCAAGCGGATTAACGAAATCGATTGGACGAGCCATGTTAGGGCCAACAATGGAGAGGCGAAGAGGAAATTGGTCGATGCGATCACCAGCGATATGATCTTTAGTTTCGGATAATGCCGTTTTGGAATCCGTGTTTGCCCATCAATGCGCGACGGCGCATAAATCAGAATCAGAAGGATGTTAAGAATGTTTATGCCGATGACGGCAGCGTCGGAAAGCGGAATAAAAGGCAGTGCCGCGGCAGTTGCCGATGAAACGATGACGCATATCAAAGCCGATTTGAAATGGTATCCGCCCGATACGGCCCGCAGCAAGGCGAACGCGAACAAGCTTATCATGGTGTCGGCAAGCCGTCCGGATAGGGCTCCGAGGACGACTGCGGAACCGATCGTCAAGACCGTGTTTAAAAGCAAATGAATGCCGAATGTTAATTTGGCCTCGGAATACGGATGATCCGGAATTGCCGCTTTCAGGGAATGGGCCAATTTTTTCGATATGGACTCGATCATATTTTTTCCTTCTTGTTACCCAAATAAATGAGGAAGCAAAACATGATGGTAAAAACAATCCAAGCCATATATAACCTGTTCCTAAGCAGCGAAACGACGCTGATAAAGATCAAGCTCAAAATCAGAACGACCAGTACGAGTTGGTTTTCCAGCCTCCAACTTTTCCAGCTAAACCGTTCGAGCGGGAACGTAAATCCGTATCCTTTTTTATACAACACATAACTGGCGAAAAACAGGATCAGCGCGGATGCGCTTTGCAAGACATAGAGGTCCGGCTTGTTGCTTTGCACATTCTCGATCGACAAGAGGCCCAAAGACTGAAACACCGCAAGCAGCAGCGTTTGAACTACCGCATAAGCGGCGTACCCTGTCCCAACGACTAATGCGGCTCCCAATAAGGAGATTCGAAGGATGTAAAAAATAAAGATGACAAAAATGACAACGGAAATGATCGGTGCGTACTGGGAGATATTCAATTCATTCCAAATCGCCCAGCTTAAAATGGACATCAATATCGAAATCGGCACGATTTGCTTTATGTACGTGATGGTATTGTACCGGAAAATGGTGAGCATAATCGTATAAATCGAAGTCGCTTCGATCGTTGAAAACAAAACAAACCAAACGTTATTCATCCTGGTTCCCACCCTCTTCATATATCAGCAAATCCGATATCCCGCAATCAAAGTAATCGCAAAGCAAGGCAAGAAGATCGCGCGGATATTGTTTTGTCTCGTTGTTGTACATTTGTCTTATCGTTTCGTATCTGTAAGGCAACTCCTTTGCGATCCTGCGAACCGATTTCCCTTCCTTATCGGCTATCGCTTTTAAATTCGATCTAACGACTCCCAAAATCATCCACCTCTATCGCCAATATACTCCGACACGATTTTCGCGTCAATAGATTTAGTAGGATTATTTTACTAAATTATTTGGATGCTATTCTTCTTTTCGGGACTTTCGTTGCAGGCTCAACTGAAAAATGAAAAACGGAACGGTGCAGCAATAGCGTCTGCTCCGTCCCGTTCATCCTTCGTCCAGCCGATCTCCGAGCGCTTCTCGACGAGCAGCGGCGGAGCGTCCGGGTATTGACATCTATGTTTCAAGAAAATCCGAAAAAAATCTCAATACACCCCTTTTCTTTTTTGAATGACTGTGTTATAATCTAATTCGTTCGTTGCGGAAGACATATCGAAGACATATCGAGACGTGGCTCAGCTTGGTAGAGCGCTTGCTTCGGGAGCAAGAGGTCGCAGGTTCAAATCCTGTCGTCTCGACCATCCATAACTACAACATCGCGGCTTATGGCCGCGATTTTTTTGCGCCTTCGCGGTGTCTCGGTCGTCTTGCCGGCCGAGCGGACCTGATTCGGCCCGCAACAATCCGATCGTCTATCCATTCGAAAAAAAAGCAGTCCCGTCCGGGACTGCTTTTTCATTCCTATTCGCGTATTAATACAAACCGTACTCGGAAAGTTCATCCAACGTAATGACGTCTTCCTCTTTCGGAACGTCAAACTCGAATTTCACGTCGCCGTTAATATCCGTCAACTCCGATACGATCTTGATCGTGCCGCTGCCGCTTTGGCCCTCGTCTTCGATTTCGGCCTTGAGCGTCGCATCGGTGTAGCTAGCGAATCCATCTTTGTTAATGCCGAAGTTGGCGAGCACATCGAGCGATTTTACGGTTTTCTTGAATTCGTCGATTCCCTCCTGCAAATCCGCGTCGGAGAGGTTATCCAGTTCTTTTTTCGCCGAATCCAAGTCTTCCTGGCTCAGCTCGGCCAGCTTGCGATAATCTTCGTTCGAGGACAACAGATTGATGATTTCCGGAGCGATGTCCTTGACGACCGTCTTGATGAACGGTTCGACTTGCTCCTGCGTGAGATGGAACTGCACGACGCTCTTTACGCCGGCTTCGTCCGGAATCCCCGCATCCTTGGCGCTCGGAGCGCTCAAATATGTTTTTTCGTCGAGATGTTTAAAGAGGATAGCATAAATATCGTTCGCGAATTTGACGGATTGGCCGACATCGGCAACCCCCGTCCATTCCGTACCTTGCTCCTTCGCCAGTTCGTTCAAGTCGAATTCGACGAATTTGCCGACGAGATCTTCAGGCAACCCGAGCATCGGAATGTTCGGCACCTTGATCCACATTTTCTCTTTGTTCATGATGATCGGAACCTGGAACGTCATGGCCAGGTCGCCGCTTATGCTGAGCTTGAGATTCAACTCCATCAGCAACGGATCCAGACGGTAAGCGCCCGTCCAGGAGACCTCCGCATTCTGAATCAGGCCAAGCGCGCTTGCGGCCCCTTCCTCCTCCATCACTTCGGGCGGAAGTTTCAGGTCTTGCACTTTCAAGCTGCCCTTCATTCCGTACGACTTGACTTCGGCCGATTTCTTCAAGGCGTCTTGCAGCTTCTCCTTGGGCGACGAGCTGCTGTTGCATCCCGACAATACAAGCGCCAAAACCACAAAGAGCGACAGAAACGCATAAAGATACTTGCGAGACTTCAAAAAGCATTGCTCCCCTCAAAAAACAATGACTTACACAGCAAACATTCTATCCTAAATCGAGGGAGCAGGAAACCCCAATTCCTTAAAGATTGCTTAAAATCAGCTTAAAATAAGCCGTAAATCCTACGAAAAACCTTAATGAATATCTTTCTTTTTGAATCTTCCGCCCTGTACATCGTGAATATTGCCTACGGCCATAAAGGCCGAAGGATCCATTTCGCTGACGATCGACTTCAGCTTGGCCTCCTCCATCCGGGTGATGACCGCGAAGATGACCCGTTTGGTATCGCCCGAAAAGCCGCCTTCCCCGTTCAGGTACGTGACGCTCCGACCCAAGCGGCTGACGATGGCATCGCCGATTTCGCGGTATTGGTCGCTGATGATCCAGACCGATTTCGACTCGTCCAAGCCCTCGATCGTCAGGTCCATCATTTTGAACGCGATAAAATACGTGATCAGCGAAAACATCGCGTTATCCCAGCCGTACACCAGGCCTGCGCTGCCCAGGATGAACACGTTGATGAACAGGACTATCTGTCCGACGGAAAACGGCGTTTTCTTGCTGACCATAATGGCCACCACTTCGGTGCCGTCCGTCGTTCCCCCGTTGCGGATGACAATCCCGATGCCGACGCCGAGCAGAATGCCGCCGAATACCGTGGCCAGCAGCGTATCGTCGGTAAACGCTTTGACATGATGAAGAAGCGTCGTCGTGATCGACAACGTTACAACGCCGAGCAGCGTCGAAAGCGCAAAGGTTTTGCCGATGGATTTGTAACCGGCGATCAGGAACGGAAGGTTGAGAAGAAAGAGAAAGATACCGAGCGGCCAATGGGTCAGATGAGCGGCCATAATGGAAATGCCGGTGATGCCGCCGTCGATGATGTCGTTTGGTACGAGGAAGATTTCCAGAGCCACGCCTGCCAGCGACGCGCCGATAATAATAAAGAAGATCCGGCGAACGATATCCAGGACGGACAATTTGGAGTGATGAATCGGTTTCGGATTGACGGTAGAGTTCAGTTGTGCTGGACTTTGCATAGGCACCTCCCAAAAACATTTATTTATATTATAACAGTGCGATATAAAAACACACAAATTTCCTTGTCTTAACCCCCGCACCCGCGCCAAAAAAAGCTGTCCCTCCCGCAGACCAGGTCTGCCCGGAACAGCTTGCGTGCTGGGGTTAGGTCATCCTTCCCCGTTGTTATGGCGGCTGTGGTTGCGGTTTTTGACCTTCTTCGATCCGGACAGGGGCTCGTTGGGCTGGTTGCCGTCGCCGCTGCGCCGGTCGCGGGCGTGTTCGCTGCCATCGGCGGCTTCGGCTACGGGTACGGTCTTAGGCTTGCTCATGGAAACGGTCCTCCTTTTTATTTGCCGACCCGCTTCGGATGCAGATCGTTTTCGGTTTCGTCATGGTTCAAGGCGTCTTGATGCCGCCTGTCATTGCTTTGCTGCTGCATTTGCTGGGCTTGCAGCGAATTGACCGGCGTCTGGTCCAGGTCCTTCACGACATTGCGCAGATTTTTATCCGTATGAATATGGGCGTCGTTCATCTGTCTTGCACCTCTTTTCTGCCGTCATTATGCGCGGGTAACCGGGTGCAGCGCCTGCGCGCATTCGTGCAAATGCCGCCTGTAGTCGGCGATGAGCGATTGCATTTCTTCCGTCCGCTCGTCCACCGTTTGTCCATCTCTCTCCACGTCGGAAAGCTGAATGTCGATTTCGCGGCTGTCTACGTATTTGACCTTGAAGTCAAATTCAAGATTTTGCCGCCCCGCCGACTGGATTTGCACGAGCAGCGTGTCCTTATGGGCGATATCTCCGTATACGAGTGCCTGATCTCCCGGCTTCAACCACTCCGGCAACGCATCTTGCCATGCATGAACCAATTCCTGCTGAGGAACGGTAAGTTCGTCGTTGCTTGACATGGGTTTACACCTCCGCCCCGTTAGGTTGGCCCGCTGCCCGGTTCTTATGCAAAACAAAAAACCGATCCGCGGCGCGAATCGGCATTGTGTCGGTATGGATAATGGCGGAGAGGGTGGGATTCGAACCCACGTGGGCTTGCGCCCTAACGGTTTTCAAGACCGCCCCGTTATGACCGCTTCGGTACCTCTCCATCCGTGGGCAGCTTGCATCCGAAAGCCGGATGGATAAAAGTCTGCCCCGTAATCATATCATAGCCGGGAAACGTTGTTCAACCCCCGCGAGGTGCGATCCGTTCAATTCCGCCCATGTACGGACGCAGGGCTTCCGGGATGATCACCGATCCGTCGGCTTGCTGGTAGTTTTCGAGAATGGCCGCTACGGTGCGGCCGACCGCAAGGCCCGACCCGTTCAGCGTATGCACGAATTCCGGCTTGGCTCCGGGTTCCCTGCGGAACCTGATATTGGCGCGGCGAGCCTGAAAATCCTCGAAGTTCGTGCACGACGAGATTTCCCTGTAGACGCCTGCGCTCGGAAGCCATACTTCGATATCGTACGTTTTGGCCGAACCGAACCCCATGTCGCCCGTGCACAGCGTGAGCACACGGTAAGGAAGACCCAGAATCTGCAGCACGCGCTCCGCCTCCGCCGTAAGCGACTCCAGCTCCGCATAGGACGTCTCCGGATCGACCAGCTTGACCAGTTCCACCTTGTTGAATTGATGCTGGCGAATGAGCCCGCGAGTGTCGCGCCCCGCCGCGCCCGCCTCCGAACGGAAACAGCCGCTGTAGGCGACAAACTTGGCCGGAAGCTGCTCGATCGACAAGATATCGTTGCGGTGATAGTTGGTCACGGGCACTTCCGCGGTCGGAATAAGGTAAAAATCCGTTCCCTCGATCTTGAACAAATCTTCCTCGAACTTGGGCAGCTGGCCGGTTCCGATGAGGCTGTCCCGGTTCACGATGTACGGCGGCAGAAACTCCTCGTAGCCGTGCTCGTCCGCATGCAAATTCATCATAAAGTTGATCAGCGCCCGTTCCAGACGCGCCCCCAGACCTTTATAAAACACGAAGCGCGAACCGGTCACCTTGGCCGCCGCTTCAAAATCCAAAATGCCCAGCTCGTCCGCCAGTTCCCAATGCGGGCGCGGCTCGAAGTCGAAGGCCGGCGGCTCCCCGTGGCGTCGAATCTCGACGTTGTCCTCTTCCGAAGCGCCGACCGGAACGCTCTCGTGAGGCACGTTCGGGATCGCGAGCATCAGCTTGTCGATCTGTTCCTCCAGCTCGCGGATTTCCTCGTCGAGCCGTTTGATCCGCTCGTTCACTTCGCGCATTTCCAAAATGAACGGTTCCGCGTCGCCGCCGCTTCTTTTCAGTTTGGCGACTTCCTGCGAAACGACGTTTCGCCGGTTTTTGAGCGCCTCGCTTTCGGCCAGCCGTTCCCGGCGTCCGCGGTCAAGCTCCGGGAACGCCTCAATCAGATCGGTCGAAGCGCCGCGGTTGCGAAGCGCCTGCGCGACTTTCTCATAATCGTTGCGAAGCAGTTTGACATCCAACATAGTCGGCAATCCCCTTTCCGTTTACAAGGGTGGGTTCGTTAGTTAAGCTTTCGTCTGTTTGACGGCTTCCTCAGCCATAGAGACGAAATAAGCGTGCAGCCGGTAGTCATCGGTCAACTCCGGATGGAAGGAAGACGCGAGCAGATGGCCTTGCCGGGCCGCCACAATTTCTCCCTTGTAAGTGGAAAGCACGTCGACATTCGAGCCGACTTCCTTAATCAGCGGGGCGCGAATAAATACGGCGCGCAGCGGCGTATCGATGCCCTTGACGTCCAGATCGGTCTCAAAGCTCTCCCGCTGGCGTCCGAAAGCGTTGCGGGCGACCGTCATGTTCATCAGGCCCAGATGCGGTTCTTCGCCGCCCTCCAGACGATCGGCGAGAACGATCAGGCCGGCGCAGGTGCCGAAAATCGGCTTGCCCTTGCCCGAAAACGCCCGAAGCGCCTCGATAAAACCGTACTTGCGCATCAGTTTGCCGATGGTAGTGCTTTCGCCGCCGGGAATGATAAGGCCGTCCAACTCGTCCAGCTGCTGAACCTTCTTGACGGACACGCCTTTTGCCCCCGCCCGCTCAATGCTTTGAATATGTTCGGCCACAGCTCCTTGCAGCGCCAATACTCCAATGTTCATCCCGATTCCTTCTTTCCCGATCAGTGAGCTTAAAAACGATCAAAATCAATCTGGGCGGCTCCGCGCAAGCCGTTCAAAGGCTGTTGCGAAGCCGCCCGAAGTTGAACCGAAATGGCTGACGCTTAAAAAATCAGATACCGCGTTCCTGCATCCGTTCGAATTGGCTCAGCTTGGAGATTTCAATTCCCTTCATCGGGGTGCCGAGATTTTTGGATACGCGGGCGATCAGCTCGTAATCGTCGTAATGCGTGGTCGCTTCGACAATCGCGCGAGCGAACTTTTCCGGGTTGTCGGATTTGAAAATGCCGGAACCGACAAACACGCCGTCGGCGCCCAGATGCATCATGAGAGCGGCGTCCGCAGGCGTCGCCACGCCGCCGGCCGCGAAGTTCACCACAGGCAGGCGGCCGGTTTCATGCACGCCCAAGAGCAGGTCGTAAGAAACGCCAAGCGTTTTGGCCTCGTGGTAAAGCTCGTCCTTCGACATATTTTGGACTTTGCGGATTTGACTCATAATCAGACGCATATGGCGAACGGCTTCCACGATGTTGCCCGTACCCGGCTCGCCCTTCGTACGCAGCATCGACGCGCCTTCCTGAACCCGGCGAAGCGCCTCGCCCAGATCCTTGGCGCCGCACACGAACGGCACGGTAAATTCGCTCTTGTTGATATGAAACACTTCGTCGGCCGGCGTCAGCACTTCGCTCTCGTCGATGTAATCGACGCCCAGCGCCTCCAGCACCTTCGCTTCTACATAATGCCCGATCCGGGCTTTGGCCATAACCGGAATGCTGACCGCCTTCATAACCTCTTCCACGATCGTCGGGTCGGCCATACGGGCGACTCCGCCTGCCGCCCGGATATCGGAGGGCACTCTTTCCAGCGCCATTACGGCCGTTGCGCCGGCCGCTTCGGCGATTTTCGCCTGTTCCGCATTCATAACGTCCATAATGACGCCGCCCTTTTGCATTTCGGCCATGCCGCGTTTAACCCTCGAAGTACCTGTTTCCATGTATACACGCCTCCTGAGCATTCTAACGTTAAATTTTACAGGATGGATCGCGAATAGACAACCCACCAAGTCGGAATTCATTTCCGGAAATTAAAACAAATTGACAATCCCTTTGAACAAGCCGGCAAAAAATTCGCCGATTCCGCGGAACAACAGCCGCCACCAGCTGGCTTTTTTGGCGTCTTCGGCCGCGACCAGATCGATGGTAACCGATTTGTCCTTCTGGGTCGCCGGGTCTTTGTACGTATACGTAACAGTCCCTACTTTGTCTCCCTGCTTAATCGGTGCGACAAGCGGATCCTGTACGCTTTTGACTTCGGCCACCGTCGGCTCGATTTTCTCGCCCTTCTTTACCATGACGGTCAGGTCCGAAGCGGTGACGACCTCTAGCTTCTTGCGCACGCCCTTTTTGACGGGAAGGGTCTCATGCCCCGGTACGGCCTTTTTGGCCTCGATAATCGTCTTTTTCTCGAAGTTGTTGAAACCGTAATCGAACAGCTTGGCCGTTTCCAAAAACCGTTTGCCGTCGTTGGTCGAACCGTCGACACCCATGACGACGGCGATCAGGCGAGTGCCGTTCCGCAAAGCGGTGCCGGTAAAGCAGTTGCCCGCCGTCGACGTATGCCCGGTTTTCAAACCGTCTACGCCGTCGTAGGCGAACTTGCGAAGGGAAGGAACGTTTTTGTTGGACTCCAGCATCCAGTTCCAATTGACGATCGGATCTTTGTCCCGCTCGCGGAATTTGTAGGTTTGAATTTTGGAATACTCCAGGAATTTCGGATCTTCCTTGATAATATGATAGGCCAGCGTAGCCGCGTCCCTAGCGGACATAACCGTCTCGCCTTCGATCGACGTAGGCCTGAACTCTTCCGGCATATCGGCCCGATCGAGGCCGGTGGCGTTGATGAAGTGAGAATGGGTCATGCCCAGTTCTTTGGCCGTTTCGTTCATGAGCTTGGCGAACGCTTCCTCCGAGCCCGCTACGGCTTCGGCAAGCTGAACGGTGGCATCGTTGGCCGATCCGACCGCCATGGCAATGTACAACTGCTCCACCGTATGTTTATCCCCAACGGCCAGGAAAATACGGCTGCCCACCTGCTTAGAGGCATTTTCCGTTACCGTGATTTGCTGGTCCCAGCTCAGCTTGCCTTCTTCCACGGCTTTGAACACCAAATATTCCGTCATCATTTTGGCCATGCTGGCCGGCGCATAGGCGGTATCGGCGTCCTTCTCATAAAGCACTTGTCCCGACTCGGCATCCATCAGAATGGCGGAGCGAGCCGAAAGCTGCAGCCCGGCCGGATCCGTTTCCGCTCTGGCCGCGCCCGAAAACAAAGCAAGCGACAGGAATGAAATAAGAGTGACGATAGCCAAAAATCGTGTGATCGATAGCGTAGGACGAAAAAAGAAAGGTTGAGGACGATTCACCGCGCATTCTCTCCTTTATTGTCTTCTCTGATGTCAAAAAAGCTGCGCCTGTTCCGTCTGCTATTGTAGCATACCAAAAACAAACGAAAAAGCCGCAGCGTCGAAGTCTCTCTTCTGCGGCTTAAGTCCAGCATGCCGGTTTTAGGCTGCTTCTTTCGTCGGGACGTCACAGCGAATAGTTCGGGGCTTCCTTCGTGATCTGGACGTCATGCGGATGGCTTTCGCGCAATCCTGCGCCCGTAATCCGGACAAAATACGTATCGTTCTTCAGTTCCTCGATTGTTCTCGTTCCGCAATATCCCATGCCGGAGCGCAGGCCGCCGATCAGTTGGTGAATCGTGTCCTTGATCGGTCCTTTGTACGGGATACGGCCTTCGATGCCTTCGGGAACCAGCTTGGAGTCGTCCTCCTGGAAATAACGGTCCTTGCTGCCTTCCTTCATCGCGCCGATCGATCCCATGCCGCGGTAGGATTTGTAACGGCGGCCTTGGTAAATTTCGGCCTCGCCCGGGCTCTCCTCCGTGCCGGCGAAGAGGCTTCCCAGCATGACGGCGCTGGCGCCGGCGGCAATGGCTTTCGTAATGTCTCCGGAATACTTGATTCCGCCGTCCGCGATGATCGGAACGTTATACTCGCGCGCAACGGTAGCGCAGTCGTAGATGGCCGTGATTTGCGGAACCCCGATGCCGGCGATAATGCGCGTCGTGCAGATCGAGCCGGGACCGATGCCGACTTTGACGATGGAGGCGCCGGCTTCGATCAGATCGCGTGTGGCTTCGCCGGTCGCCACGTTGCCCGCCACGATCGTCAGATCCGGATAGCGGTCGCGCAGCTTGCGCACCATCTCGACGATGTTGATATGGTGGCCGTGTGCCGAGTCAACAACCAGCATATCGACGCCGGCCCGTACCAGGGCTTCAGCCCGCTCAAACGTATCTTTGGAGACGCCTACCGCAGCGCCGACGAGCAGACGCCCGTATTTGTCTTTTGCGGCGTTCGGGAATTGAATGGCTTTCTCGATATCTTTAATGGTGATAAGTCCTTTGAGGGTGTTCGACTCATCGACCAGGGGCAGCTTTTCGATCTTATGCTTCTGGAGAATGATTTCGGCTTCCTGCAGCGTCGTTCCGACGGGCGCGGTCACCAGATTTTCCTTGGTCATGACTTCTTTGATCTTGATGGAATAATCATGAACAAACCGCAGGTCCCGGTTCGTAATGATCCCTTGCAGCTTGCCGTTGTCGTCCACGATCGGCACGCCCGAAATCCGGTATTTGCCCATCAGTTCTTCCGCATCGTATACGTGATGTTCCGGTGTCAGCGAGAAAGGGTTCGTAATAACGCCGCTCTCCGAACGCTTGACCCGGTCCACTTCCTCCGCTTGCTGCGCGACCGACATGTTCTTGTGAATAACGCCGATGCCGCCTTCACGGGCAATGGCAATCGCCAAGGCCGATTCCGTTACTGTGTCCATCCCTGCGCTGATCAACGGAATATTCAGCTTCACCGAGGCGCTTAACGTAGTCGACACATCTACGTCCCTGGGCAGAACCGAAGATTTGCGCGGGACGAGCAAAACGTCGTCAAACGTAAGGCCTTCCTTGGCGAATTTATTTTGCCACACGAGAATTTTCCTCCCCTTTTAAGTTCCGATAACCGGTTGTTCTCCGATTGATTATAGGCAATCTTAGCAGAGGCATAACAGGCTGTCAAGGCGCAAGCATGAAGGGCAGGAAAAGCTGGAAAACCGCTCCGCTGCTGGCATTCGCGAACGGAAGCATATCCCAGTAACCGCTGTTTATAGGATCCGTCCGTTTGGCCGACAAAGGAGAAGGCACTGCAAGCGCTGACGCTTACGCGGACTTCCCGTCATCCTTTTATTGAGGATGATGATATGAGTTCAGGGAGTTCAAGGCACGGATGATTGAAGCGACGATCATGGCTACCGTTCATCGCGCGATCCGAACAATGGAACAAAAAAAGAAGCATCCCTTAAGAGATGCTTCTTGCTGTTCGACCTGGCAGCGTCCTACTCTCCCGGGACCCTTCGGTCCAAGTACCATCGGCGCTGGAGGGCTTAACGGTCGTGTTCGGGATGGGTACGCGTGGTTCCCCTCCGCCATTGCCACCAGATCATTTATCTTTCAAGGCTTACACCTTGATAACCGGATACGAAACGATGCGCTGTTGTCGTTGCTTTAGGATAAGCCCTCGACCGATTAGTACTCGTCAGCTCCACGCGTTGCCGCGCTTCCACCCCGAGCCTATCAACCTGGTGTTCTTCCAGGGGTCTTACGTATTGGGAAATC
>NZ_KB899822.1 GCF_000378425.1 Cohnella laeviribosi DSM 21336 | reverse complement strand
AAACGGCGTCCACACCTCGAGAGGCAGAACGAAGGAATGTAAGGGCTAAGACCCAGCGTGACATGGGAGGGTAAGCCGTCGGGGGAATAGAGTGGATATCCAGAGTGCGGTCATACGACTCATCCATAGATTGGGAACAGCGTCCCAACCTCTATTCCCGCCTCCGGCTCCTCCAGAAAATTATGTCATAGCTACATGACTTATCCATCTTTCAGGATGGTCGATGGTTGAAAATCTAAGAACGAGTGAGAAAACGCGAGAAAACATTAAATAATAGTGGGAGGAAAGGCCCTGGTTTACGGGACGGGGCCGGGCGCAATGAAAAAACGCTTGATGAGGTGGCTGAAGGACGAACGCGGCATCGCCTCGATTGACGAGGGGAACATGGCGATGGTCAAGCTGCTTGCCGGCATGGGACTCGGCACGCTGCTGTTTGCCGGCATCGCCGCCTTCGGATCGGCGCTCCTTGGTGACGGCGGCATCTTCCAAAGCGTCCTCACCAACACGTCCGTCAATTATGACGGCGGTCTTTGGACCAATTAAAGGGAAGGGGGAGAGCGAGACCAATCGCTCTCCCTGTTCCAAATTGCCGATGACGTAAGCGGAACGAATTTCCGGAATGATGGTTGATAAAAGAAATCATGAGTAAAGTTGCACAAAAGCATCAGGTTGAACAGAACGGTTTGGAGGTGATCATGCCAAATGCTCAGTTCGCCAAGACGAATCACGCACCGGCTAAAAGGCTTCTTATTGCTTGTGCTTGCCTTGCTGGTGATGCTGCCGTCCACCAGCCGGGCAGCCCAGAGCGAGCCTTTGGTATCCGCCACGGTGGATATCATTGTGGCGATTGATACGACGGGCAGCATGTCCGGCTGGATCCAGCAGGTGCGCTCGGAAACGACATGGTTTGCAAATCAGCTGCAGGCCGAGGGGTTCGATTACCGTCTGGGGCTTCTCGACTTTAAGGACATATCGGTCGACGGCGGCCCATGGTGGTACGGCTTCACAAACAGCGCGTCCACATTTAGCTCGCGGGTGGGCGGACTTTCGGCAACCGGCGGGGGTGATACGCCGGAGTCGGATATCAACGCACTGCTCACCGCGCAACTAAAGTTTGTGAATGAAGGGCGTTCCACGGCCGGACGGATGGTGATCCTGATCACGGATGCCCCGTTCAAAGAGCCGGAAAGCGGGTATAACGTCACGAGCATTGCGACATTATTGAACAGTCACAACATTGTGGTGAATATCATCGGTTCCGGCGCCGATGCGTACGGTCAGGCGAGCAGCTTGAATGCCCGAACGCGCGGCGAATATTACAACACGACCGATTTGCGAACGGCTTATCAGGGCATCATTTCGCAAATTCAGCGGAATACGCCGCCTCAGGTGACAGACAGCCGGATCGTCCTCCCTCCCGGTGTCGATCCGGGGTCGATTACAACGTCGACGGAGTTGGAATTTACTTTGGCCGGTTCGGACCCTGATGGCGATGTGCTCCGATATTACTGGGAGGCGCTGTCGCCCAGCGAGCGCGAAATATTTTTGGGAGACACCCCAACCATCCGCGTGCGGCTGAAAGAACCCGGCGTTTGGGAAGTGACAGGGACCGTGACGGATCCGACGGGGGAATCGGTATCCGTGACGCACCGGATCGCGGTGGGCAACCGGAAACCGACGGTCAGCAATCTGCGGATCCATAGTCCCAATACGAAAACCCCTACTCTGTTTTGGGATTATGCGGACCCGGACGGACATGCGCAAGGTAAGGTGCACATCAGGGTGAAACAGGGCGCTGCGGTGGTCTGGGACAGCGGGGAAGTGGCACAATCCGGCGCTTCTGCCGTCCTTCAGGGCATGGCCTACGGACAGAACTATACGGTTGACGTTCAGGCCATGGATCAGTACGACGCCTGGAGCGACTGGGCCAGCTTGTCCGTACACATCAACCAGCTGCCCGATCTGCGGCCGTTCGCGATGACGACGGTTCCCTCCGGTTCGGTGCTGGAGCAGGCCCCCGTGGTGGCAAAAGTACAGGTGAAAAACGAGGGGGAACAGCCGGCTGGAAGTTTTAACGTCTCGTTGTATGACGAAAGCCGCCTGATCGGCCAGCAGACGGTGACCGGCCTATCTCCCGGTGCCAGCACGGAAGTCTCGTTTTCGTTCCAGGCTGCGGGCCCGGGCAATCACACGCTGAAAGCCGTGGTGGATTCCGGCGGGCAAATTGCGGAAGCGAGTGAAACCAACAACGAAATCTCGGGAACGGTTCAGGTATTGCACCGGGTGGATTTGACCCCCTCCCTTTCCATTTTCCCGGATATGGTTCCCCAGGGCGGGAGCTTGACCGTCCGGATTGGGGTGACCAACCAAGGTCAGGGCGCTGCCGGAGCCTTCCGCGTCGATGTGCTGCAAAACGGAACCGTGATCGCGCAACAAACGATCGAACGGTTGGAGCCTGGCAATACGACCACCTTTGATATTCCGAATCTTCCGGCGCAACCGGCTGGACCGAACACGTTCCAAGTCGTGGCGGATGCGGCCAATCAAATCCCGGAAGCGCGGGAAGACAACAATACGGTTCAGAAGAGCATCCAAGTGGTTGCGCCGCAGGAAGTCACCGGTCTTGAGTGGACAGCGACTCCGGACGGGCGCTCCATCACGGTCACTTGGACGGACCCGGCGGACGTCTTTTTCGATCATGTGGAAATGACGTTTGCGCCAACCGGGGGGACCGGTACTCCAATCCGGGTGGACAAGGGGATCAGGACCCGAACCTTTTCCGGATTGACCCCTGAAACGTCCTATACGTTACGGATCCGAACGATCAATACGGCCGGTTATGCTTCTGCCGGGTTGACCCAAGTGATGGTCACGCCGCGGGATACCGTCCCGCCGGATGAAGTGGCGGAGGTCGGCATCACATCCGGTTATGAAGGACGCTCCGTGGAAGTGAGGTGGCGGGACCCCGGCGATGAGGACCTGCGGTTTGTGGAACTTCGCCTGTTGCGGCCGGACGGCACTCCTTTCGGAGAACCGATCCGGGTGGAAAAAGGCGTAGAGCGGGCCACCTTTTTGCATACTTCACCAGGTACGGAGATGATCGTCCAGCTCCAGACCATCGATGAGAGCGGCAATCGATCGGCCGGCGTCCGGCAGGCGTTTCGCACAGCGGCGGACACGATTCCACCGGCAGCGGTTCGCGATCTTGCCGTACATGCGGACAAGGCGAGCGGCACGATCCGGGTAACGTGGAACGAACCGGAGGACGAAGGTTTGGAGACGATCCACCTGTATCTGCGGAACGCGGATGAAAAGGAGGCCGAATGGCTGGAAGCGGGAAACATTCCGGCTGGCGTAAAACAGGCGGAATTCAGACCGGAACCCAATCATCGTTACTCGGTCCGCGTGATTGCCGCCGATGATCAGGGAAATCTCTCCCCCTTTGCCGAAGCGAATGTCACGTTGTTGCCCGCGAAGCCGCTGAAACCGGATCCTGTCCGTTTCAGCAAATGGGGCTCATCGCAGGTCATTCAATGGGAGGAAGCGGGAAACGTACTCCCGGTCACGTACAAACTGTACCGGCAAATGCCCGGTGAGGAAGCGAAAGAAATTGCAAGCCTTCCGGCGGGCACGACCCGTTATGTTGATTCCATATCCCTGGAAGTGGGTCTGCCGGTGAAATATTACGTCACGGCGGTCGACCGGGATGGAACCGAATCGGATCGGAGCGGACCGGTTGGTCCGGCGGGATCGTTCTCCGACAATCCCATCGTGCGGATCCTTCATGCGTCCACTGACGAAGTACGCCTGGAAAGCTCAACGGTGAAAGGAGCCCGAACCTACCGTTTGGAACGCCGCGAGTCCGGTGATTGGCAGGAAATTCAACAATCATCCGCAACGACGGAAGAGACGTTGATCTGGACGGATCGCGGTGTCCAACCGGGGCATCGTTACCAATACCGGGTGATTGCGGAAAGCGAGGGAAGACAAGCGGCTTCCGTACCCATTTCGGTGGCGGTACCGGCGTTGGCTCCGATGCCGCCGGTGAACGTCCATGCTGAACGGAACGATGACTGGCAAGTGGTCGTTTCCTGGCAACCTCCAGCAGACGGGGCGGATGCGTATAATCTTTACCGGCAGACAGACAGCGGTCCGGTCTTGCTGCTTGCTTCCCGCATCACGCCGGAAACCCGCTTTACCGATCAAACGGTGCGCCCGGATCACAGCTACACCTACTTCGTGTCCGCCTGGAAAAACGGAAAAGAATCCGAAAAAGCGGCGTCACTGCCGGTTCGGGTCACGGCATCCGCACCAGCCGGTTGGGGTCCTCCGGATGCCGATCCGAAAGACTACGTGGGTGATTTTGTATTCGTGGAGCAACTCGGAGAGAGTGTCCGCGTTTCCTGGAGAGCGGCAGAGGGAGCACCGGCCCACTATTTTGTCTACCGCCAGGAAGCGGGCACGCTGTACCAAAAGCTGATCGCGGTTTTGACCGGGGATCGTCTGCAATGGGTCGACAGCACGCCGCGGCTGGGCAAAACGTACACGTACGCGGTTCAAGCCCAGTATCGCTTCACCTATGGGAGCACGTTAACCCCCAAATTTGAGGCGGCTCCCATCACGGTTCAACCGCCCGATGGCATAGACCCCGCTGCCGTGTTCGATCCCGAGCATGTCCGGGCAACCGTCGACGATGACCGCTCCGTATTGCTTACTTGGGACGTGCCCAAAGCGGCAAAGGAATATTTGATTTATCGGAAAGAATCGGGACAAGCGATCAGCACGCTGATGGGAAGGGTCGACGGAACAAACGGCACGTTGTTTTCCGACACGTCGGTGAAGCCGGGAAGCACATACGTGTATGAAGTGATCGCCCGGTATCCGGGCGGAAACTCGGCGATGGTGAAATCCAATGCGGTCACGATTCCGTAAGAACAGGGGCAGATTTTCAAAAGAGGGGCTATCCCTTCGTGCTTTCTTTCAAGACAGGAGAGGATCAGCAAGCCTGGAGTTTGTCATCCTGCTTCCCTTTCTCCTTTTCTTCCTGTTGATCGGATTTGATTTCATGCGCTGGATCGTCGCCGCATTTTCGATTCAGCATGTGGCCGATCTGGCGATGCGGGAGATTCAGGAGAGCGGATTCGATGGACGTCTTTCCTTACAAGTGAGCGAATGGATGGAAAACAACCGGCTCGATCCCGAACAATGGAGCGGTTCCGTCACTACGGTCGGGAACGGTCGCGGAAGCCTTGTCTTCCGTTCGGCCGTTCGCTTTCGCGCCTTTTCCCTCTTCGGGTGGAACGTGTCCGTCCCCGTCGAAGCGAGAAGAACTTTTGACAAACGCGATCGTGTTGTGGAAGGCCAGGACGCATCTGAGGGTGCTCAGGAAGGAATCGGTCTGTGGGATGAAGATCCATAATGCTTCCAACATGATACAGATCAATTGGCACCAAGTTTTTTCTTAAGGAGAGAAAAGGTTAGAAAAAGAAGCGCTGGAAACAAAATGAGTTCTGTGGCGATTGACGCAATTCCGCGTGATGGCCAGAAAGGGAAGAGGAACCATGATGTTGTGGAGGAAAAAGCAAGCGGCCTCTTCGCTGAAAGATGGTTGGGTGGAGGTTGGGAAGAAAGGAAGCAAATCAACGCTTTCCGTCCAAATGAAATGGCTTCCGTCCAATCCGCAATCGGTCCTATTCCGGATCATCGACATGAAAACGGGCAGGACGGTTGTTGAACCATGGATCATGCATCAGGATCTCATCAAGATGCTCTACGATGGATTATTCAACCTTCTTTCCCAGGATCGGCCGGTTATCCGGAAATGACCTGAAAGATTGAATTGGTGGTGGAGACTCATGAGAGTGACGTTGCGTTTTCGGGAATGTGAGCACAACGGAGATCTGGATGCGTATGCTTCGGACGTGGTGAAGTGCGGTGGTATCGTGCTGGAACGCATGGTCGACCCGTTGGCCGAAAAGGGGTACTTAACCGTCAAACTGAATGGCCCGGACCCGGAAGATTTCTACCGCAAGTTCAGGAAAACGAGTTCTTATGATTTTTTGTGTTAGACATAGGCAGCATGATAAGGGCGTGTCGACTTCGGAAACGAAGTCGTTTTTTTATGCCATTTGAATTTTGGAAATGAGGAGGATCCATATGGGAAAGCCGATTCAAACGGTGATGACAAGGGGCGTTGAAAGGCTGGATTTGCCCCCTCATGTGTTACGGACGTTGTTTGACAAAGCGATCGCCAATAAAGAAAAGTCCTGGTTCATATCCTTCCAACCGAAAAATGGACGGGTAGAAATTACCGATGGCAACGACAAAATCCTGGACACCGTGAATCTTCATTTGCCTGAAAAAATATGGGTGATTTTCGATAACTACGGCGATTATCTCGTAGCCACGGCTTTGTTGCCGAGGGAGTATTAACCCGTTCCTCCCAGAAAATGGAGAAAGGAATGGGGAAATGGATTACGGTACCTGCATTGATTTGTTTTGCGGGGCAGGAGGGCTTTCCCTCGGGTTTGCATGGGCCGGTTTTCATATTGCGCTTGGCGTGGATTTGGACGTTTCCGCTCTTCGGACTTTTCAACAGAATCATCCCGTAGCTGGTGTTCTTCGCGCCAACGTGGCGGAACTGGATGGGAATACGTTAATGGATTTGGCTGGAGGCAAATCCATCACCGGTTTGCTGGGCGGGCCGCCATGCCAAGGGTTTAGCATTGCCGGAAAACATGATCCGGGCGATCCGAGAAATCAGTTGCCCTACGAATACGCCCGAATCTTAAAGGAAATCCAGCCCAGGTTTTTCTTGATGGAGAATGTGAAAGGGTTGTTGTACCAAAAACAACGTATCCATTTCGAATCCATCCTGACTTTGCTTGCACGCGCCGGATTCCGCTTGCACTGGAAGCTGTTGAATGCCTGGAACTACGGTGTTGCGCAAGTAAGAGAGCGGGTGTTTATCATCGGATTTCGCGAAGATTTAAACGTTAACTTTCAGTGGCCGGAGGAAGATCCAAGCAGACCTGTATTGCAGGATGCCATTGGGGATTTGCCCGACCCTTTGGAGGAGCCCGCGGCTCTGCCCAATCATGTGCTGCATAACCCGATGCCTCCTTCGATGAAGCACAGGATCCGGAAGAATGGCAAGGGAGCCGCAATATTTGATTGCAAGGTCATGTCCTGGGACCAGCCATGCAAAACGATCACGGCACATTTGGCCAAAGATGTTGACTTGGCGCATCCGGGGGGAATATTCAATCATTACGGTCATTTATTTGACAACGTCAAATTAGACGGTGCATTTCGTCAAGCCAATCGCCAGACCAGTTGGAAACGCCCTTGTCACACGATTACGGCTCATGCCCGAACGAACGGAATCCATCCAGGTTACATGGGAACCGTGCAAGAAAGGAACAACCCGGATTCGGGTCCGTTGGCCGTGCAGAAACCAAGACGCTTTACCGTACGGGAATGCGCCCGGATTCAAAGTTTTCCTGACTCCTATGTATTTACGGGAAGTGTGACGGCCCAGTACCGGCAGGTGGGCAATGCGGTCCCTCCAAGGCTGGCGTATCTGCTGGCGAAAAGTATATCGAATGCGCTGAACAGTTAAACAGCCTATGATTTTACTCCTGAAAAGTCCGGATCATCTTCGATGATGACGGGGAGATGATCCGGTTGCTGCTGCATGATGATCCAAGAAGGACGGACCGCTTTCATTTCGTTCACTCTCCAAGGGTGTGAAAATAACATCCTAAAAGAAAGCGTCGGATGTGCCATGGATTTACAGCTCTATATCAAAGAACAGGGTGAGTTTTATCTCGTAGGGGTTGTACCGGGGAAAGAAGTTTATTTTTTGGGACACAGCCCCCAATGGGAAAGCATTTTGGACAAAGTTTTTCAATATGCGAGTAACCTGAGTGTACCGGATGATCGCATTTTTTACCGGGGAAAGACATTGCGAACTTTTTTGTCGCAAGAAACGGAGAATGGCAGCAGCCATCCTTCCATCGAGAGAAACAGCGTCTGAGCAAAGGAGGAATCGGTATGCTCAAAAGCCCGATTCGTTGGCAAGGGGGGAAATCCCGCTTGCGAAAAGAAATTATCCGTCGTTTTCCTCCTCACACGTGCTATGTGGAAGTTTTTGGAGGCGCCGGCTGGGTGTTGTTCGGAAAGGAACGGTCAAAAGTCGAGGTGTTTGCCGATATTAACTCGGAGCTGGTAAATTTTTTTCGCGTGATCCAGGAAAATTGGGAGGAGTTGGCGCAAAGGTTTGAATGGGCCTTGTACGCCCGCGATGAATTTCAACGGATCATGGCGCGAAGGAACGAGGAACGGGACCCTGTGACGCGCGCCTATGACTTCTACTACCGGATCTATTCCCACTTCGGGGGCAAATACAACGATTGTGACGACTGGGGATACTCCCGGACAAGACCCGCCTACAATATGAGCGATGTGAAAAAGAAATTCAGGGAGACCCATGAACGACTGATCGGTGTGTACATTGAAAACCGGTCCTTTGAAGAAGTGATCCCGCGGTACGATTCGCCGGACACTTTTTTTTATTGCGATCCTCCCTATTTCGAGCTTTCGGGATACATTTACAAATTCACAAAAGAGCACCAGCTTGAATTGCGGGATTTATTGGCCGGGATCAAAGGGAAGTTTCTGCTCAGCATTAACGACCATCCGGTGGTGCGGGAATGGTATAAGCCGTTTTATATCGAAGAAGTGGAAACCCGGTATACCCTTTGCAGACAGCAAAGCGGCCGGCAGCCGGTTAAGGAACTGTTCATTACCAATTACCCGCCAGAGGAGGCAGATTGATTCCAGTTGTACGGATGGAGGGCCACGCATGATGAAAATGGACGTGAAAGTGTTCGGGAAATTGCGGAAGTTCAATCGCATTCCGGGATATGAAGGAAACCCAGATGCCTCACACATTCTTTACCGGGATGTTCCAATCTTTCTTGTTACTCCCCAGGAGATGGATGCGGCGATTCGGCTTGAAGATCTGG
Organism: Cohnella laeviribosi DSM 21336; assembly: GCF_000378425.1. Lineage (GTDB taxonomy): Bacteria > Bacillota > Bacilli > Paenibacillales > Paenibacillaceae > Cohnella > Cohnella laeviribosi. The sequence continues at coordinate 91,184 of NZ_KB899822.1, read as the reverse complement.
ATGTCATGCGGGAGCATAAGGACTGTCCACTGCTCATTCTTACGGACAAAAAGCGCGTGCTGGCGGTGGATCCGCAGGGATACAACTATGCCCGCTACGTTTGCGTGATCGATGTCGAAACGGCCCGGACGATTCTCAATCGGGTGTAACATGGACGAGCAGGCGAAAGGATCGGGAGCTATAGAAAGTTCATGATGGAGTCGAAGTACTTCGGAGGTGAGACATGGTGAATGGGCACAAGTGGGAGCATATCGATGCTGAGCTGGAGGAAAAGGTAGAGCAAGTTTGTGAACGCGGTTCAATCGAGGTATCCACTTATGCGGAAGCCGAAAAGCTTGTGGATTATGCTTTGTTCATGCACCATAATCGCCTTGGTATTGACAAGGGTTCGACAGGTTTCCGTGTATACAAGAAATGATGATCGCCGGATTGTCCGTTGGTTTGGTAACCACCATGGCATTGTTAGCTGCTTGGTACGATGGAAAGGATCAAATCATACCGAATGGAGTGAGCCTGGGAGGGATCTTATGCGGATTCCTCCTGAACGTTTTAGATGGAAATACGATGGAAAGTTTAACAGGTTTTTTATCCGCAAGCATGTTGATTGTTCCCTATCTGAAAGGATGGTTGGGCGGCGGGGATGTAAAGCTCATGATGGCATATGGAACTCTCTTGGGTCCTTCGCGATTTGCCAGTTTGTGTTTATGGGCTTTCATGTTCTCATTGCTTTGGTTGGCATTTGCCTGTACTCAACATCAACGGGGTGCAAATAAGAAGATTTCTTTTGCCATCCCGCTTGCTGCCGCGGCATTGCTCACGTGCGGTCAATCCTTCACGATTTGAATCGAATCAAACAAATATGGCAAAGGAAAGGGTGAAACAACACTGGAACATGGTCAATGCGCGCAGGTTCAGTCGAACTTCTCTTTTTTCGTGAATGTGATTATTCAGCGGCATTGCATGGATGCCTTGAAGGAATTACCAAGCGGTTCCATTCATACGTGTATCACTTCTCCGCCGTATTATGGATTGCGGCATTACGGGACTGAGCCGCAAATCTGGGGCGGAGAGAAGGATTGCATCCATCACTGGGAAGAGTTGTCGGAAAAGAAGCAAGATGGGAAGCCCGCAAGAACAGACCGAAAGCAGGTAACAAACGGGGGGAGCGTTTCCACGTTTCCTGCATCGGAGCTGTGCTTGAAATGCAGAGCTTGGCGCGGAGAATTGGGTCTTGAACCAACACCCGAATTGTATGTCCAGCATCTTATCATCATTTTCCGGGAAATTCGTCGGGTGCTTCGCCCGGACGGCACGTTGTGGCTGAACTTGGGTGACAGTTACTGGGGCGGCAAGGGACGAAGCGGACAAACCTCCCCGGAACGGCAGGCGGCTCGTGCGCACGTCTCATTGAACCGTCCGCATCAGCAAATAGGCGGCCCGGGTATAACCCGCCCGCAGGATGGAAAACATCCGGTTCTCAAACCGAAGGACATGATTGGTATCCCATGGAGAGTTGCTTTTGCCCTTCAGCAGGATGGATGGTTTCTCCGATCCGATGTCATCTGGTCGAAGCCGAACGTTATGCCGGAGAGTGTGAAAGATCGGCCAACCAAGGCACATGAATATTTCTTTTTGATGTCCAAATCGAAGCAGTACTATTACGATGCCGATGCCATCCGTGAACCTCATAAACCGGAATCCTATCAGCGACAACAGCGTGCCGTTGGCTTTTCCCATAAATATTCAAGTGGGGCACCGGGACAACCAGCCCATTCGTTCCTTCGGCCAAGACCAAATATCCGGGGGAAGCGAGGAGCGCTTGAAGCGTTGGATGCCGGTCAGGGACTGAACCGGAAAGGGAGAAACAAACGAACGGTGTGGACCATTCCCGCCAAACCGTTTCGCGGGGCTCATTTTGCCACATTCCCTGTCGAATTGATCGAACCCTGTGTGCTGGCAAGTTGTCCGGAAGGGGGGATCGTATTGGATCCCTTTTTTGGTTCCGGATCATTAGGGATTGCGGCCGTAAAACACGGCCGTTTTTTTATCGGGATTGAGTTGAATCCCCAATATGCGGATATGGCGAAAAGCCGGATTGAGACTTTTGTACATTCCATAAAAACCGTGAAGGGAAGTGAGGGATGCCCCGATGAGCCAGTCCCAGTTTCTGTTATTTATTGAAACGATGCCGATCAGCCCCAATGTCGTTCGATTAAATACGAAAGACAAATACGGAAATCCGGTGACCGTGTATGTGCGCCGCGATCGCATCAACCAGTGGCAGTGGCAATTTGAAACATCAGCCGGGAAAAGTCTGTGGCACAGCGGGGAATTGGATGAAATCCGAAATTATTGGCGGATGTTTGCCCTGCAATAAAGAGGAATGGAGGATGGCGATGAAAAACCGCATTACGTTGCCCAGGGATTGGATTACGGTCCTGATCGTTTCCCACTGCGTATCAAATGCATACTTCCGCAAGGATCTTGCTGTTTATGCGGGGGACAGGGGATACGATCCGCGAACCATCATGGAGGCAACGGACCGGCAACTGGAACGGGCGCTTCGCGGTGTGTTGAACGGCCAGGACTTCAGGATGGAATGACAGTTTTCGTTTCGAATTTTCATATTCACAATGTATCCACAACATATCCACAAGTTAAACCAAAGGAGTGGAAGATGCGATGATTCAAGTTTCCCAAAAGGTGTATGAAGGTCTTGAGGCGGTTCGCCAATCGGGCCGCACCAATATGCTGGACGTCCCTGTTGTGATCTACTGGGCGGAAGTGCTCGGTTACCCGGAGACGGCCAATTGGATCCGGCAACATCGGAACGAATACGCACGCGGCGTTTTTGAAGGGTTTGAAGTAAAACCCTGACAGGAAAAAGGTGTATCCGATTCCGGTTGGCATGCATGGCGAAAGGAGGACGGAACACATGCGGCTGGTCCTTTTTCGGCCGCGCCATCGTGAGGAGTGGATCGATCGGCTTCGGGAAAAAGGATGGGTGGTGCGGGTGTTGCACGAGGCCCATAAAGTCAGAGGGAAACTGGTCGTTCTCGATGCCGCGGACGCTAGCTGGGAAAAATTCGTGCCCGTGTTTGTCCGCAAAAAGATGACCGTTCTTCTGTTATCTGACGAGAATATCCCAAAAGAAAAATGGGCGACCATCGGGATTTCCAACGTGATCACCCCCACGGATGAACCGGATTTTGAAGCGTACGTTTCGTCTCCGTCAACATCGCGGGAGTCTTCCTTACTCTTTGAAGAAGACGAAAATATGGAGCCGGATGACCCGGTGCCGCTTTCCCAACGGGCACAAAAGGCTCCTTCAGAGGAAGTGATCCCGCAGAACGAACAGCACGAACAGGAGAAATTCCCCCGCTTTATTTTGGGGCATGAGCCGGTTTCTTCGGTATCCACGCCGCCTTCCGGATCATGGGCCGAAAAGAAAAACGAAACGCCAGTTCCATCGGTTTCCGCAGAACTTGCCCAGTATGTGCCCTCCGTTCTTGCCGCGTATGCGGCCAAAGGAGGGGTCGGAACGACCACCTTTCTGCTTCATTTGGCGGCGAAACTGGCTCGGGAGGGAGGCCGGGTGTGCATCCTGGATTTGGATTTGATGCACGGATCCGTGGCTTCCACCTTGCAACTCCAGCCAAAAAAGACGATTGCCGACCTGGTACGCCGGATCGAGGATGTAAAAGCCAGCCAAGCCTGTCTTCTGAAAACGGTGATGGGTTTTTTTATTGTCGCTGCTCCCGCCCAGGCGGGGACGTTGGTTCTGGAGCGGGAACAGTTGATCGCCGTCGTCCGTTTTCTGAAGTCGGAAATGGATACGGTGCTCATCGATACTCCCGTCCATTTCGACTCCATCACGAAGCTGGCTTTGGAGCAGGCCGAACAGTTATGGTTAATGACCACAGACGAGCCGGCCAGTATCCGCAATCTTGGCAGGATGAAACCGTTCTTGTCCGCCTTGTATCCTTCGCCGGATACCGCGGTGGTCTGGAGCCGGATGCGGGAGAAGATTCCGAAAGACCGTTTGCGCGAACTTCTTCCGTGGCCTTACGCACTTGATCTTCCCGAGGACGAAGCCGTGGGTGAAGCGGTCCGGCGCGGCGAATGTGCGACGAAAGGACCTTATGCGGCCCGAATCCATGCGTTTGTCGACCGTTACTGGTTTGGAAGGGGAATCCTTGAGGAACCCAGATGGAACCGGTTCTTTCGCTTCAAACGTTTCTGACCATATGGAAAGGAGCAATGAAGAGACATGCCATTCATGGGACAACAACGAAAACGAAACATGAAGATATTGATCGCAAGCATCTTGTTCGTTTTGTTTTTTGCTGCCGGCATGGTGCTGTACAGCTTTTTGCAAACCAAAGAAACCACAGCCCAGATGAAAGCTGAATACGAAGCAAGGATCCAGGAACTCCAAAACCGGCAGGCAGCCCAAAAAACGAGGGTGGTTGCAGTTGTTCGCGATCTCCCGGCGGGAACGGTGCTAAAATCTGAAGATTTGCGGGTGCTTGACCTTGCCGCGGATCTGGTTTCGAAAAACCGGATCACCGATCCGAAGCAGGCCATCGGGAAAGTGACGAAGATCGACCTGAGTCCAAACACGCCGCTCATTCCTTCCATGTTGTTTGAGGAAGCGCCCATTCCGCGGGATTTGCGGCTACAGGAATTTAACGTCATTCAGCTTCCGACCAACCTGCAAAAAGGCCAGTACGTGGACGTGCGGATCAACTTCCCGACCGGCCAGGACTATATTGTCCTTGCCAAAAAGAAAGTGCAGGAATTGTCGGGCAATATCGTTTGGTACACGATGGATGAACGGGAAATCCTGATGGCTTCCAGCGCCATTATCGACGCCTACCTGCAAGGCGCGAAATTGTACGCTCTCGCGTACGTGGATCCGGGCATGCAGGAGGCGGCCATTCCCAACTATCCGCCCAATCCGAAAATGCTGGACCTGATGGAAACGGATCCGAACATTTTGGAAACCGCGAAGACGGAACTGGCCAGACAGCTTCGGATCCGCCTGGACAACGATCTGAAAGCCATGAGCGACGTGGATAAAATGAAGGTGGTCCATGGCAGCGTCACGGTCCAACAGCAACTTCAAAACGAGCGGATCGTCACGCAGCAAAACAATACGAGCCGCCAAACCATCCAACCGCCGGCTGAGCCGCCGGCCGGTCAGGAAAACGGACAAGCCCGGCCCGGGAACGAGCCCGCCGCCGGCCAACCGTCGCCGGGGCCCGAAGCATCTCCGGGGGAAACGAAGGAAATGCCGCCGGAAAACGGTCAAGAAAAGCCACCGGCAAATAAACTGGAAGATGTGTTTAACCAGCCGCCTTCGGCTTCGTAAAGGGAGGGTGCCATGAAAAAGATCGCTTTTCTCGGCGCGACGGACAAAAGCCACTTGCTTCTTGCGCTAGCTAAATTGCTGGCGGCTGCGGGGCAACGCGTGCTGCTGGTCGATTCTTCGATGGCGCAATCGGTACTGGGATATTTGCCTCGAACTGACGATCGTCCGGGCGTTTTTGTGGTGGAGTTTGAAGGCTTTGACGTGGCTGCCGGATTTTTGACATATGGGCAACTGGATCGGCACGTGAACCAAACGGAAGGCGGATGGCCGCATTACGACGTGTTGCTTTTGGATACGGATCATTCCGAATTCGCGGGGCGGCATTTGCCGGCCTTCGATCACTATGTCTGGTGCGGCAACTTCGAGAAGATGACCCTGCAAAAAAACGCGGACCTGATGCGGCGGCTCGGTTTGGACAAGGCAAGCGAACAGCCGCTTGTGGGTTTCAAAATGTGGTGCCCGTTTGTGGAAAGCACGATCCCCGAAGCGTATTTTGATTCCTTTTATTCGGGCTTTCACATCCGGTGGGAGGAACCGGTGTTCCGGATTCCGCTTTCGGATCAGGATCTTTCGGTGATGATCGGCAATCAGCACCAGGAACGCGTGAACGTGAAAGGACTGTCCGGAACGTATGCAAAAAACGTGCAATGGCTGGCCCAAGTGCTGTTCAGGTTGGACGGCCGGACGGTGAAAAAAGCATGGAAGCGGATGAGGAGGGATCGGCGTGGGGCTTAGCGTTGTGTTCTGGAGCCCGGTGCCTGGCCAAACCGGGACCACGTCCAATATTGTCGCCTTATCGGCTTTGCTGGGTCTCGAATATTCGTCCTACCTGCTTTTGTTCGGGCATTTGCAAAGCCGCCGCGCCAGCTTGGAACAGGCGCTGATCCGGCGGCGGACGCAAGAGGGAGACGAACTGGCCCATGCGGCAGACACCGGCATTGATGCGCTGGAACGGCTGCTGCGCAACCGGAAGCTTACGCCGGCCATGGTCCGGGACTATACCATCCCGCTGCTGAAGGATCGGCTCGATCTCTTGCCGGGTTCGAACAAGCCGGACAAAGTATTTGTGCCCGGCATGAAAGACGTGCTTCCGCTTCTGCTGGAAACGGCGCGTTCATCCTATGACCTGGTTCTGATCGACGGGGGAAGCGGCACCGGTTCCGCCTGGACCCAAACGTTGCTGCAACATGCGGATCTGGTCGTCGTGAATTTAAATCAGAACCGCTTGGTGTTGGACCGGTTCTTCGGGCATCAGGAAGCGGATGAACAGCCGGGCGGCAAAAAACGGATCCTGGTGCTCGGCCAGTACGACCGTTACTCTTCCTATACCGCAAAAAATATTGCGCGTATGTACAGGGTGAACGAGCCGCTCCTTCCGGTTCCGCACAATGCCGGCTGGATGGACGCGACGCGGGAGGGACGCGCGATCGATTTTTGTTTTCGCAACCGCAACGTCCCCCGCGATCACGAGAACCACTTTTTCATGCAAAGTGTGCGAGTCCTGGCGAAGGCCGTCATCGAATGGGCCGGGTTGAACAAGCCGTTTTTTGGCGGGAAGGGGGAGTGACGCATGGCGCAGGTGCTGAACGGACTCCTGACGGTTCTGTTGCTTGCCCTTGCCGGCGCGTTGCTCTATTTCCGCATGAGCGAACGCAAACCGAAAAAACCGCCGGCGGAGGAGAGGATGTACACGATCGAAGCGATGACCGAATACGTGAAACAGGCGCTGCATCACCTGACGACCAGCAATCTGTACGATCTCGGCCTGTCCGAAGAAGAACTGCGCCGCCGCAAAAACAAGCGGGCGGAACTGAAAAAGGCGCTTCGCGGATGCACCTCCGGCGATATGCGGGACAAGGCGTACGTCAAACAGTTTCTGTTCGATCTGCTCCTGCAGACGTACAAGCTGGACGAATCCAACATTAACCGAATCATCCCGTTTGACGATCCGTACGAACTTTCGCCGCAGGATCAGTTCGAGATTTTACTGTACCAGTACAAAAAACGGTACGGGCCCGACGCGCTCGGTGAACTCATCCGCAAGTACGATCTGGATCGGCCGAAACGCCTGATCGAGGACGGAAAAACGGAATCGTACCGGATTACGGCGGAAGAAATTCACGAGATTTATAAAAAGGAAGCGCGGCGCCTTCATTTTGAGGACAAGCTGCACATGATCGTTCAGCGCATCTACCAAAACTACAAGGGATTCGGCGTCGTGGACGAAATCCGGGACATGCGGATTGACGGCGTATCGGGCGGTGTTTCCGGACTCCCTCCGGCCATCTGGGAAGGGGAATGGGAATTCCGGGCGGATTCGCTGCTCAGGGAAGTGCCGAAATCCCATGACAGCGTTTGGATTTTTTACAAAGGCAAGTCGATCCATCTCGCTTTCCTCTCGTTTGGGTCGGAGCGGGAATTAAAGCGGGTGTGCCAAAACATTTACAAGTTCAATTATCCCGGACAGTTGTCCGAAGCCAACGGCTACAAGGTCAACGAAATGGCGGACGGCTCCCGCGTGGTCGTCCTGCGCCCCCGGTTCTCCGAATCGTGGGCGTTTTTTGTGCGCAAATTCGACGTGCAAAATGCGACGCTGGAGCAACTGATTCGGGACGAAAACGCCGAACTTCCCATCGGGCTGATCCCGTTTCTCGTCAAAGGCGCGCGGATTACGGCGATTACCGGCGCGCAGGGCAGCGGGAAAACGACGCTTCTTATGGCGATGGTGCGGTACATTCCCGCAACCTTCACGATCCGGGTGCAGGAAATGACCTTTGAACTGCATCTGCGGAAAATTTACAGGGACCGCAACATTTTGAGCTTGCGGGAAACGGAAACGATCTCCGGCCAGGAGGGCCTCGACATCCAAAAGAAGACCGACGGCACTGTCAACATTCTCGGCGAGGTGGCCACCGATCCGGTAGCGGCGTGGATGATTCAAATGTCGCAAGTCGCATCGCTCTTCACGCTGTTTACGCACCACGCGAAAACGTTCCGGGATCTGGTGTTCTCGCTCCGCAATTCCCTGCTTAAAACCGGCGTGTTCCACAACGAGAAGGTGGCGGAGCAGCAGGTGATCAGCGTCCTTCATTTCGACATCCATCTGAAAAAAGATTATAACGGCCATCGCTACATTGAACGCATCACGGAATGCGTTCCGCTGGATCAGGACATGCCATACCCCGGCGATTACCGGAACGCCCGGACGCTGGAGCAAAAACTGGAGCGGTTTATGGACACGGCTGCCGAGTATTTCCGCCGCAGCACGGACCGGCCGCTGTACGAAGCGCGGAACGTGATCGAGTACCGGGACGGCCGCTATGTGGCGGTTCATCCGATTTCCGAACGGACGGTGCGCGAAATGCTCGAGCAAATGTCCGAAACCGATCGACAGGCGTTCCGGTCGTTCCTGGCCGCTCATTGGGGGGTGAAGGCGGAAGATGGAGCTTAAAACTTGGCTGACGTTTGCGTTCGGGTTTTCCGTCGCGTTCTTTATGCTCGCCGCGCTTCTGTTTCAAATGGTGTCCAGAAAAAATACCGGCGCGGGATCGGTCCGGGAATACGAAGGGTTGCGGCTCCCGGACAAAGCGTCGCGACGGCAGGCCGCGTACAGCTTTTTTCAGCAAATTTACGTCTGGTGCGCCAAGGTTCCGTTGCTGCGAATGTACTTGACGGGGATCCGCAGGCGGCTTGCGGTGCTGCATGTGGTTGACGAATGGAAACTGCGGCTGGAAACGGTCAAGTTGGCTCTCGCGGTGTGGGGGGTATTGCTTGCGGCCGTTGTGCCGCTTCTGTGGATCACCGACGATGTGCTGATGCTGCTCCTGCTTGCGACCGGGATATGGGTTGGACACGGGGTGATGGCTGATGCGTTCGTCCACCGCCTGGAAAACCGCCAGCTTCATCAACTCCGCCATTTTCTCGCCGATGTGAGGCATCACTACCACCGTCACGGGATGGTCGAGGAGGCGATTTTCGACGCGGCGGAAACCGCGCCGCACGAAATGGCGCTGCATGCGCGGGAAATTTACGAGGTATTGACGTCCAGCAACCCGGAGGAGAGGCTGGAGCAATATTACGAGGCCGCGCCGAACCGCTTTTTGAAGGGACTGGCGGGCATTTCCTATCTGGTCAGGGAGTACGGGGATAAAATGACGCAGCACGGGTCGGTGTACTTGAAAGCCCTCGGCCAGCTTACCGGCGAACTGAACCTGGCCATTTTGCGGCGGGAGAAACTGAGTTTCCTGTTGCAAGGTCTAACTGCCATCGCGCTGATTCCGCTTCTCTTCACGAAGCCGATCGAAAACTGGGCAAGAAGTTACTTTCCGGCGATGGACGCGTTCTACGCCGGCAAACTTGGCTGGATGACCAAAATCGTCATTCTGCTGATTGTTCTCGGATCGTACGTCCTGCTGCGCCACATGCGGGAACTGGACCGGGAACAGCCGGCGGCGCGGCGGCGAAAACCATGGGAACAGCGGGCTTATCGGGTTCCTTGGATTCGCTGGCTGGTTGACCGGATCATGCCCGGCCCCGGAAGCAAAGAGGCTGCCCGCTGCACCATGTTGCTCAAGGAAACGAGCTCGCCGCTTCGTTTGGAGTGGTTTTACGTTCAGCGGGTGGCGGTGAGTATCCTCGGATTTTTATTGTCCGTCGCGCTGTTTGTGACGCTTCATGCGGTGGCGACGCATCAGCTTCTGTATGCCTGGGATAAACCGGACACGATGTTCGGGCGCCTGTCCCCGGAAGAGGAGAAAGCGGCCAAGGATGCGGCGGCGCTGGACCGCAAAATTTTGGCGGACGTGAAGGAAGCGAAAAGCCGGATTTATGAAGCGGTTCTTTCCCGATTGCGGCAAGAACCGGAATTTGCGCAGAACGAGCAACAGCTTCATGCCACCGCACAGCGCATCCTGCGAAAGCTGGAGGTGCTGAACCAGGAATATCTGAAATGGTGGGAGGTGATGCTCAGCCTGCTGATCGGCTGGGGCGGCTATTTTGTACCCATGTGGATGCTTTGGTTCCGGAGACGGCTCAGGCAAATGGAGATGAAACACGAGGTGGACCAGTTTCACGCCGTCATCGCCATGCTGTCGGAAATGGACCGCATCTCCGTGGAACAACTGCTGGAATGGATGGAACGGTTCGCCTTCATTTTCAAGGAACCGCTCCAGCAATGCCTGTTGCATTACGAGCATGGCGCGGAGCAAGCTTTGGAACGGCTGAAGGAAGAGGCGCCGTTTGCGCCTTTCGTCCGCATCGTGGACAGGCTGCAGTTGGCTGCGGAAAGCGTTCCGATCCGCAGGGCGTTCGACGATCTGGAATCGGAACGGGAGTTTATGCTGGAGCAGCGCAAGCAGGATTATGAACGGTTGATCGAAACGAAGGCGGGGTGGGGGAAATTGATCGGTTTTGCGCCGATGGTGTCCCTCATTTTTTTCTACCTCGTTTTCCCGCTTGTTTACGTCAGCCTGAGCCAAATGTCGGTGTACTATGAACAAATTCACCGGATTCAATAGAGGAGAACCACCGCTTGAAGCCTTCATCCCGGAAGGCTTTTTTCAACATCTTAAAAAATGCAAAAGGAGTGAACGAAACGATGTCCAACGCACAAAAAGCGCTGGTGATGGCGGCCGGCATTTTTCTCGCCATCGCCCTGATTACAATTGCGGTCGTCATGTTTATTTCCGCGCAAGAAGCGACGAAAGCGGCGCAAAACAATTTCTCCAACATTCAGACCGAACTTTCCCAAACGGCTTTCACGGTCTATGACAATACGCTGGTATCCGGCAGCCAGGTGTTGAACGCCCTGCGCAAATTTGCCGATCAGGATCAATTCGGCATTCAGATCGTGACGGGAAAAAATCCGGCCGGGCAATGGTACGGCAAAGTGATTAATACCGGTGTGCCCGTAGACAGCATCACGTATGGGTCTGTCATCGGCCCCGCACCTGGAACGATTGCAGACGCGATGGACGAAGCGGACATCAACTATGTGAATCCGAGCGGCAAGTTCCGGGCGCAGCTGGTGAGAGACCGGAGCAACGTGATCCGCGGCATTGTGTTTGTGCAACAGTAACGATGCATGTTGGATGGCGGGCTCCTCCTTATGGGGGAGCCCGGTGTGTAAGGAGGAACAGAAGGTGGGACATTCCGTTCGAACGATGATCGAAATGAGCGCGGCCTGCCTCCTATTTGTGGCGGCCGTCACGGTGGGCCTGATGTTGTTTCAAAGCGGATCCGACGCATTGGGGTGGACGTATGCGTCCAACCGGATGGCGGACCCCAATATTCATTCCACGTTGTCTCCGCTGGCGGGTGACGGCAGCGTGTCCGGTGCAGAGGTATTGCATTCCGTCGCGCAAATCCGGGACATCGGGGTGGAACTGGTTGTGGACGGCACGGTGTATCCGCCGGATCTGGAAAAGGAGGATGTCCGGTTGTCCGGTATCCGGGTGAACGGCAGGTACAAACCATTCTATCAACGGGGGCCGAACGGAGAATTGACGCGCGTGGTCTTTACGTCGATTTGAGAGGGGGAGGCGGGTGTGAACAGCATCTCAAAAGTGTTTGCCATCCTGATCGCGGTCCTTTTGTTATACATTTTCCCGATCTCCGCCGCGTTTGACCATCAGGACGATGTATCGGAATTGGTCGTGCTGCGCGCGGTGACCGCGTTTGTCGACGCGGTCCGGGATAAGGGATACATTTCTCCGGAGATGTACAACGACTTTGTGCAGGCGATAAGCGCGACAGGCAACACCTATGACATTCAAATGGAACACGGCCACAAACGGTACGATCCGGTCTATGACGATCCGTCGCGCCCGGAGACGTTCCGGGGCGAATACGCGGTTCATTATGAGATGTTCTACAGCGCGCAAATTTTGCCGGTGCTCTTCCCTGACAATGCCGTGGGGAAAGACGATCCGTCGCGCCGCTACAGGCTGGCGGTGGGCGATACGTTTTATGTCGTAGTGAAGAACACAAACCGGACGAACGGAACGATTCTGCACGATTTCTTGAACAACGCCGGCAGTACCCATGTCAAAATCTTCATTCCGTACGGGGGGATGGTCCGGAATGAAGATGATTAACTGGGCCATCGTCGGGGTGCTCATCCTGTTTCCCTTCTATATGGTGAATCAAACGGAAACTCCGATGCAGCGAAAGACGATGATCACCGAATTGCGGTACGACGCGGCACTTGACGCGGCGGTGGACGATGCCGCCCAGGCGCTGATCATGAACGTCGATCCGGGGCGGGAAGCGCAATACGATTCGCTGAAACGGGTCAGGGTGAACAAGGAAGAAGCGATTGACACGTTTTACCGGACGCTCTACATGAACTTCGGCATTGCCGACGATCCGGTTTCCCAAGGTGTGCTGAACCGTTATATTCCGGCCGTGGTTATCATCGGGTATGACGGTTTTTACGTCTATGCCGAAGAAGAGTTCACGAACGCGGAAAGTGAAACGGAGATGCGCTCCGTATGGGGGCCGAAAAAACCGTACGCATATGCCGACGCGCAGGGGAACAGCCTGTCGTTTACGCTGGACGATTACGTGATCGCCTATGAGGCGGGTAGTCAGAGATGGGTTGAGGGCTTTCGGGGTGAAATCGCGGAGGATACCGCCATCCTTCTGCTGCGCGATCCGGACAAATTTGAACAGGTGCGGCGCAGCACCATCGTAAACGCAATCCAGAACGAACTGGCGTACCGGATCAACCGGCACAACGAATACGCCGCCCGTGTGGGAATTTCCTACACCTTTACGCTGCCGGTGATTTCCGGGGAAGATTGGAGCAACACAATCGACGACGTCGGCGTGATGGCCTTTCTGCAGGGAATCCCGGTCGGGCAACGATTCTACAACAACTACGCGCTGGGCGGCAGCCGGGTGCTAAAGAAGCCGGCCATCGTCGGAGCGGTGAAAAACGGAATGAAGGTGTATTACCGCAGTTCCTGCCCGTTTCCCTATCCCGTTGAGGAAACGTTTGCCAGTGAAAAAGAAGCCGCGGAAAAGGGATACGTTCCTTTAAGTTGCCATAATATCGCTCGTTAAGAAAGCCGACCGTTATGTTTTCCAATCCGTGTACCGATATTGTAAATGAAGGAACAATCGGAGGTGTTGGTCGTGTCTTTTTCCGCTGTGGATGCGAACGGGAGATTTACCCCGGAATTTGCCGCTTACACGAAGGTTACGCTGGTCAATCGGTTTCTGACCTATGGCGGGGATATGGGGATCAGCAAGTACGGCAACCGCGACGGGATCTCTTTTGCCGAGTTTATGAATGCCGTTCAGGAGAACCGGGTGGTGAATCCCCGGTATGCCCGCGCCTTGCCGGAACATGTGGTTCGGAGTTCCCGGTTGAACGCGCAATTGAACGGCAATGTTTCGTTTGAAAATCAAAAATTGGGCATGATCGAAAAAGCCTATTCGCTGGGGATGATTGGTCCGGACGTTGTTTTGCTCCCATCGTTCGAGGCCATTGCATGAGCAGTAAGATGTCAGGATCGAAAAAGGACCAAGCTGCAATCCCTACCAAAAGTTGAGGATTGTGGCTTTTTCGTTTATCAGCGTGTTTCCTGCCTAAAAGCAACTACCGTTTCCGTTCGTTCCAGCAACGGTTGATAGAGTGGACAGGTTCACGTAACAAGACTAAGATGGAGACACGAATGGATTTCCTTTTTTTCTCAGCATTCCAAACGGGAAGGAGTTGAGTTGATTGAGGAAGTGGTTGAGCCTAAGCTTGGCAATCCTGATCTGTGTCAGTCTTTTCGCGAATCTCTCCTATGCCGCGGTGACGTCGCCGGCATTTGTCAGCGTCGTGATGGATGGCCGGAAAATCTGGTTTCCGGACGCCCAAGCGTTTGTTGACGAAAACGGACGCACACTGGTACCGGTTCGCTTTGTCGCCGAAAACATGGGCGCGAAAGTGGGCTGGGAAGCGGATACGATGACGGTCCCGATTGAGCGGGGAGACAAGCGGATCCGCCTTACCGTCGGTGAAAACAAGGCGATCGTGAACGGGTCGGAAGTCATTTTTGATACGAAAGCGGTCATGAAGGGTGGGAGAACTTTCGTCCCGCTGCGGTTTGTCAGCGAAGTGCTGGGGGCGAAAGTCACTTGGGATAACCTCACGGCAACCGTGCACATATCGACGAAGGAGAACGATACGGCAAATTACGACGAATGGGGGCGGCTTGTACGCACAGCGAATTTGCCGAAAAACGCCAACGATTATCCTTATATTTTGGAAGACATACCGAATGAGATGTATGAATTTCAATATCCCCATTCGAGAAAAGGGCATACCCAAGTCTCCGTCGACATTTACAAGGAACAGATCTTTTCGACCGAAGATTTGAAAAAGATCATGCAGCGGGTGAAAAACGGTATTGCCTTGAAATTAAATGTGGACTATGAAACCATTGATCCCGCTGTGTGGGCCGAAGAATTGTTTCAGTATGAGAACCAAGCGTTCGGTAAAGTCCGGGTACAGCAAAACAAAGAGTACGCCGAATGGGTGAAGGAAAACAAAATAAAACTCGAGGGTTTTGTCGAGCCGGAGCCGAGCATGTTGTACAATTCGGGACTGGGAGGTTGGTACGTAAGAGCGAGGGTTCGTTTCAAGATCGACAACTATGCGGAGTACAAGAATATTTTTCACGACACATTCTTTAATCCGGATACCGACAAATTTGAAAAAGGAGTTTGGTACGAGGGTTACGCCGATATTTGGCTGGGCACCAATCATTCCGGTAATTACGGCGATCATCTGGCCTTGTCGACGATGGCCAGCTTGTTTGACAACAGTATCATCCGAAAAATGGAGTGAAGTGCGGGATGAAATATATGGCGGTAAGAGTAAAGGGAATCGCTTCGATTCTCTTTTTTTTGTTTTTGCTGACTTCTTTCCTCCCGGGACTCGCAAGTGCGAACGAAGCGTATTTCGATGGAGGGAAGTTTACTTTTGTCACCCAGTCTAAGAAGGCCACTAGCAGCGTGAGGTATTTAACCGTCGGCTGGTATATTCACATGCATGACACTTGCACAACGGAAGATCATACCGGCGAATGCGATCCGACGTCACAAAAAGCGGGAGAACACTTTAAACTGGAAGGCGGCCATATTATCGACGAGCGGATCACGGACACGCAGGTTATCACGACATTTCAGTGGACGAAAGAGGAAGTGCTTGCGGCGATCGGCGAAGCCAAAGCCGAAAAAGCGATTAAACAAGGTATGACGCTGTACGCAAGCGCGATCATGGTGTCCGTCGATGGTCCGAGGGAAAACCCGCATGTAAGAAAAGGCCCTTTTCATACGTTGTCGGGCATTGTGAAGGCGGAAAATTGGGCAAAACCGTCCGATTTGCGGCAATATTTCGATGTGCAAATCGTGTTTGAGGGTGACCCGGAGGGTTATCCGGTGAACAAAATCCTGTACCTTTCGGACGGAACCAAAGTGGATGAAACCCTCGTCGGAAAGTTCCCCGCCGGCCACGAAATATTGGAGTCGTTTCCGGAAGAAGTGGAGTACCGACAACAAACCTACGAGATATACCTTTCGTACCTTTCACCTGTTCTCAGGCCGGAAGAACGGAATTTCGTACAGGAAAAAGATAAAGGGGACACCAAAGTTGTCACCCGGAACTTTACCGTCTACGTTGGCGGAACCAATATGGTCGCCATGTACAGGTTAAAGAACGACGTTTGCGAAAGTGATCCGAATGCCGACGGTTGTGGGCAGCCTCCCTGCGAAGACGGAAATTGCGGAGGAGGCGGCGGAGGACACGCCGTTTGCACCGGGCCTGTTAAAGGAACGGTGCAGAGCGCACAGGTTATGGACCCGGCGGCAACAGGCGTCATCCAAGCGGATCCGCGCGGCGCGGAGCGATTCGATGTGCTGAAGGGCATTCCGACTTCAGAGAGCCTGTATGTGAATGCATCATCCAAAGCCTATCTGTACAAAAACGAATTTGCCGAGATGTCCGGAACGTGCAAGTATCCGATCCGAGTTACGAAGACATACACGTTGAAATGGACGGAAAGGGTGCCCGGACCGCCCGATTCCGATGGAAACCCGACGACGATCACCGTTCCACGATCGGATACACAAACGGTAACTAAGAACTACACGATCGAACGGAGATACCGTTATTGGGTCATCGACAATCTTGAGGTGTATGGGATCCAAAAAGCCACCTTCAACAATTACGCTTTGCCATCGGGAACGGTCACGGTGCAGCCGACCGGATATTCGCCGCCGAGCGTTTCCGCGGCGCATACGGATGCATTGGAATCGCACATTACGCATCCCGTTTATTTCGATGTCACCCTTCCCGGACAAACCATTAACGGTGGTTCGAGCCGGCCGTCCGTACCCGATGAAGACTGGACGGGCGAAGCGGAAAAGGCGATCGGGAAAATCCGGGTCAAAAACGATTCGCTTGTGTTTAACGGCACAATGGTGATGGACAATCGGACGGTGGAAGAACAGGCTCCGGCTCCCGGACAAATTCCTTCGCCGCCCGTGATTGGTCCGGACGTGCTGTACGGAAAAGGTTATCTCATCGAACCGAGCAAGACAAACAAGGCCAACCAGCCGAGTTCCGGCACCATTGATTATTCGCTCGTCAAAGGAATCAACGGCGGGGAGAACCAATCTTTCCCGATTCACGGTCTCAATCCCGTCACCGTTCACACGCCGGTGGTGAACTACGCCACAGTCTCGGACGACAGAGCCCATAACCAAAAAACCACCCCGAGCGCGGGCCGTTCGGCACTTATTTTGGACAGGCCGTTTACCGTCACTATTCCGACCGAAGGCCAGCATCGGAACATCCCGGGTTACGGAGATCGCGACTATGCGAAGTATACCAAAGAAAAACAGGTATGGTTTCCGTTCGATGTGTACAGCGGCGACAAATCCAGATTTTATCCGAAAGAAACATGGATATCGATTCCGGTGTCGCAGGAAACCACAACGTTTTTCCTGCCGGTTTGGGTCGATGAAGGCAACTACGATGTGCTGTTCCGCACCTTCGCGGAAAACAGCCCGCAAACCGGGTTCGGAACCGAGATGAACGCCAATCTGAATGTGTCCAACCATGTGGCGACCCAGGTCGTCCCGGTGGAAGTGATCGGCCGGCTGTACGATTTCCGCATCACGGATATTGCGGACTACAACTGGGAGACGGTCTTCCGGACGCAAAAAGGCGGGGCCGCGCCGACAGGAAACGCGTATTGGGTGGGCACGAAAGACATCGACGGATCGCCGCGCGGCAACCAGCCGCCGTTTGTGTTGCCGGTCCGGCAGGGCAGCCACCCGGATCCGGGTAAGAAAAATGTGGCGGTGAAGACAGGATATCATGTGAAGTTTGAAGTGAAAACCAAAGGCAATATGTTCGGAGCGGGGGACGGCATCCGCATCACGCCGAAATTTTATTTCGTGGACAGACAGGGCAGGAACCGACAGGAAGTGGATTTATACTACCATTCCGGCAATAAGCGGTTTATCCGGATCGGATCCGCAGACGATGCGGAGCGGCGGTATATCACTTTGGACGAGCGGCTGCGGAATGTACCCCGGCAAGAGCTGATCAACACCGCAAGCTCGCTCTGGAGTTTGACCGGCGCAGGCGGAAACAAGCAGGCGTATATCGACCAGTATCTGAAAAACACCAAAAAGTCCACGTACGTCGGCGGTTACGACATCATGCTGCTGCCGCCGCAATTGCGGACGTTCATCGGCAGCATGAATGTTCCTTCCGGAGTGGATGCGGCGAGGGCCAATGCGTCGGTTCAGCGGTGGTACGGGGAATACAGTCTGCCCGCTGCGGTGTATGTGGTGCCGAAAGGCACGAATCTGGCGGAGTATGGGCGCACGCATCGGCTGGACGATCAATCCCCCATTTTTCTGCGGGACGGGTATATCATTGTTAATTTCAACATCGAGACGATCCGGAATAAGGACCTGGATCACCCGCATTTGCAATACATTTACGGACCGCTGAACAACCAGTGGCAAATGGAGGGATTCAAGCGCAGTTTCACCGATCCATTTGGGGTGACGTTCCAACTGAAGGACGGGGATATCGTGTTTTACCACGCCAATCTTTCTTCGTATGACGACTTTGGAACGGGCGGAACCCATTAGTTCAGGTTTATTCGCGGCATGCAACGATGTGGAAACTCAGTTTGACCTGTTGGAGAAGGACTCTTGCATTTCCAAGGGTCCTTTTCCTGTTCTTGAGGTACGTAATTCTACGTCGGAAGATCATATTCTCACTGGACTTGCTTTTTCGGCAAAGTGGAGCAAAGCTGTGTCATGCGAAGGGAGGATCAGCGTGCGGCGATGACGTGGGATTACAATGCCGAAAGCGATGTTGTCTACGGTGTGGTGCGACTGGCGTCTGCATTGGCGTGTGTTTAGGTATTTAAGTAACGTTACGAAATGGAAAGGCCATGAATCCAAAAGGAGTGCGATTGGCATGGGGGCATGGGGATACGGCATTTTCGACAACGATGATGTGTTGGACATTCGTGACCTTTTCCGGCAGTTGGTGCGCGAAGGACTGCCGATGAAGGAAGTTACGAAGTGGTGCGTTGAAGATTATCCCGATCCGATGAATGATGTTGCGGTTGTTCTGGCACTTGCCGCTCTGCAAATGGAACAGAAACAATTGCAGCCGGAAATCAAACGGCGGGCGTTGCAAATGATCGAGAAGAGAAAAAGGACATTGCGACTTGGAACGATCCGGAAAAAAGGAAGCAAGCGCTTGAAGCCTTCCGGCAGAAAACTGCTCCGTGATTAGCATATTTGTCTGAATTCGAGCGTTAGGAAGCAGTTCAAAAAAAAGACGGGAATCGCGGCCGGAGAGGTTTTCCAGATTGGATAACCGGCGGATTTTGCAATAGGGGAGGAACAGTCATGTTTACGGAAAAAGGCAATTGGTTTATGGGCAAGCGTTATGTGGGAGAAGTCGACGGGTTTTATGTGGAGGCGCAGGTGTTTGGCGAACCGTCCATGTACGGCATAGCCGAGGGAAGAATCAGCCGTCTGCAGGTTTATCCCGACTGCTCGGCCGGCTTCGGCAGGTGTCTGGCCAATTACGACCGGGGATGGGACGGCGGGCCGCCGAAAGATCGGCGCATCCGCTCGGTCATCGAAAAAACGGTTCGCCATTTTGACGGAAAAAATGTCGATTGGTCGTCCGAGGAACGGCGTTATCAGGACAGTCGGGATTAGCGTAAAAACGGAAGCGGAAAGCATCCTTCTTGCTTTGACAATACCATACAGTGAAGCAATAATATTGAGTAAAGCATTGAAGCAAAGGTCAAGGTTGGTGATAAACAATGGCCAAAAAAATTGACAATCATACGATGGAGGCAATCAAACAGTTGCCTCAGCAGTATAACGTTAAGGAAGATGGGTGTATCGTCATCGATTTAAAAAACAACCTGATGACCGAATATGACGAAACAGGGATTTCGGACTTGATGGGCATTCGGGGAACCATTTCCGATGAACGGGCAAAAGAATGGTTGAAGGAAATTGAGGAAATGAGGGAAGGATGGTGAAAAAGGGGGTCATTCTCGATACGAACATTGCCATTGCTTTGTTGAATGATAACAAAATCGTGGTCGAAACGATCCAGGCACTTCAGAAAGACTTTTATGAGTTTTACTCGAGTTGTAAAAGCCCCCGATGCACTCATTATTGCAACCGCAATCTATAGAAAATATGATCTTTTCACATTGGACAAAGGCATGTGGTTTGCAGAAAAATACGGAATTCAATTAATAAAGGGAGCAGATTAACATTTCAGGAACACCTTGTAAAAACAACTTGCTTTAGCGTCCGGGCAGAGTTACCATCGACACACCATTTTGAGAGAAAGGGGAGCAAGGTGTGTACGGTGGTGTGCCGGAATGGTTGATAACCGCGTTCCGCAAACGGATCGACGAATGGGAACAGCGTATGCAAACCTATCCCAAACATCGGGAAAAGAGGAAGCTTGCGATCGAGTCTTTCGACCGGCTGCAAACATCGTTTTCGCGCGAGCAATTGCAGTTGTTTATGGAATGGGAAGAACACATGAGTTTTCAAGTTTCCGAGGAGAAAGAGAAATTGTATATCCGAGGGTTTTTGGACGGATTCCAATTGTATGCCTGTCTGGACGAGATAAGCGGTTGGCTTGATGCCGGCAAACGGAATGGAAAAGAAAGCCCAGATGAATAGCCGGAAAGATCAAAGGTAATGTGACGGGTAATTTTATGCCGTTTGTTACCAGGATCATTTGCCGCCCCATATTCATGTGAGAGGGGAGTACATCGCTGCGGTAAGCGAGGTGATATGATGAATGATGCATGAAATCCGCAGCACCCAACCGGTCGAACCTTTCCATCTAGTTTTGGAATTCAATTCTGGGGAATATCGTATTGTGGATATTCGTCCTTTTCTTAAAGGTCCTGTATTCGAACCTCTGAAGAACGAGCGGTTTTTCAAACAAGTCAAAGTCGACCGGGATGCCGGAACGGTGGTCTGGCCCGGAGACATCGACCTCGATCCGGATGTGTTGTATGAACATAGCAAACCCTATCTCCCTTAATCCTTCTGTGCGACTAACGTCCGGAAGGATTCGTTGTTTTTCTGAGGGTACAACCAAATCCGGATTCATTCCAAAACCGCTTGCTTCAGCCGCGAAGCAGAGTTACCATCGACACATCCAATCGAGACGATGTGAGGTGTGGCATGGAATACGAATTCATTTCGACTTTGCGGCAGCGATTTGACTTGTGGGAGCGGCAAAACCAAGCCCATCCCGTACTCCGGCAGGAATTTCAAAAAATCGAGACATTACGTGAACAGTTGAAGCAAGTTTTGAACCCCGAACAGTTTAAGATTTTTTTGGAATGGGAGGAGAGCAGTAACTGGATTCAGGCCAAGGAAAAGGAGAGGTTGTTTTACCAAGGAATTATGGAGGGATTGCAATTTTGTTCGGCTGTGATTTGTGCCGGACAGGTTCTACTGTCTGATTATGATGAATAAATTTCAGGGTCCTTCAGACTCGTTTATTGAAGAAATTTAGCATATCGTTTTGGAAACTCAAAGCCGTCCTTCGGGGCGGTTTTATTCATTTCAAGTAAATTGGGGCGTTAATATGAAGCGAATATTGTTTACTTGCCGCAGTTGTGGGAAAACGATTTGGGTCGAGCCATCCATTTATGACCAGGTGTACAAAGGGCATGAACGATGCCTTTCCTGCAGGAACAAAGCGTAACAAAAAATTGACCAAAAGAAGGTGAACATATTGGACAAACGTTACGAGTGCTTGTTGGAGGCAGCGGGATATCGCCTAAAGCTAACGGTGTTTGCAGCACACCCGACAGTAGCGGAAACATTGGCGCGGCAGAAGGCTGCGGAACGTTTGAAACAGGTATATGGACTAACGGTTGCACAAAATGATTTCCAACTGTTGCTGATACAGGAGAAGTAACCCCTTAACTTTATTGAACAGGAATGGAGGATGTAGCCGGATGATTAAAACACTTGTCTTTGGCGAATGCGATCATGAAGGGGATTTGGATACTTACGCGTGGGAGGTGGCGAACAGCGGGGGAAGGATCGTCGGGAAACGATTTAATCCGCGGCAAAAGACTGGAGTGATCGAAATTTACGTGGATAACGAACAAGAATTTGCTTCGTTCATGGATAAATTGAAGACCAAGGATGCCAGCTTCTTTTTGCGGAACGCAAGGTAACCGGTTTCTTAATACTTTTTTAGAGGTGTAAGCGGTATGACCTTTGATGAATTTAAACGGAAGGTAAAAAAAGCATATGAAGGCTACGATATCTCTTTTTCAACCAATGGAGTACAGCATATGGCCCAGGTAGGGAATAACTTGACGTTGTACACGAACGCCCATAGTGATGCGATATATGGAATGATGAACGGGAACTTCATAGGTAGATGTCCCGGTGTCGAAAAGTATGAATGACAGTTATTGGGAAAACGGGTTGCGGAAATACCGCTTCGGTGTTAACGAACGGCATAACGGTTCAAAGAGGAAACAAGATTCCACCATACCGGGGAGGAAAGACTGGTGAGCAGCAACATCGTTCCTTTTTTTAATGATAACAACCACTTTAAAAAACAAAGGCGGATAAACAAAATACCAGAAATACAATTGTATCATGGCTCGAATGGCACACTAACGTGGGATGAAGCCGTCGATCTTTTCCTCCAGGCCAAGAGGACAGAAACAGCGTCTCCCAGAACGGTGGATTTTGAAAAAGAGAACTTGAATAGTTACCGTAAAATGATGTTGGAACAAGGCATAGAACCTCAAGTGGAAGGTTTGTCCGTCGACGTACTCCGAAAACATTTTGTCGCATATATGGTCAATGAAAAGAAGTATGCGCTAAACACCATCAACAACCGGATCAAAACGATCAAACGATTTTTTTCATTTTTGCACAAAGAGGGATGGATACAGAGCAATCCCGCGGCGAACCTAAAAATAAGAAGCGGGCAGCGTCCCGTTATTTATTCGTTCACGGAGGAACAGGTTTTGGCATTGTTGGCGCAACCGGATCAATCGACTTTTACGGGGTTTCGGGATTATTGCATGCTATATCTGATGCTGGATACAGGGCTGAGATTGGGAGAAGTTTTGACGCTGAAAGTGAATCAGGTGGATCTGAAGCAATGTTATTTGATTGGAGTATTGGGGAAAAGTAAACGGCCCAGGGACGTTCCTTTTTGCGATGATGTTCGAAAGGTGCTGATAAAATACATGAAAGTTCGAGGTGAACTCCCGAATCCCACTTTGTTTGTTTCTTTAGACGGTTTACCGATGACAGGCAGAACTTTTCAGGAGACGCTAAAGGAATACGGAGAACGTGCGGGTATCAAAGGCGTCCGGGTTAGTCCTCATACCCTGAGGCATACATTTGCGAAAATGTACATCTTAAATGGCGGGGATCCTTATAGCCTGCAAGAAATTTTAGGACATACGACTCAGGATATGGTGAAAATTTATGTGAACTTGTGGAAACCGGAAAAGAAAATACAGCACCAAAAAGCTTCCCCCATACGCAACTTGAATCGAAAGGGATAGAAGGGTTGTAATTGTCTTTTGGATAAAATAAAACATTCATGACCCTGCCGGGTCACAGGCTATGATGAAAATGTAATCATAGTCTTTTTTCTTTTTCCGTAATCCCTCATACTTAGATTGAACCGGCCAGTTCGTGGGTTTTTGCGGTGGGCTCGACCCCGTAAATAAAACTGTTCGGACAACCTTGAAGCACAGGCTATCGGACCGAGAGTCCGGATAAAAAATCTTCGTTGTTCTCAGGTTGTCTTTCCGGTTCAGCATCTTCATGTTGGAGGGATTCTTACTATGCTAGAAGCCATTCTTGAACGCTGCGCGGGACTTGATGTCCACCAGGAAACCGTCGTTGCATGTCTGTTGACGGGTCCTCTTGATCGCTCCCCGAAGTCGGAGATTCGCACCTTCGGCACCATGACTGATGAACTTATGGAACTGGGTCAATGGTTAGTCGATGAAGGTTGCACTCATGTTGCCATGGAGAGTACAGGCATCTACTGGAAATCGGTATGGAATGTACTGGAGGCCTTCGACCTAAACCTTTTACTTGCCAACGCGCACCACGTCAAGAATCTTCCCGGCCGTAAGACCGACATGAAGGACGCCGAATGGATCGCCAAACTTTTGCGCTGCGGTCTCATTGAGGGCAGCTTTGTTCCCTCTGAAGACATTCGCGATCTTCGAGATCTCACCCGCTATCGCAAAAAATTGGTTCAAGATGCCACTTCGGAGAAAAATCGCATTCACAAACTGCTCCAAGATGCGAACATCAAGCTGACCACTCATATGTCGGACATCTTTGGAGCCTCCGGCCGTCTCCTGCTTCAAAAGATCGTGGACGGCGAAGTCATCACCATGGAATTTCTCGAAACGCATATGAAAGGAGCCCTCAAACACAAGTCGAACAAGCTGCTTCAATCCTTGAACGGGCGGCTTCGCAAACACCACCGGGATATGATTCGGTTTTCTTGGGATCATCTGATCTATCTCGAGCAGCAAATCGAACAGGTGGAGCAAGACATCCGACGCCGTCTGACAGACAAGCAGGAAGCGCTGGACTTGCTGACTACGATCCCGGGGGTTAATGAACAGGCAGCCTCGATCATCATCGCGGAAATTGGGACGGACATGAAAAACTTCAAAGATGATCATCATCTGGCCGCATGGGCTGGCGTCAGTCCCGGGAATCACCAGAGTGCGGGTAAAAAAAACGAACTCGGGCCCGGTCCGGAAACAACCACCTGAAAGCTGTACTATGCGAATGCGCTTGGGCTGCATCGATGACTCGGAATACGCGACTTTCTGCAAGGTATTGGAACTGGGTCAAACGCCTTGGCAAAAAGAAAGCATTGGTTGCTTTAGGCCATACCTTGCTTCGGATCATTTACCACATCCTCTTGAACAAGACCCCTTACATAGAACTTGGAGCTGATTATCTCGAGCGCTTCCGGAAGGATCAGGAAAAGCGCCGCGAAGCAGAAATGATCCGCCAATTAGAGTCCAAAGGCTTTACCGTTTCGCGTACCGCTTAGTTTTTTTCCAATCACACCCCAGTACAAGGTCTGCCGATGGTAGTCCTGTTTTGTCATGTTCAAATAACAGTTCGAGCAAGACTCATTTTCATAAAAAACAGCCAGCATGAAGAGTAAGCCGGCCGGCTGCTCAAAATGTGCACCCCAATAGATTCGTCTTTACTTGTGGGAAGTACCGGGATAGGGAATGGGATGCCTGGAGCTTGCCAATATATCAATTCAGTACGTATGTTTTAGTCGGGGGAGGACTGCCCCACGCATTTCCCGTCATATCTTGCAGATACTCAAGGTGGGTTATGAAATACTGCCCGCCCTTGCCCACTGAATCCGGTCTTTCAGGTTCCACCGTTGCCTTCCATGCAAAGGCTAATTGTTCCGGTTTATCGCCGTATGGGGCGAAATAGGCCGTTATTGTATACTGTTCGGTGTCAAGTGGACGGATCTCGATTCTTTTCAGTGGCGTGGATACGCCGACCACCTGCGGTTTGATCACATGGCGCAGTTCATGCTTTAAAAACAGGCGGGCGACAGCTCCATTGCGGGCTTTTAAAGCAGCTGCGAAATTTTCCAGGAAATGCTCTGGACTGTCCGCTTGCCTCAAATAACTGCTGATTAAATCAATGCCGTCGTCCCCGATTTCTTCTGACGGGTGCTCGTCTGTCGGATGATCAGCTTGGACGGTTGGAGTTCTCTCCAAAGTTTGCGGCGGAGACTGTGCCGCGTCCGCTTTCGAGCAGGCCGTCACCGCCACCATGAGCAGCAGGCAAACGGGGACCACAATCCATCGTTTTTCCATGTTTTTCTCCTTCCTTCTAAAAATGGATACTCATCATCCCATTAGACGACGATGTCCAGGGCAAGGTTGCGGTTGCCCGCGGCCAGCCGGTAACATAACAGCCGTGCACCCGGCTTTCATTTTGTTTTTGGCCGGCAGCCTGGCCCGCGAATGCTGACGATGTGCGCTGACGTAGTTGACAGGGCACCAAACGGTGTCCTATAATAAATTTGACACCAAAAAGTGTCCATTTTCCCGCGTTGCAGGAAAACCTTTGCCCCGTTTCGCGCGGCATCGCAGCCGCCCCGCCGTAGTGCGTCGCCTATGGCCGGGAAGCTATCCGTATTTGGGGGGGGTGTTATGAGCGAGAACAACCCGTTGCGGGATGTGTTTGACGCGATTGCCGATCCGACCAGGCGCCGGCTCATTCGTCTGTTGGCCGAGGCGGGGGAATTGCCGCTTCACAAATTGACGGCGCCGTTTTCGATGGGCCGGACGGCGGTTTCCAAGCATTTGAGAATCCTGAAAGAGGCCGGACTGGTTGTGGACCGGAAAGTCGGCAGAGAAACGCGGTATCGGCTCAACGCCTTTCCGCTCAAGGAAATTCAGGATTGGGTGGCTTTTTACAGCGTGTTCTGGAGTGCGAACATGTCGCGCCTGAACCAATTTTTGGAGGAGGAAGAAGAGTGAGCCTGAAATTGTCGATGGATTTTCAGTTCACGACGACCATCGAGAAACTTTGGTCCGCTTTAACCGATTCAAGCAAACTTGCCAGGTGGGTGGTCAACATTCACAACGGCCAGCCGAAGGAAAACAATTTTAAACCCGTCGTGGGACACCGTTTTCAGTTCCGCACGCAGCCGTTCAACGGATGGAACGGGATCATTGAAGGCGAAGTCCTTATTGTCGAGCCACCAACCCGGTTATCCTATACCTGGGCCAGTGGAGGGGAGAAGCATACGGTCACCTGGACGTTAAAGGATTTGGGGGATGGAAGGGTCAATCTTCATCTCGAGCAGACCGGGTTTTCCCAGGTTCACGGTCTGGAAGGCGCCAGGTACGGCTGGGGGAAATGGTGCGGAGAGCTTAAAAAGGTGTTGGAACAATAATCGCAGAACGCGTGCAGGATCGAACATTACCGGCTGCATTCCGTGTGCAGCCGGTCGTCGGTTAAGCAACCTTTTACGAAGGGTGAACCTTGATGAGCAAAGGCAAAAGGAATCCCAAATTGGATCCTTATTTTCACAAGCTCAAACAGTGGAAGGAAGAATTCGGGCTGCTGAGAGAGATCGCCCTTGACTGCGGGCTTACCGAGGATTTCAAGTGGATGCATCCCTGTTACACGTTTGAAAACAAAAACATTGTGTTGATCCACGGTTTTAAGAATTACTGCGCGCTTCTGTTTCACAAAGGCGCGTTGTTAAAAGATCCCTACGGGATCCTTGTCCGGCAGACGGAACATGTTCAGTTGGCTCGCCAGATTCGGTTCGCCAATGTCCAGGAAATCGACCAAATGCGGCCGGTCTTGAAGACCTATATTGAGGAAGCCGTTGAAGTGGAAAAAACCGGTTTGCAAGGGAACGTTCAAAAGAATGTGGAGCATCCCATTCCGGAGGAGCTGCAGAAGAAATTTACGGAAGTACCGGGCTTGAAAACGGCTTTTGAGGCGTTGACGCCGGGACGGCAGAGAGCGTACATTCTTCATTTTTCCGCGCCCAAACAAGCCAAAACCCGGGAGGCTAGAATCGAAAAATATATCCCGCATATTCTGAGCGGAAAAGGACTGAACGATTAGGCGCAGGCAAACCGCGGAGTTGGAGGGAGTAACGGGCATGGAGGTTTTTACCGATTATCTGGCAGGCATCCGCCATCCGGATCACCGCGGCCGGCTGGAGGAAATGTTGACGTGGGTGGCCAGAAGATTTCCGCAATTGGAACCGCAAATCAAGTGGAACACGCCCATGTTTACCGATCACGGTACCTTTATCATCGCTTTTTCCGCGGCGAAGCAGCATGTCAGTGTTTCCCCAGAAGAGAAGACCATGAGGCTTTTTGCCCACGACATCGCCCGGGCCGGCTACAGCGCCACGAAAGGTCTGTTTCGGATTCCGTGGAACGAGCCGGTCCATTACGACTTGCTGGCGGACATTATTGCGTTTAATATTCGGGACAAAGCTGGCTGTTCGACGTTCTGGCGGAAATAGAAGGGCCGTCAGTCCCGCTTTCAGAACGGCGGTGTCGCCTTTTTACAATACATCCGGCACACGGGTGCCTATAATAAAACGACAGCAGACGCGGTGCCGGCGGCAAACCGGTCTCGCTGTCGCGGGCCCAGCAACTGCGGGCTGAAACCAAACAAACAGACGGGAGGAATCACCTAGACGGATCAAGGAAATTGCCGATTTTCAAAAATTTCCATAAACAAATCGCCGAACGGCTGTGGGAGGGATATTGGAACTTGAGGAGAACAAGTAGCTTGAGACAACGGGCAGAAAGAAGTTATTGGCGGACTCGGCAAGAAAATTCCCCGATTCTTTCGCTGTGTCCTCTTTTTTTCGGGCAAGCGAGGCTTATGTCTGATACATGCACTTGGTTTCGGGAAATTCCAGGCGGGCGTTTCTGCTTTAAGAACAGGACGGTTTTGATATAATGTTAAATAAGGGAAGAAGGTTGAACTGTCAATAGCAAGTAAAGGATCGGTAAATTGCAGGTGTGAGGCGATTTCGATGAAGCGCAAGGATATTGAAAAAATTCTTAAAGAACAAAAGCCGTTTCTGGCTGAGAAGTTTTTTGTAAGCAGGATCGGTGTGTTTGGATCTTACGCCCGGGACCAACATACGGAGAACAGTGACATCGACATTTTGGTCGAGTTCATCAAACCGGTTGGATTTGAATTTTTTGATTTGAAGGAGTATCTGGAATCTGTATTCAACAAACCGGTTGATTTGGTAACGGTTCAGGCATTGAAGCCGATGATGAAGAATGACATTATTCGAGAGGTACAATTTCAATGAAAAACCGCAGTCTGCTCTATCTGAAAGATATATTGGACTCCATTAACAAGATTGCTGATTACACCAGAGGAGTCGATTATGACTTCTTTTTTCGTCATCCGATGATGGTGGATGCCGTGATTCGTAATCTGGAAGTGATTGGTGAAGCGTCAAAAAATGTTTCCGATGAAATACGTGGCAAATATCCGGAGATTCCATGGAAGAAGATGATTGGTCTAAGGAATATTCTTATTCATGAGTATTTCGGGATCGATGAAAGCATTGTTTGGGAAATTATTAAAACGAATCTGCCGGAAGTGAAGCCGTGGATTGAGAAGGCCATTCAGGAAATCGGAGACATCACATAACAATGTGGTCACTCCGCTGTCATCACGGGAGCTCTCTCCGAAGTTTGCGACGACGACCGTGAAGCGTCCACTTCCGCGCAGGCCGTCATCACCACCATGAGCAACAGGCTAACGAGGACCTCAAATCAGGGTCTTGCCGCCATGTTTCCCCTTCCTCTCATCATGAATACTCACTACATAAAAAACGATGATGGCCAGGCCGGGTTGCGGCCGCAGCGGTTTCCGCCGATCCACATAGAGAACCGTCCATCCTTTTATCGGTAATGGTATAATAGTCCAGAGGGAAGCAAAGGGGTGAAAGCATGCTGTGGTCTGAAGTGAGGGAGTTATTCCCCAATCAATTCATCCTGGTGGAAGAACTAAAATCCCATTACGAGAACGATAAGTTTCATGTGGAAGAAGTGGCTGTGGTCAGACCCATTCAGGATGCGCAACAGGCGTGGAAAGAGTTGTTTGCCGCTTCAAACGGGCGTTTTGTCTATCATACATCCAACGAGAAAATCATCATCGAAGTCCGAAATAAGCCGATGCTCAAGAGACTTTCCGTTCATGAATCGTAAGCTGATCGATGGTCTGTTATTTTCCTCTATTGTCATTACTCATCATGGAAAACATATGACCATTCGGAATGTGGTCATTGATACGGGTGCGGCTGAGTCCATTATTTCCATCGATGCGGTGGATGATCTGTTCCACTCCTGCGAACCCGAAGACTGGATCCGTTTTATGACAGGAATTGGAGGCAGAGAAGCGGCGATCCGAAGGAGAGTCGATCAAGTTCAGGTGGATACTTTTGTAATCAAAGACTTTCACATGGACTTTGGACGAATCGGAGAAGATAACGGGATTAACGGTTTAATTGATTTGGACTTGTTGATTCCCGGGAAATTTATCGTTGATTTGTCCCGTATGCAACTGTATCCGGCGGACTGACCATACTATATAGATACAAGGTTGATTATTCAATATTTAAATGGCTGATCATCAAGATTCATCCCGTTCGCGAACTGAACCCTATTGATACGCGGGGAATGAAAAAGCTGCGGGTGTTTCAAAACCCCAACGTTCAGTGTTGGCTGGATATACAAAAGGGCATCCGGAAACAGATGCCCCCTTCTTGAATGGGATTTATTTATATCACATTTCGATACCGGGCCATATGTTCAACGGGACTGTATTTTTGATGCTGCTCTTTAATATCTTTGCTGAACAATTCCACGTAATATCGGACCATGTCCAGGGTGCTGTGCCCCAGTATCTGTTGCAGGGTGAAGACGTCGCCGCCATTTAATATATAGAACTTGGCCATGGTATGCCGGAAGGTGTGCGGGGAAACACGGACTCCTGTAATCCCGGCCTTCTTGCCGTACTCCTGGACATTTTCCTGAAAGGTCCGGATATGCAACGGTGCCTCGTCAATGCTGATGAACAAGGCATCCGTTTCCGCATCGCCCCGTTCCCCCAGATATTGCTTCAGGATTTTGGCGCATGTTTTTTGAATGGGGACCCGCCGCGCTTTCCCTCCTTTGCCTTTTTGGATGCGGATTTCAAGCTCTTTGAGAAAGACGTCGTCCACCTTTAAATGGAGGAGTTCCCCAATCCTCATCCCGGTTTCCAGCATAACCACCATCATCGTGTAATCCCGTAATCCGGTAAACGTTTTTTTGTCGGGTTGCTGGAGCAAGGCAACCACCTGTTCTTTTGTAAACGTTTGAATCATTTTCTTTTCCGCTTTCACCAGTTTGATTTCTTCCGCCAGGTTATGGGGGACGATCCCTTCTTCAAACAAATACTTGAAGAACGCTTTGCAGCTTTTGATCCGGCCGTTGATCGTATTGCTGGCCAGGCCGTTTTCAATCATCCGGCCTACATAATGGTGCTTGATCTCCCGGGCTGTGAGCGTGGTTACGTTCAAGGGGATCCCCTGTTCATCAAACATTTTTTTCATCCGGACCAGGTTCTCTTCGTAAAACTGAATCGTGCGTCCGGATAAGTTTTTCGCCCGGCATTCCGTAAGAAAGGACTTTACCAGATCCATAAATTCGGCGGAGCGTTTAGGGGTGGTGGTGTTTACAGCGGCCGCCTTGATGATGTTTTTCCGGCGCGTTACGGGCCTGTCCATGTTATTGCACCTCTTCTTTCAAATCTTCGGCAAGATGTTCGACCGGACTGCATTTTTCGTGCTGTTTGTGAAGGTCTTTGCTGAACAGTTCCACGTAGTAACGGGTCATTTCCAACGTCGTATGCCCCAGCAGATATTGCAGGGTGAAGATATCGCCGCCGTTCATTAAAAAGAATTTCGCAAAAGTGTGGCGGAACGTATGGGCGGAACCTTGCACCCCTTTGATCCCGGCCTTTTGGCAGTGGCCGCTGATCATTTGGATGATACCATACCGTCGAAAGGGTTGATGGAAGACGGTGACCCAGAGGTCATCAAACTCGTGTTCCCCCCGTTCCTCCAAATATTCCTTTAGGGCGTTTACACACGTTTGCTGAATGGGGACGACGCGGAACTTCCGGCCTTTGCCCATGGGAATGTGGATGGTTTTCTCCTCAAAGTCGATATGGGAAATTTTCATTTGCGTTAATTCATTGACCCGCATGCCCGTATCCAGCAAGACCAGCATCATGGTATAATCGCGCAATCCGGTAAACGTTTTTCGGTCCGGTTGGCGCATGATGGCCTGGACTTGTTCTTCGGTGAAAGTATGGACCATTTTGCGCTCATTTTTAATGGGTTTCAAACTTTCCGCAAGGTTGGTGTCCAAGATGCCTTCGAGATGGAGGAATTTGAAAAATTGTTGGCAAGTCCGAATTTTTCCGTTGATCGTATTCGGTTTGAATCCCTGTTCCAGCATTTCGTTGACCATCCGTACAGTGAGATCTTTTGGGGTGAGGGTATTCAGGGAAAGCCCCCATTGGTCGAGATCGCGTTGCAAGGCCCGTAAATACGTATAATATCCTTCGATGGTCATCGGAGAAAGATTTCGGAACCGGCAGTCCATCAGAAACAGGCGGACGGCTTCGCTGAATTGGGCCCGCGAGGAAACGTCGGCGGGCAAGGAAAGTTTTACACTGGCATCGGCTTTGTCCTTCGACATTTTTCGTCAACCTCCCGTTTTTTGGGAGTTTGGCGCGGTCAAAGTTGTGCGAGGTTGAGGGGGTTTGGCCTCGTACAACCCGGGGAAGTACGAGCGCACAAAACCCTTCGCAAAATCGCGGGACGTATTTTTCAAATGGAAAAATTTACAATCCCTGAAATCCCTTGTGTCACAATGCTTCTCGGATTTTGGCGAACGTTTGTTCACCTCCTTGCACCTCCTCAAACTCAAAATCCGCTTCCCGCGAGGGAGTGGGGGTTCAAGTCCCTTCACCAGCACCATACTTAAATCAAAAGCCTGGGAATTGTTCTCAGGTTTTTTTGTTTTTCGTACCTTTCCCCCATTGCGGAGCGGATCCTCTTTTCTTCGTCACGAAAGAACGGTAGAATAAGAAGCAACTCAACGCGGCCATCTCGTGTATGTGGGGCAGCCGGCGCACGGGCTGATACTGGGCAATTCGTAACGGGCGAGCAAGAAAGCAAGCCAAACGATCGTTTGCGACAGGTTGAAACCGCTTACCAAACAAGCCGTCGTTCACTGGTGCGTGTCCGGCGTCGTCGAACGGTTGAATGACGTTGTGAAAAGAGCTCATAAAGGAGAGTAGGCATGAAGCTGCCGTTTAATCTCGACAACATCCGCCTGCGCAACAAGATGATGATCATCTATGTCCTGTGTGTCTTGCTGCCGATCGTGCTGACCAATGTCGTGTTTTACCGGGCGACGACGGAAAAGGTGAAAAACCAGCGCATGCAAGATATCGAACGCGCCCTTGAACAGGTCAAAAACGAATTCCGATCGGAAATCGAAGACGCCGTGAGCGTTTCGTCCGTTTTTTTTACCGACTACAACCTGAATCAAATTCTGGAAGAGGAATATCAAAACCCCGCCGATTATGTCTCCGCCTACGATTCGTATTTTCGCCGCATTTTAAACAGCTACACGCCCGTGTACACCTCGATGCAAAACATCAAAATTTACCTCGACAACCCGACGATGCTGCACTCGGGCGGCATCGGTTTTCTGTCGGAGCAAGCGAAGGAATCGGTCTGGTACAGGGCGCTGCGGGACGCCAAAAACGCCAACCCCGTCCTCGTCCGCACGGCGCGGGAAGACACGTTTGTGCCGGGACTCGGCTCCCCTTACCGCGATACGTTCAGCATCGTGCGCCGAATGAACTATTTTGACGGGAACAAGTGGGAAAAAATTCTCAAAATCGAACTTCGCACGTCGGCCGTCGAGCAGGTTTTCGGCAACCTGAACCTGAACGGCTACGTTTATCTGCTGAACGAAAAAGGCAGCATCGAATATACGACCGATCCCAACGTGAACTGGCCCGTCGACACCGTGTTCTACAACGAGCTGCAGAAACCCAAAGACGCCATCGAGTTTGAAACGACGTACGCCGGCATAAGTTATATGAAAGGCTGGAAAATTGTCGGCACGATTTCGGAGGAAGAAGTGTTCCGCGTCGTCCGCAAATCGCGGGAATTCATCATTTGGCTGGCTGCCGCCAACCTGTTCATTTCCACCCTGATCATCACCTGGATTTCGCGGTCGATGAACGTTCGCCTGGTCAACATTCTCCGGCATATGAAAAAGGTAAAAAACCAGCAGTTCGTGACCATCGAAGACGGAGCGTCGCGCGATGAAATCGGGCAGCTTCAGGTCGAGTTCAACCGCATGTCGCTGCAAATCAAGCGGCTGATCAACGACGTCTACATCGCCGATATCGAGCGAAAATCGCTCGAGATCGAGCACCGGAAAGCGCAGCTCAACGCGCTGCAAAGCCAGATCAATCCGCATTTTCTGTTCAACTCGCTGGAAACGATCCGCATGCGCAGCCTGATCAAAAACGAAACGGAAACCGCGAAAATTATCCATAACATGGCGAAGCTGCTGCGTTCCTCGCTGGCCTGGAGCAAGGACAGAGTGACGGTCGAAGAGGAACTGGAATTTATTTTGTGTTTTCTCGAAATCCAGCAATACCGTTTCGGCGACCGGCTGGTCTACCGGCTCGATGTCGATCCGAACGCCAAAAAAGCGGTCATCCCCAAGATGGTGTTTCTGCCGTTTGTGGAAAACGCCAGCATTCACGGCATCGAACCGCTGAAACATGGCGGGGAAATCGACATCAGGATTGAACTGGGGACGGATTGCCTCGAATTTTCCATTCGCGACAACGGCGTCGGCATGAAAAAGGAGCAGGTCGAGCGCTTGTACGGCTTCCTGGACAACGTGGAGGAGCTCGGGGAGCGCATTGGCGTGCAAAACGTGATTTATCGGCTCAAAATGCTGTATGGCGACCGCATTCGGCTGTTTATCGACAGCGCCCCCGGCGAAGGGACGCATATTCAAATCTCCCTTCCGGTTCAAGCCGATCCGGGCCCGCAAACCTAAACCCCTTTCCGCATTATGTTTATTTTTTGAAGGATGACCTTTAGTTTATCAGGTAAACAAAGTATTGGCCGACCGCTATAATGAAAGTGCTTACAAACTAAAGGAAAGGGGTTTCATGCACGGTGGCGAAGAAAAAGTGGTTTGCTTCGATGATCGCCCTCATCATGGCGCTATCCATGATCGTTACCGCTTGTTCGGGCAAAAAAGAAGCGGCGGAAAGCTCCGGTGAGCAGCCCGCAAGCACCGGAACCGCCGGAAGCAATACCGGCGAACAGCCGCCCGACAAGGTGACGTTCAGAATCTTTAACGGTGTCGCCGGCGAAAAAGACGTCAATACCAACGAGACCACAATCGGCAAAATGTTGGAGGATCAGACCGGGGTCAACTTCAAGATCGAGCACCTGGTCGGCGACCTGAACACGAAGATCGGAACGATGGTGGCCGCCAACGAATATCCGGACGTCATCATTCCGGACGCGGGGATCAACCAGCTTCTCGACGCCGGCGCCTTCATCGATCTGACCGACCTGATCGAAAAGTACGGCCCGAACATCAAGCGCGTTTACGAGCCGTATTTCAATCTGATGAAGGCCGAGGACGGCGGGATCTATTTCCTTCCTTTCTCCACGGTCGTCAATGGGTACATTCCCGATCCGAACATCAACCAGGGCGCGTTCTGGGTTCAGCGCCGCGTGCTGGAATGGGCCGGTTATCCGAAAATCAACAAGGTGGACGACTACTTCAAGCTGATTGAAGATTTTATCAAAGCCCATCCGAACGAAAATTTGACCGGGTTCGTCACGCTAACGCACGACTGGCGCTTCTTCGCGACGACCAACGTGCCGAATCATCTGGCCGGTTATCCGAACGACGGCGAAGTCATGGTCGACATGCAGACGCACGAAGCGAAGATATACGCCGGCACCGACTATGAAAAACGCTGGTTCAAGCTGCTGAATGAAATCAACGCCAAAGGTTTGTTCGACAAGTCCTCTTTCGTCGACAACTACGACCAATATATCGCCAAACTGACCTCGCACAAAGTGCTTGGATTCTTCGACTACGGCTGGCAGATCGGTTCCGCGCAGAATGCGCTCAGGGACGCCGCGAAGACCGATCCTTCGCAGGACGGCTACCGGTACTTCCCGCTGCCGGTCACCTTCGACGGCGGCAAAGACCAGTACCTCGATCCGCCGGGCTTCGTCAACAACCGCGGGTTCGGGATTACGGTCAGCGCGAAGGATCCGGTCCGGATCATCCAATTCGTGGACAACCTGCTGAAGGAAGAAAACCAGATCCTCGTCAAATGGGGCGTCGAGGGCGAAACGTACCTGAAAGACGAAAACGGCCGGATGTACCGCACGCAAGAAATGATCGACAAGATGAACCAGAAATTTCTCGAAGATTACGGATTCACGGTATTCGACTGGGATTGGCCGCAATACGGCACGAACTCGACGCTGGCCGACGGCAACGCGGCGTCGCCCGGTTTGCAGCCGGAAGTGTTCCAGCTTAGCTTGACGGAAGCGGACAAGAAGATTTTGTCGGCTTACGGCGTCAAAACGTACGCGGAAATGTTCGCGCCGCCGGACAACCGTCCGTGGTTCCCGGCATGGGGCATCCAGAAGGAGCAAGGTTCGCCGCCGCAAATCTTCGAGGCGAGAAAGACCGAGCTGCAGCGGAAGTACATTCCGGAGCTGGTGCTTTCGGATCCGGCCAAGTTCGAAGACGTGTGGACCAAATACACGACGGAATTGAATAAGCTGGATATCGCCGGTTATCAGCAGTGGTATACGGAACGCATCAAGGAAGTTGTGGCGAAAGCTCAAGGGAAATAAACGTTATCGTCCCGGCGTTAGCGAAAGGCCGGCTTCATCGCGCACCGCGCAAGTCCGGCCTTTCGCTCGCCGTTTCCGGCGTCGCGATCCCCGTGTCGGCGATTTTCGGCACCGTTAAGGAGAGAAATTGACGATGGAGAATAACCTTGCGTACACGGAACCGTCCGCGGCCGGCATGAGCAAGCCTGCGGGATGGAAGCGATTTTTCCGGCAGCTTGTTCAACAGCGGGCGCTGGTCGTGATGTCCGTGCCGTTTGTCGTCTGGCTGTTTGTCTTCAAATATTTGCCGCTTTGGGGATGGACGATCGCGTTCCAGGATTACAAGCCTGCAAAGGGTTTCTGGGATCAAAAATGGGTGGGGTTCCAGCATTTCGAATTTCTGTTCGGAGACGAGCGGTTCCTGCGCGTGCTTCGAAACACGCTCGTCATGAGCTCGCTCAACCTCGTGCTCGGCTTTGTCACCGCGATTACGCTGGCCCTGCTGCTGAACGAGGTGCGCCAACTGGTTTTCAAACGCGTGGTGCAGACGATCAGCTACCTTCCCCACTTCATATCGTGGGTGGTGGCGGCAGGGATTATCCAGGCCGTTCTGGCAACGGACGGCATCGTCAACGATTTGCTCATGTGGCTCGGACTTTTGGATGACGAGGTCCTGTTTTTGGGCGTGGGGCATTGGTTCTGGGGCATTTTCGGCGCCAGCATCGTGTGGAAGGATCTGGGGTGGAACACGATTGTGTATTTGGCCGCGATGACGATGATCGACCCCGCCCAATATGAAGCGGCCGAAATGGACGGCGCGGGACGCTTCAAGAAGATGTGGCACATCACGCTGCCCGGCATCAAGCCGGTCATCATCGTCCTGCTCATCATGAACGTAGGCTATTTGCTGGAGTCGGGATTCGAACCGCAGTACCTTTTGGGGAACGGCATGAACATCGATTATTCGGAAAACCTTGATATATTTGTCCTGAAATACGGGATCAATATGGGCAACTTCTCGCTGTCCGTGGCGGCCAGCATGTTCAAGACGGTGGTCAGCTTCATCCTGCTGTTCGCCGCAAACCATATCGCGAAGCGCCTTGGCGAAGCCAGGCTGTACTGAGAAGGAGGGCGTTGCAGCATGGCGGAATTGGCGGCGAAGAGACGCAAAAGACGGCGCATCCGCATGTCGTTCGGGGATCGGGTGTTTGAAGCGGTCAACTTTACGTTGCTGACGCTGCTGATGGTAGTGACGCTGTATCCGTTTCTGAACACGCTTGCCGTATCGTTCAACGATGCGACCGATTCGCTAAAGGGCGGCATTTACTTGTGGCCAAGAAAGTGGACGCTTGAAAATTACCGGTTTGTCCTGGAGGAAGCGACCATTTTTCACGCCACCCTGATTTCCGTTCTGCGCACCGTCCTCGGCACCGTGCTGACCGTCCTGTGTTCGGCCATGGTGGCCTACACGATCAGCAGGCCGGAGTACGTGCTGCGCAAGTTCGTTACGGTCGCCTTCATTTTGACGATGTACGTCAACGGCGGGCTGATCCCGACCTTCTTGCTGATGCGCGATCTGGGGCTCGTCGGCAGCTTCTGGGTCTACATCTGGCCGGGGCTGGTCGGCGTGTTTAACCTGATCATCATCCGTTCGTTTATTGAAAATTTGCCGGACAACATTCTGGAATCCGCCAAAATCGACGGAGCCGGCGACTACCGGACGTTCTTCAGCATCGTGCTGCCGCTGAGCACGCCCGTGCTGGCGACCGTGGCGCTGTTCACCGGCGTATACCAATGGAACTCCTGGTTCGACGTGTTTCTGTACAACTCTTCGTACGAGCATTTGAGCACGCTGCAGTATGAGCTGCAGAAAATATTGCAGAACTCCAACGCTTCCCAGAACGCGCCCGACTTTATCGCGGCCGGGAATACGGGGGCGAGTATGGTGACGCCCTATTCCATCCGCTCGACGATGACGATCGTGGCCTCCGTGCCGATCATCATGGTGTACCCGTTTCTGCAGAAATATTTTGTCAAAGGGATGGTCGTGGGCGGCGTGAAGGAATGACCACCGTTCGCCTCATTGCAAGTGTCAACCCCTGGAGGTGTTTTCATGGATCAGGACGCGAACGGTGTCGTGCCGAAATTGCGGGACGTGTTTGCCGGCTATTTTCGGATCGGCGCCGCCGTCAATCCGCGAACGCTCGTCAGTTCGGCCGATCTCTTGGCCCGGCATTTCAACTGCATTACCGCCGAAAACGAGATGAAATTCGAGCGCATCCATCCGCACGAGGAAACGTACGCGTTTGAGGACGCCGACCGGCTGGCCGGTTTCGCGCGGGAGCACGGCATGAAGATGAGAGGACACACGCTCGTATGGCACAACCAGACGCCGGACTGGCTGTTTGAGAAGCCGGGCGGCGGCCTTGCGGACAAAGCGTTGCTGTACGCCCGGCTGAAAGCGCATATCGATACGGTGGTCGGCCGATACAAAAGCGACGTGTTCTGCTGGGACGTGGTCAACGAGGCGGTGGCGGACGAAGGGCCCGAGCTGCTTCGCGAGTCGAAATGGCTGCGCATCGCCGGCGAAGAATTCATTGCCAAAGCGTTCGAATTCGCGCACGAGGCCGACCCGGACGCGCTGCTGTTTTACAACGATTACAATGAAAGCCATCCGGCCAAGCGGGAAAAGATCGTTACCCTCGTCCGGTCGCTGAAGGCGCGCGGCGTGCCGATCCACGGCGTCGGGCTGCAGGCGCATTGGCAACTGCGGAGTCCGCCAGCGGACGACATCCGCGCCGCCATCGAGCGGTACGCATCGCTCGGGCTGAAGCTGCATATCACCGAGCTGGACGTCTCCGTGTTCGAGTGGGACGACCGCCGCGCCGATCTCAAGTCGCCGACGGCGGAAATGATGGAGCTGCAGGAACGGCGGTACGAGCAGATCTTCCGCATCTTCCGGGAATACCGCGATGTCATCGAATGCGTGACGTTCTGGGGCGTCGCGGACGATTACACGTGGCTGGACCACTTCCCGGTGCGCGGGCGGAAGAACTGGCCGTTCCTGTTCGACGAGCGCCATCAGCCCAAACCGTCGTTCTGGAAAGTCGTGAGCGGCGCGGGGACTCAGGAGTGAAAAAGGGACAAAACGGCGAACGCCGTCCGTTTCCGTTTCGCGGAGAAGGACGGCGTTGTTGTTTTTGCGCGACGTCTGATTTATGCCAGCATGATGGAAATTTCGACGGTTTCTTCGGACCGGCCGACTTCCGTTCCGGTCTCGGCAAAACGCCAATAATCCGGAACCCGCTTTCTTAGCGATTCGAGCTCGGGCCTGGTCAAACGCAGCCGTTCAATCCGGCCGTCGCGGAACCGGTAATCCCTTTCCTCGCTCTTTCCGAACTTAATGAACAGCAGGTTTCGGATGCCGCCGATCGTGAGGAAGGGAAATTCGTATCCATTCCGGACGGCCGCCTCGATCGCTTCTTCGTGCGCGTTGGCATATTCCAGGAAGCTCTCCCAAGCGGTTTCGGGATTTACTTTCTCCCGCAGCTCCGCCGCATCGTTTCGCCGAATCAGCTTCAACGCCTCATCCGCCGAGAACCCCTTGGCCAAAATCATCTCCAGCCGGAGCCCGTAAGGCTGCGGCAATTTCGTTTTCTGCATGTTTGCTCTCCATTCGAATTTTCCAGTTCGTTTGTCCGCCGTCAGACCAAATGGCACGCGACGAAGCGCTCTCCGCCGACATGCCGGAATTCGGGCGCCTGTTCTTTGCACCGCTCTACGGCGAAAGGGCATCTCGTATGGAACTTGCAGCCGGACGGCGGGTTGGCCGGGCTCGGGATATCGCCGCTCAGCACGATTCTTTCCCGCTTGAGCTTCGGAATCGGGATCGGCACGGCCGACAGGAGCGCTTTGGTATAGGGGTGGAGCGGGTTGCGAAACAAGTCATCCCGCGGGGCCGTCTCCACCATCGAGCCCAAGTACATGACGCCGATGCGGGAGCACAAGTGCTCGACCACGCTGAGATCATGGGAGATGAACAAGTAGGTCAAGCCCCGGCTCTCCTGAAGCTTCCGGAAGAGATTGATGATCTGCGCTTGAATGGACACGTCCAGCGCGGATACGGGCTCGTCGGCAATGATCAATTCCGGATTCAGAACCAAAGCGCGCGCGATCCCGATCCGCTGACGCTGCCCGCCCGAGAACTCGTGAGGGAAACGGTCGATATGATAGGCGGACAATCCGCACGCGGCCAGCACGTCAAGAACGCGGTCGCGGATTTCCTCCTTCGGCGCCAGGCCGTGGTCGAGCAGGGCTTCGCCGATCGCATCGCCGATCCGCACGCGGGGATTCAAGGAACTGTACGGGTCCTGGAAAATCAACTGCATTTTCGGACGAAGCCGGCGCAGCTCCTCAGCGTTAAGACCGTAAAGGTCGATTCCTTTGAACCGCACTTCGCCATCCGTCTTCTCCGTCAGCCGGATCGCCGTGCGTCCGACCGTGCTTTTCCCGCTGCCCGATTCGCCTACGAGACCGAAGGTCTCGCCGGGCCGTATCGAAAGGCTGATGTCGTCAACGGCTTTGATTTGCCCGACGGTGCGGTTCAGAAAACCGGATTTGACGGGAAAATACTTCTTCAGATGACGGATTTCAAGCAGCGCCTCAGGCATGAACTACCGCCTCCTCGTACAGCCAGCACGCGACTTTCCCGTTATCCCCGACCTCGCGCAGACGCGGCTCGCGAGTCCGGCAGACGTCCATACAGCGCTCGCACCGCTCATGGAAATAACAAGAAGGTCTTAATTCCAACGGGTTCGGAACCTGTCCCGGAATCGAGTACAGCTCGTCCTGCCGCTGGTTGATGACCGGCTTGGATTTCAAGAGCCCGCGCGTGTACGGATGCTTGGGATTCGTGAACAGTTCCACCACTTCGCCTTCCTCGACGACCTTGCCGGAATACATGACGACGACGTAGTCCGCCATTTCGGCCACGACGCCGAGATCGTGCGTAATGAGCAGAATGGACATGTTCGAATCGGCCTTGAACTGCCGCATCATATCCAGAATCTGCGCTTGAATCGTGACGTCGAGCGCCGTCGTCGGTTCATCCGCGATGAGCAGCTTCGGATTGCAGGAGATGGCGATGGCAATCATGATCCGCTGCAGCATGCCGCCGCTTAGCTCGTGCGGGTAAGACTTCGCGATCTGCTCGGGCCTGGAGATGCCCACTTTGCGGATCAGTTCGATCGCCCGCGCCCGCGCAGCCTTCCGGCTCAGTTTAAGATGCTCGATCAGCGGCTCCATGATCTGCTCGCCGATGGGCAGAACCGGATTAAGCGAGGTCATCGGCTCCTGGAAAATCATCGCGATCTCGCGGCCCCGAATCGTCCGCAGCTCGTTCCGGTCAAGCCGGAGCAAATTCCGGCCGTCGAAGCGGATTTGCCCGTCCACGAATGGGCCGGCGGCCGCATTCGACCCGACCAGGCCCATGATCGACATCGCCGTAATGCTCTTGCCGCAGCCGGATTCGCCGACGATGCACACCGTTTCCCCCCGGCGAACGCGCAGGCTGACGTCGTCCACCGCTTTGACGGTTCCTTCCCGGGTATCGAAATAGACTTTAAGACGATCGATTTCAAGCAAGTCACTCATCCGATGTCGCACCTACTTCCTGGGTCTGGGGTCCAGCACGTCCCGGAGCCCGTCTCCGAAAATGTTAATGGCGATGACTGTCGCGAAAATGGAAAACCCCGGCGGAATCCACAGCCACGGACGCTTTTGAAAATCGATCATGTTGTTCGCCGAATCGATCATATTGCCCCATGTCGGCGTCGGCGGCATGACCCCCAGGCCGAAGAAGCTGAGCACGGATTCGCTCAGAATGGCTCCGCCCACGTTGAGCGATGCGATGACGATGATCAAAGGCACCAAATTGGGCAGCAAATGGTTGAACAGTTTGCGCCGGTTGCGCAGGCCGAGAACGGTAGCCGCCTGCATGAATTCGCGCTCCCGGAGGCTGAGCACTTCGCCTCTGACCATTCTGGCAAGACCGGGCCAGTTGACGAGGCTGAGCATCAGCATCACGATGTACATCCGGTATTCGGTCGGCACCTTCCAATCGGACAGCAGCGCTCCGAGGATAAACAGGAGCGGAAGCCCCGGAATGGTCAGGAGCAGGTCCGCGAGACGCATGATGATCTGGTCGCAAATCCCGCGGAAATATCCGGCAATCGCGCCGAGCAGCGAGCCGATGAATACGGAGAGGACCATGGAGGCCAGCCCCACCGTCAAGGAGATTCGTCCCGCCTGCATGACGCGGGTAAGCACATCCCGGCCGAGCGCATCCGTTCCGAGCCAATGCTGCGGACTGGGCGGTTTATTCATCTGCGCCAGATGGATCTTGTTGTCCGTATAAGGGGAGAACAGCGGGCCGATGAAACAAAACGCGAACATAAAGACCACGACGGCCAAACCGAGCATCGCGAGCCTGTTCTTCAGCAACCGCCGCGCGGCCTGCCTCCACATCGAGGATCTGACCGGCGCTGTGCCGGCCGTGCCGGCTTTGGTGATTTCGCTCCCGATCGTTGACATGGTCTTCCTCCTTTATTGCAGCCTGACGCGCGGATCGGCAACGCGGTACAGGATGTCCGACAGCAGGGTTCCGATGACGGTCAAAATCGCGATCAGCACGGTGAATCCCATCAGAAGCGGGTAGTCCCTTAAGCCGAACGAGGTCAAATAGAGCTGCCCGATTCCGGGCCAGTTAAAAATTTTCTCGATGATCA
The DNA here is from genome assembly GCF_000378425.1 of Cohnella laeviribosi DSM 21336. GTDB lineage: Bacteria > Bacillota > Bacilli > Paenibacillales > Paenibacillaceae > Cohnella > Cohnella laeviribosi. The sequence continues at coordinate 47,917 of NZ_KB899822.1, read as the reverse complement.
ACGAACCTCCGAACAGCGCCGGCAGTTCGAAGCCGACTAAGGTAATGGCCGGAAGCATGGCGTTGCGAAGGGCGTGCGTAAACAGCACTTTCCGTTCCTTCAAGCCCTTGGCCCGGGCCGTGCGGATGTAATCCTGCTTGATGACGTCGATCATGGAACCGCGAATATAACGGGCCAGCGAGCCGACGCCCATAATCGTCATCACGATGACCGGAAGCGTCATATGATGAATCACTTCTTTCACGTAAGCCAAGCCGGTTGCCTGGCTGCCCGTCGCGATCATCCCCCCCGGAGGCAACAGCTTCCAATCGACCGCCAGAATCTTGATCAGGAACAGCCCGATGAAAAAGGAAGGGAGGGACATCGCCGCGAAGATGGCGACCATCACCAGCGTATCGAACCAGGAATACTGCTTGTAGGCGGCGACGCACCCGATGATGACCGCGGTCACCCAGGTCAGAAAGGTGGAGACGGCGGCCAGCAGAAAGGAATTCCAAATATATTGGTTAAACAAAGTGAGAACCGGCTTCTGCTGCGCCATCGAATAGCCTAAATCGCCGTGCAAGGCATTTTTCAGCCAAATGGCATAACGTTCGAGAACCGGTTTGTTGAGGCCGTAAATCTCCCGCAGCTCCGCCTTTCGTTCGGGCGTCAGCTTGATGTTGCCGGTGATGAAATCTCCCGGCGTCAAGGCGTACAGACTGAAGATGAGCAGCGACGCGGCAAACAGAATGACGACCGTATACAGCAATCGTTTGGTGATAAACGCGCTCATAATCGGCTCCTTAAACACGTTCCCTGTCCCATAAAGAGACAGGGAAGCGTTCTTCAGGTTATTGCAGATACCAATCCGGCAGACTGGGCGCGATGCCGTTGAAAGGGCTGACGTCCAGGTTCTGGATTCTGCCGTTATAGGCGTAGACCGTTTTTCGGTAGTTCGTGAAAATTACGGGCAGCTCGTCGTTCGCCAGTTGGAAAAGCTCTTTGTAAATTTGCTTCCGTTCTTCGAGGTCGTTGGTAGCCAATCCTTTGTCGTACAGTTCCTTGAATTTCGGATTGTCGTAGCCTTTGATTTCGCCGTCCACGAACTGGATCAGGCCGTCCGCGGGATCGGTCAGCAGCGGCGTGGAGAAGGAGGCGAGGTCGTAATCTCCGCCCTCCACTTTGGAGACGAGCGCGTTGAAGTCCGCGAACACTTCAGGCTCGAACTTGATTCCGAGTTCCGCGAAATTCTCTTTGGCCACCGCAATGAAGATGTCCGTGTCTTTCTTCTTGGAGCCAAGGTAATGAATGGTGAGCTGCTTGCCGTCCTTCTCCCGGATGCCGTCGGCCCCCACTTTCCAACCGGCTTCGTCGAGCAAGGCCTTTGCTTTTTCCGGATCGTATTTGTAAGGATTGATTCCTTCCTCGGTATAGGCCCAGGAGATCGGAGACGAAGGAATGTTGGCCACGGCTCCCGCTCCTTGGTTGGCGTCGACGTAGATGCTCTGGCGGTCCAGGCCGTACGCGATCGCTTGCCGCACCTTCTTGTCCTTCAACGCTTCATGCTCCAGGTTCACTTGAAGGTAGCCGTAGGTGCTCGGCGTATAGGGAAGGATATTGACGAATCCCAGGCTTTTCAGCTTTTCGATATTTTCCTGCGTCGCGCTGAACGAGGCGAAATCGATCTCTCCCGTCTCGAGGAATTGCCAGGTATCGCCTTCCGACGTCTTGTAGATGAAATGCTCCGTCTTCGGCTTGCCCTTATAGTAGTACTCGTTGGCCACGAACCGGACTTCCTGGCCCGGGATGAATTTCTCCAGCTTGTACGGCCCGGTGCCGACCGGCTTCTCATGAAGCTTCTTGATGTAGTCCAGCTGGCCGAACTTGTAGTCTTTGCCGTAATACGCTTTGGACAGCACGTCGGAGCCGAGCGTCGTCAGGGCGGACGCGTTCGGCTGCTCCAGCGTGACGGAGACGGTCAGCGGATCGATGACTTTGATGCCTTCGATGCTGGACGCTTTCCCTTCCTTGTACGCTTCTCCGCCTTTGACGTGAAGGGCGGGGACTTGGGAATCGCCGTCGTAGGCTTTGTCGTGCAGGAGCGTCCACGTGAACGCCACATCGTCGGCCGTCAACGGAGAGCCGTCGCTGAATTTCAGATCTTTTCTGAGGTGGAACGTATAAGTCAGGTTGTCGGGGGAGATGTCCCAACTCTCCGCAAGCGCCGGAATCGGAACCCCCTTGTTGTCTACGGTGACCAGCGGCGTGTAAAGCAGGGAAGAGACGTTGCCGTCGTAGCCGCTTTGGTGAAAGTACGGCGTGAACGCGCCGCTCGGGTCCGTTAGACCCACAATGATCGTATCCGTCCGCTGCTTGGCCGTATCCGGCAGCTTGGACAAGTCGGACGCCTGGATGACTCCGGAATCCGCCGGTGCCGAAGCGGTTGGGGAAGCCGCCGGCGTATTTGCGCTTTCGTTTGCGGAATTTCCCCCCTTGTCGGACGAGCAAGCGGACAGAAACAACGAACCGGCGATCAGCAGTGCGGATAGCGAAGCGATGCTTTTTTTCATGATTTCCTCCCGATTTTCTCTATTAAGTCCCGACATTTCCGATGAAATAAGTATGCTTTATGCCGGTAGTTTTATTATAGAAACCGATATTGGTTCTGTAAATAGAGAACCGAAAAATATTTCTTTTGAAGGAGAATTATTCGTTCCGCAATACGAAAAAGACTCCTTTCGCCCGGCCGGGCGAGAGGAGCCTGCAGGAGAATCCTTCCGTTCAGGCTTGCCGGATATACGCCATCAGCTTGCTCTGCATTTGCTCCAGCGCTTTCGGTCTCAGGCTGTACTCGGTCAGCGATTCGCCTTCGAAATGCGCGTAAATCAAGCCCGCCATGCGGAGTTTGGAGAGATGGTCATGCGTGATTCCCTTGGATAATTGCAGATGGCGGACGATTTCAATAAAAGTTCTGGGACCGTTGTGAAGATAGCGCAAAATTTTGAGTCTGCTTCTCTCTCCGAGGCAGCGAATCATGCGGTACTCGTGCGTGGACAGGAAGTCCGTCTCGTTGAAGTAGATTCGGGCGGCATAATGGCATACCGTCATTCCGCCGAAACAGTAGATGACATTCATCGGCTGAAAATGATATTGCGGGATTAAGACGAGCTGCTCCAAACCGGGCGTGGATTTGAAAATCAACCCGTTGGTCGTCTGATCGACGAATTCTTCCGGCGGCATGCGCGTTAAAGCGCGCTTGCGATCCCGCTCTTCGTTGCGCAGCGACTCGACAATCGCCGGATCGGTCTCCTTAAAGTACTGCTTGTTCCACTCGGCGAAAACCGTCAAGGTGCGGGCGCGAAATTCCCCCATCCGTTCCGGAAATTGCTGGCTGTAGGGGGAGATCAATTCGTACAAATCTCCTGCCGACATCCCCTCCAGCCAGGCCAGAAAGCCGTCCACGTCTTCCGATGGGCACAGATGGACAAGCAAGTAAGTCAATTTCCAGGCAAAATCGATCTCGGATTGATCCAGCAACGAAGCGAATTCGGGCGTCAATCGCCGGCGAACTTCATGGGCCCAGGAAGCGCCTATGTCGATCTTCTTGTGCGATTTGCGGCAAATATACGTATGCAAACTGTTGATGGCTTCATACAGCGGTTTAAACTGCACATCCAGACGTACATCCAAATGATGGTCCACGTTCGCTCGCCCCTCTCTGCAATCTATTATAGACGGCGGAGACAAGCCGCGCCAAGGCCAAGCCTTCGCCGCCCGGCGCACCGCCCCGAGCGTTCGGGCGGACGGTTTCCCGGCATGGTCCGCGGCCGGCATTCCGCCGGATTCGTAAACAACGGCGTGCGTCAGCCATCCTCCGCTTTCAAATACTGCTTGGGCGTCTTGCCGTACGTGCGTTTGAACATCCGGATAAAATAGCTCGTTTCCATGCCGAGCAGCTCCGCGACTTTCGCTACCGGAATCCCCGGATGCTCGCGAAAAAGCTGAACGGACCGCCGCATGCGAAGCTGCAAAAGGTACTGCTGGGGCGAAATGCCGTAGCTGGCCGCAAACAGCCGCTGAAAGTGCTGAACCGAATACCCGACCGACCGGGCGATGTTGGAGAGAAGCAGCCGCTCGTGGTAGTGGTCGTGGATCAGCCTTACGGCCGTTTGCAGGGCCGCGTTCGGCTGACCGGAGCGGCGGATGCTGCCGCGTTCCTTTTGGCCCGGATACTGATCCTCCAGTACGGAAAGAATCATGGCGTACATCCGTTTGGACAATTCCCAGTAAGCGTTTTCCCCGTTCAGATGGACGAGATGCCACAGCGATTCCAATTGGCTCCACAGCCGCTCGAAATCGGCCGCTTTGCGGACGGACAGCACAAGGCCGCTCATCTGCGCCAGCAGCGGGCCGGCCGCGGACCCGTCAAAGGCGACGAAGCCCAAATCCCATATCCCGTCCGAACCGTCGGGGGCGTATTCATGCGGCACGTTCGCCGGCAAAACGAGCAGCGTCCCGGGCGTGAGCGTCAGTTCCCCTCGTCCCTCGACCCGGAAGCTTCCCCGGCCGCTTCTCGACAGAAAGATCTGATGCGCAGGATAGCCGCCGGGCCGGGAGAGCCGCTTCTGCTCGTGGCTTCCGACGCAGCAAACGTAAAGCGGCAGAATCGGCTCCATATTCGCAAATTCCGCCAGCAGGAAAGGCATCATGCCGTCCGGCCTCCTATGTTCAATTTGTACGATTTTTTGATGGTTTTGTTCTATGAGTATAAGGGAGTTTTGCTCTAAGATCAAAGCAGAAAAGAGGATATGACGATTTCGGAAGGAGAAGGACGACATGATCCCCAAGCTAAGATTTCCGCCCGTAAGCGCAAAACTCCCCGTCCTGATGCACGGCGCCGATTACAACCCGGACCAATGGCTGCACGATCCCCGGGTGCTGGAAGAGGACGTTCGGCTGATGAAACTGGCCGGCTGCAACGTCATGTCCGTCGGCATATTCGCCTGGGCTGCGCTGGAGCCGGAGGAAGGCGTGTTCACGTTCGGGTGGCTGGACCGGGTGCTGGACCGGCTGGCGGAAGCCGGCATTTACGTATGGCTGGCAACGCCGAGCGGCGCGCGTCCCGCGTGGATGTCGGAGAAATACCCGGAAGTCAGGCGGGTGGAGGCCAACCGCGTCCGCAACCTGCACGGGATGCGGCATAACCATTGTTATACTTCGCCGGTTTACCGGGAGAAAACGGCCTTATTGAACGGCAAGCTGGCCGAGCGGTACGCGAACCATCCGGCCGTAATCGGCTGGCATATTTCCAACGAGTACGGCGGGGATTGCCACTGCGAGCTTTGCCAGGAAGCGTTCCGCGGGTGGCTGCGGGAAAAATACGGAACGCTTGAAGCGCTCAACGCCGCCTGGTGGACTTCATTCTGGGCGCATACGTATACGGATTGGCGGCAAATCGAATCGCCCGCGCCCCACGGGGAGTACATGGTGCACGGCCATAACCTCGACTGGCGCCGTTTCGTGACGGATCAGACCGTCGATTTCTGCCGGCATGAGATTCGGGCGGTGCGGGCAGCCCATCCGGCGCTCCCGGTCACGACCAACATGCATATGATCGAAGGGCTGGACTACCGCAAGTTTGCCGACGCGCTCGACGTGATCTCCTGGGATTCGTACCCGACCTGGCACGAGCAAAAGGATGACAGCAAGCTTGCCGCATCGGTCGCCTTTTATCACGATCTGTTCCGCTCGCTGAAGCGGAAGCCGTTTCTGCTGATGGAATGCACGCCGAGCCTGACCAACTGGCAGCCGGTCAGCAAGCTGAAGCGGCCCGGCATGCACCGGCTGTCTTCGCTGCAGGCGGTGGCGCACGGGGCGGATTCGGTGCAGTATTTCCAGTGGCGCAAAAGCCGCGGCTCGAGCGAAAAGTTTCACGGCGCGGTCGTCGATCATGCCGGCCACGAGCATACGCGGGTGTTCCGGGAAGTGGCCGAGTTGGGCCGGACGCTGGCGGACATTTCGGAAATCGCGGGAACGGCGACGGTGGCGGAGGCGGCCATCCTGTTTGACTGGGACAACCGGTGGGCGGTGAAGGACGCGCAGGGACCGCGCAACATGGGCATTCATTATGAAGAAACGGTATACGCGCACCATCGGGCGCTGTGGGCGCAGGGCGTGGCCACGGATGTGATCGGGTCGGACGACGACTTCGGCCCGTACAAATTGATCGTCGCGCCGATGCTGTACTTGTGCCGGGAAGCGACCGGACGGAAGCTGGAGCGGTTTGTGGAGGCGGGCGGCACGCTGGTGGCCACCTACTGGTCCGGCATCGTGGACGAGAACGATCTTTGCCATCTCGGCGGCTTTCCCGGACCGCTGCGGAAGACGCTCGGGATTTGGGCGGAGGAAATCGAGGGCTGGTACGATGATGACCGCAACGGCATCGCGATGCTCCCCGGCAACGAGCTCGGCTTCGGCGGCGAATTCGAATCCCATGAAATTGGTGAGCGGATCCACGCGGAGAGCGCCGACGTGCTGGCGGTCTATACGGACGCGGACAGCTTCTATGCCGGGTGGCCCGCGCTCACCGTGAACCGGTTCGGCAAGGGAAACGCCTACTACATGGCGACGCGCCTGAAGGACGACTTTCTCGGCGCGTTCTACCGCAAGCTGGCGGAGCGGGCGGGGCTTATCCGCGCGGTGGAAACCGATCTCCCGCACGGCGTGTCCGCCCAGGTAAGGACGGACGGCATCGCCGATTACGTGTTTATCCTGAATTTCAGCGGGCGGGCGCAGCGGGTCGCGCTGGACGGCCGCCGCTATACCGACCTCGAAACCGGGCAGCCGGCCGGCCCGGAACTGGAGCTTCCCGTCTGCGGCGCTCGGGTGCTGAAACGGCTCAGACAAGAATGAGGCCGTACCCAATCCAGAATAGCCGAATGCGAATTTGGCGGAAGACAAAACCCGGAGTTGCAAGCGGTGGATACGCTTGCGGCTCCGGGCTGTTTTTTTGGGCATATCAGAATTGACGGGGCAGCGAACATCGAAAAGGAACCGTTATCCTGGACTCCGCGCCGCCCAATGATTGGCGCCTCTGTACAAGTGCCGTTACAGGTGACTCTCGTCCACTAATACTATGGGGATAAATGTCGGTCGCCCGATCTGAAAGGCGAGGTGATGTGCGGCAAATGCCAAAGCGGGAAAAGGGGTTAAAATTGAAATCCGATACGCGGACATCGGCAAGAGCGGGTTCGAACGGCCGAAGCGCCGGTTTTAGAGCGGGTTGGAACGACGGCTATTTTCTCGGCATGTGCGAAGCGATCGGCCGCCGCACGCCCGGCTTCCGGGCGGAACCGCGCAAGCTGAAGGTGCTGTATATTCCGCAAGGCTTCGAATCGGTCGACCATGGCGTGATGGAAGGACTCGGACAAACGGTAACCGAACCGATCGCGGGAAATCCCGAGACGATGGCGGAACAGGCGCGGGAATGCCGGCCGGATCTGGTGCTGGTCATGAACGGGCTTCACGTGTTTCCCGAGAACCATCTGGAGCAAGTGGACCGCATTCGGGCGATGGGGGTGCGAACCGCGGTCTGGTTCGCCGACGATCCGTACTTCACGCAGGATACGGCGGCGATCGCTCCGCATTACGACTACGTGTTTACGCATGAAATCGGCTGCGTGGACTGGTACCGCAGCATCGGCTGCGCCAACGTTCATTATCTGCCGCTAGCGGCCAGCGTCTCGCGGTACCGGCCCGCGCATGTCGACCCCCGATATCGCAGCGACGTGTGCTTTATTGGAACGGCCTTTGAAAACCGGGCCGCGTTTATCGACAAGATCGCCCGATTTTTGTCCGGCTTGCGGGTCGTCATCGCCGGCGGTCTGTGGGATGCCCGCTTGACCCGATATGCCCTTCTGGCCGGACAAATCCGGCTCGGCTACACGCCGGCCGAAGAATGCGCCCGGTATTACGCGGGGGCAAAGATCGTCCTGAATGTGCACCGGCATACGGCTGAGCCGAAAAACACCGCCGGACTGCCGGGGAGGTCCGTCAATCCGAGAACGTTTGAAATCGCGGGATGCGGGACGCTGCAGTTGACGGACGTCCGCGAGGATCTGCCGCTTCATTATGCGCCGGGCGAAGAGATTGCGGTCTTCTCTTCGCCCGGTGAAGCCCGGGAGCGGATTCGCTACTACTTGAACCATGAAAGCGAACGGCGCAAAATCGCTTGGAACGCGCTGATGCGCACCCGCCGGGACCATACCTACGCCCATCGCTTGGACCGACTGCTCGGGACGGTGTTCGGAGATGGTTAGGCGATCATTTGGGCGAAAAGGAGGGGGACCGATGGCCAAACCGCGCCGAAGGCGAATCGAAGCGGTACCGCATGCGGAAGCGATGGTGAGACAAAAAAGGGAAGAAGGTTTTTTGACGGGTCATCATTACGGCTATCATCTTGGGCGCTGCGAAGCGATTTTCCGGCAGACGCCCGTTCATCCCCAGCGAATGTGGAACGTGAAGGTGCTGTACGTCACTTCGGGCAAAGGTTACCCGTATTCGCCGCTCGATGAGGCGATCATCGACGGCTTGAAGGCCGTCGTGCGGGAGGTGGCGATTTTTCAACTAAACCCCAAGGTCAAGACCGAGCTCGCCTCCGTCGCGATCCGGGAGAAGCCGGACCTGGTGCTTATGCTGGAAGGCCTGAATCTCGACCTGCAGTCGGTCTACCGCCTGCGCCAGGCCGGCATACCGGCGGCGATCTGGTTTACCGACGACCCCTATTATACAGACATGACGGATAAGCTGGCGCCGCATTTCGACTACGTGTTTACGCTGGAACTGAACTGCCTCGACCTGTACCGCCGGCTGGGCTGCAGGGAGGTTCATTACCTCCCGTTTGCGGCCGACGTCCGCAAGTTTCGTCCCGTTCATCTCGATCTCGTGCAGCGAAAAGAAATTTGCTTCATCGGCAGCGCCTATTGGAACCGGGTGCGGTCGTTCGACGAGCTGGCTTCTTACTTGTCGGAGAAGAAGATCTACATTTGCGGGCTTTGGTGGGACCGGCTAAAGCACTACCCGCTTCTTAAGCGGAACATCGATCTGAACCGCTGGCTATCGCCGGAAGAAACGGCTCTGGCCTACAACGGTTCGCGCATTGTCATCAATATGCACAGAGCGCACGACGATGCGACGTACAACTTCAACAGCCGCAACATTCCCGCCGCTTCGCCCAACCCCCGGATGTTTGAAATCGCTTCGTGCGGCACGCTGCAGGTGGCCGACACCCGCGACGACATGAGCCGGTTTTACAAGCCGGGCGAGGAGATTTTGACGTATTCATCCGTCGGGGAGCTGATCGAGATCAGCGAATATTTCCTGACCCATGACAGCGAGCGGCAGGAAATTGCGCTGCGGGCTCTGCGCCGCACGCTGGAGGAGCATACGTATCCGAAACGGCTCGCGCAAATGATGCAAATCGTCTTCGGCTGACGGCAAGGCGGAAAACGGGACGGGAGGTGACAAGATGGCGCGCTTTCGCAAACGCCGCGTCCGGAAGCGGAAAGCGGCCCGCGGCGGAAGGACCGCATCCCGCGTCCTCCGCAAGCGGTCCGTCCGGGCTTCGGCCCGCCGGCGGCGGGGACGCAAGGCAGGAGCGGGCAACTATGCGGAGAGATATACCTCGGCTTTCAACCAAGGTTACAACGAAGGCTTCCAAGCCGGTTTTGCCCGGGGGCTCGAGGACGGAAGCCGTCCCGCAAGCTGACCGTCCGGCCGGAGCGTCTTTCCGCCGGCGGCACGGACCGCCAGACGGAGCGCCCTTATATGCGGGCAGACCGTGAAGCCCATCATCGGACGAAGGAGAGATGCTCATGAGCAAGGTCGCTTTGATCACCGGCATAACCGGGCAGGACGGCGCCTATCTCGCCGAATTGCTGCTGGCCAAAGGTTATATCGTCCACGGGCTGAGGCGCAGAAGTTCGCTCGCCAATACGGGAAGAATCGACCGTTTGTACCGGGGCGCCCATGCGCATAACGCCCGTCTCTTTCTGCACTACGGCGACTTGACGGATACCGCCAGCCTCTTTCGTCTCATTCGGGAAGTGCAGCCGGACGAAATCTACAATTTGGCTGCGATGAGCCATGTGCAGGTAAGCTTCGAGTCCCCGGAATATACGGCCAACGCCGACGGAATCGGAACGCTGCGAATACTGGAAGCCCTGCGGATTCTGGGACTTGCGGGCAAAACGAAATTTTACCAGGCGTCGACGTCGGAGCTGTACGGGCTTGTTCAGGCGGTGCCGCAAAACGAAAAAACGCCGTTTTACCCCCGCAGCCCCTATGCCGCCGCCAAACTGTACGCGTACTGGATTACCGTAAACTATCGGGAAGCTTACGGCATGTACGCGTGCAACGGCATTCTGTTTAACCACGAAAGCCCGGTTCGCGGCGAGACGTTCGTCACGCGCAAAATTACGCGGGCGGCGGCCCGGATCGCCCTTGGCCTTCAGGAGAAGCTGTACCTGGGCAACCTGGGCGCCAAGCGCGACTGGGGACACGCGAAGGATTACGTGGAAGCGATGTGGCTGATGCTGCAGCAGCCGGATGCGGAGGACTACGTCATCTCCTCCGGCATGACGACGGAAGTCCGGGAATTCGTCCGGCTCGCGTTCGACGAGCTCGGCATCGAGGTGGTGTTTCAAGGCAACGGCCTAAGCGAAAAAGGGATCGTCCGTTCCTGCCGCCTTCCCGAATTCCAGCTTCCGGCCGGCCGCGAAATCGTGGCGGTGGATGCCCGGTATTTCCGGCCTTCCGAAGTGGATCTGCTGCTCGGAGACCCGGCCAAAGCCCGGACAAGGCTGGGCTGGACCCCCAAATACGACCTGAGGTCGCTCGTAAAGGAAATGGTGGCCGCGGATTTGAACGAAGCCCGGAAAGCGGAGCATTTGAAAAAGGGCGGCTTCGAAGTCGACCTCGATTTGGAATAAACGCGGGGGAAAGAGGAGGCGAATCGATGAAAGCGTTGGTCACCGGAATCACCGGCTTCGCAGGCAGCCATCTGGCGGAGTATCTGCTCCGGCAGAACGTGGAAGTGTACGGAACCGTGAGAAGCGGAAGCAGGCTGGACAACATCCGGGGCATCCGCCAAGACATCCGGCTTGCGGAATGCGAGCTCCGCGATCCGGTTTCGGTCGACAGGCTCGTCAAGGCGCTCAGACCCGATCTGATTTTCCATCTCGGGGCGCAAAGCTCCGTTCCCGCGTCATGGAGCGCGCCGCTCGAGACGATCCAGAACAATATCGCGGGCCAGATCAACCTGATGGAAGCGGTCCGTCGCCACGGTCTCGACTGCAAAATGCAGATCGCCTGCTCCAGCGAGGCGTACGGGGCCATATGGCCTCACGAGGCGCCGATCAAGGAAACGAATCCGCTTCGGCCGCTCAGCCCTTATGCGGTAAGCAAAGTGACGCAGGAATTTCTGGGCGGCCAGTACTTCCGCAGCTGCGGCCTTCATATCGTCGCGACCCGGGCGTTCAACCATATCGGTCCGAGGCAGAGCGAGAAGTTCGTCGCCTCAAGCTTTGCCCGGCAAATCGCCCGCATCGAGAAGGGCGACATGCCGCCGGTGCTCCGCGTCGGCAATCTGGACGCCAAGCGCGATTTCACCGACGTGCGGGACGTCGTTCGCGCCTATTGGCTGGCGCTGGAGTACGGCGAGCCGGGGGAAATCTACAACATCGCCTCGGGAACGTGCCGCCCCATCCGCGAGATTCTTCAACTGCTGCTTGCGTCGAGCAGGGCGGCGATTCAGGTGGAACAGGACCCGGGCCTTCTCCGCCCTGCGGATGCGGAAACCCTGGTCGGCGATTCCTCCAAGTTTTACCGGCGGACCGGCTGGAAGCCGGAAATTCCGTTAACGCAGTCGCTGAAGGATTTGCTGGACTTCTGGCGCGCGCAGCCGTGAAGGAGGCCGCCCCGGAAGCTTCGATCAAAATCGAGCAGAGAGGATGAGACGCTTGAAACAAAGCGCGGCAGTAAAAACGAGGGCCGGGAGAAGGAGAAGACCGGTCAAGCTTCGCCGGAAGCTGGCGAAGACGAAGAAGCATGCCGTCAAATCCGCAAGACGCAAGAAAACTTTAAAATCCGCCCGGCCGCTGCGGCTGAAAAAGTCTTCGGTCCGGACGCGGAGCCGGAAGCGGAAAGGCCGGCTTTCCGGAGCCGCCAGGAAAAAGGGGAAAACAAGAAGAGCGGGAAAAGCGAAACGGCTGCGCCGCGTCCCTCCTGCGGAAGCGGCGCTGCAGCCGGCGGAATCCGAGCTGCGGGCGGAACCGCCGGAGGAGCCGGAGGACGAGCAGCAGGAGCAGGGCGAACCCGGGTTTCGCAGAGGCGTCAACCTGATCGGATTTTTGCGAGCCGAGCTCGGCCTCGGGGAATCGGTAAGGCTGGCCGCAAGATCGCTCTCCGCCGTGAACATGCCTTTCGGGATTCTCGATTACAAGGAAGTCATTTCCGAGGGCATGAGCGACTTGACATGGGCGCATAAGGAAATCGCGGAACCGCAATACAAGGTCAACATTTTTCACATGAACGCCGACGCCCTGTCCCACTGCCATAACTATTTCGGCCATGAATTGTGGCACAACCGCTACAATATCGGCGTCTGGCACTGGGAGCTGCCCGAATTCCCGGACGAATTCTGCAGCGGCTTCAATTACGTTCAGGAGGTTTGGGCTCCGACAACATACGTGCAACACGTCGTCTCCCAGAAAGCGAATGTGCCCGTGCTCCGGATTCCGCACAGCATCCATGTGGACGTCGTGCCCGAATTGAACCGGGAAGCCTTCGGGCTCCCGCAAGACCGCTATCTTTTCTATATGATGTACGACCTGCAAAGCACGACGGCCCGCAAAAACCCGCAGGGCGCGATCGAGGCGTTCAAGATGGCCTTCGACAAGGACGATCCGCGCGTCGGTCTCGTGCTGAAAGTCAACAATTCGAGCCTGAGGCCCGAAGATATCGAAGAGCTGCGTCCGCTCATCGCCGGCCACAGCAACATTTTCCTTATTGACCGGGTGCTCTCCCGGATCGAGGTCAATTCGCTGCTGAACAGCACCGACTGCTATGTGTCGCTGCACCGGGCGGAAGGCTTCGGTTTGGGCCTTGCGGAAGCGATGTATCTCGGCAAACCGGTCATCGGCACGAACTGGTCCGGCAATACGGATTTTATGAACGAGGAAAATTCCTGCCCCGTCAACTTTTCCATGGTTCATGTGGGCGAAATTTGGGGTCCGTACCAGGCGCACCAGATCTGGGCCGATCCGGATCTGTCCCAGGCCGCCGGATATATGCGGGAGCTTGTCCATAACCCGGAGTGGCGGAACGCGATCGCGGCCAAAGGGCAGGAAACGATCCGGACGCAGTTTTCGCCCCGGGCGGTCGGACAGATGATCAAGCAGCGGCTCAAGGAGATTGGCTGGTACTGATCCCGAAATTCTGAATTTGGTTGCAATGACCAGGGAAGAAGGCCCGATCAAGCACCGGCTTGTCTGAATATATTGCTGTATACCATCCAGAATGGGGGTGACTACGCATGGCAGTATTTGTTTACAAGACCGGAGCGATCCCAAGAGCTTCGCTGGACGGGACGACGAGCGTCAGCGTGACGGTAACGACGATGAACGACGATCTCGGCGTCAACACGGCAAACATCATCATTTGGGAGGTTCCGCTCTCCGGTTTCAAAACCGCGCTTACGCAAACAGCTTTCGCCCTTCTCGCGAACAACGCCCTGACAACCGGATTTACGGTGACGTCTACGGTAGCCCAGTTTGCGGTCGAGGTCCGCTATTCGAACCCGAATATGGTTCCGGAGATTACATTGGTGGGCGGCACTGCAACTGAGCGCATTTTCGCCGGAGAATTGTTCACCGCAAGCAGCGCAACGGAAAATCCGTAATCAACGTTTCTCCGCTCGGAGGAGGACCGCCGAACTTCGGCGGTCCTTTTGCTTGGCCGGTGGCCGCACCGGCACGTACGAACCGAAATCACCTGTCGCGGCCGAATGCATAAAGTAAAAGCAGACGCAAACTCGGCGCGCGAGCGGCAAGAACGACAGATTCCCCGCGCGGATCCAAGGAGGGAAGAACCGTTGGGGGCTGAAGACCAAACGCACTACGAAGACAAGGCAAGAGACCTCTTGCGCCGGATCAGGCAGGATGCCCGGCAACTGGAAAGCGTTCTATGGTCTCCCGAAGACTGGAACCAAATCGGAAAAACGATGGAAATCTGGCAAGCGAGGATGAAGAATCAGCGCGACGATATTATCGAGCATTTGATGTGGTATAAACGGATCGGCTGGAAGAAGTTCGTTCCGGACGCCGGGGAATTGGAAAACCAAACGAGGCTGCAGGCCATCGCCGAGGAAAAAGAGCGGCTGAAAGAATGGCTGGAGGGGCAACTGCACGTATCCGAGTTTTATTTGATATTCAAGCGGCAGCTGAAGGAGAGCCGATTGTCGGAACGGCTTGCCAAATCCGGCTTGCAGGGGTGGGACCGGCTTCACGTTCTGGATGCGGCCTGCGGGGACGGGCATTGGTTAAGAACCTTCGCGAAGTGGGGGGCCGATGTCCAGCGGCTGGCCGGACTTGAACCGTGCGGCTGGATGCTCGAACGCGCCAGTCGGCTTTCGCCCCCGGGCATCGCGTTTAAGAACGCGTTTGCGGACGAACGGCCGTTTCAAGGCAAGCGATTCGATCTGATTTTGGCGTTCGGCCTGTTCATGCACATTCTGGACGACGGACTGCGGAGCCGCGTGGCGCAGGAGCTGGCTGGAGCGCTCGGCGACGGCGGGTTGATCGTGACGTTCGATTTTCTTCCCGGCACCGAGAAAGGACTGGAGCCTTACCTGCGGTATACGACCAAAGGATTGGGACGCGAGGAGCTCGCGCGGCTCTTTCCCGATTGCGAGATCGAATGCGAGACCTTGCCGCTCAGCGATCAATATCCCGATTACGGGTACGGCCTGGCGGCCATCCGCAAACGAAAACCGGACCGGAAGGACGGGGATTCGCATGGAGCTTAGCCTCGCGAAGACGCTGGAGAACGTGGAGGGGCTGCTGGTTTCCTGCGTCCTGGAATGGAAGCGGGATAACGATTACGCCGGCTACGAGCGGTTTACTCAAGCGCTGGAACAATTGGAGCGCATGGCGGACCGGTTGTCCGGCAACCCGGAGACATGGAATGCGGCGCTTGTCTCCTGTCTGGAAGAGCTGAGTCAACATATCCGGAACCAAGATATTATCGCGATCGGCGATGAGTTGGAAGGAAAGCTGATCCCGCTTGTCCGCGAATGGAGAAAGGAGGCTGTAACGACGGGTGATGGCCAACCGGGCTGACGAGAAAGAACAGGACGACTTGTACTCGAAAAATTTAGCTTTTCTGCACGAGCCGTTGCAGCGGCGTATCCGGCAGATCGAGCCCGAGGAAGTCCGGCGGCGGGTCGAGATTGTCCGTACGCGGGAAGGGCATCCCGTTTGCCGGTATAAGCGGGCGGGAACAACCGTCCGCATCAACAGCACCGACCCGGTCGGCCAGGCGGAGGCGTGGGGCGATCAGATTCCGCTCGAAGAGATCGGCGCGCTGTTCGTATACGGCTGCGGATTCGGGTATCCTCTCCTGGAAATCGCAAAGCGGAAACCGCCGGAAACCGTCGTGCTCCTATTCGAGCCCGATATTTATCTGTTCATCGCGATGCTGCGGCATTTCGACCTGGAGCCGTTGTTCCGCACGCAGAAGTTCGCCTTTTTCGTCGGGAGCTACGAAGACTTTGCCCAGGAGTTCGAGCGGCTGTTGTCGACGGATGTGTTCCACGGCTGCACGGCTCCGTCCATCGCCTTCGCTCCGGGCTCCAGGCCGTTTAAGAAGGAATGCCTCCATATCCATGAGCGCGTGTTCGAGTTCTTTATGCTGCAGCTGGAGAAACTCGGAAACGACCATTACGATTCCCTGCTGGGATTCCACCATATCGTCGACAATCTGGACGAAGTGCTGAAAAACCCGTATTTAAGCTGTATCAAGGACCAATTCAAAAACGTTCCCGCCTTCATCGTCGCCAACGGCCCGTCGTTGGACAAGGCTATAGCGGAGTTGGGAAAGGCGAAGGGCAAAGGGTTGATTCTGTGCAGCGAATCGGCGATTACCCCGCTCGTCAAAAATCAGATCGTGCCGGACGCGGTGTTCGTATCGGAGCGCTCCGAACGAAGCTTCCGACGGCATTTCGACAACAAGCGGTATCCGGAGGAGCTGGCCCTGATTGGGCTGGCCGTCATCGATCCGCGAATTTTCCCGGCTTTTGCGGGGCCCAAAATTCCCGTCTTTCGCGATTCCGAGTCCAACAGCACGTTTTTCAACCAAATCGTCGGCGACGGAAGCGCGCTGTTCGGCGGCAAAAGCTCGGCGCATTTCGCCTTTGAAGCCGCCCTGTACATGGGGGCCGATCCGATCGTGCTGGTGGGGCAGGATCTCGCATACGGACCGGACGGATCGACGCACAGCAAGCAGTCGGTATACGCCGAGGCGGCGCAGAAGGACGTGGTGCAGAAGCTGCAATCGCTGCCCGCGGTTTACGTGGAAAGCAATGACGGCCGCCTGATCCGTTCCAACCTGATCTGGCACCAGTTCAAGATCATGTTTGAGGAGATGATCGCCCGGAACCCGCAGACGACCGTGATCAATACGACGGAAGCGGGCGCCGCCATCAAGGGGACGAGACGCGGCAAGCTGGCGAGCGTGATCGAAACGCATTGCGCAAGTCCGCTGCCGCGGCGGCTTCACGAGGTGATCAGCGACAACCGGAAAGCGCTGGATATGAAGGACAGAAACCGCAAACGCGAACGATTGCGGGCCGAGCTCGAAAAATATAGGGCGATTTATCATGCGCTGGGGTTGTGGACCGAGAGAAGAAAGCGCGCATGCGAACGATTGCTGGACCGGTGCGAAACGGCGGATGCCGGCATCGAGCGGGAGCTGCGCGAGGCGTACGAAAGCAATCTCCGGGACTTCATCCGATTTCTGTCTCCGCACATGCATATTCTGTATTTCCAGCAAGTCATCATGGCCGGATTTTACAAAATGAACGTGCTCGGTCCTCCCGGCGCTCCCTGGAAATGGAGCAAGCTGTTTCTGGTTCATCACGAATTGTTCGATCATTTGACCGTCGTTTGCCAAAGCCTTGTCCGGAATATCGGGATCGCGATCGGCAAGCTCTCGTCCGGAGGCTCGTGAACATGGCGGGGACGCGGTCCGGCGGTTCCGGGCGGAACGACCGTTTTGCCCGCAACCTGCAATATCTTCACGAACCGTTAAAGCAGCGGATTCTGCGCACGGACCCGAAGGAAACGCAGCGGCGGATCGAGATCGTTCGGCCGAAGGACGGTTATCCGGTATGCCGGTATATCGAGGAAGGAAGGGCGGTTCGGATCACCAGTACCGATCCCGTCGCCCAGGCGGAGACGTGGTGCGGGCAAATCCCGTTTCGGGAGATCGGAACGCTGTTTGTATACGGGTGCGGCTTCGGTTATCCCCTGCTCGAAATGATGAGACGCAAACAGCCGGAAACGCAGGTTCTGGTGTTCGAGCCGGATCTCCATTTGTTTATCGCCATGCTGCGGGAATTCGATCTGGCGCCCTTGTTCGAAACGGGCAAATTCGCGTTTTTCGCCGGTCCGCTTCCGGAGCTTTCGAAGGAATTTGCCCGATTCATTTCGCAGCCCGACCTGTTTTATCTGACGTCTCCGTCCGTCGCGTTCGCGCCGGGGGCCCGGTTGTTCAAACAGACGTACATCCGTCTGCACACGCAGCTTTTCGAGCTTTTGGCGCTGCAAACCAAAAAATTCGGCAACGACCCCTCCGATACGCTCCTGGGCTTTCACCATATGGCCGACAATCTGGACGAAGTGCTGGAAAACCCGTACCTGAGCTGTTTGAAAAACCGGTTTGACAACGTTCCGGCTTTTGTCATCGCGAACGGCCCTTCTTTGGACCAAGCGATTCCGGAGCTGAAGGAGGCGGTTGGAAAAGGGCTGATCCTGTGCAGCGAATCGGCGATTGCCCCGCTGATGAAAAACGGGATCGTGCCGGATGCGGTATGCGTCCTGGAACGCACGGAGAAGAGCTACCGCCGGCATTTCGAAAACAAGCGGTATCCGGAAGAGCTGGCCCTGCTGGGACTTGCGGTCATCGACCCGCGGATTTTCCGGTCGTTCCCGGGGCCGAAAATTCCCGTTTTCCGCAGCCGGGATTCCGACAGCCTGCTGTTCAACCGGACGGTAGGCGACGGAAGCGCGCTGTTCGGCGGCAAGAGCTCGGCGCACTTCGCCTTTGAGGCCGCCCTGTATATGGGAGCGAATCCGATCGTGCTGGTCGGGCAGGATCTCGCTTACGGCCCGGACGGATCGACCCACAGCAGGCAGTCCGTATACGCGGAAGCGGACCAGCAGGACACCGTGGCCATGCTGAAAGCGCAGCCCGCGGTTTACGTGAAGAGCAACGACGGCCGGATCATCCGGTCCAACGCGAAGTGGAATCACTTCAAGCTGCTGCTCGTCCAAATGATCGAGCAACATCCGCAGGTCACCGTCATCAACACGACGGAAGCGGGCGCCGCCATCAAGGGGACGGTGTGCGCGCCGCTGGCGGACGTCATCCGGACGCATTGCCCAAAGCCGCTGCCGCACAAGCTGCATGCGGTCATCCGCGACAGCCGGCAAACGCTCGACATCCCGGCCCGCCAAAGGCGGGTCAAGCGCCTGTTGGCCGAACTCGAGAAGTACGCCGCGATCTACCGGGCGCTTGAGCGGCGGACCGCCGCAAGGCAAAGCGAATGCGAGCGGCTCATGCGCGGCAGCGTTCCGGAACCGGAATCGGACCGCTTCGCCGAGCTGCGCCGGTTTGCCGCCGATAACGCCCGCGGCGTTCTTTCGGATTTTCTCCATCCCGATCTGCACTTGACCCATTTTCAGCCGGTTCTGTTTGCCGGATTTCACAAGCTGGGCGAACTCGGGCCCATTCATTCTCCCGGGAAGTTCCGGCAGGCGATGCAAGCTCAAGCCGAGCTGCTCGATGGTCTGAACGCGCTTTGCCAAAGCCTTGCCCGCAACATCCGGATCGCGGCCGGCCGCATTCGCTCCCGCGGGTACGAACGGTAAGGGAGGAAACGACATGGCGTCCTTACAGTCCTTTTTCACGGAGAAAAAATGTCTCGTCGCAGCCGAAATCGCGCAGGCGCACGACGGAAGCCTCGGCACGGCGCACGCCTTGATCGACGCCGCGGCGGATGCCGGCGCAGACGCCGTCAAGTTCCAGACGCATATCGCCGAAGAGGAAAGCACGCCGCAGGAGCCCTGGAGAGTCCAATTCAGCCGCCAGGACGCAACCCGCTACGACTACTGGAAGCGGATGGAGTTTACGAAGGAGCAGTGGAAAGGGCTCAAGGAGCACGCGGAGCAAAGGGGCCTGATCTTCTTCAGTTCGCCGTTTTCCCCGCTTGCCGTCGACTGGCTTGAAGAGCTGGACGTTCCGTTCTGGAAAGTGGCCTCGGGCGAAATCGCGAACAAGCCGCTGATCGACCGGATGACCCGGACCGGCAAGCCGATTCTGGTGTCGACCGGTCTGTGCACGCTGGAGGAATTGGATGCGTGCGTCGGATGGCTTCAGGCGGCGGGAAGCGAATATCTCGTCTTTCAATGCACGTCCGAATACCCGTGTCCGCCGGAAAAGGTGGGCCTGAATTTGCTGCCGTTTTACAGGGACAGGTACGGGTGCCCCGTCGGCCTGTCGGATCATTCGGGCGAAATTTACCCGGGTCTTGCCGCCGCGCTGATGGGCGCGTCGATGATCGAGGTGCACGTCACGTTTTCCAAGCAGGCCTTCGGTCCGGATGTACCGGCTTCCCTCACGATGGAGCAGCTCAAACTGCTGACGGACGGCGTCTCGTTCATGGAGAAGATGCTGGCTCACCCCATCGACAAGGAAGCGGCCGCCTACCGGTACCGGGACATGCGGGCGATTTTTTACCGCAGCCTCGTGGCGCGCGAGGACCTTCCGGCAGGCACCGTGCTGCAGGAGGGGATGATCGCCGCCAAAAAGCCGGGAGGCGGCATTCCGCCCAGCCGCCTGGGCGACCTGATCGGGAAAACGCTGCGGCATGGCGTAGCGGCCAACCATCCGTTCCGCGAATCCGATTTCGAAGCGGATGAGGGGGGGAGCGCGCGGTGAAAATCGCCGTCGTCCTGGTCGACCGCGCCAACTACGGCCGGCTGAAGCCGGTCATGGCCCAAATGCGGTCGCGCCCGGACATCGAAATGCAGGTCGTCTGCGCGGGAACGATGCTTCTCGACCGGTTCGGCAAAGCGAAGCAGGTCGTGCTGGAGGACGGCTTTCCGGTTGACGAAGAGGTGTATCTGGAAATCGACGGCTCGCTGCCCGCGACCATGACGAAGTCGATCGGCCTCGGCATCATCGAGTTTTCCAGCGCGTTTCGCAAGTTGGCTCCCGATTTCGTGCTGCTGATCGGCGACCGCTACGAGGCTTTGGCGGCCGCTATCGCCGCGGCGTACCAGAATATTTGCCTGATTCATCTGCAAGGCGGAGAAGTGACCGGTTCGATCGACGAAGCGACGCGGCATGCGATTACGAAGCTGTCCCATTACCATTTTCCGGCTACGAAGCGTTCGGGACGCTACATCGTCAGGATGGGAGAAGACCCGAAGACGGTGTTTCCGTTCGGCTGTCCGAGCGCCGATGTGGTCGCAAGTGCGGCGGCGGATATTCCGGCCGAACGGATCGCGGACGCGGGCGTCGGGGCGCCCATCGATTTCGGCAAGCCGTATCTGCTGGCGCTGTTCCACCCCGTGACCACCGAATTCGCCGACGCCGAAGCCCAAATGGAGCAGCTGCTGCTGGCTCTTCGCGAGACGGGCGCGCAAATCGTGCTGCTGTGGCCCAACATCGACGCGGGCTCCGATTCCGTCTCCGGCGCGATCCGCCGTTTCCGCGAATTCAACCGCGAGATCCCCTTGCGCGCCTTCAAAAACTTCGAGCCGGAGGATTATATTCCGCTGCTGCGGCAGGCGGCCTGCTGCGTCGGCAATTCCTCCAGCTTCGTCCGCGAGGCTTCCTTCGTCGGGACGCCGGTCGTGCTGGTCGGCTCCCGGCAGGACGGGAGGGAGTGGTCCGAAGCGGTCCGGCGGGTGGAACCGGTCAGGCAGGCGATTGCGGAAGCGATACGGGCGCAGCTTGCGCACGGAAAATATCCGGCCAGCGAGCTGTACGGCAAACCCGGCGTGTCGGCGCGGATCGTGGATCAGATCTTGACGCTTAAGCCCTACAGCCAGAAAAAGCTGGCCTATGTCAAAGGAACCTGAAAAGGAAGTGCCGGTATGGACGTACTGGATAAAATTCGCGGCAGGTCCGCTTCCGTTGCCGTTCTCGGCCTGGGTTACGTCGGGCTGCCTCTGGCTCTCGAATTTGCGGAAGCGGGGTTTACGGTATACGGGATCGATGTTTCCGCGGAAAAGACGGAGCTTCTCCGGCAGGGCAAGTCGTATATCCGCGACGTGCCGCCGCAGCGCGTGAAGGAAGCCGTGGCGTCGGGAAAGCTTCGGCCTGCCAGCGAGCCCGACGCCCTTGCGCTGGCGGACGCCGTCGTCATCTGCGTGCCGACACCGATCAAGCACAATCAGCAGCCGGATTTAAGCTACATTCAGGCGAGCGTGGAGACGATCAAGCCCCGCTTGCATCCGCAAATGCTGATCGTGCTCGAAAGCACCACGTATCCCGGGACGACGGAGGAATGCCTGGAGAAGGAATTCCGCCAGGCGGGCTATGTCCCCGGGCAGGACTATTATCTGTGCTATTCTCCCGAGCGGATCGATCCCGGCAACCGCAAGTACGGCATCCGCAATACCCCGAAGGTGGTCGGCGGCACGACGGACGCCTGCCTTGCGGCCGGAAAAGCGCTGTACGAAACGGTCGCGGACCGCGTCGTGACGGTTTCGAGCCCGAAGGCGGCGGAGATGACGAAACTGCTCGAAAATACGTTCCGGAGCGTCAACATCGGATTCGTCAACGAGATGGCGCGGCTTAGCGAAGAGCTGGGCATCGACATCTGGGAAGTCATTGCCGCCGCATCGTCCAAACCGTTCGGGTTCATGCCGTTCTACCCGGGCCCCGGCATCGGCGGGCACTGCATTCCGCTCGATCCCCTGTTTTTGGCGTGGAGGGCCAAGCGCGCGCATTTTTACAGCAAATTCATCGAATTGGCGCAGGAGTCGAACCAGTCGATGCCCCGTTACGTCGTTCATCGGCTGATGGAAATTCTGAACGATTACGGCAAGTGCCTGGCCGGCTCGCGGTTGCTGCTGCTCGGCATGGCCTACAAGCCGGATCAGGACGACCTGCGCGAATCGCCCAACCTCGAGATTTTCGGCCTGCTGGCGGACAGGGGCGCGGCGGTGGACTATCACGATTTTTATATCGAATCGTTTACGGACGAAAGCGGCATCAAGCGGCATTCGATCCCGGAACTTACCGAAGAACGGCTGTCCGGATACGACTGCGTCGT
This sequence comes from Cohnella laeviribosi DSM 21336, assembly GCF_000378425.1. GTDB lineage: Bacteria > Bacillota > Bacilli > Paenibacillales > Paenibacillaceae > Cohnella > Cohnella laeviribosi. The sequence continues at coordinate 25,314 of NZ_KB899822.1, read as the reverse complement.
GATTTTGACGGCTCACCGGTCGTACGATTTCGGCTTTGTCGTCCGGCATTCGCGGGCCGTATTCGATTGCCGCAACGCCGCAGCGGGGCTAAAGGATCAGCATGTCTACAGGCTTGGCGCCAAGTAAAAAAACGGCTGTCCGGCCGGCCGGCGAGGAAGTGATCGATTGAAACGATTGGTTTACAGCGGGCCGTCCCATAGCGTTCGCATCGTGGAGGAGGCGCTGAAAGGGCGGTTCGACATTCGCGCCGCCGAGGACCGGGCGGAGTCGCTGCTTCCCGAAATCGAGCGGTGCGCCGTGTTTTTGGACGCCTCGATGAAAGTCAGGCTGACCGCCGAGACGATTATGAACGCGAAGCGGCTCGAACTGGTCGCGACGGCGACCACCGGGGCGAATCATATCGACCGCGAGGCGCTGCGGCGGCGGGGCATTCCGCTTCTTACCCTGCAGGGGCAGACCGAATTTCTGCGCGGGCTGACGCCGGCGGCGGAGCATTCCTGGCTGCTGCTGATGGCGTGCGCAAGACGGCTGAGGGGCGCGGTCGCCGATACGATGCGGGGAAGCTGGGACCGTCAGCGGTTTCCGGGCGTCATGCTGCGCGGCAAAACGCTCGGCATCATCGGCATGGGCCGCATCGGGACATGGATGGCGAAATACGCGGACGCGTTCGGCATGAAGGTGGTCGGCTACGATCCCTATGCGGGCGACTTTCCGCCGTGGGCCGAGCGCGCCGATCTGGACCGGCTGCTGGCCGTTTCGGATTTTGTCAGCGTCCACGTGCACGTGACGGAGGAAACGAAGGGCCTTCTGGGGGCGGACAACATCGGGAAAATGAAACCGGGCGCCGTTCTGGTCAACACGTCCCGCGGCGAGGTGATCGACGAAGAGGCGCTGCTTCACGCGCTTCGAAGCGGTAGAATCGCCGCCGCCGGCCTCGACGTGCTGGCGGACGAACCGGACGTCCGCCGCAGCGGGCTGTGGCAGTACGCCCGCCAATCGGACCGGGTGATCATTACCCCGCACATCGGCGGCTACTGCCCGGAGGCGGTCGACCGTGCGGTCGCGTTCGCCTGCGGGCGCATTCTCGAGCATTACGGAGGGAGCGCGACATGAGCGGCCTCGCGCGCCGGCTCGCCGGGGAGCTTATCCGGTCGGGCGTCAGGCATGCGTTCGGCATCACCGGAAGCGGGATCAGCTATGATCTGATCGCCTGCCTGGAGGATTCGGGCGTGCCGTTCTATCCGGTCGCCCACGAAGCGGCGGCGGCATTGATGGCCGGCGCCTGCTGCCGGGACGGCCGGCTGCGGGCGGCCGCGATCGGGATCAAGGGGCCGGGGCTGGCCAACTTCATTCCGGGCATCCTCTCGAACCGGTACGAGGGGAGGCCGGCGCTGACCGTCAGCGAATCGTATTCCTCGGCGGCTCCGGCCTATTACATGCACAAGCGGGCCGATCACGCGGCGCTGTGCGGTCCGGCGGCGAAGGGGTACGCCCGGCTGGACCGGGAGCTTCGCAGCGTCGGCCTTCTGGCCGAGCTGGCCGTCCAAGAGGCGCCGGGACCGGTCCATCTGGACATTTCCGACGAACCGGAACGCGAGCCCCAAATCCGGACCCATCCGGACGGCGAGTCCGGGTTGCCGCACCGGGAGGACGGCGGCCGGGCGTTCGAGCGGATTCTCGAGGCGGTCGAGCGCTCGCGCAAGCCGGCCGTCGTGCTCGGCTCGATGGCGGCCCGGCGGCTCGGCTCGATCCGTTGGGACCGGCTCGGCGTGCCCGTGCTGGCAACGGCCGCGGCCAAAGGGTGCATCGACGAGCGCAGCGCTTTCTTCGGCGGGCTGGTGACCGGCGAAGCGGGGAAGCTGTCGCCGGAGCGGAACATTTTACGGGAAGCGGATCTGATCGTCGGCATCGGGCTTAGAAATACGGAGGTCGTCCGCCCGATCCGCGCGGAGGCGGAGATCGTGATTGTGGACAATGCCGGGCATGAATTAAGCGAGGGGTTTCAGGCGTCGGCGGTCGCGCATCCGTTCGATATGGAAGCCGCCGGGGAAGAGCTTGCCCGGGCCCTGTCCGCCAAATCCTGGGGCGAGGAGCTTCTGCGCCGCTATTGGCGGGAGGTGGACCGCGAGCTGTTCCGGGAAGCGTGGCTGCCGGCCTTGGCGCTGAGGGATGTGCAGGAGCGGCTGCACGGGAAGGAGACGATTCTCGTATCGGATACGGGGCTGTTCTGCACGATCGCCGAAACGGTGTGGAAGGCGCGGCAGCCTTCCGAATATTGCGGGAGCGGCAACGGAAGGTTCATGGGCACTTCGGTTCCGACCGCCATCGGCCTTGCCGTCTCCCATCCGGAGGCCGCGATCGTCTGCCTGGCCGGCGACGGGGGCATCCGGCCCTATTGGGCCGAGCTGAGGCTGGCCGCCGAGCTTCGGCTCAAGCTCTTCGTGCTCTATATGTCCGACGGCGGCTACGGCTCGATCCGGCGGGCGGCGGCGTCCAGGGCGGGCAGCGGCAAGCCGGTCGAAATCGCCGGTTCCAGCTGGTACCGGCCGATGAAAGCGATCGGATGGGAGGCGGTCCGGGTGCGAAGTTACCGGGAATTCCGGAGGGCGCTGGAACGGGCGGACCTGGACTTTCCGGGGCCGTTGTTTATGGAAATGGCGTTCGACAAGACCGGCTATACGTCGATGACTGCGAATTTGAGGTGAAAAGCATGACTGCAAAGCATATTTTGGTTGCCGGAACCGGTTCCGCCGGCAAGCGGCATTTGCGCAATTTCGCTTTTCTGGGCTGCCGCGTCTCCGGCATGGACCCCCGCAAGGACCGGCTGGAAGAAGCGGCGAAAAGCGCGGAGCTCGTTCATTCGTTCGGCTCGCTGGACGAGGCATGGCGCCAGGACGATTTCGACGCCGTGGTCGTCGCTTCTCCCCCGGCCTTTCATGTGTCCCAGTGCGCCGAATGCCTGAAACGGGGCAAGCCGGTGCTGCTGGAGAAGCCGGTCGCCCCGTCCTTCGCGGAAGCGGAGCGGCTCGCGGCCGAAGGAGCGGGTGATCCGGCGCGGCCCGCCGTCCTGGTCGGCTATACGTACAGATGGTGGCCTTCCATCCGCTTCCTGCGGGGCAAGCTGCGGGACGGCACGATCGGCAAGCCCTTGTACGCCGACTTTGTCATGAGCGCGCATCTGGCGGACTGGCATCCGTGGGAACGGTATCAGGATTTCTTTATGGCGAGCAAGGAATTGGGCGGCGGGGCGCTGCTCGACGAAAGCCATTTTATCGATCTGATGATCTGGCTGTTCGGGATGCCGTCGAAGATTTACGCCCAAGTCGAGCGCTTAAGCCCGCTTGAAATCGAAACGGACGATCATGTGGACATTCTGGCGTCGTACGATGGGAGCTTTCGGGCGCGGCTTCATCTGGACCTGTACGGACGGCCTCATGAAAGAACGATCCGGATCGTCGGGGAAAAAGGAAGCCTGGTGTGGAGCTTCGAGCCGGACGCCGTCAAGATCGGCCTGGAAGCGGGGCGGGATTGGCAGGAGATTCGATTCGGTCACGAACGGAACGAGATGTTTCTCCGGCTTGCGGAGCATTTTCTCGACGTGGTCGGCGGCGGCTGCGAGCCTCTGTGCACGCTTCGGGACGGATTGAACGCCCTGCGGGTCGTCGAGGCGTGCCGGCAAAGCTCCATATCCGACCGGGCCGTAACGCTGGACCCCTAAACGGGACGGGAGACGGCCATGTATTCGAATCGCAGCGTCATTGCCATCGTTCCGGCGCGCAGCGGAAGCAAGGGCATCCCAGGCAAAAACATGCGCCGGCTGGCCGGGGTGTCGCTGATCGGCCATGCGGGATTGTGTTTGGGCCGGCTGCCGTGGCTGGACGCCAAGGTCCTTTCCTCGGATTCGGCGGCGTATATCGCGGAAGGAAGGCGTTACGGCCTTGACGCTCCGTTCGTCCGTCCGGCCGAATTGAGCACGGATACGGCGGGCGCCGTCGAGACGGCCGTCCACGCGCTTGCGGAAGCCGAGAAGCATTACGGCCGGACGTTCGACGTCATTTTGCTGGTCGAGCCGACGAGCCCGCTGCGGCTGGCCGAGGATGTGGAGCGGGCGACGGAGCTTTTGATCCGGTCCGGGGCGGATTCGGTCGTGACGGTGAGCGCCGTGCCGTCCAAGTTCCATCCCCGGAAAATCTTCGGCCTGAACGGCTCGAAGCTGTCGTTCTACGAGCCGGAGGGCGCCGGGGTGGTCTACAGGCAGGCGCTGGACGCCAAGTATTGGCGCAACGGGGTGTGCTACGCCTTGACGAGAGATTGCCTCCTGAACAAGCGGAACGTGATTACGGACCGCACGCTGCCGCTGCTCATCGACCGGGAGGTTGTGAATATCGACGATCCGATCGAACTCGAATGGGCGGCATTTTTGCTTCGCCTGCGAAAAAGGAAGGAGGCGGAAAACCGGTGAACTGCCCGTTATGCGGCCAAGACCGCACGAAGGTGTTGACCGACCGGCTGCGGAATGGGGAGAAGCTTCGCGTTTTCCACTGCCCGGAGTGCGATCTGGGCTTTTTGGAAGAACGGAAAGACGAAGCTGAGCTGAAGCGGTACTATCGGAACGAATACCGGAAAGCCTACAAGCCCGATGTCCGCGGACAGGCCGACGCCGAGCGGCTGTTCGACAGCGCCGTCGGATTCCAGCAGGACAGGGTCGCCCGAATCGAACGATATTTGCGCCGGGATGCGGCGGTTCTGGACGTCGGCTGTTCGTCCGGGGCCTTTTTGTTTCATATAAAGGATAAGGTGAAAGAAGCGGTCGGCGTCGAAATCGACCCGGAGGCGGCCAAGTTCGCTTCGGAGCGGTGCGGATGTCCGGTATATACGGATTACCTGGCCGAGACGCCGCTTGCGAAACGGTCGTTCGATGCGGTTTGTGCCTTTCAGGTGATGGAGCATGTCGGCAATCCGCTGGAATTTTTGCTTCAGCTCAAAGACTACGCGAAGGAAGACGGGCTCCTGTACGTCGAGGTGCCGAACTTGCGGGACGTTCTGGTATCGGCGTTCGATCTGCCGAATTACCGGACGTTTTATTTCCGCAGCGCGCATCTGTTTTACTTCAGCGAGCGGAGCCTGCGGATTTTGCTGGATCAAGCGGGACTGGAAGGCGACTTTTTTTATTCCCAAGATTATCATTTGGTGAACCATCTGAACTGGGTGCTTCGCGACCGGCCGCAGCCGCGTGCGGAGGACGGCATGGGGGAGCCGGCGTTTCCCGTCCGGCCGGGGACCGACGGGCGCGCGGAGGCGGCATTGAACGGTTTCTTGGCTAGGGTGAACAGGGAGTATAAAGAGCTGCTTTCCGAACTTGGGATGACGTCGAAAATCGGCTTTATCGCCCGCAGGAAGCGGGAAGCGAACGGATAGCCGGCGGCGCCTTTGCCAAAGCGCGCCTTGCTCCGGCCCGTTCGGCGCAATGGTGCGAGAAAAGGCGGTTCAAGCCGTCGGGCAGGGGGAAATGTCCAAGCCATCCGGCCGCGCCCTTTCATATATATAGCCAAGGGGTGATACCGATGAACGCGGTGATTATGGCCGGAGGAAAGGGCAGCCGGTTCTGGCCGAGAAGCACGGACGCGAAGCCGAAGCAATTTCTCGAATTGACGGCAAGCGGAGAGACGATGCTGCAGCTGACGTACCGCCGCCTCCGCTCCTGGCTTCCGAAGGAGAACATTTACGTTTCGACCTCCCGAAAATATGCCGCGCTAGTGAAGGAACAACTGCGGGAACTCGCTGCGGACCGGCTCATCGAAGAACCGGAGCAGCGGGACACCGCTCCCGGCATCGCGCTTGCGGCGCTATACTTTTTGAACCGGGGTTCGGACGAAGCGTTCGTGGCCATTCCCTCGGATCAGCATATTCCGGACGCGGACGCGCTTGGGGAAGCGCTGCGCCTGTGCGGGGAAGTCGCGCGGGAAGAGCGGGCGATCGCGACGCTCGGGATCGTGCCGTCCCGGCCGGAGACGGGATACGGCTATATCGAGGCCGAACCGAAGCCGTATCGGGATGACGTGTTTCGCGTCATGTCCTTTATCGAGAAGCCGGACGCGAGCACGGCCCAGTCGTTGATCCGGCGCAGCAACATTTACTGGAACAGCGGAATTTTTACCTGGCGGCCTTCCACGATCGCTTATTACATGGCGCTTCATCAGCCGCAGATGTGGGCGGCGCTGACCGGGGCGGGAGAGCATCTCGAGACGGTGTATGCAAGCCTGCCGAAAATATCGGTCGACTACGCGATTTTGGAGAAGGCCGACCGGATTTTTATGATCCCCGCCCGGTTCGAGTGGGACGATGTCGGAAACTGGATGGCCCTGGAGCGCATCCGCGGCGCGGACCGGTACGGCAACATTATGGAAGGAAACGTTGAGGCGGTGGACAGCACCGGCAACATTGTGTTTTCCGATGCGCCGAAAACGGTGCTCATCGGGGTGAGCGACCTGATCGTCGTGTCCACGCCCGCCGGCATTCTGATCTGCCGCAAGACGATGGATCAGCGGATCAAATCCGTGATGGAAAAAAGGGAGGAGGATGCGGACGGCAGCTGATCGGCCTTCGGCGCCAAACCGGCATATCTCCGCCGTTATTAGGCGTTCAATGCGACAGCCTGCGGTAGCCGAGCGGAGAAATGCCCGTCCAACGCTTGAACTGCTTGCTGAAGTGCGAGACGTCCCGGTAGCCGAGCCGGACGGCGATCTCGTCGACGGACAGCCGGCGGTCCATCAGGAGCAGCTTCGCTTCCCTTACGATCAGGCCGGACAAGTACTGCCTGGGCGAGACGCCGTACACCTGCTTGAACGCTTTGTTGCAGTAGGCGGGCGAATAGCCGAGCGAAGCGGCGATGTCCTCGATGGCGGTCCGTTTGGCGGCAAGGCCCGTCACCGATTCGCGCAGCATTCGTTCCATGGCGCCGGCCAGCGTATGGGCGGGGTCGGCGGCGCGTTCCGGCGGCCCTCCTCCTTCCGCCCGGCTCTGCGCAAGCGCCCAGTCGCACAGCGCGGCAAACAAGCGAAAGGCCGAGCGCTGGGCGACGAGCCGCTCCTGCGAGAGGTCCGCGGACGGCGACGGCGGCTGCAGATAGGACCGGAAAATCTCGTGAAGCGAAAGCCCGAGCGGAGAATCCGGCGCGATGACCGGCTCCTCGCGGGCGAGCAGCATTCTTCTCAAAGCGGGATCGTCGATGTCGAAGTGCAGGCTGAAATAAACCATGCCGGCGTTCTCCGCGGAGCCGTCGCTACGGTGGGCCACCTGGGGACGAATGAGCAAAATATCCCCTTCCGACTGGATAACCGTTTGCCCGTTCACGACCATTTTTTGTTTGCCTTCCAGCACGACGTTAAATTCGAACAGCGGGTGAACGTGCTCCGGATACGTCCAGGCGGCGTTGACCTTGCGCCAATGGGCGGCGAACACTTGAACGGCGGCTTGCATGTCCGGGTACATTTGCCCTTCAAGGCTGTTATGGGTGCCTTCCGGCATCTTGCGTTTCATGGCGCGCCTCCGGCTAGTGGGATGATTATCCGAATTATAGCACAACGGCTGCGGGCAAAGGCACGATTTGTCCAAATAAAAGCGGGTTTTGACCCTGTAATGCCGCTCCGCGCTGGACTATGATGGGGGTAAAAACAACCGCTTCGGAAGGGGAAGTGTGCCGCAATGGGACGCAACGATTTTTTTAACGCGCATCATTCGCCGATCGGCGCTTTTGCCAGCTTTACGCTGGGGTTTCCGGGACCGGGGGGCGGCTTCGATCTCGAGCTCGGCCGATCGCCGAAGCAGAACGTCTACATCGGGCTGGAGCGGGAGGACGGAAGCGGCTACGATACGCTGCCCTTCTACGAATCCCAGGAAGAGGACGAGAGCAAACGGTACGACATCGAAAATCCGGACCCGAACCCGGACAAGCCGCGCTTGCTGCACGCGTGGCCCAAATCGCAAGTGAAGCGGGACTTCCGCCTCGGCACGGACGCGTGGACCGCGGGCGACCTGACGTTTAAGATTTATACGCAGGTCCGTTCCGTTCCCGATCCGAAGACGGCGGACGAGGAGGAACTGCGGGAGGCGCTCGTTCCGGCCGTGCTGGCGGAGCTCATCGTCGACAATACGCGTTCGAGCCGCAAGCGGCGGGCGTTTTTCGGCTTTCGGGGCGCCGATCCGTACAGCGCGATGCGGCGGCTGGACGATACGTCAAGCCTGGCGGGCGTCGGACAAGGGCGCAGCATCGCCATCGCGACCGACGACAAAAGGGTGCGTTCGGCGCTGCATTTCAGCATGGAAGATATTTTGACGGAAAAGCTGACCGAGAACTGGACGTTCGGCCTGGGCACGGTCGGCGCGCTTATCGCCGATGCGGAGCCCGGAGAGAAAGCCGTGTACCGCTTCGTGATCTGCTTTTACCGGGGCGGCATCGTCACCGCGGGTCTCGATACGTCTTACTATTATACCCGTTATTTCCGCAATATCGAGGCGGTGGCGGAATACGCGGCGGAGCGCTTCGACGCGCTGAAAGCCTCGGCGGAACGGGCAAACGGGCTGCTTGAGAACGGGCGTCTGTCCGAGGACCAGAAATTTATGATGGCGCACGCGATCCGCAGCTATTACGGCTCCACGCAGCTGCTGGAACTGGACGGCGAGCCGTTCTGGGTCGTCAACGAGGGCGAATACCGGATGATGAACACGTTCGACCTGACCGTCGACCAGCTCTTTTTCGAGCTGAAATTCAATCCGTGGACGGTGCGCAACGAGCTCGACATGTTCGTCAAACGGTACAGCTACACCGATACGGTCCGCTTCCCGGGGGATGAGACCGAATATCCGGGCGGCATCAGCTTTACGCATGACATGGGCGTAGCTAACGTGCTGTCTCGTCCCGGCTATTCCGCTTACGAGCGCTACGGTCTCGACGGCTGCTTCTCGCATATGACGCACGAGCAGCTCGTCAACTGGGTGCTCTGCGCCGCGGCCTATGTCGAGCGGACGGGAGACCGGGCATGGCTTGAGGCCAATTTGACCGTGCTGGAAAGCTGTCTGGAAAGCATGCTGAACCGGGACCACCCGGACCCGGCGCAGCGCAACGGCGTCATGGGCCTGGACAGCTCGCGGACGATGGGCGGGGCGGAAATCACGACGTACGACAGCCTCGACGTTTCGCTTGGCCAGGCGCGCAACAACATCTACCTGGCGGGCAAAACCTGGGCGGCCTACGTGGCGATGGAGAAGCTGTTCAAGGAAACCGGCTGCGGCGAGCTGGCCGAGGTTGCGGGCCTGCAAGCGCAGCGGTGCGCCGACACGATCGTCAGCCACGTCCAGGAGGACGGTACGATTCCGGCCGTCATCGGCGAAGGCAACAACTCGAAAATCATTCCGGCGATCGAAGGACTGATTTTCCCTTATGTGACCGGCTGCCGGGAAGCGCTGGATGCGGACGGAAGGTTCGGCGCATACATTCGCGCGTTGGACCGCCACTTCCGCGAGGTGCTGCGCGAGGGCGTCTGCCTGTTCCCGGACGGCGGCTGGAAAATTTCGTCGACGAGCGACAACAGCTGGCTGAGCAAAATCTATTTGTGCCAGTTCATCGCCCGGCGCATTCTGGGACTGCCGTGGGACGAAAAGGGAGCGAGAGCGGACGCCGCCCACGTGAAGTGGCTGACGCACGAGGAGCTGTCCGTCTGGAGCTGGAGCGACCAGATCATCGCGGGCGAAATTACCGGCAGCAAATATTACCCGCGCGGCGTCACGAGCATTTTGTGGCTGGAAGAATAAGATGGAAGGCATTGATGTTTGTTGCCAGAGGCTGTCCTAAAAGGGCTGCCCGAAAATCCAACGCCGTATAAAACCCGTGCCATATCAAAAATGAACCTTCGAAACCCCCGTAAAATGCGGGGGGATTGAAGGTTTATTTTTATGAGCTCAGGATGGCATCAAAACCGGACCGGCCGGTGGATTGCAGTTGCTATAACGGCAATTACAAACCCGTTTTCGCCCGGATTTGAATGGCCAAAGAAGCGATAGCGGGCGAGCGGCGGGGCTGGCGGCAAAGAAGGGTACTGGGCGGACTACATAGCGGGCGAGCAGCGGGGCAGGCGGCAAAGAAGAGTACTGGGCGGACTACATGGCGGGCGAGCAGCGGGGCAGGCGGCAAAGAAGGGTACTGGGAGGACTACATAGCGGGCGAGCAGCGGGGCAGGCGGCAAAGAAGGGTACTGGGCGGACTACATGGCGGGCGAGCAGCGGTGCAGGCGGCAAAGAAGGGTACTGGGCGGACTACATAGCGGGCGAGCGGCGGGGCTGGCGACAAAGAAGGGTACTGGGCGGACTACATGGCGGGCGAGCAGCGGGGCAGGAGGCAAAGAAGGGTACTGGGCGGACTACATGGCGGGCGAGCGGCGGGGCTGGCGGCAAAGAAGGGTACTGGCATATCCCGGCGGCAGACGTAGCGGTCGGACGGCTTTCGCTTGCCCATCATTTACGCAAGAAATTGGCCATAAAATCGGAAGCAAAAAATAGTTTGTAACTTTGGAGGGATTTCGCGTCTAATCCGATAATTATACAGTTGGGGAGGGCGTCGGATCGCCCCGCGATTGCCAAGAACGAAATCGTAACGTTGAAAAATGTGGTGAACGCAGGAGGGTCTTACCGGGCTCCTCTCCTCTATATTCTCGTTGCTCCCCGAACGATCAAAACGCTGCAGGAATGGACAAACGAATCGTAAGCTGCGGACTGGCAGGGCCGCGAGATTCCGCAATTCGGCCAAGTGCCGCCATATTTGCCTCCCGCGTGAGAGCTACATTGGAAATGATCCAACGAACGAGGCGTTTTGTTTCTTTATGCGAGGGCTATCTTGGAAATATCCAACGATTTAAGCACGCTTAATCCGAAACCTCCCTTCAAATAAGCAATTCATTGGAGAAAATCCAGTATAGGGTGACGAACGGCAAAAATGAACGGATTATCCTGTACCAAATCCAATATAGCTGGAGGAGGGTGCGTCGTGAGGCGCGGTGAGGAATATAGACGAAGAAAGTGCGGCCTGAAAAGGGAGGATAGCCGAAGAAAGTGTGCGTAGGGGAAGCCGGTATATCCGAAGGTTGAAAAAGATCGGTCCTGCCGCGTGCACGATGCGAAAAGATCCGCTGAAAAAGGAAAACCCGGAGCAGCAAGCGGTTGAAAATGCCTGCGGCTCCGGGTTATTTTTTTAAATCGTCTGGCGCTCAAGCGAATGCGCCTAGGTCAAGGACGGCGCTGTCCGCTTAAGCAGAATTACACTATAACACGCTGCCTCCGAACAGGAAGCGGTATTCCCACGAGTTGTCCTTTATCGTGCTTACGGTTACCCCGCCGCTTTTGACGGAGTAGGTATGCAGCAGCTTGCCGTTCCCCAGGTAGAGGCCGACGTGCGTAATGCGCTCGGAAGATTTGTCGATGCCTTCGTAATCGGACTTGTCGGGGCCTTTGTACGCCATAAAAAACACCAGATCCCCGCGCTTCAGCCGATCGATGTCCGTTACGGCGTGCCCTTTCTCTTTTACATATTTTCCTTGTCCGCGGGAATCGGCCGGCAGCGTGATGCCCAGCGCCTCCCGGAAAATCCAGCGCACGAAGGAAGAGCAGTCGAACGTCTTGTCCGACTCGCGGTCGGCCCCGAATTCGTAAGGCGTGCCCATATATTTCATGCCGTCGGCGATCACGTTCTCGATATCGGCGGCTTTCGCGTCCGCCAAATCCGCTTGGTCACCGGATTGCCGATCGGCCGAGGATGCGTCCGCGGGCGCCGCCGCCACCTTTCCGGCCGTTCCGGCCAAGGAACCGGCTGCGATGCCGAACGCCAGCAAGGCAAGTCCCAGTGCTTTCATGTTCGCACCTCCCAGCAGGTTGTATCTTTACGCTAACATAGGCCGGAGCCCGATTGGAACCCTCAAATGTTGCCACTTGTCCGCAAGGCCGACCGCGCCGGGGACGGAAGACGGTAAGGCTCCCCGACCGCAGTCCAGGGTCAAAAACATGCGCGGGTCCGTTATGCGCAAATCCGGTCCGGTTTACAATGGGATTGTGAGGTGAACGACTCGGCAAAGGCGCGAGCCGGCCGAACTGGCAAAAGGAGGTGCAGCCATTGAAAAAGGGGAACGGATTGGCCATTGTGCTCGTTGTGATCGGCAGTTTGCTTCTGGTCGGGAAGTTGGGCAATCTCTTCGGATTTCTGATCGGATTGCTGATCCCGCTGCTCGTCGTCGGATTGGGCGTGCTCGGCTGGAGAAACGGCAACCGGTTCATCGGCGGAATTCTGATCGTGATCGGCGGCTTCATGCTGCTGGGCAAGCTGTCCGCCGTCATCTTCTGGGTCGCTGCAATCGGCCTGATCGTTTTCGGAATATCCCTGCTGGCCCGCAATATGAGACGAGTATAACGCTCCGGGCCGGAAGCCATAAGAAGGAGGAACGAGATGAGCGTCATCAAACGAGTGCGCGATATGACGATAGCGACCTTGAACGATCGCTTGGAAAAAGCGGAAGACCCCGTTCGTCTGATCGATCAGTTTCTGTGGTCGACGCATCAGGAAATCGTTCAGTGCGAGCAGCTCCAAAGGCAGTACGCGGCGCATAACGATCACCTGCTGAGACAGTGGAAAGAAGCCGAGCATTGGAAAAATAGGCGCGAAGAACAAGCCGTCACGGCGCTCAAAGCCGGGGAAGAAAACGTCGCCAAGCTGGCGCTTCAAGATAAAGTGATCCACGAGGAGAAGGCGCAGCGCTACAAGGAGCTGTACGAGCAAAGCCGCAGCGAATTGGCCGAGCTGGAGCAGCTGCTTCAGGAACTCAGGGATGAGTACCGCATCGTGTACGACCAGCGGCAGTTCTATCTGGCCCGCATGGAATCGCTGCGCCTGCAGCAGCGGCTGAACGCGCGGTTCGGTGCCGGCGCGGCGGACGGGCCGGCGAGCATGTTCCGTAAGTTGAACGACCGGCTGACCGACATCGAGCTGGAGACAAGAAGCCTGCGCGATCTTCGCCGCATGGGGCAGGAACTGGTATACCAGGCCGGAACGGTCGTTCACGACACCATCGAACGGGAACTGGAGCAACTGAAACGCAAACTGCAACAAGGAGGTTAATCCATGCGCAAATTGTATCGTTCGTCGCGGGATCGCAAAATATTCGGCATTTGCGGCGGACTGTCGGAGTACCTGGGCGTGGACGCGACGTTGCTGCGCATCCTGCTGGTGGTTGTCGCCGTATTCTCGGCGGGATCCGTCATCTTCGTCTATCTCATCGCCGGCCTGATCATTCCCCAGCAGCCGAACTTCGGCGCCGACCCGTTCGGCGATCCGTGGAGCGGCGGACCGCGCGCCGGCGGCGCCCATTACGGGTGGACGCCCCCCCACAACGCCTATTCGCCGTCCCCGCAGCAGGGCTGGACCCCCGGACCGGGACCGCAGGCGGCGGGAGGCGGAGCGTTCGCCGGCGGAGCCAAGATCCGCAACTCCGCCGCGCCGGGGGAATCGGGCGGACTGGATGCCATGATGGACGACATCGAGAAGAAGGCGCTTCGGCGCGAAATCGAAGAACTGAAGGCCCGCATTGCCAAATTCGAAAAGGAATCGAAAGGAGAATAAACCATGGGTGTATTTCAACGGATGAAGGATTTGACGAAGGCTTCCATTCACGAATTGCTTGACAAGCTGGAAGATCCGGTCGTCATGCTGAACCAGTATTTGCGCGACATGGAGAAAGAAATCCATGAAGCGGAAGTGACGGTGGCGCGGCAGATGGCCGCCGAGCGCCGGATGAAGCAGCGGCTCGACGAGGCGATCCGCATCGGCGCCGAGCGCGCGTCGCAAGCCGAGCAGGCGCTGCGCTCCGGCAACGAAGCGCTGGCCCGCAAGCTGCTCGAAGAAAAAGTCTACTACGATCAGCAATCGAACAACCTGGTTGGACTGCACGAACAGGCGCATGCGCAAGTCGGCGAGCTGACGGCTCAGCTGCATGAAATGAAGGACGAATACTACAAGCTGCGCAACAAGCGCAACGAACTGGCCGCCCGCGCCCAAATGGCGAAGGCGCGCAAGCAGCTGTCGCAGATCAGCTCGCTTCATACGATCGAAAGCGGCGCGGCGTCCCGCGGCTTCCACCGGATGGAGGAGAAGATTCTGCAAATGGAGGCGGAAGCCGACGTCGTCCGCATGCCGGGCACTCCCTTTGCCGCCCCGGCTTCGAGCCTCGATCCCGACAAAGCGTTCCGCGTCGAGCAGGAGCTTGCCGCGCTGAAGAGCCGGATCGCTCCCCCGTCCCCGGCTTCCGCTCCGGCTTCGGAAGAATAAGCGCGGGGCAGGCGGATGGCCGCAAGCCGATCCCGGGCGATCGCCCGGATCGGCGGCGAACGGGCCGGGAAGAGCGAGCCGAGGAGAGCGGACCGAAAAGACCGTTTTCCGCAACCGGAAACTTGTGATATTCTTACAAAGAATGCTGTGATGAAGGCATCGATCAGGCCATGACGGACCCCGGGGGTCCGTTATGGCCTTCGCCGTGAAGTCATCGTTAGAAACCGCTAGGAGGGACGGCCGTTATGAAATCGATACCGAAACAGGCTCTTGTGTTCATTGCGGCCGGCAGCTATCTCTTGCTGGGCGGAGTGGCGGGTTACTTGACGGCGAATGCGTTGGCGCTGCTTGTTTTGGGCATTGTCCGGTTCCGAAGCGATCGCGAGCGAAAGGCCGCCGTCCTGATCGCGGTTTCCGTTCTGGCGCTGATCATCAATCAACTCGGCCTCGTCGTCGCGATCGTGCTCCTCTCGCTCGGGGTGTTTTATATGAAGGCGAAACCGCCCGGACCGGGCAATTTCGTCAGCCGGCACCGCCTGCTGCTTCATTTGCGTTTGGACCAGCCCTCATGGATACTCCGGTCGATGGCGTACTGGCATGCGTTCGGGGAAATCCGGGTGGATTTGACGATGGCGGTTCCGGAAGAGCGCGAGACAACGGTGGTGCTCCAGGGAATCATGGGGGATGTCGAATGGATCGTGCCGGAAGATTACGGCTTGCAGATCGAAGCGTCCGTTCTCCTGGGCCAGATCGGCTGGAACGCGCAGCAAGAGGGCGGCATGGCTCAACGGATCTACTGGCGTTCGCCCGATTACGACCAAAAAGCGCATCAATTGAAACTCCAGTTGTTTTATCTCGTAGGCAATATTAAAATTCGTTCGATGTGAGGAGGGGTCCAAATGGTGTGGCGTCAAATGGGCGAAGCCGTTTTGTTCTCCCTCGGCATCGGTTTTCTCGTCGTCTATTTGTTGGAAAGTCAGGGCCTGGCCGCTCCGTTCGAATCCTGGTCGACGATCATCACGTTCGGCCTGACGGCCATCGGCGTGCTGATCGCGGCGGGGGCGGCCTTCGGGTTTTATCGCAGCTACCCGATCCGAAGCCGGGTCGAACTGATGCGGGATGCGATGCTTATGCTGGAGAAGGGAAACCCGGTGCCGCCGCTGCCCAATATGGGCAAGGATGAAATCGGCCGGCTTGCGGAGCAGCTGTCAAGGTTAAGCCGTAAATGGGAAGAGCAGGTGGCGACGCTCCAGCGGCTTTCCTCCAATAATACGGAGCTTGCCGCCAAGGTGCGGATGAGCGCGGTTATCGAGGAGCGCCAGCGGCTGGCGAGGGAGCTTCACGACGCGGTCAGCCAGCAGTTGTTCGCCATTTCCATGACCGCCACGGCGGTCGGCAGAACGCTCGAGCAGGATTTCGAACGGGCGCGGCGCCAGGTGGAGCTCATCGAGGAGATGGCCGCCGTCGCGCAATCCGAAATGCGGGCGCTGCTGCTTCACCTGCGGCCGGTCCATCTGGACGGGAAGCGGCTGGCGCAGGCGATTCCCGAACTTGTCAAGGAAATGCAAGCCAAAGTCCCGATGCATATATCGCTGGATATGGACGAAGATTTGCAGTTGAACAAAGGGATGGAGAACCATCTGTTCCGGATGGTGCAGGAGGCGCTTTCCAATACGCTTCGCCATGCCAAGGCGACCCGAATGGACATCGCGCTGCACCGGCGCGGCGACACGGTTCGACTTGCGATCCGCGACAACGGCGTCGGCTTTGACGTCCAGGAGAAGAAGCATACGTCCTACGGCCTCGTCAGCATGGAGGAGCGGGCGAACGAGCTGGGCGGCTCTTTCAATGTCGCCAGCGCTCCCGGCAAAGGAACGAGAATCGAAATTCGGGTGCCGATCATGGCCGAAGAGAGGGGGTGGAACGATGGCGGAGTGCAATCCGATCCGGGTACTGCTGGTCGATGACCACGAGATGGTCAGAATCGGGCTGGCGGCCGTCCTGGGAACGGAGGAAGGAATCGAGGTGATCGGCGAAGCGGGAAACGGCGCCGAAGGTTTGCGGTTGGCGAAAGCGTACAAACCGGACGTCGTGCTGATGGATCTGGTCATGGAAGGAATGGACGGCATCGAAACGACGCGAAGGATTATGGAGGAACACCCCGACTGCCGCGTCATTGTTCTGACCAGCTATCTGGACGACGAGAAAATGTATCCGGTCATTGAAGCGGGCGCATTCAGCTATCTGCTCAAAACGTCCCGCGCCTCCGAAATCGCCGATGCGATCCGGGCCGCCGCGCGCGGTCAGGCCGTCCTGGAGTCCCAGGTCGCCTCCAAAATGATGAACCGCTTCCGCAAGCCGGCCGCAGCGGCTTCGATGCCGCACGACGACTTGACGGAGCGGGAAATGGAAGTGCTGAAGCTGATCGCGCAGGGCAAGTCCAACCAGGAAATTGCCGACGAGCTGTTTATCGGCGTCAAAACCGTCAAATACCATCTGACGAATCTGTTCGGCAAGCTTGGGGTCGAGGACCGCACGCAGGCCGCGATTTACGCCCACCGGAACGGGCTGGCGGAATAGTCCGCGGAAGCGGCCCGTGCTCCGGCAGCCGTACATATGCATGAATAAAACGCCGGAGTTCGCCCGGCGTTTTTTGCCGTTCGCCCGTTTGCGCGAGGGTCTGAAGAAACCCGCAGACGGAGCGTCTGCGGGCGGCGAGGGACCAGGCGGGAACGGGGCGGCGCCGATTTGCCGTTTACAGCAGCAACACCGCTTCGATCGGCTCCAGCGGCAGGACGATTTTCGAACGGGGCGAGCCTTCGAACGGTTCCCGGAACGGGGCTTCCGGGACATGTCCGCCGGAGGCTGTCTTGTGTTCTGTCCAGACGTCCGCTTTGCGATGGCTGCGCTGCTTGGTGCGCTCCGCTGCGCGCTTTTTGCGTTTCTCGGGCTTAAAGGATGAATGGGAAGATCCTTCCTCGATCGGCTCCGGCCCGAAATTGCTGTTAAGCACGACTTTCCCTTTTTTGCAATCCGTAATCAAGCCGAAATAGCGGGCTCCGTCGTTCATGATGATGCAGACCGGATATCCCTTTAGCTTCCGCAGGTTTTCTTCGTCGGCAGGAACATATTGCTCCAACATCCCTTCACCCCCCTCCGCTGCTCAAATGTAAGACCAGTATATTCACCCGGGGGCTCCTGCGTATGGGTGTTCACCTAACCCATCGCGGAAGGCAAAACCTAAAAGATAAGTTGTGCGCCAGCGAAAGCTGCAAAAAGCCGAGCAGTGATGTGTTGGACATAAACTCCAAATCAAGGGTCCGGGAAAGTTCGACAATGTTCGGAGAGGTTCGGCTTGCCATTTTTCTATCTTATGCTAGCATATATAAACTGAAGAATATATAAACCGCATCCATCGGAATGAAAACGTTGTCAGAACAGGGGGGGACGGGCATGGATGAGTTCTGCAGGGTATTGATTGTCGATGATGAAATATTGGTGCGGCAGGGGATTAAACATCATCTGAACTGGGAGCAGTTCGGCTTTCAGATTGTCGGAGAAGCTTCGAACGGCAAGGAAGCGCTGAACTTGATAGAGCGGCTGTCGCCTCACATTGTGATTACGGATATAGTGATGCCGGTCATGGACGGAGAGGAATTTACCCGTATTCTGAAAGCGCATTACCCGCAGATCGAAGTCATCGTGCTGAGCAGCTATGGGGAATTCGACTATGTGCGGTCTACGTTCCAAAGCGGGGTAGCGGATTATATTTTGAAACCGAAGTTGGAAACGGAGGAGCTGCTGCAGGCGCTGCAAAATACGGCGCGTAAAATTCCCGGTCTGAAGCATAAGAAGCAAACGGCGGACGGCAGCTTCTCCGTGGACCGTTTGCTGGACCGATTGCTGGCCGGCTACGATTCGGACGAAGACGGCCGACTGGCGGAATATTTTCCTTACGACGCCTTTGTGCTGCTAGGCGCGGACCTGAGCCGGGTTGCCGGAGAGCCGCACAGCTATATCATCGGGCTGGCCGCCAATCTGGAGGCGCGATTTGAGAAGCTCGCCTTCCCGACGGTATCGAAGGCGATTGCCGCAAGCAACAAGCAGCTGCTGATGCTGGCCAATATGCCGCGGGAGCATTATGAGGCGGTCATTGCCGAGGTTCATGCGCTTGCGGCGGAAAAGTCCGAGAGCATGCCGGAAATGGTGTGGGCGGTAAGCGGCATGTTCGGGGAGCTTAGCCAATTGGCGGAAATATACCGGGATGAATGGCTGCGGCTGTTGGCTTACCGTTTTTATTTTCCCGGCCGGATCATGATGAAAGCAAGCGAGTTGCCTCCCGCCCGGGTCCCGGAAGCATTCGACATGAAGCTGTTGACGGCCGAACTGCGGAAGAAGCAGTTTGCTTCCGCGTTTGGCCGGCTGCGGGAATACGTTGATCAGGCGGCGGGCAATTATCGTACGCCTCCATTTGAGTTCAAATCGTTCCTTGGCAACGTCATTTTCAACATCACGATTATTCTTGCGGATATGAATGAACAGGTGAAGGAACTGGACGATGTGAAATACGCCTATTTCAAGGCCATCGATGAGGCGAAGGATGTCACGGAAGCGGTTGCGTCGCTGAACGCTTTTCTGGATGAAGCGGAAAAGCTGGCAGCCTCCCGGTTCCAGCAAGCGGGAAATGGAAATATGAGAAAATTGCTGGAGTATATCGACGAACACTATAGCGAACCGCTCAGCTTAAGTTCCCTCAGCAGGCATTTTCATTTTAATCCCTCCTATCTGTCCAGTTATTTTTCCGCTCATAATGACGAAGGCTTCAGCGAATACCTGAACAAGATCAGAATTGCCAAGGCAGCCGAGCTGTTGCGCGCGGATGAAATGGCCATCTCGGAAATCAGCGCACGGGTCGGCTATTCCGATCACAGCTACTTTACAAAAGTATTCAAGAAGCAAACCGGCATGTCGCCGAGCCAATACCGCAGACAACATCGCAGCAAGAGGAACTGATCCATGAAAAAAATGATCGAAAAACTGAGCAACCAGCGGTTGTTCTCCAAGCTGTTTATCGTGATGACGGCGAGCATTGTCGCTGTCTGCCTGCTTACCTCGCTGATTACGATCCGCATGTCGGAGCGGCTGTTCGCAGAGACGTTCAGCATTACCAATGCCAAGGTGCTGAAGCAAATCAACACCAGCCTCGACTCCTTTAACGACTCAATCGTCAATGCGGCCAGCTATGCCTCGCAGAGCGGCACGATCAAAACCTTTTTGACCGGGGGAGAGATGGATTCCGTCTCGATGTCCAAGGTGTATTACCGCATGTCGGAGCAGATGAAGCAGTTGACCTCCAACATCAACGCTTACGATGTGGCGGTGACGATAACGGGAATGAACGGCCGCAGCTATTCCACCGACCGGGCCTATTGGCCGGTCACGGAGGAACAATTGGCGGCCGCCCCGCTGACCGTGAATACGGCGGCCCATCCGCAGCGCCTTATGTATCAATACGATGAGCGGCAAAATGAGGGTGAAACGGAGCGCTACATCATCGCCTCCAAGGCGCTGGTGGAACGGACGAGCGGACAGCTATACGGCATGCTGTATATCTCGATCCGCGAGCGGGAGTTTAAGCAGTTTTATTCCAATTTCACCAGCACCGGCAACGACGTGCTGGTCTTGGACGCTTCGGGCGCCATCGTCTCCAGCAACCGCCCGGAGCTGATCGGCCGCTCTGCTCCGGAGCTGTTAGAGGAAGCCAAGGAGATCGAGAGCAAGAAGCTTAATTATAAAAACGGCTCCGTGATGGGGAAAGAGCGGATCATTTTATCCAATTATTTGCCTTCATACAACTTTTATCTGGTGAACCTGATCGACCGGCAGTATACCGCCGGACAGATTATTGACGTGAGATCGGTGTCTTTGACCTGTTTGGGAATTATTGCGGCCGCCATGCTGGTCGTTTTTGTCATTTCCAGAAGATTGACCGATTCGCTGACGCGCCTGGTTCGGCAGATGTCCATGATCGCGCAAAAGGATTTCGGCAACTATATTACGGTGAGCGGAAGCTACGAGGTCAGGGAGCTTGGCAAAGCGTTCAATTACATGCTGGACGAGCTGAACGATTATATCCGCAGGCTGCTGGATACTCAAAGGGAGCAGCGCAACGCTGAGCTGGCGGCGCTGCAGCGGCAGATCAATCCACATTTTCTCTACAACACGCTTGCGTCGATCAAAATGCTGGTGCAAAAAGGCAGCAAGGAAATGGCGGCGGAGACGATTAACGCCCTGATTTCTCTCTTGCAAAATACGATCAGCAATGTCAGCGAGACGGTCACGATCGAGCAAGAGCTTGAGAATATGAAAAATTACGTATTTATCAATCATGTTCGTTACGGCGAGCGGATCAAGGTCAATTATTTTGTCGCGCCGGACTGCCTGCAATACGAGGTGCCCAAACTGATCATCCAGCCGTTTATCGAAAACGCCTTCTTCCATGCCTTTAATGAAAAAAATGAGGGCACGATCTACATCCTGGTCTCGAAAAACGACGACTCGCTCGTCTGCGAGGTGGTTGATAACGGGGACGGCATGGAGCTTACGGGTGAGACAGGCCCCTTGCCCAATCCGAAAAGCCGGCGTCAGCTGTTTACGGGCATCGGGATTCAAAACGTCAACAACCGGATCAAGCTGCTGTACGGAGAACCATATGGGGTTAGCATCTCCAGCAACAAAGGGGAGGGCACCAAAGTCCGCATTGTCCTTCCGCTGATTGCCAAGTCGGATGAAGCGGGCGACCGGATATAAATAAAGTACCAAAATCTAAAAAAATGACCAGATCCGTAAGTTTCCTTTCGGAAGATAGACAATAATATCGCCAATCCGCACAAAGATATTTCTAACAGCCCCAATTACCCCGATGCTATCATAAAAGCGGATACAGCAAGCGCTTTCTCAAGATCCAAAAACAGAGCAGGGGGTTGAACAGAAATGAAAAAACGGTTGTTATTTGCGCTCGTCAGCATGCTGTTGATGTTGGCCGTATCCGCCTGTTCGGGCAATTCGGGCGCCAAGAATACCGGCGGCAGTTCCGGAAGCGGCAAGGAAATCACGGTTTGGGCATGGGATCCCAATTTTAACATCGCTGCGCTGCAACTCGCGAAGGAAAAATACGAAGCGAAGCACCCGGACGTCAAAGTCAATATTGTGGAGTATGCCCAAAATGATATTGTACAAAAGTTAAACACCGGGCTGAACTCGGGAACAACGAAAGGGCTGCCGAACATCGTGCTTATTGAGGACTACCGGGCGCAAAATTTTCTGCAGGCTTATCCCGACGCTTTCCGCGATATGTCCGACGTCATCAAACCGGCCGACTTTGCCGAGTATAAAATTGGCCCGACCAGTCTTGACGGCAAGCAATACGGCGTGCCTTTCGATTCCGGCGCTACCGGGCTGTACGTCCGGACGGATTATTTGAAGCAGGCCGGCTTTACGGTTGACGACCTGACGAATATCGACTGGAACCGGTACATCGAAATCGGGAAGAAGGTCAAGGAAAAAACCGGCAAAGATATGCTGACCCAAGATCCCAACGACTTGGGGTTGATCCGGATGATGGCTCAATCCGCCGGCACCTGGTATTTGAAGGACGACGGCAAGACCCCGAATTTGGCGGACAATCCGGTTATCAAAGAAGCGCTTGAAACGTACAAAGCCCTTTTCGATGCGAATATCGTGAAAATGAACTCGGACTGGAGCCAGTTTTTGGCGGCCATTAACAACGGCGACGTCGCAACGGTGCCGACGGGCAACTGGATTACGCCATCCATCAAGGCCGAGGCTTCGCAATCGGGCAAATGGGCGGTCGTACCGACTCCGCGCCTGGCGAATAGTAAAGAATCGGTTAACGCTTCCAGCCTCGGAGGCAGTTCCTGGTACGTCCTGAACATGGACGGTCAGGATACAGCGGCCAACTTCCTGGCGGAAACCTTTGGTTCCGACGCGGAGCTTTACTCGCAAATGCTCGACAAAGTAGGGGTCATCGGATCGCTGAAGGCGGCTTCCAGCGGGGACGCTTACGATAAAAGCGACGATTTCTTCAACGGACAAAAAATCTATGCGGATTTTGCCAAATGGACCGAGGAAGTTCCGAAAGTCAATTACGGCCTTCATACCTATGCGATTGAAGACATTCTGGTCGTTGAAGTTCAAAATTATTTGAACGGCAAAGATGTGGACAGCGTCATACGCGATGCTCAGGCGCAGGCCGAATCCCAATTGCAATAATTGCGGGCAATTCAATAAAACCTTGGGCTGCTCCAGTTCAAGGTTTTATTGTTTTCCGGCCGCTCTACGATACATCTGAAAAAGGAGATGAGTCCTGATGAGAGCAACCGGCTCAGCTATCCGTTTGAAAGCTTCTGCAGTCGGCTGGCTGTTTATTGTGCCAGCAGTGCTGTTGATCGTCATCTTTTATTTTTATCCGATGATTCAGGCTTTGATCCTGTCGTTTCAGACCGGAACCGGCTCTAATTTGAGCTTTAACGGCTTCGGCAACTATAAACGGCTGTTTACGGATTCCATGTTTATTACCGCCGTATCCAACACGTTTGTTTATTTGATTTTTCAAGTGCCGCTGATGGTGCTGCTGGCCTTAGTTTTATCCGTTTTGCTGAATGACCGCAATCTGAAGGGCAAGAGCTTTTTCCGCACGGCGATTTTTTTGCCCTGCATCACCTCGCTGGTCGCCTATTCGGTCGTGTTCAAATATCTGTTTGCGGGCGACGGGCTGGTCAATTCCCTGCTGCTTGATTTGCATGTGGTCTCTGCCCCGATTCAGTGGATCACCGATCCCTTTTGGGCGAAGATCACGATCATTATCGCGATTACTTGGCGCTGGACCGGCTACAATATGGTTTTTTACCTGTCCGGCATGCAAAATATCGATCCGTCGATCTATGAGGCGGCCAGAATTGACGGAGCCTCCGCGATCAAGCAATTTTTCCGGATCACGATTCCGATGCTGAAGCCGATCATTTTATTTACCTCCATCACCTCGACGATCGGTACGCTGCAGCTGTTTGATGAAGTGATGAATATAACCAAAGGCGGACCGGGCAACGCAACGACCACAATTTCGCAGTACATTTACAATCTGTCGTTCAAATATTCGGCGGATTTCGGTTATGCGGCGACGGTATCGTATTCCATCGTCATCATGATCGTCCTGTTGTCCATCATTCAATTTAAAGCGGCAGGTGACCGGGATGCATAAGACGAAAAGATTTTTCATGTATCTTTTCCTTATTGTAGCGGCGTTCGTATCCTTTTTTCCGTTCCTGTGGATCATCGTCAGCTCGACGAATCCCTCCGTGGACGTCACCCGTGGACGTCTCCTGCCAGGGACTTATTTTATGGACAATTTGCGCAAATTGCTCAGCTCCGTCGACATCCTGACAGCCTTGAAAAACTCGTTGCTCATCTCCGTGTCCACCACGCTGCTGGCGATGCTGATCGCCTCGCTCGCCGGATACGGCTTTGAGGTTTACAGAAGCAGGGCCAAGGACGCCGTGTTTAATCTTTTATTGCTGTCGATGATGATTCCGTTTGCGGCGCTGATGGTGCCGTTGTACCGCATGTTTGGCAAAATCACCAATCTTCTGCCGCTGATCGGCATCGATACGCTGGCGGCGGTCGTGTTGCCCACGATGACAACGGCGTTTTTGATTTTCTTTTTCCGGCAGAGTACAAAAATGTTTCCGAAGGAGCTGCTTGAAGCCGGCCGGATCGACGGGTTGTCCGAACTTGGGCTGTTCTTCCGCGTTTATGCGCCCACGATGAAAACGACGTATGCGGCAGCGTCCATCATTACGTTTATGAGCAGCTGGAACAACTATTTGTGGCCGCTGATCGTGCTGCAAACGCCGCAAAAGCAAACGATTCCGCTGCTGATTTCCAATCTCGGCTCCAGCTATGCGCCGGATTTCGGGGTTATTATGCTGGCGATTTTCATCTCCACAATTCCGACGGCGATCGTGTTCTTCGTGATGCAGAAGCATTTTGTCGCGGGGATGATCGGCTCGGTCAAATAATCGGTCAAATATTAGAAGGATCGCACCCGAACGTGCAGGGAGGAGGATTTTCCTTATGAAAACCAAGCAGCCTTCTTTGGATTGGCTGACAGATGTAAAGATATTTGCAATGAACCGGCTGCCCGCTTATTCGGACCATAAATATTTCACGAGCGAAGAGGAGGCGGCAACGGGTGAAATGAGCCTTCGGCATTCGCTGAACGGAAGCTGGAAATTTAACTATGCCGCAAGCCCGGCCAGCCGTCCGGCAAGCTTCTATGAGCCCGGCTTTGACTGCGGCGGCTGGAGCGATATCCAGGTGCCGGGCCATATTCAGACACAGGGCTACGGCCGGATGCAATATGTAAATACGATGTATCCTTGGGACGGCCATCATGAAATCCGGCCCCCGGCCATTCCGGAAAATGACAATCCGGTCGGCAGCTATGTAAAAACCTTCGTACTGCCCGCAGAGTGGAAGGATCGTCCGGTGTTTATTTCTTTTCAAGGCGTGGAGTCGGCCTTTTACGTTTGGCTGAACGGTCATTTTGTCGGCTACAGCGAAGACAGCTTTACACCCGCCGATTTTGAGCTGACTCCTTATATAGTTTCCCCTGAAAAAGTCAGGGTGTTTTGAGCATAATTAAAAGGAATTCAGCACCTCAAAATGGAAATTGTTATTGACGAGATAACAAAGTTCCACACCCCGAGGGAAGAATTCCTTTGCTATAGGAGTTCAACAGAAGCCCTCGGGAATCCTTCCAAGAGGTGAAGAAAATGTTGAAACTTCGAGACGAGCAATTGACCATCTGGGATGCCATTCTCCCGGAATCTGTTAGAAAGTTGCCGGTCGAGCTTGCAATCATAGATCAATT
>NZ_KB899821.1 GCF_000378425.1 Cohnella laeviribosi DSM 21336 | reverse complement strand
AGATCCGTACGACAATGCCGTAATAGAAAGCTTCTACAAAACGTTAAAACGTGAACTGATGCCGGAAACAAGGAGGTTTTCCAGTGAAAAGGAAGCACGAAATGCAATCTTTGAGTACATTGAAATGTTTTATAATACGAAAAGAATGCATTCAACACTAGGCTATATGAGCCCAGTGGAATATGAAAAAATCCATTCATAATGAATTGGTCTTAACTTCGTGTCAAGCAAACTGTGGAAAGTCCAAAGCGTCAGCTGCATCGGGAGATCGAGCTCATGCGGGGAATTCATGGGCTGCAATCTGTCGTGGTCGTGGATGAAGCTCACTTATTGGATCGTGAGATGCTGGAGGAAGTTCGCTTTCTACTGAATTTCAAGATGGATGCACAAAGCCCAATGGCTCTCATCCTTGTCGGACAAAGCGAACTTTGGGATCGCATTAACCTACAAGCTTATGCTGCAATTCGTCAACGCATCGATCTGCAATGCAAACTTCCGCATTACGACCGTGCCCAAACAGGAGCCTACATCGAGAGACACATGACTTATGCCGGTGCGGAACGGGACATCTTCACCGACGGAGCCATTGATGACATCTATCGTTTTTCTAGTGGAGCAGCTAGGCTAATCAACAAAGTATGCACTCATTGTTTGCTCTACGGAGCTCAAAACAAACACCGGATCATTGACGATCACATGGTCAAACGCGTCATTCAGGGAGAATTATCATAATTCTCCCTCTCGTATTCCAGAAGTGGTCAGATTAACCGTCAATAGCAGGACAACTCACGCCATCAACCCCCGGACATTATGCATTAACAGTAACACTATTACTTCTTAGGGTTTCATAAGTTTGTTCTAATCTATTAACTGTTTCAAGATTACTTATGAATTTCACGTATGAATTTGATGGCAAAACAATTACCTCCAAAGAGTGCGAAGATTTATTTATGGAAAGTATTATAAAAAGCAGGGGAAGCTATTAGGAACAGCATCCATAAGCAGTGTATGGTCAAACGGTTATCACTTAATAAAATGCGGATACTGTTCAGGTGCTTTGCGAATCTCCTGGGCTAATTGTTCATACTCACTTGTCAGTTTTATCGACCGAACTCTTTTGGCCTCTTGGTCACGAGGTTCGATAAAGCCTTCTTCCCGCCAACGGTTCACTTTCTCTCTGATGGATCGATCTGACATGCGTAGCAGTTCCCGCAATTCGCTGGTGGTCATGCTGTCTTGTTTAAAAGTGAGTTGGGCAAATACCATCCTCTGCTGCGGATCCAGCTTACGGATCAGTTCCGGTTCCACTTTCATCAACTGGGCTGATTTTTCCTGAACAATCGCAGCAGCTTCCTGAAATACTTCTGCCAAACCTTCAATAAAAAACTCCAGCCACGGAGTTAAATCAGCATCATGCCGGCCGAAGTAATAGTTGTGGTGAAGCCCTAATTGGAGTCTGCGATAATATTCTGCCAAATTCCTGTCATAAAAATTTTCAAGCACAAACAACCCCTTCAATCCAAATCCTCCACGGCGAAGAAGATACGTTGCCAACATTCGGGCAGTGCGGCCATTCCCGTCCATATATGGGTGGATAGTAAGAAATTGCCACATAAAAATACCTGCTTTGATTGGAACGGGGATTGCATAGCTTTCGGGAGAGTTCACCCATGCCACCAGATCTTCCATCAATGAAGGGACATCCTGCCATTCCGGAGGCAGATAAAATCCAGGAGCGTTTCGCCTGCCGACCTGATTTTGCTCTTTTCTGTATTCACTAATGCGGGGTCTGCGGCCATGCGAAATGCGAATGATGGCATGCAATTTTTTAATGAATTCTTCTGTAACAGGCAGCTGTCGCCTTTCCGCTTCATCTAGATATTCCAATGCCTTCATTAAGTTGTAAACTTCCAGTTCCTCATCTTGATTGCTGTTTTTATAAAGATACTTTCGCTTTTCCGCTTCATCGAGTGTATTCCCCTCGATCTTTGTTGAAAGAATAACTGTCTTTTCCATCGATTCTTTCTTTAATAAATCCAGTATGGATGCGGGTAATGGGAGCAGATCAACAACTGTGCAAGCACGTTGTATGTCCATAAGTTTACAAGCAATATGATTTGTAATGGAATATTTGGGTTTGAGCATCAAATCACCGCCCTTTTCTTAAATTATAACATTGCCGCTATTTTGCCGCAAATATATTTTATTCACTGTATCGCAGATGGAACGATAATGGGTTGACTAAATTGTAATTCCCATAAGCGGCAGAAAACCGTCCCGGCCGAACCGGTTATCGAACCGGATTGCTTGTCCACCCTCACCGCACAAACCGCCCGCTGCACACAAATCGCCCCGTTTCCTGACATCGGTTCGTGTTCACAACGTGTTAGCATTTTATACACCTATCCGACCAAACGGTCACAATATGGATAACGCTTTCCCGTCCGTCCGGCTACAATGTGAAGCAGAGCTATCCTTCAAAACGTATAGCGATGGAGGTCGGATTTTATGGCGTTCAAGATTGCCGATCCGCATTCAGGCGTCGACGGACCGCAGGGAGGCGCTGCGGAATGCGAAGTACGTATTTTGCACGATTCGCGTAGGCGGCCTGGAGGCGTTTGCGACCGACATTGACATTCCGCTGAAATACGGGGTCGACCAGTGCGTCGGGGATACGCTGGGCGCGGGCGGAATCATGTACGGACAGCGCGGCATCGCCGAGATGCTGAACATTTGCCGGGATATCCGCGAGGCGGCGGCCAAGGACGCGCTGCTGCTCAACTACGCGAATCCGATGGCGGTGCTGACGTGGGCGTGCAACCGGTACGGCGGCGTGCGCATGGTCGGGCTGTGCCACGACGTTCAGCACGGACACCGGCAGATCGCGGAAGTATACGGCCTAAGGCCCGAAGAAGTGGACATCGTCTGCGCGGGCATTAACCATCAGACATGGTATATTCAAATCCGCCACAACGGCGAGATTTGACGGAAGGGCCGCTCAAGGCGTTCGAAAAGCACAAGGACTTTAGCCGGACGGAAAAAGTGCGCATCGACA
The DNA here is from genome assembly GCF_000378425.1 of Cohnella laeviribosi DSM 21336. Classification (GTDB taxonomy): domain Bacteria; phylum Bacillota; class Bacilli; order Paenibacillales; family Paenibacillaceae; genus Cohnella; species Cohnella laeviribosi. The sequence goes on along the minus strand of NZ_KB899821.1, from coordinate 97,516 downwards.
TGCTTCGCCGCTTCGGCTATTACAGCACGGAGTCAAACGGGCACCTCAGCGAATACGTTCCGTGGTACCGCAAACGAGCGGACGAGATCCACGACTGGATCGATCCGGGCAGATGGATCAACGGGGAAACGGGCGGATACCTGCGCGTCTGCACGGAAGGACGCAACTGGTTCGAGACGGAGTTTCCGAATTGGCTGAACGATCCCGCGCTCAAGTACGAGGCTTCGCAGCGGAGCCATGAGCACGGCTCCTACATGATTGAAGCTTTGGAGACCGGACGCGTGTACCGCGGCCACTCCAATGTCGTCAACAACGGCGTCATCTCGAACTTGCCGGACGATGCCGTTATCGAAGCGCCGGGGTATGTCGACCGCAACGGCATTTCGATGCCGCTTGTCGGAGACTTGCCGCTCGGTCCGGCCGCCGTCTGCAACGCGAGCATTTCGGTGCAGCGCCTTGCGGTCGAAGCGGCGGTGCGGGGGGACGACAAGCTGCTGCGTCAGGCCTTTATGATGGACCCGCTTGTCGGCGCGGTCTGCAATCCGAAGGAAATTTGGCAAATGGTCAACGAGATGCTGGTCGCTCAGGAGGCGTGGCTGCCGCAATACGGCGAAGCGATCGCGGCCGCGAAGAAGCGGCTGGCCGAAGGGCCGCTGCTGCCGACGCGGGAAGGCTATCGGGGGGCGGCCAGACAGCAGGTCAAAACCGTCGAGGAAATGCGGGCCGACCGCAAGGCGGCGAACCGGAACGCGGGCGCATCGGACAAAGGCCAGGACCGCGCGAAAGCGCCCGCGCCCTGAATGGGTTTGCGTTGAAGCTTTGGGACGCTGCCGCAGGGCCTTGCCTTTGGCGGCGCCGGAAAGCCGGCCGCTTGCGCCGCCCGCACGGATCGCCCGGCAGCGCGATGCTTGGGGGCAAGAATGGTCAAGGACCGCTTACGTCCCGGGCGTGAAGTCGGTCCAACTGCCGCCCCCGTCCTTCGTGCCGAGGAGCAAGGCGGATTCGGGGCGCTCGGGATTAAGGGCGATGATCCATCCGGTCCGCGGGTCATGGAAATCGGCGTCCTGAACGCTGACAAGGCGCGGGTCCTGCAGTTTCGCAAAGTGGGTTCCGCCGTTGACCGTCTTCAACAAGCCGCCTTCGACGGGACCCGCGCCGACGCTCAACGGAACGTAACCGACGCGCGGATTGACGAATTCCAGCTTCACCGGATAGGGGCGGATGCCCGGAATCTTGTCGTTGCGCAGCTTCCACTTGCCGCCGCCGTTGTCCGTCGCATACAGCAGGGAGCCGTGCGTATCGGGATTCACAAACAGAACGAAGCCGTGCTTCCGATCCGGAAACCGGATGGCCGCAGGCGACCAGTCGCCGCTGAGGCGCGGCGCGTTGGCAAGCTTGACCCAGTGGCGGCCGCCGTCTTTCGTTTTCCATACGGCGGCCCGGCAGTCCGCATTCGCATCGGAAGGCACAAGTCCCGGATCGGGGCACTCGGTGCCGAGCCGGCCCGCGGCGTAGCCCGTCAAGGCGTCGACGAACGAAATGCGGTAAGGCGCCGCCTCCCCGGAATCCGAAACGGAGGCGTCCAGCCAGGTTTGTCCGCCGTCCGTCGTCTTGCCGATCGCGGACCGGACGCGGACGAAAGCCGTGTTTTCGTCGATCGCCTGGATTTCGTTGTTGGCCCCGGCTCTCCGGTCCGCAATCGACCACTGGCTCTTCCACGTTTTCCCGCCGTCGCTTGTATGCAAGATCGTCGTTCTTCCGCACAAGGCCGTCCCTGCGGCCATATTGCATTCGCTCGATCCGATCGCCCAGCCGTGCTTGCCGTCCGCAAAGGAAAATACCGCTTCCTGCAAGCCGGATTCGATCGGCGCGGAAGCCCACCGCTTGCCGCCGTCGGACGTACGCCATATTTGAGTGGTCGGGTCGTCCCCGATGGAGCCGGCAACCCAACCGTGCGCGGAATCGGCGAACTGGAGCTGCGTCAGCCGCACCGCCGGCGCAGCCGGGCGCTCCGGGGCGGAAGGCGCGGGCGAAGGCGTTTTGCCGGCCGCTTCGGCCGGGTTCCACATAAGCGCAAACGCGGTCAGCAACGAGCATAAACGTTGAATCATTTTTCATTTCCCCCTTCAGCAGAACGCTGGATTGGTTCGAAACGTATTCCAAGGTAGCATTTCCAATTTCTTCGTCATCTTCCCTTTTTTCGTTCTGGAAGGATTGACCGTTTTTAGAAGACGTGGTACATTGTAGTTACATCAATCAACGTTTTGCGGAAGCACCGCAATTTCCGATGAATCCTCGTCGGAGATTGCGGTTTTTTGCGTTTTCCGCGGGTTGAAGGGAGGGGCTGTTTTGCTGCGGTTGGTGATGGCTGTGCCCGACTCGCAATATGCGTCCAAGCTGTCGCGTTTTCTGCGCGAGAGCGAGCCGAGCTGGCGGATCGCGGCGTTTACGCAGGAGATTGCGCTCCTTCGGCATCTGGAGGAGGCGCCGGGAACGGAGCTGCTGCTTCTTCATTCCTCGTTTCTTCCGGCCATTCGGGCAAAAGCGGATGCCGGAGCCCTGCGCGGCCGGATCGTAGCGCTCGCGGAGCGGCCGGGCGAGGGCGAAGGGCTTCCGGAGGTGGCGATGTATCAGCCCATGTCCCGTCTGCTGACCGAACTGACGGAACACATGCACGGAGACGCCCGGAAGAGCGGCGAAGCTGCCGGAGGCGCGCCGTTGCTGACCGTGTTTTCGGCGGCCGGCGGCTGCGGGAAGACGGCGCTTGCCTTGAATATCGCACGGCAGGCCGGGGAACGGGGATACCGGGTTTTCTATTTGAACTTGGAGGCGCTGAACGCGACGGATTTGCTGCTTGGAACAGGGGAAGCGGACAGCCTGTCCCGTCTGCTGTACGCGCTGCGTACCCGTCCGGAGGATCGGGCGGCCGAGGAGCTGGAACGGCTCCGAAGAAGCGAAGGGCGGCTTCGGGCGGAATATTTCGACGCTCCCGACCATCCGGGCGAACGCCTTGCGATGACGGCGGAGCAGCTGCGGGAACTCATCGGCGCTCTGCGCGCGGACGGGCGTTACGATCTCATCGTAGCCGATACCGACAGCGGGTGCGGAGATTGGCATCTGGAGCTTCTGAACCTGAGCGCCCGGGTCGTCTGGATGGTCATGGACGATGCCCAGAGCCTGCGGAAGGCGGAGAAGCTGGCGCGGTACTGGATGGGCAAGCTTCCGATGGATGCGGGCTCCGTGTCGTTCGTGCTGAACAAGTTCTCCGGAGCGATGAAGAACGAATGGCGGCTGCCGGGGAAGGGGCCTGCGGGCGTATTGCCTTATGTTCCGCAGTGGAAGGCAATGGCCGGTCTTGAAGGGTGGTTCGCTTCCCCGGCGTTCAGCGGATCGGTCGACCGGCTGCTGGACGAATGGGGCTGGCCGCACCGCTTTTCATCCGAACTGCCTGCGGAAGGCGGTGGGCCTTATGCAAGCTTCGCCGCTGTCGGCCGCCGAGCTCGCTGAGCTTCGCGAAGCGGTGCGTTCCCGGCTTGCCTGGGACGCCGCCGTATCGGACGGCGAGCTGCGGGCGCTGATCGAACAGGAGCTGTTCCGCCATGCGCGCGCAAGAGAGATGACGTCGGCGGAAAGGGCGTCCGCGGTCAGCCGGCTTTTTCATTCGTTCCGGGGACTGGACGCGTTGCAGCCGCTGCTCGACGATCCGGACATTACGGAGATTATGATCAACGGGCACAGGGATATTTTCGTGGAGCGTTTCGGCGAGCTGAAGCCCGCCGGAATCGAATTCGAAAGCCGGGAAAGGCTGGAAGATCTCATCCAGGCGATGGTCGGCAGTGTCAACCGGATCGTCAACGAAGCGTCGCCGATCGTGGATGCCCGTCTGCCCGACGGTTCGAGGGTGCATGTCGTGCTGCCGCCGGTCTCGCTCACAGGTCCGATCGTCACGATCCGCCGTTTTCCCCGGCATCCTCCGTCGATGGACGAGCTGGTCGCGCGGGGCTCCGTTACGGAGGAGGCTGCGAAGCTGCTCCGGCAGCTGGTGGAAGCGAAATACAACATCTTCATCAGCGGCGGGACCGGCTCGGGGAAGACGACGTTTCTGAACGCGCTCGCCCAGTGGATTCCCGCGGACGAGCGGATTATTACGATCGAGGATGCGGCCGAGCTGCAGATTCGCGGCGTGCCCAATCTGGTCTCGCTGGAGACCCGCAACGCCAATACCGAAGGCAAAGGAAAGATCAGCATGCGGGAGTTGATCCGGGCTTCGCTGCGGATGCGACCGAACCGCATCATCGTGGGCGAGGTTCGCGGCGAGGAGGCGCTCGACATGCTGCAGGCGATGAATACCGGACATGAGGGAAGCTTGTCCACCGGCCACAGTAACGGCGCGCGCGACATGCTGTCGCGTCTGGAAACGATGGTGCTGGGCGGCGCGGATCTTCCGGTTCCGGTCGTTCGCCGCCAGATTGCGTCCGCGATCGATATCATGATCCATTTAAGCCGTTTTCGCGACCGTTCCCGCCGGGTAGCGGAAATCTGCGAGGTGGCGGGAATGGAGGATGGGGAGGTGCGGCTGCGCACGCTGTTTCGGCACGAGGAAGGAAAGGAGGGAAGCGGCGCCGCGGGAGGACGGCTGGAGCGGGTTTCTTCGCTGCAAAACGTGCGCAAGTTGCGTTTTGCCGGATTCGTGGAAGGAGGTTGACGGATGACCGATTACCGGGTTTACGTTCTGAGCCGTTCGCAGCGGCTCGCCGCGATTTGCTTCTGCGGCCTCTTCTGCTTTGCGGCCGTCTGGATGCTGTATCGTCAGCCGTATGTGGCGATCGCGGCTTCGGCAGCCGGGGCGTGGGGGCCGCGGCTTCTGCGGGAGCGGCTGCGAAGGCGGCGGCTGGAGCAGCTGCGCCGGCACTTCAAGGAAGCGTTGCACGCGCTTTCTTCGCTGCTGTCAGCGGGCCGTTCGGTCGAGAACGCATTTGCGGTGCTGGAGGAGGATGTGGCAATGCTGATCGGCAACCCGAATGCCGATATCCTGCGCGAGATCCGGACAATTGTCGTCCGCTTCCGCAACGGGGAGCCGCTTGAAGCCGCCTTTGCCGACTTCGCCGGGAGAAGCGGCTTGGAGGAGGTTCGCAACTTTGCGGAGGCTTTCCTGATCTGCAAGCGGTCGGGCGGCAATCTCGTGGAGGTCGTTCGCAAAACGGCCGGTTTGATCGGCGAAAAGATGGAAGTCGAACAGGAAATTTCGGTGCTTCTTGCGCAGAAGAAATTTGAGTCGAAGCTGATGATCGCGATGCCGTTCGCCTTTGTCGGCCTGCTTCATCTCATCGCGGGCGATTATATGTCCGCTCTTCATCAAGGAATCGGCTGGGTCGTGCTTACGGTTTGCCTGCTTCTCCTCGGTCTGGTCGGTTGGTGGATGCTGCGCATCGTGGATATCCGGATATGATGAAGGCGGCTGTTGGCGCAGGTTGGTTCGCGTTGGCCATCGGGTATCTCTGGATGTTCCGGCAAGCCTGGAAAACCAGAAACCGCAGCCTTAAATGGCATCCGCTCTTCAGCCCGATGAGCTGGCTGATGGAGCGCCCGGGCATATACCGGCGGCTGCGGGCCGTATTGCTGCGGCCGCAGGCGGCGCTTGCCGCGCTCCATGGCGGAATTTGCACAAGGGAGCGCTTGATCGGCTGGACGGCTGAAGCGTTGGGCCTGTCTTACGCGGTTTTGCTGTCCGCAGGTCTGCTTGGCCTCGTATCCGGGAGTCCCGAGCTGTTTCCGTTCGGAGCAGTTATCGCGTTATTGGTGCCGCTGCTTCGCTGGCAAGAGCTGCAAAAAAAGCTGGACCGGCATCGGCAGACAATTGTGCTGGAACTGCCGGAGCTGCTGAACCGGTTGCTGCTGATGGTCAACGCCGGAGAGAACGTCATGCGGGCGCTGGAGCGCTGCCTGCAGCGCCGGCAGGGCCCGGGGCAGATGCAGCATCCGCTGTACACGGAACTAAAGGCGGCGCTCGATGCGATCGGCCGCGGGGAGACGCTGGCGGCGGCGATGGAGGAATTCGGGCGGCGCTGCGCCGTTCCCGAAGCCAAGATGTTCGCTTCGACGCTGCTGGTCAACGCCCGGCGGGGAGGGGAGACGTTCGTCGCGTCGCTTCAAGAATTGTCCCGAACGCTATGGGAGAGGCGAAAGGCCGTCGCGCGAACGCTGGGCGAGCAGGCTTCCTCGCGCATGGCGTTTCCGCTGGTGCTCGTTTTTTTGCTGATTATGGTGCTGGTCGGAACGCCGGCCATGCTGTCGATGACCATTTAATCCATTATAGGAGGTTAAAAAGATGAATCTTACCCGACGCATGCAGCGCCTTGGCGCCAAGTGGTTTACGGCTTTTTGGAGAAACCAGGAAGGTCTGGGAACATTGGAAATCGTGCTTATTGCCGCGGTCATCATCGTGATCGTCGTTTTGTTCAGGGACCGAATTACGGATTTTCTCAACTCGCTATTCGACAAAGTGGAGACCAAGTCGGAAGATGTCTTCTCTTAAGCTCCGATTTGCTCCGTTGATCCGCCGTCTGCGGGACAATTCCGGCAGCTTCGCGCTGGAATCGTCCATGGTCATGCCCATCGTGCTGATGATGACGTTCCTTCTGTTGTTTTTCGCCATTTATATCGCCCAGGGCGCCATTATGTACTACAACGTCTCCATAGCGGGAGAACGGGCGGCATATAATTGGCCGAATTCGGCCAAAGACGTGCGGACGGGCGCATATCCGGCCGGACAATACGACGGGTTGTACTGGAGGCTTACGGATGACCGCGTTCTCTCCGGACTCTTCGGACTCGCCCTCGAATCGCCGGGCGCCGCTGTGGCGATTCCGGCAGCCGGCGGAGCGGAAGCGGGCGATCTTGCGGACCGCAAGCTGCTGGCGGCCGCCGGCACGATCGTCACCGCCTCCGCGGGCGAAATGCGGTACCGCCATTCCCTGGTCTGGAGGGAGATCGGCACCGAAGCGGCCAGCTCCGATGTTCCGGAGCCGCTTCGCCGCTTTAACGGTACGACAATCTTATCGGCGAAGGCCTCCGCCATCGTCGTCGAGCCGGCGGAATTTCTGCGGAATATCGATTTGCTGCGCTATTATGCGGCGAAGATGCGCAGCGCGGATGGCGGCGAGGCCGCTTACCGCGAGCAGGCCGCCGCCGTGCTGACCGGCGGGGCCGGCCGTTAACGGAAGGAGGATGCGGAAGTGGGTGACGAACGCAGGGGAAAGCGCGCCTTAAGGAGAAAACGCGCCGTAAGGCGAAAGCGCGCGGAGGGGGCCGTATCGATTTACTTTATCGCCGCGACGGCGGCCTTCGTGCTGCTGAACGGTCTGTTGATCGATTTTGCCAGAGTGGCGGCGTTCCGCAAGCAGGCGGAGCTCGCGGTGAAATCGGGCGCCCGTTCCGTTCTCTCTTCGTTCGATCCGGAAGTTTACGCCGGGTACGGTTTGTTCGTTCGCGGAGGCGACCGGGCCGACGCCTTGTTCCGCGAGACGCTGGAAGGCAATCTTGAGCAGGAAGGGCCGGGAGTTTTCCGGTTTCTGGACGTCAGATGGGAAAGCGCGGAGGTTACGGAAAGCCGGCCGCTTGCCTCGCATGAAGTGTTCAGGCGGCAGGTGCTGGAAGAGATGAAATACAAGGCTCCGATCGACTTGACGATCGAGCTCGCATCCCGTTTTCGCGGCATTGATGCCGCCATGGCGGAAACGAAGAAGACGGCGGACCTTCTCGAGCGGATGCGTCAAGCTTATGAACGCAGGGAAGCGGCGCTGGACGAAGTTCTGAAACGTCAGGCGGAGGCCGGAAGCAAGCTGGTAAACGCCATGGCAGGCTATGTTCCGGACCCTCCCGCCGCCTTGACGGGAACGAGGCCGGCCGGCGACGTGCGGGACATTGCCGATGCGGCGCTGATGTATCCCGATTATGTCGGCAAACGGCTGGAGGACGAGGCGCGAAGCCGGGCGCTTGCCGACGCCGTGGCGCAGTGGAACAGCCGCCAGGCTCAAGCCCGGCAGGAGGGCAAACCTTTTACCGAACCTTATCCGACCGGGGGGCCGATCCATTCGGCGGCGATCGGCGCTTACGAATCGGGGATGAGCAGGTTGGCCGCCTCGCTTCCGGATCGGATCCGTGACGGAGCCGACCAAGCGGCCGAAGCCTTGGCGGCCGCCCGAGAGGCGCTTGGCGAAGCGGAGGAAGCGAACCGGCAGATGCGGGAGATGGCGGCCGGCGCGCAGAACTCCGGGGACGAAGGAGATGCCGGACAGGGTTCGGTCGATGGCGGAATCGGAAAGGAACGCGAGCAAATGCTCCGGGATCTTCGCGAGTCCGCGAACGATTTGGTGCTGGACGGCGCTTTCTTCGGCGAATATGGGGCGGAGCTCGACAGGCAGTCCGAAGAGGCGGCGGAGACGGCGGATGCGGCGTCGCAATTCGGTCGTTCGGCCGCGGCGGCTTCGGGTTCGACCGGACTTGAAGAAGAGCTTCGAAGCGGGGCCGAACGTCTGCAGCGCGCCGGAGATTTGTATCGGAACCGGTACGGCGCTTCGGGATCCGTTCTTGAGGACAGGCGCGGAAAGCTTGGCGAGCATCGCGCCGCGGACGAGGAGCGCAAACGTCTGGAAAAGGAGGCCGAAACCGAGTGGTCGTCCGCAAACTCGTTGCTGCAGGCTTTGTCCGCAGCGGAAGGGACGGACGAAGAGAGGGAGGCGTTCCGGGAGCTTGATCGCCTTTACCAGGAAAATCTCGCCTGGAACAAAGCGGCGGATGAACAAACGGCGCCGCCGCGTCCGGATCGCGCGTCCCGGGGCCGGGACGAGGCGGTCGCCGCCTCAAAGGATTGGCTTGACGCTCTTGCCGTTGCGTCGGCGAATTGGCGGGATTCGCTCTACTTTGCCGAATACGCGGTTTCTCGCTTCTCCTATAGCGACCCCGCTGAAATCAAGGCATGGCTGAGCGGCGAGGCGGGAAGCGCGACGAGTCCCGATAAGCAGCAAGCCGAGTATATTTTGTATGGCTTGACCCATCCGAGCGGAAACATCGCGGCGGCTTACGGCGAAATTTTTATGTTTCGGCTGGCGATTCGAACAATGGAAGGATTGATCGAGTCCCGTTCGCTCGGGTCTCCGCTGCTTGTGCTGGCCGGAGCGCTGCTTTACGCGGTCAAACATGCGGTTGCCGATCTGCGGCATTTGTTGGATCAGGGGAAGATCGAACTGTCCAAATACGTGAAGGCGGACACGGTTTATTCCGATTATTTGCGCTTGTTTTTCCTGCTTCACGGCGGCTCTTCCGGCCAAACCGCCCGCACGATCGCCGTGATTGAGCATAATACGGGCATATCGCTGCAGGAGGCGTACACATATGTCAGCGGGGAGGGCGTTGCGTCGCTAAGGTTGTGGTTTTTTCCGGGATTGATCAAGGCGCTCGGGAAAACCGGAAGGCTGGGCGGAGAGGTGGCAGGGAACCGCTATGAAGCTGTTTTTACGGCGGATAACGCCTACCAGTGAACGGGCCTCGCGCGTGCGCGCTGCGGGGAGCATCACGCTGGAAGCCGCTCTCGTTATGCCGATCTTTATGCTGACGGTTGTGTTTCTCGTGTTTCTCATTCGGACCTCGGTCACGGCGATGGCGCTTCACGGAGCGCTGTCCCAGACCGTGAGGCAGGCCGCCGCGGCGTGGTACCCGATATCCCTGGCCGCCGACAAGGTGCGGTCCGAGCCCGTCTACAAACAAACGGAGACATGGTCCGCCAAGCTCGAGGACATCGGCCGGACGCTGTCCGAATACGGGGATCTTCTCCCTTCGCCGTTGTCGGAATGGGCCCGGCAGGCCGCTGACGGCTCGTGGTCGATCGAACAAACGGCCGCAAGAGCGGCGTTCGAAGAGTGGCTGAAAACGAGGCTGGACGGCGGCTTGCTGGACGAAGACCGCCTGCGGGTGGTCAAAGCGGAAATCCCTTCGGCCGAGCAACCGTCCGGCGCATTCATTACGGTGGAGGCGGAATACCGTCTTCCGTTCAAGGTTCCGTTTGTCGGCAGGACCCTTGTGCTGCGCCAATCGGCCAGGGAGCGGGCGTGGGTCGGCGGACAGCCGTCCGCCGCGAAGCTTGCCGAGGACGGTGAGCAGCCGAGCGCCTTGTCGTTCGTTTCGCTTTCGCCCAATCCGGTGGCAAGGGGTCGAAAGGCGACGCTGACGCTGCGGGCGGAACCGGGACAGACGGTCTATCTGACCGTGGTCTACAAGAGCGGGGAAAGCCAGGCGAGGAATCTTGGAATGGCAACGGCGGACGAGAGGGGCATCGTTTCATGGACCTGGCACGTTTCGGGCAACACGACGCCGGGCACATGGTTTTGGGAGGCAAAGTCCGAAGGCAGAGAGCCATTGACGCAGACGTTCGAGGTTGCGGCCAAATCGCAAGCGAACGGGGGCGGTTAGGCTTCCACGCCGCGAACGAGACGGAACGTACGAAAGGAGAGAATCGACGGTTGACGGGCTTCGAAATGATCACGATATCCGCGGCTGCGGCGCTTACCCTGATCGCCTGCTGGACCGACATTCGGCGCATGGAAATTCCGAACGGCCTGACCGTTCCGGCTGCCGTCTCCGGCCTGGTTTGCCATGGTCTGCTGCAAGGCTGGGAGGGTCTGGGTCGCTCCGCCGCAGGAGCGGCATTCGGCATGGCGCCGCTTTTGATCCTGTTTCTGCTGCGGGGGATCGGCGGGGGAGACGTCAAATGGTTTGCCGCTTACGGCGCTTGGATGGGATCGGTTCGCGCGCTGGAACTGGCCGTATGGTCGATTTTGTTCGCCGGAGGGATTGCGCTGCTGCTGATTCTGCTGAGGGCGCCCGGCTTGCGCAAAGGGTTCGGCGCCATCGCTTGGCCGTGGGGAAAGCACCCGCTTGAAGCGGGCAAAGGCGGGGCGAAGTTTCCGTTTATGCTGGCGGTGGGGCCCGCTTTTGCCGCCCTCATGTGGGGAGGATTCGGCTGAGCATGAGAAGGAGGGAAAGGCATGAACGGTTATAAGGTGAAATTCGAACAGGGACGCGGCCATCGGATGGTGCTGGAGGGCGATCCGCTGATCGGCGGGAAAGAGTTGGACTTGCTCCAAACGGATATGCTCCGCGCCTGCGATGTTCCCGGTTTGCTGAAGCTGGAAACGGAAGAGCTCGACGGAAAGATTGCCCTGCGCTATTCCCTGTTGGGGCGCCGCATGCTGTCGCAGGCCGTCCGGGCTTCCCGCTGGACGATGGCCGAGGCCGTATCCGCCCTGTGCCGCCTGGCCGACGTGCTGGAAAACGGCCGGGATTATATGCTGGATCAGGAGCGCTTCGTTTTGGACGACGATTTTATTTTTGTCGGCGAGGATTGGCATGATCTGTATTTTACCTATTTGCCGGTCTCAAGAAAGCCGGCAGGGGAAAGTTTCGCGTTTGCGCTTGAGCGGTTAATCGTGCGCTGGATGATGTACGTCGACGAACCGGACGGCTTGGCCATGCGGCACCTGTTGCGCATCGCGGGATCGGAGGATTTCTCGCCTGCGGCGCTTCGGCATTACGCCCGGGCGTACGCGGCGGCAGCCAACCCGATTGCAGGGCGTGAAGCGGGCGGATCGCGGGAAACGTCGTCCTCCCGATTCCGTTCGGCAGGCGGGAAGGAAGCCCGGGGATCCGGGATTGACGGTTCGCCGAAGACGGCGGTGCGATCTTCGGGGATGGGGAGCGCAGCAAGCAGACCGGAAGCCGCCTCCGATCCGTCTCCTCGTTCGGAAGCCGGCATCGAGCCGAAAAAGGCGATTCCGGCAAGGGCGTTTTCAAGGCCGAACGGGATCGAAAAAGAGGTTCCGGCCGATGGCGCGAGGACGGAAGGCGGCCTGCTGAGACGGATTCAGACGCCGGCAAACGATCCGCAAAGCCTGTCCGGTTTGTTGGGAGACGGCCGGGAGGAATGGGCCGTTCGGACAACGGAAAAGCCTCCGCTGTCTCTCGGAAGGCTGAGGACCTGCGTTGCGGCGGGCGCTTCGCTGCTGGCCGCCGCGGCCTGGCGGTTCGTCTATTTGCCTTCGCCGGATTCGCGCAACCTGGCGCTTTCGGCCGGAATTTCGCTCTGTATGGCCGGAGCCTGCGCGTATATGTGGAATGGAGGTTTTCTAGGGAAGAACAAGAACGCCCTGGCGCCGGAAGCTCCGGCTTCGTCAGGCCTTCCGGAGTACGATAAAGAGCTCGGCGTAAAGCCCGAACGCGAACGCGAGTTTTCTGCGCCGGAGGCCAAACCACGGTTTGCCGCTTTTTCGCCCGTATCGCCTGCACTGCCCATATCGCCTGCGTCGCCTATATCGTCTGCATCGTCCGTATCCGATCCGGATACGTCCTATTCGCATCGCGAAGCGGCGGACTATGGCTGGAGGAACGCTGCCAATAAGGAGGGAGAAGAATGGGGGGCGGAGAGCGCCGAAGCGTCCGGGCTGCGGACAAGCTGGCTGCCCGGAAGCGGAGCGGAGACCGCGTTGCTGTCCGATGCCGTCCGTCCGAACGACTCGAAGCCTTATTTGGAGACGGACAGCGGCGGACGCAAGGTCCGCATCGCGCTTCAAGGCTCTTCCCTGATCATCGGGAGGTCCGCCGAGATCGCGCAGCACGTGGACGAAACGCAAGGCGTATCGAGAGCCCACCTGGAACTGATCCGGCAGGCGGACGGATGGCGGGCGAAGGATCTGGGCTCGCGCAACGGCAGCTGGATCAACGGCAAGCCGATGGCGCCGTATGAACTGTACCCGCTAAAGAGCGGCGACAGCCTGCAAATCGCTTCGTCCGTCTACCGATACAACGAAATGTAGCCAACAATGAAATGCCTGGTATCCCCGGTACTTCTATTTGCTCCGTCAGCGCTCCGTCAGCGCTCCGTCAGCGTGTCAAATCGCGAAGCGCTTCGTCCAGACGCGGATAGGCGAACTGGAACCCGTGTTCGAGCGCCTTCAGCGGATAGGCGAGCTGTCCCGTGAGCACCAGATCCGCCCTTTCGCCGAGGAAGGCCCGCAGCAGTCCGGATGGAACGGGCAGCCAATGCGGACGGCGCATCACTTCGCCAAGCGTGCGGCCGAACGCGTCGTTGGTGACCGGGTCCGGGGCGACGGCGTTGACCGGCCCTTCGATCTCGGGCGTGTCGAGACAGAACAGGATGAGCGAAACGGCATCCTGCAGGTGAATCCATGGGAACCCTTGGGTTCCGTCGCCGATTCTGCCGCCGACGAGCAGCCGGTATGGCAGCCGAAGCAGCGGGAACGGGCCGCCCTTGCGGGCCAACACGAGACCGAGGCGAAGCTTTACGATTCGGTCCACGGGAATTTGGTCCGCCGCCTCCTCCCAGGCAACGACGACGCGTCCAAGATAATCCGCCGGATCGGCAGGGGAATTTTCGTCGAACAATTCTTCCTCGAACGATTCCGCCAATCGGGAGCCGGGCTGGCCGGACGTCCCCGTTGCCGTATGCGTTGCCGGCGTATACGCCGCCGTATGCGCCGCATTCCCCGTTGTTTCGGAAGCGGCCGGTTCGGCGTCCAGCGGGGAATCCGGCCGTGCCGCACGTTCGGCCCAAAGGTTCGAATCCGCAGGCCCGGTTTGGGCGTTCGAGCCCACAGGGCCGGATGCGAACCCAGCTTCTTGAGTGCGCCAGTCGTCCTGTCCGGCGCTATACACGGCATCCTCTGCGTTCGGATCGAAATCATCCGATACGGGATAGCTGTGTTCCCGCTCCGGAACGGAACCTCCGGCTGCCGGGCGGTTCGGCAGCCGCCCGTCCGTTTCCCCCGGAACGCTTCGGGTAAAGCCTTTCAGCCCGTTAGGGTAAACATGGCGGGTCGGTTCGGATTCGGCATGCGCCCGGGTACGGACCGAAGCCGATTCCGGGCTCGACGCCAGCGCCGAACGGGCGTCCCGAGCTTCGAAGGAGAACGGTTCCGGCGCTTCCGCCGCCGGCGAATCCGCCTTCCATGCTGCCGAATCGGCCTCGCCTCGGTCCGCTGCTCCGCGCGAAGCCCGTTCGGCCATCGCTTCGGCGCCGCCGCCGGCCGAAGGCGAATCCGGGACGGCGCTTGCCGCAGAAGTCGGTATGTAAGGCGTGGTCTTTCGTTTTGTCATCTTGCTGAACGAATGTCCGTACAGGGCGACAGCCGACGCGTTCACGACGACCTTCGGGGGAACGGTCATCTGTTTGACGATATCGGCAAGATGCATGGCCGTCTGCGTGCGCGAAACGAGAATCCGCCTTTTGGACTCTTCGTTCCAGCGCTGATTGATCGATTCCCCGGCCAAATTCACGATACCGTCCAATCCGTTCCAACGGGCGGGGTTTTTGGACAATTCTTCCCATGTTACATAGAGAAAGCCCGCGGCCGGGGCCGCAGGCATTTTTCGCGTTACAATCCAAACTTCGTCGCCGCGGGCCAGCATCGCGTCCGCGAGCGCCTTTCCGATAAAACCGGTACCGCCGCAAATCATGAACCGCATGACATGCGCTCCTTTGCTGTTATTGCTTGTCGATGGAGACGATCACGTTTTGCTTCACCTGTTCGCCGTTTGCATCCAACTTTTCTTCTTTATATTGGAATTTTACGGGAGTTCCTTGTTCCCAATCGGACAGCTTTTCCGCCGTTGCGGCGTCGATTTGGAACGGAGTCGGGCCGTTTTCCGTTTTGATTTCGATCGAGTGGCTGTCCATCAGCCCGATATATTCGCCGGTCGATTCGATCACTTCCGGGGTTTCCGCAGAAGGAGAAGCGCTCGGGCTCTCGGGAGCCGGCGTCACGCTTGCGGACGGGCTCGCAGACGGAGACTCGCTTGCCCCGGGGGCTCCGTTATTGTCTTTGCTGCACGCCGTCGCCAAAACCAAAGAAAGGACAGCTACACATAAAGCCAAATGTTTACCGAAACGTTTCATGCAAAAGCACCTCCAAAGTTAGTCAAAAGCCTGAGCTGTCATATTGCCCTCAAGAGGTTAGACGGCGGCAAAGCGCAAAGGTTTCGATATTTGTTTCATTACGTTCAGCCAACCGCCGGAATTACCGAAATTATTCCAAGAGGTGCTTGTAAGGCGAGTAGTCGATTTGGTTTTTTTCGAGAAATTTGATCAGGAACGAATGGTCCCGCTTGGGCGTGGCCAATATGTATCCTTCGATGCAGTGCGCTACCGTCACGCTCGAGGCGCCGCTTTCGACAGCCAACTGCCCGATGCGGGCGGCGATGGAATGCTTGGCGATATCGCGGAACGGGGCGGGTACCGGCTCGGTCAGCTTGTCCAGCAGGGCTTTCGTTTCCTCGGTCCAGAGCGGCCGGCTTTTTTCCACCCAGTAATTTTGCCAGTCCAGCTTCGACTTCCCGTCCTGCTTGGGCAGAACCTTGAGAAATTTGCGAAACATAAAAAATCCGCCTATGCTGATGAACACGACCAGCACGATCGTCCAAAATCCGATAAAATACATAAACCAATCGGGCGTGCCTTTCAATGCTCCTCACCTCTACGTAAACGCTCATCAAATCTTCATTTTGAAATTATAGCTCATTCCTAGATTTATTTCGACGTTCGCGCTACAATAGGGGATGATCCAAACGGACGCGCCCCGGCCGGATCGGGAACCCCGTTCCTTAAGGCACGGAGGCGGAGAGGAGCAACTCCATGCTTAAAATCGGTTCCCATGTATCTTTTTCGGACAAGGGCCTGCTGACCGCAGCCAAGGAGGCCATATCCTACGGCTCCAGCACATTTATGATTTATACCGGCGCTCCGCAGAACACGCGACGCAAGCCGATTGACAGCCTGTACATTCCCGAGGGCAAGAAGCTGATGGCGGAGGCCGACATCGGCGAAATCGTCGTTCACGCCCCCTACATCATCAACCTCGGTTCCTATAAGAACGAAACGTTCGAACTTGCGGTCAATTTCCTGCAAGAGGAAATTCGCCGCACGCACCACATCGGCGTCCGCAACATCGTCCTTCATCCGGGCGCTTATACCGACAAAGATCCGGAATACGGCATCCAACGCATCGCCGAAGGGTTGAACGAGGTGCTCGGCGCCACCAAGGATACGGACGTAAGCATCGCGCTGGAGACGATGGCCGGCAAAGGATCGGAGATCGGACGCACCTTCGAGGAGATCGCCGCCATTATCGAGCGCGTGGAGGACAACCGCCGGCTCGCCGTCTGCATGGACACTTGCCACATGCACGATGCGGGTTACGACGTCGTGAACGATTTTGACGGCGTGCTGCGCCAATTCGACGATATCGTCGGCCTGGACCGGCTGGCCGTCGTGCATATCAACGACAGCAAAAATCCGCAAGGATCGGCCAAAGACCGCCACGCTCCGATCGGCTCGGGCTGGATCGGGTTCGAGGCGATCGAAAGGATCGTGCATCACGAGGCGCTGCGGGACAAGCCGTTTATTCTGGAAACGCCCTGGATCGGGAAAATCAAGGACAAGGAGCGCCCGATGTACGAGGCGGAAATCGCGATGCTGCGCGGCAACGCCGAAGAGCGCTTCGGGGGCGCTTTCCTTGAGGACGTCGAGCGGCTTCACCACTTCTACGACAAGGAAGGCATCGTGCCCCGCCAGTATGTGCTCGGTACGTGGGAGCTGCTCAAGTCCGACGCCAAGGCGCGCAAAGCGGACCCGCGCGAACCGATGGAGCGGCTGTACGATTTGGCGGTCGAGCATCGCGTACTGTCGCCCGATTACAGCGAGGAAGAAATCAACCACCGCATCACCGTCAGCCTCGCGGGCAAAGAATGGTTGGCGAAAGTGTAACGGCAAGGTTGTAACGGCGAGGGTGTAAAGGCGAAGGCCCGTTCTACCCGTTTTAGGTGAAGGTTGGGTTTCAGCGAAGATCGAGCGAAGAGCGAGTTTCAACGAACCCGAGCGAAAATCGGGTTTCAGCAAATCTAAGCAATGATCGAGTTCTAGCGAAGCTCAAGCGAAGATTGAGTTTAGGCGAAGGCCAAGTTAACGGCGGAAGACCGGAACCGTTCGCCGTTCGACGGCATGTTTGGCAGAAAGGAAGCGAATGCATGAGTCTTAACGTCTATAAAGCGCAGGAGGCGCTGCGCAAGGAAGATAAGAACAACCGCGCGCGCATGCTGATCTCCTGTCCCGACCGCCCCGGCATCGTGGCGGCCGTCTCCCAATTTCTGTACGAGCAGGGCGCGAACATTGTTCAGTCCGACCAGTACACGATGAACCCCGAGGGCGGGATGTTTTTCATGCGGATCGAGTTCGACCTGAACGATCTGGAGCAAAAGCTTCCGTCGCTTCAGGAGGACTTTACCCGCGTCGCCGACCGCTTTGACATGCGCTGGAGCGTGTACCGCGCCAGCCGCCGCAAGCGCATCGCCGTGATGGTGTCCAAGGAAGACCACTGCCTGTTGGAATTGCTCTGGCAATGGCAAGCCGGCGATCTGGACGCCGACATCAGCATGGTGATCAGCAATCACGACATTATGCGGGGGCTGGTCGAGTCCTACGGCATTCCTTACCACCATATTCCGGTGACGCCGGAGACGAAGGAAGAAGCCGAGCGCAAGCAGCTGGAATTGACGGCCGCGGGCAAAATCGATCTGGTCGTGCTGGCCCGCTACATGCAAATCGTCACGCCGAAGTTTATCGAGCATTTCCCGAACCGGATCATCAACATTCACCATTCCTTCCTTCCGGCTTTCGTCGGCGGCAAGCCGTACCATCAGGCGTACGAGCGGGGCGTCAAGCTGATCGGAGCGACGGCGCACTACGTCACCGCCGAGCTGGACGCAGGGCCGATCATCGAGCAGGACGTTCAGCGGGTCAGCCACCGCAACGATGTCGACGAATTGAAGCGGATCGGCCGCCACATCGAGCGCATCGTACTGGCCCGCGCCGTCAAGTGGCATACGGAGGACCGTCTGGTCGTGTACCAGAACAAGACGGTCGCCTTCGTCTGAGCGCAAACGCCCATGTCCTCCCGCAGGCAGCAGACGGTCATCGAAGGCCGCGTGGCCTACGATGTGGAAAACGACGAATGGGTAATGTATATCGGCGACCGGTTCGTTTATATGGGAGACTTGTATGCCGCGGTCAACCGCCGGCTCGCGGAGCAGGGCCAGGTGCCGCTTCAAGCGGGCGACGAGCTGGAAGTGAGGCTCAGGCGGTAGCCGCCGCCCCAAGAATCCCGGGCCCAAGCGGGCCGCAAAGCCGGGCTTGTACGTACAACCCGTGGTAAAACCCGGAAACCCGTGGTACAATATGTGGGATTAACGTTCCCGCGCCCGGTTTGGGAATTTTGGTTTGCGTTTTATTTATCCATCGCGGACGAACAACGTCTTTGCGATATATAGAAGGAGGTCCATCCACAAGATGACTGCAAGCACCAAATCGATTGAACAATTATCCATTACGACCATCCGGACCTTGGCCATCGACGCGATCGAGAAAGCCAAATCCGGCCACCCGGGCATGCCGATGGGCGCGGCGCCGATGGGTTACCAATTGTTCGCCAAAACGATGACCCACAATCCGTCCAATCCGGAATGGATCAACCGGGACCGCTTCGTTCTGTCCGCAGGACACGGTTCGATGCTGCTTTATGCGCTGCTTCACCTGAGCGGCTACGACCTGCCGCTGGAAGAACTGAAAAATTTCCGCCAATGGGGCTCCCTCACGCCGGGGCATCCGGAATACGGCCATACGGCGGGCGTTGACGCGACGACGGGGCCGCTCGGCCAAGGGATTGCGATGGCGGTCGGCATGGCGATGGCCGAAGCTCAGCTTGCGGCTACATACAACCGCGACGGCTTCGAGCTGATCAACCACTGCACGTATTCCATTTGCGGCGACGGCGACCTGATGGAAGGCATCTCCTCCGAGGCCGCATCGCTGGCGGGCCACCTGAAGCTGGGCAAATTGATCGTGCTTTACGATTCCAACGACATCTCCCTTGACGGCGAGCTGAGCTTGTCGTTCTCGGAAAACGTCGCCAAACGCTTCGAAGGCTACAACTGGCAAGTGCTGCGCGTCGAAGACGGCAACGATCTGGACGCGCTGGCCAAGGCGATCGCCGCCGCGCAAGCGGAAAAGGACAAGCCGACGCTGATCGAAGTGAAGACGATTATCGGCTACGGTTCCCCGAACAAAGGCGGCAAAGGCGGCCACGCCGGCCCGCACGGCTCTCCGCTCGGCGCCGAGGAAGCGAAGCTGACGAAACAGTTCTACGGATGGGATCACGAAGAATTCCACGTGCCGGACGAAGTGCGCGCTCATTTCGCGGAAGTGAAGGCGCGCGGCGAGAAGGCGAACGCGGAATGGAACGAACTGTTCGCCAAATATAAATCGGCTTATCCGGAGCTGGCCGCTCAATTCGAGCGCGCGGTCAACCGCAAGCTGCCGGAAGGCTGGGACAAGGACCTGCCGGTGTACTCGCCGGAAGACAAGCCGCTCTCGACCCGCGTCGCATCGGGCAACGCGCTGAACGGCCTGGCGAAAAACGTTCCGCATCTCGTAGGCGGCTCCGCCGACCTGGAGAGCTCGACGATGACGCACCTGAAAGGTCTGCCCGTATACAAGGCAGGCCAATACGACGGCCGCAACATTTACTTTGGCGTACGGGAATTCGGCATGGCTGCGGCCATGAACGGCATCTCCCTGCACGGCGGCCTCAAGGTGTACGGCGGCACGTTCTTCGTCTTCACCGACTACCTGCGTCCTGCCGTCCGTCTCGCTGCGCTCATGAAGCAGCCGGTCGTCTACGTCCTGACGCACGACTCGATCGCGGTCGGCGAAGACGGTCCGACGCACGAGCCGATCGAGCAGCTCGCTTCGATCCGCGCGATGCCGGGCCTTACGGTCATCCGTCCGGCCGACGGCAACGAAACGTCCGCCGCATGGGCATATGCCGTGCAAAACAACGCCAACCCGGTTGCGCTTGTGCTCACCCGCCAAAACGTGCCGATTCTTGCAGGTACGGCGGAAAAAGCGCGCGAAGGCGTCGCCAAAGGCGGATACGTGTTGTCCGAAGCCGCTAACGGCAACCCGCAAGGCATCCTGATCGCGACGGGTTCGGAAGTGCAGCTGGCCGTCGCCGCGCAAAAAGCGCTTGCCGAACAAGGGGTGCATGTTCGCGTCGTCAGCCTGCCGAGCTGGGATCTGTTCGACAAGCAGCCGCAGGAATACAAGGACAGCGTTCTTCCGAAGTCGGTCAAAGCCCGTCTTGCGATCGAAATGGCTTCCCCGTTCGGTTGGGAACGTTATGTCGGAGATGGCGGCGCGATTCTCGGCATCTCCACCTTCGGCGCATCCGCGCCGGGAGACCGCGTGATCAAGGAATTCGGCTTCACCGTCGACAACGTGATCGCGCAATTCAAGAAGCTGCTGTAAGATCGGACAGCGCTGGAATTCCGGCCCCTGCACAGATCGTCAATCCGGCACAGCCGATCGCATGCGGAACGGTATGTGCACCGATGCGTGAACTGGCTGTACGCACCGATGCGCGGACTGGCTGGGCGGATTGGGTGCAGGGGCGATGTACAGACGGGTGAACCGCTAAGTTGGGACGGGTGAACGGTTTAGTTCCGTTTTTCGTTTAGTTGCAGGCGGCGGTTATGCGGACCGTCGTTCCGCTATTCGGCCGATTTGGGCTAATGAGCGAGAGTGTACGGACAGTGGTTCCGCTATTTGCTCATTCATCGGCCAATTTTGCGGATTTGCCCCCCATTAGCGGATCGTCTGTCCGGAAACCGGCGAAAATCGGGAAATTTGGGCAAATAGCGGATCGCAGGTCCGGCTTGATGGCCGGACCTGGGTTCTATCTAGCGGGGAGCGGGGCCTAACGGGAGAGCAGGTTCGGTTGGCGGCCCGGCCGATGGAAACGCCGGACCAACCCCCGTGCTTTGGCGGCCAACGAAATGGGAGTTCGGCCCGCCCGCGATTACACGAACAGGGAGACGATTATGTCGCAATTCGATAACGTAAGTGTCGTCAAGAAAGCCAATATTTACTTTGACGGCAAAGTCACGAGCCGCACCGTCAAGTTTGCGGACGGAAGCCACAAAACGCTGGGCATCATGCTGCCGGGCGAGTACGAATTCGGCACTTCGCAAACCGAAGTGATGGAGATTTTGGCCGGAGAGCTGAGCGTTCAGCTTCCGGGCAGCGAGGAATGGATTTCCATCTCGGGCAGCGGGGAGTTCACGGTTCCGGCCAATGCCAAATTCAAATTGAAGGTCGCGCAAACGACCGATTATATTTGCTCTTATCTGTAAGCTGGAAAATATGCAAGCTGAAAAAACCGTCCTCGAGGGGCAAAAACGCCTCCGGGACGGTTTTTTTGTTGCACTACTTGACGACTTTCGGAAGCTCGATCGTCACGGCGGTGCCTTCGTGCACCCGGCTTTCGATGCGCAGCGCCGCCTGTCTGTCGAACAGATGCTCCAGCCGTTTTTTCGTATTGGCCAGCCCGATGTGGCGCAGCCCGCTGTTTTTGCGCGTTTCGACTCTGTCCCAAATCGTGGCGAGCTGCTCCGGTTCGATGCCGACTCCGTCATCCTCGATCCGGATGACAAGGGTCCGCTCGCGCGCGGAAACGGACAGGCGGATGGTGCCGAACGCATCTTTCGGGCATATGCCGTGAAAAATCGCGTTTTCGATAAACGGCTGAATCAAATGGCGGGGAACGAGGCAATCGAGCGCTTCTTCGTCCACGTCCCGGACGACCTCGAACATGCCGGCGTACCGGTACGACTGGATTTCGATATAGTCCTGCAGCAGGCGCAATTCGTCGCGAAGCGGAATGAGCGACCCCGCCTCGCCGATTTTGCCGGCGTCCTGCAAAAGCCGGATAAGCGCGCCGGTCATGCGGACGATGTCGCGGTTGCCCTGCTTTTCGGCCATATACATGACGGCATTGAGCGTGTTGTAGACAAAATGCGGGTTCAACTGCGACAAGAGCAGCTCCAACTCCATCTCCCGCTTGTTTTTCTCGTAACGGATCGATTCCTCAAGGTGCGAACGAAGCTGATGCGTCATCCGGTTAAATCCCTGCCCCAGCTTTTCCAACTCGTCCCCCGTCCGGATCTCGACGGAAGCCTGCAGGTTGCCGCTCGAGACGATATTCATCGCATGGTACAGCCGCATGATCGGACGCGTAATGCGAAGAATCGCCGGCATCATGAGCAGCAGCGTCATAATGGTGCTTGTGACCGAAAAAACGCCGAGCAAATAAAGCACGAATTGGCCCCGTTCCATCAGCTTTTTTTGCGAGATGAAGGTTACAAGCTTCCAATGATTCGCGTTCGAGCGTTCGACCAGCAGATAGCCGTTCCGGACTTTGACGGCGCCTTCGCCCGGCTTTTCGCCGACGGCCCGGATCAACTCGTCCGAGGACATCGCCCCGGAGTCGTCCGGCTCTTTTTCGTACAGCACGGCTCCTCCCTCATGCAGCCAGATAAACCCTTCAAAGTCGCGGCTGCCGAAGTCGAGCAGGCTTTTGAAGTTTTCATAGTCGAGATTGACGATCAGCTCGCCGATTTTTTTCTCGGGCTGCTCGATGTCTCTTACGGAGACGATAAAGCTGATCATGGCGCCCGTTTGCGAGGCGTTGTTGGATACAAGCAAATCGTGAGGCTCGGAAAACGCATGATCTTGACCGGACCGCTTGTAATTCTGGTACCAGTCTTCCTTTAACCGCTCGGAGAAATAAAGATCGTTGACCGATTCGCTCCAGAACGCCCGTCCGTCCGGCAAAATAAGCGCAAAGCTGTGCACTTCCTTGCGGAGCCCCTTGTTGTTGTCCAAATAGTCCAGCGTATGCTTGAGAATGGCGAATTGATCGTACGTGTCCAAACGGTTGAACGTTTTGTAGAACGATTGCACCTGCCCGGAAATGATCAAATAAAAGGAAAACTTGGCGATATCGTCCGACATGTATTCGAGCTGTCTCATCGTCTGGGCGAGCCTGGTCTCGTCTTCGCGAAGCATCTGGCCGATGAGAATCGTGCGATAGTAATAATAGGTGAAGCCGGCCGACAACAGAAAGCTGACGGCTGCGACGACGGCAATCCGCTGCAAAATGACGGAACGAAGCCTTCTCATCAGGCGCGGACTCCATGCCGGTACTGGTGGGGAAGCAGACCGGTCACTTTTTTGAACACCTGGCTGAAATGCTGGGGCGAGCGGTAGCCGACCCTTGCGCACACATCCGTCATTTTGGCGTCCTCCCGGCTTAATATGCGCTTGGCCTGTTCGATTCGGATTTCGGTCAAATAGTCGTGAAACGTGCGGTCCATCTCCCGCTTGAACAGCTGATGCAGATAGGACGCGCTGATGCCGAGCGAATACGCCACGTCCTCGATGTTGATGTCCTCGTGATAGTGGTCCCCGATATAGCGGACCGCCTTCAGCAGCTTGCCGGACAGGTTGCGGTACGGGCTTGCGGCGGAGCAAACCCCGATGATCCAATCCGTCAGCCGGCTTCGGATTTCGTCGATATGGTACGCCGGTCCTCCGCGGCGCGGGTCCAGCGGATCTTCCGCGGGCAGCCCCTTGGCGGCCAACAGCTCGCTTGCGGCGGCGGTTGCGGTGCGAATCGTTTCGTGCAGGAGGGGCAGGTCCCAATACGGGCGGACGGACGAATCGAACAGCCTGTTGATAGCGCTTTCGATTTGGCCGGCGTCAAGCTGCCGGATCGTTTCGGCCAGTCGGGCCAGTTCGGCCAGCCGCGCTCCGCGCAGCGGCAGAGAGGAGCCATCCGCGTCGTTCAGCGGGAGATCGTCCGCGCACAGCAGCGCGTCTTTGCCGCAAAACACCGCATGGCGGGCGGCCGTTTCGACCCGATGCAAGGATCGGGACAGGGTGGAGAGGCCGTCATCGTGAAAAGAGTAAAAAAGCGAGAACGGGCGCCCGAAACGGCGTTTTAGCCGGGCTTGCAGCTTGGCGGCGAGCTCGCGGAACGATTCGCGCCTTGGGGCGGCGGTTTTCGCTTTCCGGGCGTACACGGCGATAAACCGGGCGCGATCGAGGGCGAATTCGCCGACCGGCGTCCATTCGGGATGATCGGCCAGCGGCAGAAGATCTTCCTCGGGCCAACTGAAGGCCGGCCCGTTCGCGGTTCCGCCGCCGGCGGGAGGAACCGGGGCGAAGGGCAAATCCTCCTGCATCAGCGCCACCGCAAACGGAGGGCGAAATTCGCCTTCGCTTTCGGCCAACGCCAACGCTTCGCTCTCCGCGAGCGCCTGTTTAAGCTGCCGGGCGCGCTCGATCCGGCGCTGCTTTTCATCCGTCTGCCAGGCTTCCTTCGCCTTTTGCAGCGCTTGCAGCAAATGGTCCCGGTCCATTTCGTGCTTGATCAGATAGCCGGACACGTTCCCCAGGGCAATCGCTTGCCGCGCGCAGTCGAAGTCTTCATACGCGCTCATAATGATGAATTTGACGCCAAGCTTGCGTTCGGACGCGGCGCGGATCAAATCAAGTCCGTCCATAACCGGCATGCGGATATCCGCGATCACGATTTGCGGCCGGATTTCCTCGCACAGCCGCAAAGCGCTTTTTCCGTTCGTCGCCGTCGCCGCGATCTCGTACCCGTGACGGCTCCATTCGAGCAGGTTGCCGACACGCTCCAACGCGATGCGTTCGTCGTCCACCAGCATGACCTTCATGCGGTTCCCCCTCCCGCGCGTTCATGGTGTGTGTAGTCCAAATTATAACGCAGCGGGGGGGAAAGGAATCAAGCGTCTGTGCAGAAAGCCGACCAAAAGTGCAGAATTCCGTTATTTACGGGAGGATGCAAGCAGCGATATGCTTTGAAAGCGGATACATCAAAATGGTGGAAAGCGAGGGTTTACGATGAGCAAATCCGGTGGAACCAAACGAATCGTTGTCGCGCTCGTCCTTTGCCTGCTGGCCGCGCTGATCGCGGCTTGCGGAGGAGGAAATTCGGGAGGCGCAAACCCGAGCGCATCCGGGGGGACCGGACCGAACGCGTCCGGGGGAGGCGCCGATACCGGAGGGACGGGCGGCGGAAGCGGAGCGGAAGCCGGCTCCGGCGGGGACGAACAATTAAAGGGCGAATTCGTGCTGTGGACCTGGGAGCCCGAGCACCCGACGGCATTGGCCGCTTTCAACAAGAAATACCCGAACATCAAGATGAAGCGGGTGAATGTGGCGGCGGAGGACGTTCCGAAAAAGCTGCAGACGACGATCGCCTCCGGAGGCGAACTGCCGGATGTCATCCGGATCGAGAGAGGGCAGAAAGCGAAAATCTTCGATATGGGCATTCTGGAAGATTTGAGCGCGGCGCCGTACAACGCGGACACATCGCTGCTGTTCGATTACGACATCCCGGCCTTTTCCGTAGACGGCAAGCTGGTCGCGATCCCGGACGATATGAGCGTTGCCGGACTTGCCTTTATCAAGCCGCTGGCCAAAGAATACTTCGGAACGGACGATCCGGAAGAAATGGAGAAGATGTTTACAAGCTGGGACGTCTTCATCGAGAAGGGGAAAGAGGTCGTTCAGAAAAGCGGCGGCAAGGTCAAAATGTTCCCGAGCCTCGGCGATGTGAACGATATTTTGAAAGGGCAGCGTCCCGAGCCGTACTTCGACGGAAACAAGCTGAACGTGTCCGCGCTCGAAAGCGTCTTGTCCGCGCTGGTGAAGTTCCGCGATGCCGGCATCGTGGATAAGCTCGACCAATGGACGCCGGCATGGAACGCTGCGTTCGGCGGAGACAAATACATCTTTGCCGAGTGCCCGGTCTGGATGCCGCAATACGTCATCGGCCCGAACGACAAAAAAGACGACCGGTGGGCGCTGATGGTTCCGCCCGGCGGCGGCATCGTCAGAGGCGGGTCCTCGCACGGCATTCCGAAGGGCGCCAAAAACGCCGAACTGGCCTGGAAATGGATCGAGTTCACCTCCATGTCGCAGGAGGGCGCCGAAGCGCAGAAAACGGACGGGGTATTTACGCACTACAAAAAAGCGTACGAGGATCCGTCCTTTACGAACTGGACGTGGCGGAACTTCGGCAGCCAAGATATCGGCGAGAAATTCTTCGTGGACATCTCCGCGACGACGAAGGATATGCCGGAGAACATCAACGACACGTATCTCGACGAGGCGATGAGCATCGTGCTGCAGACGCTGGCGAAGGACAGCTCCTTCGGCCTCGAGCAGGCGATGGACCGGATCAAAAAAGAATTGAAGGCAAAAGCGCCTGACATTACCTGGTGAGCATCATGAATGCCGCAAAAAAAAGATGGGTGCCGTATGCGTTTCTCTCGCCGTACCTGCTGTTTTATTTGGCCTTCGGCCTGTTCCCGATCGTGTTCTCGTTTTATGTCAGCCTGACGAGCTGGGACGGCATCGGCGACAAAACGTTTGTCGGCCTGGACAATTACAAATTTCTCTTTAACCCGGATTCGTACTTCTTCAAATCGGTCGGCAATACGCTGCTGTTTGTCGTCCTGACGCTGCCTGTGCAAATCGCGCTCGGCCTGGTCATCGCAACGCTGCTGTACAGCCGCTGGGTGAAATGGAGAGGCTTGTTTCAGCTGATCAATTTTTTGCCGTACATCGTGACGCCGGTTGCGGTCGGGTTGATGTTCAATCTGCTGTTCGACTGGCAGGCCGGCTTCGTGAACAAAGTGCTGCTGAAGCTGGGCCTCGTCGACGAAGGCATCTACTGGCTCGGCGAGCCGCTGTATGCGCGTATGGTCATCGTGCTGATGCTCATTTGGAAAGGCTTCGGCTATACGATGGTCTTTTACCTGGCGGGCCTGGCCAACGTTCCGAAGGATCTGCACGAGGCGGCGCAGGTGGACGGAGCGAGCGGGCTGCGCACCTTTTTCTCGATCACGCTCCCGCTTCTGAAGCCGGTGACGGTGTTTATCGTCATCACGGGCATCATCGGCGGCTTTCAGCTGCTGGAGGAGCCGATGCTGCTGCTGACCGGCTCGGGCATGGGCTCCAGCGTCGCGGTGATCGGCGGACCGGAACGCTGCTGCCTCACGACCGTGTGGAACATGTACGACACTGCGTACGGCAGCACGACCCGCTACGGGCTCGGCGCGGCGATCGCCTACGGGCTCTGCGTGATCATCGCCGTTTTCTCCTTTGTCGGCGCCCGATTTTACAGGGGGGATTCCGAATGAGCCCTGCGCTGAAAAAGACGCTCGCCACGCTGGCGATTGCGGTGCTGTCGATCTTTTCGCTGCTGCCCTTTTACATTATGACGATCATGGGCACGTACCAAAACGAGGATTTGTTTACGAAAATCGTGCTCGTTCCCGGGTCGTATCTGCTCGAAAATCTCAAGACGGTCGCGGCAAGCCGGTTCGATCTCGTCTACTTGAACAGCCTGATCGTGTCGCTTTCCAGCACGGTGCTGTCCGTGTTCGTGAGCGCGTGCGCCGGTTTCGCCTTTGCGAAGCATGAGTTCAAGCACAAAAACAAAATTTTCTCGTTCGTGCTGCTGACGATGATGATTCCGGGCCAGCTCGGGATCGTCGCTTACGTCATCGAGATGCGTTACCTGCAGCTGTCCGGCACGCTGCTTCCGCTCATTTTGCCCTGGGTGGCCAACGCGTTCGGGGTGTACTGGATGACGCAGTTTATCCGCTCGGCCGTGCCGACGGAAGTGCTGGAAAGCGCGAAGATCGACGGCTGCTCGGATATCGGGATTTTCTTCCGGATGGTGATTCCCTTCATCTATCCGGCCATCACGACGCTTTCGCTGCTGGTGTTTCTGTGGTCCTGGAACAATTACCTGCTGCCGCTCATTATCATCAACAAGCCGGAGCTGTATACGATCCCGCTCGGCATCACCTCGCTCGGCGACGCGTACCGGACGGATTTGGCCGCGCAGATTCTCGGCCTTACGCTGGGCACGCTGCCGGTGCTCGTGCTGTTCGCGTTCGGGTCCAAAAGCTTTATTCGCGGCTTGACGGCGGGGTCGGTCAAAGGTTAAGGCGCAGGCTTCGGCGGCGAGAGCGTCCGAAATTGGAAGCGTCCGCGCGGCGGGGTGCCGCATCTCGCCGCGCGGTTTGAGGAGCGATCATATGGCAAAATCGATTCGGCTCGAACGTTTGAGACTCGGCGTCTGTTATTATCCCGAGCATTGGCCGGAGCGCATGTGGGAAGACGACTTCCGCCGCATGCGCGAAATGAACCTGTCGGTGATCCGCGTGGGCGAATTCGCCTGGTCGATTTTCGAACCGGAGGAAGGCCGCTTTCAATTCGGCCTGTTCGACCGGGCGCTCGATCTGGCGTACAAGCACGGCTTGCAGGTCATCATGGGCACGCCGACCGCAACGCCGCCGGCGTGGCTGACGCACCGCTATCCCGAGACGCTGAACGTGTCGCAGCAGGGCGTCGTCTACCGGCACGGCGCGCGCCGGCACTACAACTACAGCAGCCCGAAGTACCGCGAGCTGTCGGCCCGGATCGTAAGGCGGTTGGCGGAGCGTTACGGCCGCCATCCCGCCGTCATCGGCTGGCAGATCGACAACGAGCTGAACTGCGAAATCGACGTCTTCTATTCCGAGGCCGACCACGCCGCGTTCCGCTCCTGGCTGAAGGCGAAATACGGGAGTCTGGAGGCGCTGAACCGGGCGTGGGGAACGGTGTTCTGGAACCAAACCTATACGGAATGGGAACAGGTTCATCTGACCCGTCCGACCGTTTCCGACAGTCCGAATCCGCACCAGGCGCTGGACGAGAAGCGGTTTATTTCCGACAATGCGATTTCGTTTGCGAAGCTGCAGGCGGATATCATCCGCGAGCTTGCGCCGGACCATTGGGTGACGACGAACGGGGTGTTCGGCCATCTGGACAGCCATGCGATGACCGACGCGCTGCTGGATTTTATGTCCTACGATTCCTACCCCCAGTTCGCCTCGATTTTTCCGGACGACGGCGATGAGCCGCTGCTGCTGGAGCGGGCGTGGAGCCTGAATTTGGCGGGCGTGCGCTCGATTTCTCCGAACTTCTGCGTGATGGAGCAGCAATCGGGGCCGGGCGGCTGGGTGAACCGGATCGAAATGCCCGCGCCGCGCCCGGGACAAATGCGGCTGTGGACGTACCAGTCGATCCTGCACGGCGCCGACATGCTGCTCTTCTTCCGGTGGCGGACGGCGACGGTCGGGACGGAAATCTATTGGCACGGCATCAACGACTGGCACAACCGGCCGAACCGCAGGGTGCGCGAAGCCGAACAAATCGGCCGGGAACTGGCTTCGATCGGCGGGGCGATCGCCGGCACGAAATACGCGGCGGAGGTCGCGATCATCCGCGATTACGACAACCTGTGGGACGGCGAGCTCGACAGATGGCACGGGCCGCTAAGCCGGATGAGCGTCCGCTCGTGGTTCAAGCGGCTGCAGTACCGGCACATTCCGGCCGATGTCGTTTATTTGCGCAAGAGCACGACGCTCGAGGATTTGAAGCCGTACAAAGTCCTCATCTATCCCCATCCGGCCATCCTGACGGACGAGACGGGGAGGCTGCTCGCCCGGTACGTCGAACAGGGAGGGCGAATCGTGTTCGGCGCGCGGACCGGGTACAAGAACGAGCACGGCCATTGCGCAATGCGGCCGCTGCCGGGGCCCGCGGCGGAGCTGTGCGGCGTCACGGTGGAGGATTTCACGCTCGTCGCGGGCACCGTGCAGGCGCCGTTGCTGCGCTGGAACGGAGAAGCGGAGCAGCCGTCCATGCGCGCGGAAGGGTTCAACGATATTTTGCAGGTGAACGATCCGGCGGTGAAGGTGGAGGCTTATTACGCCTCCGACTATTACGCGGGCAAGCCTGCGCTGACCGTGCGGAAAGCCGGCAAGGGCGAAGCGTGGTACTTCGGCGCGGCGTTCAGCGAGCAGGCGGCGGACAGGATGATCGACCGTCTGGGCATTCGGTCGCCCGCGGCGGATTGGGCGGAGCTGCCCGCGGGAGTCGAGTTCGGCATCCGCTCGTCGGGCGATACGGATTATGCGTTTCTGCTCAACTACGGCGCGGAAGCGGTCAAGGTGAACGTGCTTCGGCCGGCCGGCGATCTGCTCGAAGGAGGAAGCGTTCAAGGGGAACTGCTTGTTCCGCCGTACGGGGTGAAGATTTTGGCCCGGCGGAAAATATAGGGCGCAACGGCCGGTCGGCGTTCGGGTTTCGACCGGCTCCCCGGTTTCGGGGCGATCCGGGATAAGGCGATGTTGGATTTTGGGAGTTTGCACGTTTCGGTAGGAGATGAATGTTGGGTTTGCGAGTTTTGGGCGATCCGAGATAAAGCCATGTTGGATTTTATGCAGGATATTTGCTTTTTCCATCGCTTGCGGTACCCTATGTTGGAAATGATCCAATGGAATTTCCTCGTCGGATGGCTTATCCCGCTTAAGCGGATCAAAGGATTGGAAATATCCAACATAGGTGTGCTTCAGGCGCCTAAACGCTCGATTCTATTGGATCATTTCCAATGTAGACGCCTATGCCGCTCCAGCATTTCGCCTATATCGCCTCAAGCATAGGAGCCGATGCCGTTTCCCCGGGGCATCCAGATGCCCATAGCATACTTACGGTCCATAGCCCCCATGGCCCTCAGCAAATCCCCGACCCACCGCGTTTAATCTAAACGGGCCTGTCCTGACGAGGTTGTCCCCAAAGTCCGTTTTGGATTTCGAAGCCCCGCTTTGGGTGCAAAAAAATGAACCTCCGACCTGCGCTTTTACAGTGGCTTGGGAGGTTCATTCGTTCTTATGCGGGGGCTAGCTTTTTGGGTATCGCCTTGATGAGCCAGTCCCTTCGTCGGTTACGCTCGCTTATGGGCCGCCCCGTTAGCATACGTACAGCATTATTCCCCGATCCGTCTGCCGATCCACGATTCGTACACGCGCGCGAGCGCGGCGAGGTCCTCATCCCCGTAGCCGGCCGCCTGGCCCGTTTGGAACAGGCTTTTGGCCGCTTCCAGCATCGGCGTCGGCACGCCGAGCCCGTCGGTCAGCGCCGACGACAGCTTCAAATCCTTCAGCATCAGGGCGAGCGAAAACTGGACGCTGAAGTCGTGACCGATTATTTTCCGGCCTTTGAGCTCGGCCTGCTTGCTCGCCGCGCCGCCGCCCTGCACCACCTTCAGGAACGATTCGGCGTCGATGCCCGCTTTGGCGGCGATCGCCATCCCTTCGATCAGGCCGGCGGCGTTGATGCCGACGATCGTATTATGCGCCAGCTTGGCCGCCGCGCCGCTGCCGTTCTCGCCCATGTGCAGCACCTCGCGTCCCATGGCGAGCAGCAGCTCGCGCTGCGCCTCGACCGTTTCCTTGTCGCCCCCGACCATAAACAGCAGCGTGCCGTCGATGGCGGCCGGCTTGCTGCCCGTTACCGGCGCGTCGAGAAACCGGACCGACTTCTCCGCAAGCTCGGATGCGATCCGCCTTGCCAGGCTCGGCGAAATCGTGCTGCTGTCGATGACGGTCGAGCCCGGACGGATGCCGGCCGCGATGCCGTTTTGTCCGAAATAGATCTCTTCGACCGCCTGGTCGTTGCTGACCATCGTGACGACGACGTCGGAGGCTTGCGCAAGTTCCAGCGGCGTCTTTGCAACGAGCGCCCCAAGCGCCGCAAGCTCGTCCGCTTTCCCGGGAGTGCGGTTGTAGACGGTAACCTCGTAGCCTTTGCGCAGCAGGTTCGCCGCCATAGGCTTGCCCATAATCCCCAAACCGATAAAACCGATTTTGCTCATGCACGAAACCTCCATTTCTCTCGTTATCATCTTTGTATCACATTTGGATGAGGATGGGAACTTATACATGAAGAGTTGATGAAACTCGTTCGTACAAGCTTGTGCCGCGGCAGGTTTTTGAGTATTCTAAAGCTACGCGCAAGAGAGCATGCCGATAGTGAGTGAAGGGAGATACGTGAAAAAATGAGCGCTACGATTCGTTTGGACTATTCCAAAGCGCTGCAGTTCGTCGGCCAAAACGAAATCGACAACCTCGCCCCTGCCGTCCGCCTGGCGCATGAGCAGCTACATAACGGCACCGGCGCCGGTTCCGATTTCCTTGGGTGGATCAACCTGCCGTTCGATTACGACAAGGAGGAATTCGCCCGCATTCAAGCGGCCGCGAAGAAAATCCAGTCGGATTCGGACGCGCTGGTCGTCATCGGCATCGGCGGGTCCTATCTGGGCGCGCGCGCCGCGATCGAAATGCTGTCGCATTCGTTCTACAACACGCTCAGCAAAGAGCAGCGCAAGACGCCGCAAATTTTCTTTGCCGGCAACAACATCAGCTCGACCTACGTCGCCCACCTGCTCCAGGTGCTCGAAGGCAAGGATTGGTCGATCAATGTCATCTCCAAATCCGGCACGACGACGGAGCCGGCGATTGCCTTCCGCATTTTCCGCGATGCGCTGGAGAAGAAATACGGCAAGGAAGAGGCGCGGAAACGCATTTACGCCACGACCGACAAGGCGCGCGGCGCCCTGAAGAAGCTGGCGACCGAGGAAGGCTACGAATCGTTCGTCATTCCGGACGACGTGGGCGGACGCTACTCCGTGCTGACGGCTGTCGGACTGCTGCCCATCGCGACCGCCGGCATCGACATCGAAGAGATCATGCAGGGCGCGCAGGAAGCGGCCAAGCTTTACAATAACCCGAATGTGCATGAAAACCCGGCCTACCAATACGCGGCGATCCGCAACGCGCTTTACCGCAAAGGCAAGACGGTCGAGATTCTCGTCAACTACGAGCCGGGCCTGCATTTCGTCTCCGAATGGTGGAAGCAGCTGTACGGGGAAAGCGAAGGCAAAGACTTCAAAGGCATTTACCCGGCATCGGTCGACTTCTCCACGGACTTGCACTCGATGGGGCAGTTCATCCAGGAAGGCAACCGGATCATCTTCGAAACGGTGCTGCAAGTGGGCGAAGTGCCGGAGCAAATTACGATCGAAAGCGATCCGGCCGATCTGGACGGCCTGAACTTCCTGGCGGGCAAAACGCTCGATTTCGTCAACAAGAAAGCGTTCGAAGGCACGCTGCTGGCGCACACGGACGGCCAAGTGCCGAACCTGGTCGTTCATCTTCCGGACATGACCCCGCGCACGTTCGGCAAGCTCGTGTATTTCTTCGAAATCGCGTGCGGCGTGAGCGGCTACCTGCTCGGCGTCAATCCGTTCGACCAGCCGGGCGTCGAAGCTTACAAGAAAAACATGTTCGCGCTGCTCGGCAAGCCGGGCTACGAAGCCGAGAAGAAGGCGCTGGAAGCGCGGCTGTAAAACCGTATCGGTTGATCGTACAACGCAACCGGATTTGTCCGGGCGCTGTCGTTAAGTTCCGTTCGCACCCGTTTTGGGGCGGGCGGAACTTTTTTTTGGCGGAGTCCGATCATGTTATACCTAAAAAAGCGAAAAAAGACCTATTTTGGTTTTTCTATAATTATTTATATTATCCATATACCGTTATTAAACGGAGTGTCCAAAAACGATTAGCATGAGGCATTTTGGCTAAACGCGCTGTCCTTTCTGTTCTCCGCTCTGTTGACCCTAAACATTCAAGTCCCCGTCTCGGAAAAGCGCGCCGTCCAAACGAAAATCAAGCGTCAAATGAGCGAAACGTACGCGATCGTTCGATCCTCTTCATTCGTTAAGGTGATGATCATTCTTTCCGCACTATGGCCTATTGGAGGCGGGGCGGTTAACGTATTGTTAAGCGTCTATTCCTTTGACATTTTTCATGCCGGCAATCAAGGAGTCGGGATTTTATACGCCTCACTGGGATTGGGCTTCATTTTGGGAGGAGGATTGACCCCGTACCTGTCCCGCTGGATATTGCCTGCCGCAGCCGTCGGGTTTGTCGTCGAGGGGATTGCCCATCTGCTTGTAAGCCAGTCGCCCAATTTGACTTTTGCTTCTCTTTTTCTCCTCATAGCCACCGTAGGCGCAAGCGTGGGAAATGCGAGCACCAATACGTTGGTGATGCATACCATCGACCGTAACCTTCATGGACGCATGTTCGGTCTATTTTCGACTTTGCGAAACTCCATCTTAGGCGCCACCATGTTCCTCTCCGGATTGTTGTTGGAAGTGATGTCTCCGCGTTTTTTAGGTTTGATAGCCGGCCTGTTGATCGCTGTTATTGCCGCGGTATTCGGCTTTTTTCTGGTGAAAAGCAAACCCGTAACCCAGCACCGTTCAAGCGCATCGCATCTTCTTTGAAAAAACGGCGGATTTAGGCCGAAACGCCCCGTATTCACGGGATCAGCCCGTACGGCATACGTGCGCTGAAGATGCGCAGCGCTCAGCTCCCGCGACCCGAAGCAGGCGGCGCGGTCGAAGCCCGCAAGACCAGCTCGGGCTCGAGCACGACCGTTTCGGCGCTTCCCGCGTCGTCCTCCCGTCCGCCCGGCCCCGCCTCGATCATGTCGAGCAGCTTGCGGGCGAGCGTCGCGGCCATGGTCGAAATATCGACGCCGACCGCCGTGACCGGCACTTCCAGATTGTCCATCTGCGGGATGTGGTCGAAGGCGACAAGCGACACCTCTTCGGGGATGCGAATATGCAGCTCGGCGGCGGCGCGCAAAATTCCCCTCGTCAGATCGTAGCTTCCTCCGAACAGCGCGGTCGGACGATCCGGAGACTGCAGCAGCGCTTTGGCCGCGAGATAGCCGTCGTGAAACTCCATTCCGGATGTCGTCACGACCGTTTGCTCCGAAGCGGCCTCGCCGATCAGGCTGCGCAGCTCTTCGAGAAAGGCGGACGCCTTTTCCTCCTGGAGCGGGTCGCGGACATTCGGCCTCCCGATATACGCCATGCTGCGGTGGCCCAGTTCGAACAAATGGCGGACGCCAAGCCGCACCGCTTTTTTGCGGTTGATGTCCAGCGTGGGAAAAACCGACCGCACTGCGTTTCCGTAGCAAAGCACCGGGATGCCCCTCGCTACGGCGGAATTGATCTGCGGTTCGGCCCGCTCCGAAAACAGCAGGATCGCGTCGACCTGGAACCGGCGGAACGTCTCGATCGCCGAATCGGCCCGGTTGATGGACAACAGCGTGGCGTACCCGCTTTTCTCCAATTCCGCATTGATCAGCGTGATGAGAGAGGACAGCGTCGTGCGCTCGACGGAAGGCCAGACGACGCCGATGACGCCGCTGCGCTTGGAGACGAGCCGCCGGGCCGCGATATTCGGCTGGTAGCCCATGTCCTTGGCGATCGCGAGAATTTTCGCCTTGGTCTTCTCATGCACGAGCGGGCTGTTCCGGAGCGCTTTGGACACGGTGGAAAAACTTACGCCGGCGCGCTCGGCGATGTCTTTGATCGTAACGGACAAAGGCCGCCACCTCCGCAAACGAATTGAACGACATAAACGAAACGGGAACCGATCCGTCGGGAAGATTTGCCCAAACGGAGCCGGCTATCTCCAAACGGGCTGCCGGCCGCTGCGGTTAACAACGTTGTTATTATCCTTATCTTATACGATCGTATCATGAAAAGGAAGTCGATTTTCATTTTGCGTATCCTATGGACACGGGAGAGGGTTTCGGCTATGATGGCAATAACAACGTTGTTATTTAGTGCTTTTCACCATGCGGCAATTGGGGGATGGACATGAATTTATTTGATCTTCGAGGTACGGTATCGGTCGTGATCGGCGGCAACGGCGTGCTTGGCGGCGCCATGTCGGAAGCGCTTGCGGCAGCCGGTTCGAAAGTCGCCGTCGTCGGACGGGATATGGACAAAGCCGAAGCGGTCCGCAACCGGATCGCCGAAGCCGGCGGGGAAGCGGTCTGCATCCGCGCCGACGCGACGCGCGAGGAAGACCTGCGCGAGACGCTTCGCCGCGTGTTGGAGTGGGGCGGCCGCGTCGATACGGTCGTTCACTGTGCGGGAATGAACAGCTCGACCCCGTTTTTCGAACTGAAGATGGAAGAATGGGACCGGATTATGGACGTCAACCTGAAAAGCGCGGTCCTGACCGCGCAAATATTCGGCAAACGGCTGATCGATCAGGGCGAGGGAGGCTCCATCATCAACATTTCATCGGTGTCGTCCGACCCGCCTCTGTCCAAGGTGTTTACGTATTCCGCTTCCAAGGCGGGCATCAACAGCATCACGAAATTTCTCGCGCGCGAGTTCGCTCCGCACAACGTTCGGGTGAATGCGATTATTCCGGGCTTTTTTCCGGCCGAGCAAAACCGTAAAATCCTGTCTCCCGAACGGGTGCAGTCGATTATGAACCATACGCCGATGGGCCGGTTCGGCAAACCGGAGGAGCTGCAAGGCGCGGTCATTTATCTCGCTTCCGCCAAAGCGTCCTCGTTCGTAACGGGAACGACGCTGCGGGTGGACGGCGGATTTGGAGCGATGACGATATGAGCGATATTTTGACCAAATTGCTGGAAGGCATCCCGATTCCGCGCATGGTGCGCATCCGCCAGAAATTTCCCGACGACAAGCTCGCGGACCCGATCGGCGAATTGGCGGAGAAGCTGCGCGCCGCGCCGTGCGCCGCCGTCAAGCCGGGACAGAAGGTGGCGGTGGCCGTCGGAAGCCGGGGCATCAACCGGATTGACGAGCTGACGAAAGCGGTCATCGACGATTTGAAGCGGCAGGGCGCCGAGCCGTTTATCGTGCCGTGCATGGGCAGCCACGGGGGCGCGACGGCCGAAGGGCAGAAGGAAGTGCTTGCGCATCTCGGCATCGACGAGCAGCGGATGGGCGTTCCCGTTCGCTCCTCGATGGAGGTCGTGCTGCTCGACCGGCTGCCGAACGGACTGCCGGTATACTGCGATGCCATCGCCGCCAAGGAGGCGGACGTCATCGTCGTCATCAACCGGATCAAGCCGCATACGGCATTCCGGGGCAAAGTCGAGAGCGGGCTGCTCAAGATGATCTCGATCGGGCTCGGCAAGCAAAAGGGCGCGGAAGCGTGCCATCAGCTCGGGTTCAAATATATGGCGGAAAACGTGCCCGCGATGGCCCAGGTGATGATCGAAAAGCTGCCGATCCGCTACGGCGTCGCCGTTGTGGAGAACGCGTACGACCAAATCTGCCGGGTCGAAGTCATCGCCGCGGAGGAGATGCTGGAAAAGGAGCCTCCGCTGCTGGAGGAAGCGAAATCCCGGCTTCCGAAAATTCTGTTTCCCCAGATCGACGTGCTGGTGATCGATTATATCGGCAAAAACATCAGCGGCGACGGGGCCGACCCGAACATTACCGGCCGCTATCCGACGCCTTACGCCTATGGCGGGCCCGAGGTGAACAAGATGGTCGTGCTCGATTTGACGCCGGAATCGAAAGGCAATGCGAACGGCGTCGGCACCGCGGACTTTACGACGCAGCGGCTCGTGGACAAAACCGACTGGCCGGGCACGTACGCGAACGGCCTGACCTCGACGGTGTGCGCCCCGACGAAGCAGGCGACGACGCTGCCCAATGACCGGGAGGCGATCAAGGCCGCGGTCAAAACGTGCAACATTCTCGACTACACCCAGTGCAAACTCGTTCGGATCCGCGATACGCTGCACCTCGGCGAAATCGAGATATCGGAAGCGCTG
This sequence comes from Cohnella laeviribosi DSM 21336, assembly GCF_000378425.1. Taxonomy (GTDB): domain Bacteria; phylum Bacillota; class Bacilli; order Paenibacillales; family Paenibacillaceae; genus Cohnella; species Cohnella laeviribosi. The sequence continues at coordinate 59,946 of NZ_KB899821.1, read as the reverse complement.
CTGCCCGAGGCGCTGAAGCATCCGCAGATCGAAGTGCTGGAAGGACCGTACGAGTGGAGCTTTGACGAGGAAGGATATTTGCCGAAATGAACGATCGGACATCATGCGTATTAGCCGTCGATATCGGTACGACAAGCACAAAGACGCTGGCCATCGATCCCGAAGGAAGGGTGCTGGCCGGCCGCTCGGCGGAATATCCGCTGCATACGCCGAAGCCCGGATACGCGGAGCAGGACCCGGAGGAAATCTTCGCGGCGGTGCTGCGGACGGTCCGCGGGGTGGTCGACGACGCGGAGCTGAAGCCGGAGCAGGTGCTGTGCGTTTCGTTCAGCTCCGCGATGCACAGCCTCATCGCGATCGATGAGGACGGGCGTCCGCTTACGCCCAGCATCACGTTCGCGGATCAGCGGAGCGCGGAGCAGGCGGAACGGCTGAATGCGGACGGCACGGGGCTGGACGTGTACCTGCGGACCGGAACGCCCGTGCATCCGATGTCTCCGCTCGTCAAGCTGATCTGGATGCGGGAGCGGGAGCCGGAGCTGCTCGCGAAGGCGAAGAAATGGCTGGGCATCAAGGAATATGTGCTGTACCGCCTTTTCGGCCGCTGCGTCGTCGATTATTCGATCGCAAGCGCCACGGGCTTGTTCAACCTGCGGGAGCTGAACTGGGACGAGGGAGCGCTGAAGCTGGCCGGCATCGGCGCCGACCGGCTGCCCGAGCCCGTGCCGACGACGTATAAGCTGACCGGCTTGAAAACGGACTTCGCGGAACGGATGGGGCTGTCGCCCGACACGCCGTTTGTAACCGGCGCATCGGACGGCGTGCTCGCCAACCTCGGCATCGGCGCCGCCGCGCCGGGGCTGTTCGGCGTCACGATCGGCACGAGCAGCGCCGTTCGCGCCATGGTGGACGCGCCGTCGCTTGATCCGAAGGGACGCCTCTTCTGCTACGCCTTGACGGAGAACCGCTGGATCGTCGGCGGCGCGTCCAACAACGGCGGCATCGTAGCGCAGTGGGCGGCCGAGCGCCTGTATCCCGGAAAGCCGATGGAAGCGGTCATTCCGCTGACCGAATCGGTGCCGCCCGGCGCGAACGGCCTGCTGATGATGCCGTTGCTGTCCGGAGAGCGGGCGCCGTTCTGGGACGCGAACGCCAGGGGCATGTGGTTCGGGCTGAAGCTGGCTCACAGGGAGCAGCACATGCTCAAGGCCGGGCTGGAAGGGGTATTGTTCCAAGTCCGCGCCATTCAGTCGCTGCTCGAGGAGCGCGCCGGAAAGCCGACCCGTCTGCTCGCGTCGGGGGGCTTTGCCCGGTCGGCGTCCTGGTGCCAGATGGCGGCCGATCTGCTCGGGACGCCCGTTGCGGTGCCCGAGATCATCGAAAGCTCGGGGCTTGGCGCGGCTCAGCTCGGCTATTATGCGCTGGAGGACGCCAAAGGTCCGCTGCTTCGGTGGGAGAGCGCCAAGGCGCAAGTCTTCGAACCGAATCCGGAGCGGGCCGCGGTTTACAACGAGCTTTTCCCGATTTATCTCGGATTGTATGACAAGCTCAAAGACAGCATGAAGGACCTTTCCGGCTTTGAACGGCGGCAAGCGATCCGTGGCTGATGGAGAAGGGAGCGGTGTCCGGTGTCGCAAGCGGTGGAAAAATACGAAAAGCTTAAGGCCATTCTGACCGAAATGGAATCGGTGGTGGTGGCGTTCTCCGGCGGGGTGGACAGCACCTTTTTGCTCAAAGCGGCGATCGATACGCTTGGCCGCGAGCGGGTGCTGGCGGTCACGGCGGATTCGGAAACGTATCCGTCCGAGGAACTCGCGGAAGCGCGCCGGCTTGCCAAGCTGCTCGACGCTCCGCACGAAGTGATCGAAACGTCGGAACTCGACATTCCCGGGTACAAGGAGAACAACGGGAACCGCTGCTATTTCTGCAAAAAAAGCCTGTTCGAGCATCTGGAGCCGTATGTGCGCGGGGGACGCTACCGATTTATCGCTTACGGGCTGATCGCCGACGACATGAACGAGCACCGTCCCGGCATCCGGGCGGCTCGCGAGTACGGCGCGCGCGGACCGTTGCAGGAAGCGGGGCTTTATAAGGAGGAAATCCGCGAACTGTCCCGGCAAATGGGCTTGCCGACCTGGGATAAGCCGTCGTTTGCCTGCCTGTCCTCCCGGATTGCCTACGGGGAAACGATTACGCTCGAGAAGCTGACCCGCGTCGGCCGGGCGGAGCGTTACATCCGGTCGCTGGGCATCCGGCAGGTGCGGGTACGATCGCACGGCGACGTCGCGCGCATCGAGGTCGAGCCCAAGGATATGGCGCTTCTTGTCGAGCGCGGAGCCGACATCGCCCGAGAGCTCCGGGAGATCGGCTATACGCATGTGGCGATGGATTTGGAGGGCTATGCCAGCGGCAGCATGAACCGGGCATTGGAGCGTGCGAAAGCGTGAACGGCGGATTCGAAGACATGGAGTTCTGCAAGCTGGATGTGGCAAGAGAGCAGCGAACCGGGCATCCCGAGGTCGTGTTTGGACCGGGCAAAACGGCGGAGCAGGCCGCCGCGATCTTCAAGCGGCTTGTGCAGAAGCACGGCCGCGCGCTGCTGACGCGCGCGTCGGCGGAGATGGCGGAAGCGGTTCTTGCGGCCGTGCCCGAAGCGAAGCATGATCCGCGTTCGGGGCTCATCGTGTACGGCGCGGCGGACCGGCGGCTGCCCGGGAAGGTGGCCGTGCTGACCGGAGGCACCGCGGACATTCCCGTCGCGGAGGAAGCGGCGGGCACGGCCGAGTGGATGGGCTGCGAGGTGGACCGCATCTACGATGTCGGCGTTGCGGGCATCGACCGGCTGCTCGCGCATCGCGACCGCGTCCGGGCCGCGAACGTCGTCATCGTCGTGGCCGGGATGGAAGGCGCGCTCGCCAGCGTAGTCGGCGGCATGGTGCGCCGGCCCGTCATCGCCGTGCCGACTTCGGTCGGCTACGGGGCGCATTTTCAGGGGCTGACGCCGCTGCTGTCGATGCTGACTTCCTGCGCGGCGGGGGTGTCGGTCGTCAACATCGACAACGGCTTCGGCGCGGGCTACAACGCGGCGATGATTCAACAACTGGCGGCGGAGGCGGCAACATGACCGAAGCGAAGAAAATACGCAAAACCTTGTATCTGGACTGCTTCTCCGGCATCGCCGGGGACATGACGCTGGCGGCGCTCGTCGATTTGGGCGCCGATCCGGCCTATATCGAGTCGGAGCTGCGGCGGCTGCCGCTCGACCCGTTCCGGATGGCGTTCGTGCCGACCGTCCGCCGGGGAATTTCCGCCAAACTGCTCAAGCTGACGTTCCCGGAACGCGATACCCCCCAAGGGCACGCGGAAGGGCACGTCCATCGGCGCGAGTCCGAACAAGGCCGGCACGAGCGCGGTCATGCGCATCCGAGCCACGATCATCTTCATGTGCACGATCACGCGCATACGCATGAACACCCTCACGCGCATGAACACCCTCACGCGCATGAACACCCTCACGCGCATGACCACGCTCGCGCGCACCAGCACGATCACGAGCACGGCCATGGGCACGCACATACGCATGGCCACCCGCATTCGCACGGCCACGAGCATGATCATCACCACGAGCATCGCAAAGCGGCGGATATTCTCGCCATGATCGAGGCCTCCGACCTGCCGGCCCGCGTGAAGGAGCGCAGCGCGAAGGTGTTCGAACGGATTGCCGAGGCGGAGGGGAAAATCCACGGCATCGCGCCGTCGGAGGTCCATTTCCATGAAGTCGGAGCGATGGACTCGATTATCGACATCATCGGCGTTTGCCTGGCGCTCGAGAATCTGGGCGTCGACGACATCGTCGTCTCCCCGATTCCGACCGGCATGGGCAAGGTGCGGATCGCGCACGGGCTGTACCCGGTTCCGGCTCCGGCTACGGCCGAGCTTCTGCGCGGCATTCCGCTGGCGTCGATGCCGGCCAACGCCGAGCTGACGACGCCGACCGGCGCGGGCATCGCGAAGGCGCTCGCTTCCGGCTTCGGACCGATTCCCGAAGGGACGATCGACCGCATCGGCTATGGAGCCGGGAACAAGGACTTCGAATTCCCGAATGTGCTCCGGGCGATTCTGCTCCATCGCGAGCTTCCGTCCGCGCCGGGAGAGCGGGTCGTCGTGCTGGAAGCGCAAATCGACGATTCGAGCGGCGAAACGATGGGCTATGCGATGGAGCGCCTGCTTGCATCCGGCGCGCTCGACGTATATTACACGCCGGTATATATGAAGAAAAACCGTCCGGGCGTGCTTGCGACCGTCGTTTGCCTGCCTGAGGACGCGGCGGCCTGCGAAGCGACGCTGCTTGCCGAGACATCCACCTTCGGCGTCCGCAGAAGCGAACGAACGCGCCGCATGCTGGACCGCAAATGGCAGACGGTCGAGACGCCCTACGGCCGGGTCCGCGTCAAGCTGGGCTACGAGAACGGAGAGCTGGTCCAGGCTTCGCCGGAATTCGAAGATGCCGCCCAAGCCGCAAGGCTTCACGGCGTGCCGCTTCAAACCGTCTACCGGGAGGCTTTGAGGCGAATCGGCGAGTCTTTTAACCGGGATTAAATATTAAGGATGACGGGCGCAAGGCGGCCGAGAGATCGATAGGGGAAATCCTTCGATCGGCCGCTTTTGCCGCATCAATATAACAACGTTGTTATCATGAAAGGAGCGTAAAGAAAAATGAAAGCGCAATCCATCATCGAACGGCTGGCCGCAGGCCAGGTACACGTTTATCCCCGTTCCAGGCACGAATCCGAAGGAACCCGCGTGCAGATGATCAAGGCGGAGGGACGCAAATATCTCGTCGCGGAGGGAAGCGGCAAGCTGTACGACGAGCTGCGCGGCGAAGAGGCGGACGGCGTCAAGCTGTGCGAGCTTTCGCACGAGAACCGGCTTGTGCTCAACCGCCATTTTCCGTTTACCGTACCGCAGGCTTTCGGCAAGCAGAGCGCGACCATCGGGCTCGGGGATCGCCTCGGCATCGCAGGTCCCGGCCATGTGCAAACGGTGAGAGGACGCGCCATCCATCCCATTTTGGCTCAGCAAAGCATACGCGAACTTGCGCTTACCGGACGCGACTACAAGCAGGTGATCGACGCGGCGGCCTATGCCGTTTTCCAGGAAGGGTATACCGAAGGCTATGGGGCGGACGGCGACCATCTGAAAAAGGAAGAAGACATCCGCATGGCCCTCGATCTCGGGTTTACGATGCTGACGCTGGACTGCTCCGAGCAGATCGACAACGAAGCCGCCCAGGCCGGCGAATCGGAAGTGAAGCGGAAATACGAAGAGTTGCCGGAATCCGTGCGCAGCCACTATGAAGCGAAATATTTGGACAAAACGTTCCAGGTCGGTCCGCACGCCATTCATTTCGACGCCGCAACGCTGATGCGGGATGTGCTCGTCTATCGCGAAGCGATTCAGTTCATGATTTATATTTACGAAAAATATATTCAAACCGCAGGCCGCGCCGTCGACTTCGAAATTTCGATCGACGAGACGCTGACGCCGACCGCGCCGGGCTCGCATTTTCTGGTCGCTTCGGAGCTCATCGGCAAAAACGTCGATATCTTCAGCATGGCCCCGCGGTTTATCGGCGAATTCCAGAAGGGGATCGACTATATCGGCGATATCGCCCAATTCGAGCGCGAACTGGCCGTTCACGCCGCGATTGCGGATCGTTTCGGCTATAAGCTGAGCATCCATTCGGGCAGCGACAAATTCAGCGTGTTCGCGCTTGTCGGCCGCTATACGAACGGGCGGTTCCACGTCAAGACGGCGGGCACGAACTGGCTGGAGGCGGTGCGGATCGTCGCCAAGACGAATCCGGGCCTGTACCGCCGCATGCATCAGTATGCGCTCGAGCATTTTGAAGAGGCGACCGCTTATTACCATGTCACGACCAATCTGAACAACATCCGCCCGCTTGCCGACGTGTCCGACGAGGAGCTGCCTTCGTACATGAACGAGAACGACGCGCGCCAGCTTCTCCATATCACCTACGGCCTGTTGCTGCAGGCGAAAAAGGACGACGGTTCGAGCCTGTTCCGCGACGAGTTTTTCCGGACGCTCAGCGAGCGCGAGGAAGATTACGAGGCCGCGCTGCGAAGCCATATCGGCAAGCATCTGGACCTGCTCGGCGTGAAATAATCAGAAAAAGGAGCCCGAAGCGCCGTTCCGACGGCCGCGGGTTCCTTTTTTAACGGTTCGCCCGACGCCCCCGGCATCGCTCCGTCAACGGGAAGCCGTCCGCTCCGCCAACGCTGGCGGAAGCTTCTTGCCCGGCGCTATGTCGCCGTCCTGCCCCGAGTCTCCCGGAATTGTCCGGGGGTGACGCCTTCCTGCTTGCGGAACGAGCGGATAAAATTTTGCGAATTGTTGTAGCGCAGCCGCGCCGCGATGTCCTTGATCGGCATCTCGGTTTCGGCGAGCCATTTTTTGGCCATCTGAAACCGGTAGGCGGTCAGGTATTCGCTGAACGAACGCCCCGTCTCCTTGCGGAAAACGCTGCTCAGGTAATTGGGATTGTAGTGCAGCTTGGCGGCGCATTCCTCCAGCGTCAGGTCGGTATCGTAGTACCGGTGGACCAGGTCGATGATTTTCTCGGAAATATTGGCGTATTGCGCGTCCTGCCGGTCGCGGAAGATGCGGAGCACCGGGTGAACGACGGAGGTCCAGAACCAGTCCTCGATTTCCGTCGGCGTGTTCAACTCCAGCAGGTCTTCGAAAAGCGAGCCTCGCTCCGGGTGGATCAGGTTGACGGAAATGCCCGATTCCTGCATGACGACAAGCAGGTTGTTCAGCAGCCGCGTGAGCGGAATTTGGCACTCGCGGGGCGAGGTTTCGGCCGCGAACACCTGCGCGAGAAATTGATGCAGCAGCTCTTTCGCCTTGTCCTTGTCCGCCAGCTTCATCGCTTCGATCAGCTCGTTTTCGCTCTGATACGGGTAGTGCAGATGAAGGACATGCTTGCCCGCGTTCAGGTGCTCGTATTGAACGATGATGCCGCCGCCCAGCTTGAGCCGCTGGCGAAGCGCTTCCAATCCTTCACGGTAGGCGTCGGACAGACCTGCGAGCCGGCGAAACGGCAGGCTGATGCCGATGCTGACGGTCAGCTTCAGCACATCGTGGATTTTCCGCTGGAGCTCTTCCGTGAGCGCGTACGTATCGGCTTTGAAATCGTTCGTCGGACCGGGCGCGCCGCCGACCGTCAGCACAACGGTATGCTCGATGGTAACCGGCGCCAGACGCCGCTCGGCCGGGATGATTTCTTCGGTCATGTTTTGAACGGCGAACAGCAGAAGCTCCAAGTCGCGTTTCTCGTAACCGGTCTGCTCCAGCGAGTCGATCTGCAGCGTCAGCACCGCCTTCAGTTCCCAGCTCCGGATGCGTTCGCCGTAGCCGAACCGCTCCAGCTGCTCGCCGAGCTCGCTAAGCTTGACGCCGCCCTGATAGGCCTTCATCAAATAAAAACCGGACACCTGATTCAGATGCCGGTGAACTTCCTGTTCGAGCCGGGACTTGGACTGAAACAAGTTCCGCACCTGTTCGCCGATAACCTGGAATTCGTCGCTGCGCCCTTTTTTTCCGGCTGTCATGCCGGTGTCGAGCTGCCGCAGCAGCTGCTGAACGGGCGTATACATCCGCCGGGAACCGGTCCAGGCAATCGCCAGCATCAGGAGCAGCATAAACAGGCAGACAAACAGCGTGTACATGCCGATTTTGTCCGATTCCTTGGTCAAGCTGCGGATCGACGTGAACGACAGGTAGGTCCAGTTGTTGTAGGGCGAACGGAAGTAAGTGACCGTATACGCCTGCTGTTCCATTTTCGTCCGGAACTGCCCGCTGTCGCCGGTCAATTTGTCCGTTTGCTTCAGCCCTGCCGCTTCCAGCGTCTGCCCGATCATTCCGGGGTCCGGGTGCAGCAGCAGCCGTCCGTCGTCTCCGACGACCATCAGCCGGTCGTCCTGCTCCCCGTCGCTTTGCAGGAAGTCCTGAAGGCTGCAGGCCGGAATATTGGCGAGGGCGAGGCCGCTTTTCTCCAGGCCGCTGACCGGCAGCTTTTTGAGCAGGCTGATGCTGTATCGGCAAGGCGGGCTGCCGGCGTTTTCTTCGCTGTAGAACCAGTCCGAAGGGTTCAGCATCCAGGCGCTGTCGCCGGGAGCGTCGATCAGTTTCGCCAATGCGTCGTGATGAGCGTATTCGTCGAACCGGTAAAGCCCCGAATTTTTGACCATCCAGTTATGATTGCGGTTGATCAGAATCACATCTTCCAGCCGCGTATCGAACGATTGCATATGACGAAGTTCGTTTCTCAGGTTGTCATATAAAATGAAATCGGTTTCAGAAAGCGGGTTGCTCATGGCCCGTTTCAGAACGGTCGAGTTCAGCACCTGATTCAGCGTGTGGTTGACAGTGACCAGGATTTGCTCTACATTGGCATTAATTTGAACCAATAACTGCATTTTCCCTTTGTTGACGTGGCTTTGGATCTCTCCGGACGATGTCGCGTAAGAGAAGATGCCGATGAACAGCACCGGAAGCGTGCTCAGCAGAAAACCGAAAACGGTCAGCCTGGTCAAAAAGCTGTAGGAGCGCATCAGCAGCCACACCTTGCCTCGGATAGATGATAATCTGATTGTACGCCAAGCGATTCCCCTTGAACAATAATCATCTCGTAAGCTCATAATCATTACGTCACATGACGGCCTTACACAACGAATCGGGAGAGGATTTCGGATGATCAAATTTCGGCACCTGGCGGTGATGCCGCTGATCGGCTTGCTGCTTGTCTCCTGCAGCCTTGCGACGACGACCGGCGCCGGTTCGGCGCCGGAGGACCGGACGGCGCTGACGGTGATGGCGCCGCTGCATTTTCCGCAAAAGCCGTCCGAGACCCTGATCAAGGCGATCGAAGAAGGCACCGGAACGGAGCTGGATATCGAGTGGGTGCCGGACGGCATCTATACCGACAAGATGAACACCGCGCTGACGACGGGAACCCTGAAGAAGGCGACGTTTGTCAAATATACGGACTACATGTTTATGAAGAGCGCGATCCGTTCGGGCGCGTTCTGGGAAATCGGTCCTTATCTGGACGGGTATCCGAATCTGAGGCGGCTGAATGCGAACATTTTGAAGCAGACGGCGCTGGACGGCAAAATCTACGGCCTGTACACCGAACGCCCGTCTTCCAGACAAGGGGTGATCCTCCGCGAAGATTGGCTGGAAAACCTCGGCCTGAAGGAACCGCGCACGATCGACGAGCTGTACGAAGTGATGCGCAGGTTCGCGAAGGACGATCCGGACGGCAACGGGATCGACGATACGTACGGCCTTACCGACCGCAACGATCTCGTGTTCGGCGCTTTCAAGACGCTCGGCTCCTACTTCGGCACGCCCAACAACTGGGGCGTCGAGGGGCACCGGCTTGTTCCGGAGTTCGAGACGCAGGCGTACATCGACACGATGAATTTTATGAAACGGTTGTACGACGAGAAAATCGTGAATCCCGATTTCGCCGTGACCAGCAAGGAGGTACAGCGCGATATGCTCATCCGCGGCAAAGCGGGCGTCTACATCGGCAGCATGACCGACGTGCAGCGGCTGTCGGACGAAGCGGCGGCGATCGATCCGTCGGCGCGGTTTACGGTCGTCAACCGGATCGAGGGCCCGTACGGATACCGCATATGGTCCATTCCCAATTATAACGGGCTGTACCTGTTCTCCAAGAAAGCGATCAAAACCGAGGAGGAATTAAAGCGGATTTTGGGCTTTTTCGACCGGACGATGGATGCGGATATCGCCAACCTGATGAAATACGGCCTGGAAGGCCGCCATTATATTCGCAAAGGGCAGCAGGTGGTGCTGCCGAAGGAAAGCACGCGGCTTAGGGTCATGGAAGTGAACGCGCTGTATACGCTGATGATCGCCGATTTGAGCAATCCGAACCTGATGAAGATCGCGGAGCAGGAGCCGCTGACGGAAAAGGCGGAACGGCTCAGCGCCGACAACGAGAAATTCATCGTGAAGGACCCGACGGTCAATCTCGAATCCGTCACCTACGACGAGCGGAATGCCGAGCTGAACAAAATCATCTCCGACGCTACCTACCATTATATATTGGGCAAACTCGACGTGGCGGGCTTTAAGCGCGAGATCGAGCGCTGGAAGCAGAGCGGCGGCAACCGGATCATCGAGGAATTTACGCAAGCCTATTTCGGACCGGCGTCATAAAGTCAAAATAATGGCAAAAAAGGTAGAAATAACATTACGCGGCCTTCTCCCGGATGTGTTACGGTCAAAATGGGAAGGCTGCCCTTCCACTTTTTTAGGAAAGGAAGTGAAAGCGCTTACTGATGGCGGGCTCGCTTTTTTGCGGCGTTGTTCGGAGAAAGTCGCGGAACCTGTTTGTCCCATAACGAGAGGAGGTTCATGACGAATGAAACGCTTGACAAGGAACGTGCTTTTGCTTGTCCTGGCCGTTGTTTTGACCGCAGGTGCGGGAGCCGTCCCCGCCGGCGCCTCGGCGGTCACGATCGACAACGGCATTCAGTTCAAGGACACGAGCGGCAACCCCGTGCAGGCCCACGGCGGCGGCATCATCAAGGTCGGCGGCTATTACTACTGGTTCGGGGAAAATAGGGACGGCGTCAACTACGTGTCCGTCTATCGCTCGGCCGACTTGAAAAACTGGGAATTCCGCGCGCACGTGCTGAGCAAATCGTCGGCTCCGGAGCTGGCGACCGCCAATATCGAACGGCCCAAAGTGCTTTACAATGCCGCGACCGGCAAATACGTCATGTGGATGCACAAGGAAAACGGCTCCGACTATTCCGAGGCGAGAGTCGCCGTCGCCTCGGCCAGCAACGTGGAGGGGCCGTACACGTATCACGGCAGCTTCCGTCCGCTGGGCTACGATTCGCGGGACATGACGGTTTACAACGACGGCGGAACGGCTTATCTGGTCTCGGCCACCAGGGTCAATGCGGATCTCAACATTTACCGGCTGACCTCCGATTTTCTCGGCGTCGACTCGCTCGTCCAGACGCTGTGGACCGGCCAGTACCGCGAAGCGCCGGCGCTGTTCAAGCGCGGCGGCACCTACTTCCTGATCACGTCCGGCGCTACCGGCTGGACGCCCAACCAGGCCAAATACGCCGTCGCAACGAGCATCGAGGGCGCGTGGAGCGGCCTGAGCAATCTGGGGAACGCCAATACGTTCAACTCTCAATCCACATTTGTGCTCCCGATCGAGGGCTCCTCTACGACCTCTTATCTGTACATGGGCGACCGGTGGGCCGGAGCGTGGGGCGGGGCGGTGAACACGTCCGAATACGTCTGGCTGCCGCTGTCGTTTCCGACCGCCACGTCCCTATCGATGAACTGGGCGGACCGGCTTACCGTCGATACCGCAACCGGAACGCTGACCGGCATCGAAAGCCCTCCCGTCAATTCGTCTTCCTGGTACAAGATCATCAACCGCAACAGTTCGAAGCTGCTCGGCGTCGCCGGCGGCTCGACGGACGACGGCGCCCAGATCGAGCAGTGGACCGACGGGTCCTGGACAAGCCAGCATTGGCAGTTTATCGACGCGGGCGGCCGTTATTACAAAATCAAAAACCGCAACAGCGGCAAATTGATGGACATCTCCGGCGGTTCCACGGCCGACGGGGCGAACAACATCCAGTATGCCGACAACGGCGGATACAACCAGCAGTTCCGCATTCTAAGCGCCGGAGGCGGCTACTTCAAGATCATGAACGTCAAGAGCCGGAAGGTGCTGGATATCGTCGACGCTTCAACCGACAACGGCGCCGATTCGATCCAGCGGACGGATACCGGCGCGACGAGCCAACAGTATTCGTTCGTGACCGCCAACTAAGCGCAGGCGGCTGTCCGGGGGAACATCCCGGGCGGTCGTTTTTTTCTGCGCGGCCGCGGCCAACAACTCACCCTCGTTCAAACAAGCTGGCCCGTGGGGCCGCTCGGAGCGATGTAGGGTACTAGGCGGACTACATGGCGGCGGAGCATCGCGGCTGTAGGCGATGTAGGGTACTGGGCGGACTACATGGCGGTGGAGCACCGAGGCTGTGAGCGATGTAGGGTACTGGGCGGACTACATGGCGGTGGAGGATTGCGACTGTAGGCGATGTAGGGTACTGGGCGGATTACATCCCGCGTTTGGCGGAGTCGGCCGACGGGGCGGCTTGCCGCAAGGTGTCATCCAAACCGGGAATAATCCTTTTCTCACAACCGACCAGTCAAAGGCGCAATCTGAGCCTCGGATTGTATACGAAATCGCTTTCAGCGGTGTAGTGTTCAAATTGCAAGCGCTGTAAGCGTCAGAAATTCAATATCCAAATTGGAGGTCAGAGAGGAAAATGAAAAGGAAGTCTTTCCCCACGGCACTAAGCGCCTTGACCGCCCTTGCCTTGCTGCTGTCGGCTTGTTCCGGCGGCGGCAACAACGCTTCGTCGCAGGAGCCGAACGCTTCGCCGCAACCGGGCAGTCCCGGCGCCAGCGCGGAAGCGCCCAAGGACGAGAAGCCGACGGAAATTACGATCATGCTGCCGCTGAACATCGCGGAGACGCCGCCCGACCGCATCAAGAACGAAGTCGAAAAGCTGACCAATACGAAGCTGACGTACCAGTTTTTCCCCGCGGACACCTACGAAGAAAAGCTGAACTCGGCCTTTGCGACCGGATCGCTGCCGCAGGTTACCTATTTGAAGAACGCCACGACTTTCCTGCAGATGAGGGAGGCGATCAAGGACGGACAGTTTTGGGAGATCGGGCCTTATCTCAGCGAGTTTCCGAACCTGAGCAAGCTGAAGCCGGAAATCTTGGACAACACGAAGGTGGAAGGCAAGCTGTATTCGCTCTACGTCGGCCGTCCGCTCGCACGGCAAGGCATCATCTACCGCAAGGACTGGGCGGACAAGTTGAACCTTCAGCCGCCGAAAAACACGGATGAGCTATTTGAAATGGCGAAAGCGTTTACGGAGAAAGACCCGGACGGAAACCATCAAAAGGACACCATCGGCATCGTCGACCGCAACGAGCTGGTATACGGCGCGTTCAAAACCGTCTCGTCCTGGTTCGGGACGCCGAACAATTGGGGCGAAAAAGACGGCCGGCTTCAGCCGGAGTTTATGTTCCCGCAATATATCGATACGATGGATTTCTTCAAAAAGCTGCGCGACAACGGCTACATCAACCAGGACTTCGCGGCGACAAGCAAAACCGACGCGGTCAAGCTGTTTACGAGCGGCAAGGCGGGCATCTACATCGGCGGTTCGATGCAGGATATCGACTCGCTGAACAAGGATTTGATCAAGAACGTGCCGGACGCCGTTCTCGACGCGCACAGCATGGTTGCCGGACCCGACGGCCAGTACCGCCAATGGATGATTCCGGGCTACAACAACGTGGTCCTGTTCCCGAAATCGGCCATCAAGGACGAAGCCGAGCTGAAGAAGATTCTGGCCTTCTTCGACAAGATGATGACGCCGGAAGTCGCCAATCTCATGTTCTGGGGCATCGAAGGCGTTCACTATACGGTGGTCGACGGTAAAGCGAAAGTCGCGGACGACAAGGAACTGGTGGAACGCGAGGTCAAAGGCTACAAAGACAGCGTCATCGGCGAAGCCGAAACGAACGGCATGTACAACAGCCTGAACGAGCTGCCCGGCCGGATTCACGCCGAGGAGCTGATCATCGAGAACGAGAAGGTCGGCGTCAAGGACCCGACGGCCGCGCTCGATTCGCCGACCTACGCGGAGAAAGGCGTCGAGCTTCAGCAAATCGTGACGGACGCGACCTACCAATATATTTACGGGCAAATCGATAAAGCCGGCTTCGAGAAAGCGATCGAGAGGTGGAAAAAAGAAGGCGGCGATAAGATCATCGAAGAATTCAACGCGGCGTATAAGCAGCAGCAGGGCTCCTGATCGACGCAAACGCCCCGCGAAGCATCTCCTTGCTTCGGGCACGCCGAAACGCCGCCCGCAAGGAGATGCTTTTCCTTAACGCCGGTTGCGAAGCTTCGCAGCGGTTCGCGTTAACCTGAACGACACGGAAGGATGTGGAGCTATGGAGGAAACGGCTGCGGTCCGTCCGCAAGAGGTTTCCGTGCACTCGACGAGCGAGCTGCGGAAGCGCTTGTGGAGGAACCGATGGATATACGTCATGCTTCTTCCCGGCATTTTGTATTTTCTCATTTTCAAATATATTCCGATGTTCGGGCTTGTCATCTCCTTTCAGGACTACAAGCCGTTCAAGGGCATCACCGGAAGCGAATGGGTGGGGTTCGCGCATTTCGAGCGCCTTTTTACCCATCCGGATTTCTGGAAAATCCTTTCGAATACGCTGATACTGTTCGGCCTGAACCTGCTGTTCTATTTTCCCGTGCCGATCGTGCTCGCGCTCATGCTGAACGAGGTCAGAAGCGCCTTCTTCAAGCGGCTGTTCCAGACGCTCGTTTACCTTCCCCACTTCATGTCGTGGGTGATCATCGTCTCGATCAGCTATGTCATGCTGACGATGGACGGCGGCATCATCAACGAGCTGCTGGTCAAATTGGGCTTTTCCAAAATCAATTTCCTGCTCTCCCCCGAATGGTTCAGACCCACTTATATCCTTCAGGTGATCTGGCGCGAAGCGGGATGGGGAACGATCATTTATCTGGCGGCCATCGCCTCGATCGATCCCGGATTGTACGAAGCGGCGCGGATGGACGGGGCCGGACGCTTGCGGCAAATCTGGCACATCACGCTGCCCGCGATCCGAAGCGTCATTATCGTCCTCCTGATTCTGAAAATTGGCGATGTGCTGGAGCTTGGCTTCGAGCATGTGTACCTGCTGCTCAATTCTATGAACCGCAACGTCGCTGAAATTATCGATACGTACGTCTACACGACCGGGCTTCGCCAAATGCAATTCAGCTACAGCGCCGCCGTCGGCTTCTTCAAATCGGCGGTCGGGCTGGTGCTTGTCATGCTCGCCAACAGGCTGGCCAAAAAATTCGGCGAGGAAGGCATCTATTAAAGCCAAAGGGAGGGGAAACCGATGGTAGAGGACCGTTCGTTTGCCGGCCGATTGTTTTCGATGGTCAATTTTGCGCTGCTGGCCCTTGTCGCGCTCGTCACCGTGCTCCCGTTCATCCATGTCGTGGCGGGCTCGTTTACGACGAACGCGGAGCTTGCCGCCAAAAAATTCATTCTCATCCCGACCGTGTGGAGCTTGGACGCGTATCGGTTTATTTTTTCGACCAGCACCCTTTTCCGCGCCATGACGGTCTCCATCGGCACCACGCTGGTTGGAACGCTGCTCAGCATGCTCTTGACATCCCTCATGGCGTACGGGCTCTCGCGCCGGGATTTGGACGGACGCCGCGTCCTTATGTTTCTGGTCGTGTTCACGATGCTGTTCAACGGCGGCATGATTCCGACGTTTCTGGTCGTCAAGGAGCTCGGATTGATCGACACCTATGCGGCGCTCATTTTGCCGTCGGCGATCGCCGCGTTTAACCTGATTATTTTGAAAAACTTTTTTCAAAACATTCCCGACGGCCTCGAAGAGTCGGCGAAAATCGACGGCTGCAGCGATTTCGGCATTCTGTTCCGCATCGTGCTGCCGCTTTCGATGCCGGCCATCGCCACCATTTCGCTGTTTTACGCGGTGACGTACTGGAACACCTACATGAGCGCCATCCTTTATTTGAACAAAAGCGAGATGTGGCCGATCCAGGTGCTGCTGCGCCAAATCGTCGTGCTCGCCAGCGGCATGGATTACAGCTCGAGCCTGGACTCCGAGGTGCCGCCTCCGGAACAATCCGTCAAAATGGCGGTGATCGTCGTGGCGACGTTGCCGATATTACTCGTGTATCCGTTTTTGCAAAAACATTTTGCCAAAGGCGCCATGCTGGGTTCGATCAAAGGATAGCGGGGGGATGAAGAATGACGGCGAAAAACGGCGGAGAAGAGCGGACGCCGATCGGGTGGGCCGAGGCGGCCTGCGAGGCGATCATGAGCGAATACGCGCCTGGCGAGCTGCCTCCGGCGCACCGCTGGCACTACCATCAGGGCGTCTTCCTCTGCGGGATGGAAATGCTGCTGGAGGAGACCGGAGACGAACGGTACGAAGCGTATATCCGCGGTTATGCGGACGACTTGATCGACGAATTCGGGAATCTGGTTTTCGCCCGGGACGAGCTGGACGCGATTCAGGCCGGACTGCTGCTGTTCCGGCTGCACAGGCGGACGGGCCTCGACAAGTACCGGATTGCCGCGGGCAAGCTGCGCAGCCTGTTCGACACGCTGAACCGGACGAGCGAAGGCGGCTTCTGGCATAAGGACAAGTATCCTTATCAGATGTGGCTGGACGGGCTGTACATGGGCGGCGTGTTCGCGCTCAAGTACGCGAACGCCTATGGGGACGAAGGGCTGCGCGGCATGGTGCTGCTGCAGGAACGGCTGATGCGGAGGCATATGCGGGACGAGGCGACGGGACTTCTGTTTCATGCCTGGGACGAGAGACGGCGCATGCCTTGGGCCGACGCCGCCACCGGTTGCTCGCCGGAGCTGTGGGGAAGGTCGCTCGGCTGGTATGGCCTGGCGCTGTCCCAGTTTATCGACTTGCTCCCTGCGCATATGCCGGAGCGGAATGAGCTTATGGAGGCGCAGCGGGATTTCCTGCTGGCGCTGCTTCGCTATCAGGACGAGAGCGGATTATGGTACCAGGTCGTGGACAAAGGGGGCAGGCCGGACAATTGGCTGGAAACCTCCTGCACCTGCCTGTTCGTCTACGCGCTGGCCAGCGCCGTTCGCCAAGGCGTGCTGGGCGCAGAACATACGGAAGCGGCGCTCCGGGCCTACCGCGGACTGCTCGCAAGGGTGCGCGAGGATGCGAAAGGGCGGTTCGTGCTCCCCGGCATCTGCATCGGCACTTCGGCGGGGGACTATGAGAACTACGTGACCCGGCCGACGAGCAGCAACGATCTGCACGGCGTGGGCGCGTTCGTCATGGCGTGCGTGGAGCTGCATAAACTCGGCATGCGCAGAGCCGAATAAACTAGGCGTGCGGGGGGCGGACGGACGTGCGGCGCATGCGGCGAACGGACGGGATCGATCCCTCCTTTGCTTGGAAATAGGCGAATCGCAGGCCGAAACGCAGTCCAAGATAAGGAGAGAGACGCAGCCAGACAAATGAAAGGAACCCGTCATGCGCAGAACGCTTTTGTACCGGATTTCGCTGCTTACGCTCGCCCTCATGGTTCTGGCCGGCCTGTCCGCCGCCTGGTGGCATGACCTTTTCGACAACCGATTCGCGAATGCCCGCAAAAGCAGACCGCTCGCGAGGGTGGAGCCGTCGGCCCCTATCGCAAGCGAATACGACCTGATCGTCGCGGGCACCGATCCCGAAGGCATCGCCGCGGCGCTGTCCGCCGCCCGAAGCGGATTGCGCGTGCTGCTGGCGGACGGACGGGGACGCACGATGCTGGGCGGGCTCTTGACCTGCGGCGGGCTGAACATGCTGGACTTGAATTACGCTCCGGAGCAGCCGCGTTTTCTCAAAACCGTCGTCGGTCCCCGGTTTCTGAACAAAGGGATTTTTCAGGAGTGGTACGGCATGGTGGAAGGAAGCTCGTTCGACACGACGACGGCGGCCAACGCCTTCTACAAGCTGGTCCGGGACGAGCCCGGCATCGACTTGCTGATGCGGGTGAAGAATTGGAAGCCGTTGACCCGGCGCGCCGGCGGGCGGATTCAGGTAACGGGCATGGAACTGGTCCGCGAGGACGGTTCGGTGCTTAGGGTGCGCGCCGGCGCCGTGATCGACGCGACCCAGGACGGCGACATTGCCGCCGCCGCAGGAGCCGCCTTCACGTTCGGACGGGAGGATATCGGCGAGAAAAACGGGATGATGGCGTCGACGCTCGTGTTCAACATGAGCGGCGTCACGCAGGAAAGATGGGAGAAGCTGGGCAGCCACCCCGATGCGGGCATGGATCGGATGAGCATATGGGGCTACAAAGACGCCGCCCGCTACAACCCGAGCGACCCCTCCAAGGTGCGGCTGCGCGGCCTGAACATCGGACGGCAGAACGACGGCACGATTCTGATCAATGCGATGCAGCTGTTCGGCGTCAATCCGCTCGATCCCGGTTCCGTCCGGCGCGGGCTTGCCGTCGGGCGGCGCGAGGCTCCGCGCATCGCCGAATTTCTGAAGACGACGTTTCCGGAGTTCAAGGATCTGAAGTACGCCGGAACGGCGTCCGAGCTTTATATCCGCGAGTCCCGCCACCTGATCGGCGAATACCGGTTGACGCTGGCGGACGTGATGGAAAACCGCAGCCATGAAGACGATATCGCGTACGGTTCTTACCCGATCGATATTCAGAGTACGGGACGGGATTCGCAGGGAACGGTGCTGATGAAGCCGGGCCAGTACGGCGTACCTTTCCGCTGCCTCGTTCCGCAAGGAATCGACGGTCTGCTAGTCGTCGGCCGCTCGGCCAGCTACGATACGATCCCGCACGGCAGCGCCAGAGTCGTTCCCCTCGGCATGGCGACCGGACAAGCCGCGGGCGCGGCGGCGAAGGTGGCGCTTGACCGCGGCGTCACCTTCCGGGAACTGTCCCGATCGCCCGCGCTAGTCGCCGAACTGCGGAGGCTGCTCGTCGAGCAGGGCGTGGACTTAACGGTCCCGAAGCTCCCCGTTCCGGACTATATGCGGCATCAGCAGTACAGGGGGCTGTTGGCCGCGGCCAGCATGAACCTCGCGTACGGGGGCGTGCGCAACGACGGCTGGAAGCTGGATAGCAAAACGAACGTCCGGCGCTTCTGCTACGCCATCCGCCGCATCCGGCATCTGCACCCGGAACGCTTCCGCGGCGGCATGCCCGTCCCGCTTAGCGGCATCGCCGAGCCGGCGAAGCAGCCGCTGACGCTTGACGATGCCGCCTGCATCCTCCTCCGGGCGGCGGATGGCGCCGGTGCCGTCGCCTGCGGCGACGCGCTAGGCGAGCTGCTTCGCCGCGGCTGGTTGACCCGGCCGTCGCTGGACACCATCGCCGACCGCAGCAGCCTGACGAACGGCGACACATACATGCTGATTCGGGACTTTGCCGAAAAAGCGTTAGGCCTTCGATTTGGATGAAGCCATTCGGATGACGGCTTCCGCCAAAACGAACAGAAGCGGGATGGCGCCGTAGACGCCGACCGTGTAGCCGGCCGGATACCCGAGCCCGAGCCCGCGATGGAAAACGGAAGCGATGAGATGGATGAAAAGATTCGTGAAGCAAAAAGTGTAGCTTCGGATCATCCATTTCCGGTGCCGGTCCGCTTGCTTCTTCTTGATTTTGACCAACGCGGCAACGGTCATACACGGCCAAATGATATTCAGCGCGTTAAACGCTATGCCGACCGCTTTTCCTCCCGTTGCGTAAGGCGCCATATATCCGGATGTGATGACGACGATCAGGACGGAAATCAGATAGACATAGCCGTTGATCCGATGAAACGTTCGGCGCTGCACGCGAATCCGGCTCGTTGCGGCCCGGCACCGAATCATTGCAGCTCTTCCAGCAGGAAAGCGAGCCGGAACCGAAGGGAATCGTTCGGATCGCGGAGGCTGCGGCCGGTGAGCTTTTCAAATTTGGCCATGCGGTAAGCGACCGTGTTGCGGTGAATAAACATTTGCTTGGCGGTTTCCGCGATCTGGCATTGCGTTTCCAGAAACACCCGGGCCGTATTCAGCAGCTCTTCCCGTTCCCCGGCGTCGATGTCCGCAAGCCCCCGGAACGTTTCCTTGTAAAAGTCGCGGCGCGCTTCCCCGGGAATCATCTGAAGCAGCTCGATCACTTCCTTCGCGCGATAGATCTGGACAAACCGCGTTTGCTTCGACTGGTAGCCCAGGCGCAGGGCGTTCAGCGCCTCCTTAAACGCATTCGGCAGGTGCGTCGGCTGTTCCACCGGGTTGCCGATACCGAATGACAGCGAAATTTGTTCGGACCGGTAAAGCTTCTCCTGGAAATCGGCCAGCAGGCGCGGCAGCGGGACGCCGTCCGGATGCAGCCCGCTCTTCCGCTTCACAAGCAGCACGAACAGCTCTTTTTTGTTAAAAATCGCATACTGCAGCCCGTGCCCGGACAGCGCCGATTTCAGCGATTCGTAGATATCGTCCCGCTTGTTGAACAGGCTGTCTTCGGCTTCCCCGGCGGCGTCGTCCGTTTTCCCCACGATCAAATGGCAAGGAAACAATTCGTGCAGCCCGTAGCGCTTCCCCAAATGCAGCATTTCCTCCGCCGAAGCAAACCGCCCTTCCACCAGATTTTCAAAAAACTCGTTCTTGAACCGGCGCGACCGCTCCTTGACGGCCTGCTGCTTCATCAGCTCGAACCCGATGACGTTGGCGGCTTGCTCGATGGCCAACCGCGGCAGAGGCGACCCGTCGATCCGCGCGTCCACCAAAATCAGAAAAAACGTCATCCTAGGCAGTTGGATACGGTAAAAAAACACTTCGGCGCGTTCGTCCTCGTTGGCGGAAAAAAAGCAGGAGCTGACCGTCTGGTCGTCCGCGCCGTGAAGCCCGGACATCATGGCCTGCGTCTGTTTCCGAAGCTGCTCGCAGACGGGCTCCGCCAGCGGCTTGGAGGAGAAGATCGCTTCGTAGCGGTGGTTCATGAGCAGAACCGTTCCCTCGACGACCCGGGACAGCGAGTCGATGACGGAAGCGATTCCTTTGCCCTGCATAATCATGCGGGAAAAATCGCGGTGCAGGGCGATCGCGTAATTCAGCTCCTCGTTGTGCTTTTCCATAATGCAGCTGAGCGAAGCTTGCAGCAGCTCGCCAAGGGAGGGCTCAAGCGCAAGCTCGATAAGCGGAAAGTCGAGCGCGTCGGCGAGCTCGAATACGCTGTCCGGGATTTTTTGCAAAAACCGCTTGGTTTTGATGCCGAGTCCCGCGCACCCGCTGTCGGCCATTTGCCGGACCAGCTTCAGCAGCTCTTCCGGTTTCTCGCGAATCGCGTAAGCCGTCGTCAGCAGCAGCTCGTTCGGTTTCAAAAAGTGAATGATATCGGGGGCGTCCATCATATTGACCGATTTAACCTGACGAGACAATCCTCTCTTGCCGGCCAGGACGCGAACGTTCCGGTATGCCGGCAGCCGCAGCAGTTCAACCAACTGCATAAGCCCACCCCTTTTTATGTAATAAAAAATTACACGAAATAAACTTTTACAATAAAATTATGCCCGAAAACGTGACGTTGTGCAATAAACACAATACAATATGGCAATTTTGTGCGATGTTTATATTGTAATGAACGCGGTATGTGATAATATGTAACCAACGGTATCTAATGATGTTAAATAAATTGACAAAATTCCATTGGGGGTGGGAGACATGCATTTGGCCGTGGAGAACGTCGAGAAAGGCTACGCCGATAAACGGGTTTTGAAAAACGTCAGCTTCGGCGTCGACGCTCATGAATTCATTTGCATACTCGGCCACAGCGGCTGCGGCAAATCCACATTGCTCAACCTGGTCGCCGGATTTTTGCAGCCGGACAGAGGGTCCGTAACGGTGAACGGAATTCCGGTCAAGGGACCTTCCAAGTCGCGGGGAGTCGTTTTTCAGGACCACGCCCTGTTTCCTTGGTATAACGTGCTCGACAATATCGCCTTCGGCCCCTCCGTGCAGGGCAAAAGCAAAGCGGAGGCGCGGGAGATCGCGCGCAAATATTTGAAGCTGGTCGGATTGGAGGAATACGCGGACAGCTACCCGGACCAGCTCTCCGGAGGCATGAAGCAGCGGGTGGGCATCGCGAGGGCGCTGGCCAGCGAGCCCGATCTGCTGCTGATGGATGAGCCGTTCGGCGCGCTGGACATTCTGACCCGGGAAATGATGCAGAAAGAGCTGCTGCGCATTTGGCTGGAATTAAAGATTTCCATCCTGTTCATCACGCACAGCGTCAGCGAAGCGGTGTACCTGGCCGACCGCATCCTGGTGATGAAGGACGGGTACGTGGCGGAAACGTTCCGGGTGACGATGGACCGTCCGCGCGACATCGCTCATCCCGAGTACGCCGAGCTCGTTCGGCGCATCCAAAAAATGTTGACGGACGATCAAGGAGAGGGGATTCATGACTAGACCGGCATCATCCGCAGCGCCGCAGGGCGCGGCGATCGCCGAGGGCGGGAAAGCGGCGGTCCGCAGGCCGTTTCGCTGGAAGGACCGGATGGGACTCGTTCCGATCGCCGTGTTTCTGCTCGTTTGGGAAATCGTCAGCACCTTGAACGAGTCGTACGAATATTTCAATCCGATTTTTCTGCCGGCCCCGTCCGACGTGGTGAAGGAAATGTGGTACTTGGGGCAGACGGGCCTCATTACGGAAAGCATCGCGGCCAGCACGGTCCGGATTTTGCTGGGCTTTTTGATCGGCTTGGTTTCGGCCATCGCCGTCGGCGTCCTCATGAACAAATATGCCCGGGTCGAATACTGGCTGAGCCCGATTCTGAACCTGCTCGGACCGATTCCCGCGCTGGCTTTGCTGCCGATTTTCATTATCTGGTTCGGCATCGGTGAAGTGCCCAAAGTGCTGCTGATCGCCTGGACGACGTTCGTGCCGGTGCTGACCAACACGCTTGACGGGCTCAAGTCGGTCAATCCGACGCTCATTCGCTCGGCGCTCAGCCTGGGGGCCAAGGAGCGGCACATTTTCTTCAAAGTCGTTTTCCCTTCCGCGATCCCCAGTATTTTCGTCGGCGCGCAAGTCAGCCTGGGATTGGGCTTTTCGTCGCTGATCGTTTCCGAGATGATGGGGGCCAAATCCGGGCTGGGCTATATCATCGTGGACGCCCGCAACTACTTCAAGATGAGCAACATGTTTGTTGCGATCGTGCTGATCGGCCTGGAATTCAGCCTCTTCTCCTATCTGCTGAAGCTGCTTGAAAGGAGGCTGGTGAACTGGCGCCAAAACGGAGTTCGAAGTGCGGTCGAGAAGTAACAGGATAAACGGACGAATGGGATAACACAACATGTTCAAGCGGAGGTCATCCAGATGAAAAAGAGAACGTGGACGAAGTGGACGGGAACGATGCTGCTTGCACTGTCGATGGCATTAGTGTCGGCGTGCGGATCGAATCAAAATGCGGAAAGCGGCGGGGCAAGCGGCGGGTCGGACAGCGCGCCTTCCTCTTCCGCGACGGCGCCGGCATCGGGCGGCGAAGCGGCCGGAGACGGCGGGATCGAACTGAAGAGCTTTACGCTGGTCGGCGTTCGCGACGCCCAAATTTCCTCGCAGCAAATCATCGCGGACAAATTGGGCTACTTCAAAGACGAAGGGCTCGACGTCACGAACCAATTGATCGAAAGCGGGCCGGACATCGGGCCGATGGTGGCGGGAGGCAGCGCGCCGATCAGCATTCAAACGAACTTTATGGACATCATCCTCACGTCCAACAACGTGGGCGTCAAGATCGTCGCGCCGCTGGCGCAAATTGCCGGGACGCAGGCGGTCGTCGGCGCGAAAGACCTGAACCTGACCCGCGCCAAAGATCTGGAAGGCAAAACGATCGGCGTGCCGAGCGGCGCGGACGTGGTCATTGCCATCAACAATATGGCCAAGGAGCTTGGCGTTGACGCGAGCAAGATCAAGTACGTCAATCTCGCGCCGAGCGACGCGGTAACCGCGCTGGAAAAAGGCGACATCGACGCGATGGCGGCTTGGGAACCGTTCATCACGAAGGCGATTCAAGGCGGAGGCAAGTTCCTGTTCAGCGGCACGAAATCCGAGCTGCCGGACAAAAAGGGCGACGTGAACTGGATGAGCGTGCATACGACGCTGCAAGTGACCGACGATTTTCTGGAGAAAAACCCGAATACGATCAAAGCCGTGCTTCGCGCGCTGAAACGGGCGACCGACTACATCAACGAAAACCGCGAGGAAGCGATCAAAATTCTCGCGCCCGAGCTTCATCTGACGGAAGCGGAGCTGACGGAGATCATGAACCGCAACGTGTACAGCATGGAAGTGAACGACAACTACGTGAACGACAGCAACGGCGAGGCGGTCGGCAATTACATGAAGAGCGTCGGCAACATCAAGGCGCTGGTCGATCCGAAAAGCTATCACGATTTGAGCCTGCTGAAAGAGGTCGCGCCGGAGCTTGTCAAGGCGGAATTTTAATCGAGCGGCTGTCCGGTCCCGGGGCGCAGGACCCCGGGATCGCTGTTTACCGGGGCGCGGACGGACCGCACGGGGGAGGAATTCGGAATGGGAGCCACATTCGAGCTGCTGATCCAAGGCGGACGGGTCGTATTCGGCGACCGCGTCGAACAGGCGGACATCGGCATCAGGGAAGGGGTCATCGCGGCGATCGGGAAGCTGCCGGCCGAAGAAGCGGAGTCGGTGCTTCGGGCGGACGGGCATGTCGTCGTTCCCGGCATGATCGATGTCCACGTTCACTTTAACGAGCCGGGATTGGAGGATTGGGAAGGCATCCCGACCGGTTCGGCCGCTTTGGCGGCGGGGGGATGCACCGCTTATTTCGACATGCCGCTCAACGGCCTGCCTCCGACGACGACGTTGGCGGCGGTCGAGCAGAAGAAACGGCTGTTGGCCGGGCGGTCCAACGCGGACTACGCGCTGTGGGGCGGCCTTGTTCCCGGCAACCTGGAGGAGCTGGCCCCGATGGCGGAAGCCGGCGTGATCGGGTTCAAGGCGTTCATGTCGGCTGCCGGCGGCAAGCAGGAAGGGGCTTTCCGCGAAGTGGACGATACGGAGCTGTACCGCGGCATGCAGGAGATCGCCCGGCTCGGCAAAATCCTTGCGCTGCATGCCGAAAGCGAAGCGGTGATCCGGGCGCTTGCCGCGGATAAGGCGCGGCGCGGGCTTTCCGGTCCGGCCGATTATGCGCGGACCCGGCCGGTGTATGCCGAGCTGGAAGCGGTGCGGCGCGCGCTGTTCTTTGCGGAGCAAACCGGATGCGCGCTTCACTTCGTCCACATCAGCAGTCCGGAGGCGGTAAGGGAGATCGGCGCGGCCAAGCGGGCCGGCCTTGACGTTACGCTGGAAACGTGCCCCCACTATCTGACGCTGACGGAAGAGGCGCTGGAGGAGATCGGACCGGTTGCCAAATGCGCTCCGCCCCTGCGTACCCGCAAGGAGCTGGAAGGCTTGTGGCAGGCAATCGCGCAAGGCGAGATCGACATGATCAGTTCCGATCACTCTCCCTGTCCGCCGGATTGGAAAGCGTCGGACGACTGGTTTGAAATTTGGGGCGGCATCGCCGCGGCGCAAAACTCGCTGGAGCTGGTGCTCGGAGAAGGACATAGGGTTCGCGGGCTCGAGCTGCCGCTGCTTTGCAGGCTGCTGTCCGCCAACCCCGCGCGACGGTTCGGGCTCGCTCCCTGCAAAGGGGAAATCGCCGTCGGCGCGGACGCCGACGTGGCGGTCGTCGAATTTGCCCCGTACGTTCTGCGAAGGGAGCATCTGTACGACCGGCACAAGCAAAACGTTTATATCGGAAAAACGATGCACTGCCGCGTACGGCAAACCGTTCTGCGCGGAACCGTCGTGTACGACCTGCGGAAGGGCATTGTCCGGCCGGCGGAAGGCAGGCTGCTTGCGCCCCTGCCGAAGGGCGGTTAAGGCCGGCGGCCGATGCAACGCGAAAGGGAACGCGAAAGGGGGAGATTGGAATGTCCGAAAAACGATTGCCGGCAGTGCCCATTTCCGATTCGGACCGCTCCCGTTTTGCGGCGGACATCGCGGATGCGGTCGAATGGCTGGCCGGGTTCGGCGCGGACGAATCGGGAGGGGTTACGCGGCTTCTGTACGGCAAGGCATGGTGCGCCGCCCAGAAGGCGTTGGCCGACAGGATGGCCGCCGGCGGCCTAAGTCCGTATTATGACGATTGCGGCAATTTGTTCGGCCGTTTGCAGGGACGGGACCCGGACGCGGCGCCGCTTCTGACGGGCTCCCATGTGGACACCGTGGTTTGCGGCGGCAAGCTGGACGGGGCGTACGGCATTTTGGCGGGCATGATTGCGCTCGAGTTCTTGCGTGACAAGTTCGGGCCGCCGCTGCGAACGATTGAAGTCGTGTCGCTGTGCGAAGAAGAAGGCAGCCGGTTCCCGTTAACCTACTGGGGATCGGGCAACATTTGCGGCAAATACGATATTGCGGCCGTGCCGCCCGTTTGCGATAAGGACGGCGTTTCGCTAAAGGAAGCGATGGAAGCCGCCGGATTCGGAAAGGGCGCATACCGCCCACCGCGCAGGGAGAAGCTGGCGGGGTTTATCGAATTGCATATCGAGCAGGGCTCCGTCCTGGAGCGGGAGAAGCTCTCGCTGGGGATCGTGGAGGGCATCGTCGGGCAGCGGCGGTTCACGGTCCGCGTCGGGGGCGTCGCCAACCACGCCGGGACGACGCCGATGGCCGGACGCCAAGACGCCATGGCCGGAGCGGCCGAAATGATCTCGTGGCTGGAGAAGGGAGCGCTGCTCGGCGGCGGCGGCCTGGTCGCCACGACCGGAAAGCTGGAGGTGCTTCCCAATGTGGCGAATGTCATCGCGGGCGAGGTGACGTTTACCGTTGACGTCCGCGACAAGGACGAGGAAGAGCTTGACCGGTTCTGCGGCCTTTTCCGGCGGGCGTTTGCGGAGATTGCAGCGAGGAGGAAGCTCACCGTCGGCTTCGACGAATGGATGAACGCGGCTCCGATCCGGATGGACGCGGACATGAACAGGACGATGGCGTCCATCTGCGACGCGCATGCGTATGCCTACCGCACGATGTACAGCGGGGCGGGCCACGATGCGCAGGTGTTTCAGGCGGTCTGCCCGACGACGATGCTGTTCGTGCCGAGCCGGGCGGGCGTCAGCCATTCCCCGGCCGAGTACAGCGAGCCCGAGCATCTGGCGGACGGCATCGCGGCGCTTGCGGAATGGTTGTTTCTGTACGGGTACAAGGAGGGATTCCGATGAAAAAATATCAAGACCTCGCTCCTTCTCAGCGCACCATCATGACGCCGGGCCCGGTCGAAGCGGACCCGCGCGTGCTGCGGGCGATGGCGACGCCGATTCTCGGCCAGTTCGATCCCGAGTTCACCGGGCTGATGAACGAGACGATGGAGATGCTCCGGGAGGTGTTCCAAACGGCGAACGCGCAGGCTTTTCCGGTGGACGGAACGTCGCGCTCCGGGATCGAGGCGGTAATGGTCAGCCTCATCGCGCCCGGCGATAAGGTGCTGGTGCCGATTTTCGGCCGGTTCGGCCATCTGCTTGTGGAAATCGCGGAGCGGTGCGGCGCGGAAGTGATTACGATGGACCGGGAATGGGGCACCGTCTTCGATCCGGAAGAGGTCATCGCCAAAATCCGGCAGGTGCGCCCGCACGTCGTCGCGATCGTTCACGGCGAAACGTCGACGGGCCGGATGCAGCCGCTTAGGGACATCGGCAAGGCGTGCCGGGAGCACGACGCCTTGTTCGTCGTGGACGTCGTGGCCACGATCGGGGGCGTGGACGTGAAGACGGACGAATGGTACATCGACGCCGCCATCGGCGGAACGCAGAAAAATTTGTCCGTCCCGTCCGGCATGGCTCCGATCACCTTCAATGCGCGGGCGGAGCAAAAGATCAATTCCCGCAAGCGGGTCGAGCGCGGCATCCGCAATCCGGCGATGGACGCCGAGCGGCCGGGACGGACGATTCAAAGCAACTATTTCGACCTGAGCCAACTGATCGACTATTGGGGGCCGCGGCGGCTCAACCATCATACCGAAGCGACCTCGATGCTGTACGCGCTCAGGGAAGGCCTGCGCATCGTATTGGAGGAAGGGCTTGAAGAGCGGTTCGCGCGCCACCGGCTTCACGAGCGGGCGCTTGTCGCCGGCCTTCGGGCGATGGGCCTTACGCTGTTCGGGGATCCCGCCTGCAAGCTGCCCGTCGTTACCTGCGTGAACATCCCCGAGGGGATTGACGGCGAATCGGTCCGGGACATGCTGCTCAGGCAGTTCAGCGTCGAAATCGCCAGCTCCTTCGGTCCGCTCGCCGGCAAAATATGGCGCATCGGCACGATGGGCTACAGCTGCCGAAAAAACAACGTGCTCCATACGCTGGGCGCGCTGGAAGCGGCGCTGATCCGCCACAACGCCAAGATCGACGCCGGCAAAGCCGTGCAGGCCGCTCTGGACGTCTATATGGAAGCTTAGGATGGAAGTTTGGGGAAGTTTAGATGGAATTTTAGGATGGAAGCTTAGGCGGGACCTAAATGAAAAATCCCATCAGGATTCAAAAGGGGGATGCTTGTGGCCGATCGTTTCGGAGCTTATTATGACCGGCATGTGACGGTGCCGCCGAAGGGAGAAGGAGCGTTAAGCGGCCTTACCTTCGCGGTCAAAGACGTTTTTGCCGTCAAGGGACACCGCAATGCCGCAGGGAATCCGGACTGGCTCCGCACCCACGAACCCGCGGCGGCGAATGCGCACGCGATCGACCGGCTGCTGGAGCAAGGCGCGCGGTTGTCCGGCGTTACGCATACGGACGAGCTGATGTACGACCTGAACGGAGTCAACGCCCATTACGGAACGCCGGTCAATCCGAAGGCTCCGGACCGCATACCCGGCGGCTCCTCCAGCGGTTCGGCCGTCGCCGTCGCCGCCGGCGAAGCCGACTTCGCGCTCGGCACCGATACCGGGGGCTCGGTCCGCATTCCGTCGTCGTACTGCGGCATTTACGGCTTTCGTCCGTCCCACGGGGCCGTCTCCGCGGAAGGCGTCATTCCATTGGCGCCGAGCTTTGACACCGTGGGCTGGATGGCGAGGTACCCGGGCACGCTGCTGGCCGTCGGCCGGGCGCTGTTGCCGCGGCAGCCGTCGGAGCCGCCTTTCGGCCGGCTGCTTGTGCCCGAAGACGTCTGGGCGGCCGCCGGCGTCTCCGCCGAAGCGCTGCGTCCGTTCGTTCCGGCGGTCGAGCGGGCGGTCGGCCCGGCGGAACGCGTGATGCTGGCCGGCGAAGGCGGGCCGGAGCGCTGGATGGACGCGTTCCGCATTTTGCAAGGCCGGGAAATCTGGCGTACGCACGGGGAATGGATCGAGCGGACGAAGCCGGAATTCGGCGGCGGCATCGCCGAACGGTTCCGCTGGACCGCCACGCTGACGGAAGACGACCGTAGGCCCGCCGCCGCCGTTCGGGACCGGGTTCGGGAACAGATGATCGAGCTGCTGGGGCGGGACGGCCTGCTCGTCATCCCCACCGCTCCGGGACCGGCGCCGCGGCTGGAACTGGCGCGCGAGCAGCTTGAAGCGTTCCGGTTTAAGACGCTTCTGCTGTGCTGCATCGCCGGCCTTGCCGGACTGCCGCAGGTGACGCTTCCGTTCGGCTCCGCGGACGGCGCGCCCGTCGGGCTTTCCCTGATCGCGGGAAGCGGGCGCGATCTGGCGCTGCTGGAGCTTGCGGAGCGGCTTGGCGCAGCGCGTCCAGGCGCCTGACGGCTCTGCGGCGCAAGCCCGCCGCAGCGGCGGGCTTGCGCCGCAGTGGCGGGTCTGGGGCAAGCTTGCCCTGCAGCGGCGGGCCCGCGTCAGTCATGCGCTGCAGTGTCGGGACTACTGCAGGCGGCCGAGCGGCTGTGCCAGTACACTGCATTGCTCCCAGGCTTGGTGCTCCACCGCCATGTAGTCCGCCCAGCGGTACAGCCCCTTAAATCTGGAGTGCGGCTCTTGATGGATACGGCTCTTGCCGATCCCTTGACGCTCCAACGTGAGCGGGTATCGGCCGGGGCCGTTTTGCGATTGGGGTTCGGCCGTCCGCAACCCCGTCCACAACCTCGTTCGTCCGGGAACATCGGACCACCGTTCCGTTATACGGCCCAAAGACCGCTGAAATCGAGAAACTTCGGACACAGGTTCCGCTAATCACGCAAAACTTGCGCCTTTTTACGGTTTTCCGGGGGTTTAACGGATCTCCTGTCCGCAACCATTCGTTTTTCCTGCTAAATGGCCTTCATAACGGATTGTCTGTCCATTACCTGCCATCTTCCCTGCGCCTGCACCCTCCCGTGCAACCGCCCCTGCCCCATATACTTGCGTTCCTGCACGCCTCATGAACCGTATTTCTAACATACCTGTGCTCCGCATTCCCTGCCCATGCTAACGTCCCGTGCACCCGCACTGGATCGGCCAATCACTCGAACAGGCGAATGAAATCATCGAACCTTTCCGCCTGAAGAGAAGTCTGCCTGCATGAACGCCATTCGGCGTTTTTCCTGTATAATAGAACTTGCGCGCGCACGAGCTTGATGTAGACTTCGTGCTTGATGTAGACTTACATGCTTTGTGTAGACCAACTCGCTATATGACATCTGCACAATTGTGTGTGACAAAACTTTGAGTTAAAACCTGCGCGCACGATTTGGAACTACGCGCTTTGTGCAGACTAGCACACTTTTATGCATATCTTACATGCTTTATAGACTACGCCAGGCAGCAGGATGAAAGGAAGAATCGCATGCTTCTCAAATACGCAACGGTACGAGATTACGGCAGCTCCGAAATCGTGATCAAAAAATCGCGTTTTATCGGCCATGCGCGGCCGGTGGAGAGCGAGGAGGAAGCGGTGGCGTTCATCGAATCGATCAAGAAGCAGCATTGGAATGCCACGCACAACTGCTCCGCCTATGTGGTCGGAGAGCGGGACGAATTTCAGAAGGCGCTGGACGACGGGGAGCCGAGCGGGACGGCCGGCAAGCCGATCCTGGAAGTGATCAAGAACCGGGGGTTGAAAAATACGGCGGTCGTCGTCACCCGCTACTTCGGCGGCATCCTGCTGGGCGCGGGCGGACTGGTGCGGGCGTACACGGACGGCGCGGTGGCCGGCATCGACGCGGCGGGGCCGATCGTGAAGGTGCTCCACCGGGAAGTGGTCGTCGATGTCGATTACACGTGGTACGGCAAGCTGGAAAACGAACTGCGCCAAAGAGGCACCCGGCTCGGCGACATTTCCTTTACCGATCGGGTACGCATCGTTTGTTGGCCGGAAGTTCCCGAAGCGGAGCGCTTCGTGGCCTGGATGACCGACTTGACGCAGGGCCGGGCGCAGATTTCGACCGGGGAGGACCGATACTTCATCGAAGGGGAATAAAGGAGCCGGCTTCGAAAATCCGGCTTTGGCCAATCAGCCTTTGATCCCCTTTATAAAATAATGCCGTTCCCGCGGCCCGTCGAACTCGCAAAAGTAAATCCCTTGCCAGCGGCCGAGCAGCAGCCTGCCTTCGGACACGATAACGGTCTGGGACGTGCCCGTTGTGATCGCCTTCAAATGCGAAGCGGTGTTGCCTTCGGCGTGCCGGTACTTCGGATGTTCCCACGGAAAAACTTCGTCGAGCCGCATCAGCACGTCCCGCTTTACGTCGGGATCGGCATTTTCGTTGATGGCGATGCCGGCGGTGGTGTGCGGGCAATAGACGATCACGATCCCGTCGCTGAGGCCGAAGCGGCTGACGGCGGCGGCAACCGTTCTGGTGATGTCGATCATCTCGTCGCGCCGGGATGTGCGCAGTTGTTCGCGGTGCAGCATTCGGACAATCTCTCCTTCGACATTTTACCCACGATTATAACGGATCGTTTCGGCTCGGCATAGCCCTTTCCGTTCGATCGGCGCCCCTTTTGTCCCATAAACGGTACTTTTTGCTCATAAACGGTACTTATGAAATAAATCAATTTCGCTCATATTTTACGGATTTTTCGCCAAATGACATTGACGGGAGAAGCGCTCATCTGCTACATTAACAATACCTACTATTTTCATAGGAATTATGTTCGGCTCATATCCCGGGAGGTTTCGCATACGTGACTAACATGCTGCGCAGCCGATGGTGGAGCTGGGGTTTCCGCAGCGCCGTCATGCTCTATTTTGTCCTGCTTATCGTTTTTCCGATTTTGGGCATTTACGGACAATCGTTGTCCGATGGCTGGAACGCGTTCGTTCACAACCTGACCGAACCGATCGCCTGGAAGGCCGTGATGCTGACGGTCAAGCTCGCCCTGATCGCCACCGCCGTCAATGTGCTGATCGGGACGATGGCGGCCTGGGTGCTGATCCGTTACCGGTTCCCCGGCAGAAGTTTCCTCAACAGCCTGGTCGATCTGCCGTTCGCGCTTCCGACCGCCGTCGTCGGGCTGATGATCCTGCTGCTGCTCGGTCCGAGAAGCTGGGTCGGCCAAGGCGCGGAGCAGCTCGGCTTTACGATTTTGTTTCACGAGCCGGCCATCGTCGTTGCGATGGTATTTGTCACGTTTCCGTTCGTGATTCGCGCGATCCAGCCGCTGCTCGAGGAGCTGGACCCCTCCGAGGAGGAGGCTTCCTATACGCTTGGCGCGTCGAAGGCCAAGACGTTTTTTCGGGTGATTCTCCCGTCTATGGTGCCGGGCATCGTCAGCGGCGCGATGCTGGTCTTCTCCCGCTCGCTGGCCGAATTCGGCGCCGTCGTCCTTGTGGCGGGCAATATTCCCGCCAAGACGCTTGTGGCGTCGGTCTATATTTTCGGAGAAATCGAAAGCGACAATCCGGCGGGAGCCGCCGCCGTCTCCGTGCTGCTGCTTACCTTTTCCTTTGTCATTCTATGGATCGTAAACTACATGCAGACCCGGAGGACAAACGGATGAGGCGGCTTTGGATCGGATTAACCTATATCGTGTTCGGTTTGCTGCTGATCGTGCCGGTCGTCCGGATCGCCGCGGGCGCCTGGGAAGAAGGCTGGCGCGGCTTCGCGGCGGGATTGACCCGGCCCGAAGCGCTTCACGCGCTGATGATGACCGGCATTATCGCCGTCGCCGTTACGCTGATCAATACGCTGTTCGGCGTCATGCTTGCGGTCTATCTCGTTCGCGCGAAGTGGCTGCGGCCGCAGCTCAAACGGCTGCTCAACAGCATTGTCGACCTTCCGTTTGCCGTATCGCCGATTATCGGCGGCCTCATGATCGTCCTGCTGCTCGGGCCCGAGACGACGCTTGGCGCGCTGCTCGGCCGAATGGGCGTCGACATCGTCTACGCGCTGCCCGGCATGCTCATCGCGACGCTGTTTGTCACCTTCCCGCTCGTCATCCGGGAGGTTATGCCGGTGCTGCAGGAGATCGGAACGCAGCAGGAGGAGGCGGCTCATATGCTCGGCGCTTATCCGTGGACCACGTTTTGGCGGGTCACGTGGCCGTCGATCCGCTGGAGCGTCGTCTACGGCGTCGTGCTGACCGTCTCGCGCTGTTTGGGCGAATTCGGCGCCGTGCTCGTCGTGTCGGGCAATATTTTGTTCAAAACCCAGACGGCGACGACGCTCGTTTACCAGGATGTCGAAAACTTCAATTTGACGGAAGCCAATTCGGTTGCGCTTGTGCTCGCGGCGGCCTCGATCGGCCTGCTGCTGTTTATGGAGTGGGCCAAGTCGCGAAATTCCGCCGGCAGGCACGGATGAGCGCAAGGGAGCAGCCGGCAACGGATCAAAATACCGACGAGAAGATCATCGAAAGGGTGCAAGGGCCATGCATGTGGAGGTTCGCGGGTTAAACAAAAAGTTCGGCGAGTTTCAGGCAGTTACCGATGTCCACTTTACGATTGAAAAAGGGCAGCTGATCGGCTTGCTGGGACCTTCGGGCGGCGGCAAAACGTCCATCCTTCGCATGCTGGCCGGTCTGGAACAGCCGGACTCGGGCGATATTTTGTTTCACGGGCAACGGGTCAACGATTTGCCTCCGCAGGAGCGCGGCATCGGCTTCGTGTTTCAGAACTATGCCCTGTTCAAACATATGACGGTCGCGGAA
Source organism: Cohnella laeviribosi DSM 21336 (assembly GCF_000378425.1). Classification (GTDB taxonomy): domain Bacteria; phylum Bacillota; class Bacilli; order Paenibacillales; family Paenibacillaceae; genus Cohnella; species Cohnella laeviribosi. The sequence goes on along the minus strand of NZ_KB899821.1, from coordinate 26,092 downwards.
AACATCGCGTTCGGCCTGCAGGTCAAGAAATGGCCCAAAGCGAAAATCAAAGCCCGCGTGGACGAACTGGTTGAACTGACCGGCCTGGCCGGGTTCGAAAAGCGGTATCCGCACCAGCTTTCGGGCGGCCAGCGGCAGCGGGTGGCGTTCGCGCGCGCGCTCGCCCCGGAGCCGCAGCTGCTGCTGCTTGACGAGCCGTTTGCGGCGATCGACGCCAAAATCCGCCACGAGCTGCGCTCCTGGCTGCGGGAAATGATCGACCGGCTCGGCATCACGTCCATCTTCGTCACGCACGACCAGGACGAGGCGATCGAGGTCGCGGACGAGATCATGATCATCAACAAAGGCCGTCTCGAACAGAAGGGCACGCCCTGGGAAATTTACAAGGACCCGAAGACGCCGTTTGTGGCGAGCTTTATCGGGGAATCCACCGTCATCGAGAACATCGCCTCGCTTCGCGGTTTCGAGGACGTCTCCGCCTGGCCGGGAACGCGGGCGCTTATTCGCCCGGAATACATCGAAGTCGGCTTTAAAGAGGATTTCACCCAACTGCTGTCCGCGACCGAAAAAGGCCGCGTCAGCCATGTCCATTTTCGCGGGAGCGAGTGGCTGGTCGAAGTGGAGGTCGGCGAGAACAAGCTGGTCACCTACCGCTCTCTGGAGAAAGACGTGCTTCGCGAGGGGGACGAGGTGCTGGTGCTCGTGCACAGAGCCTACTTGTTTAACGATAACGACAGCTGGGTCATGGAAAACAAACTGAAGGCAGGCCCGATCGCGTTCGAAATTTGACCGGCGGATCGGCAGCGGGAGCCTACGCAGGCATCGCAGGGAGGAAAAGGAATGAAACCGGGAAGCCGCAAACCTTTACGATACCGGATCACCGGACTTGCGGGTTGGGGCATTTTGCTGCTGCTGGCGGGTACGGTCGCCGGATGCGGCGGAAATGCGCAGCCTTCCGCGGACCATTCATCGTCCGCCAAGGGCTCCGGGACAAGCGTGACGCTTGTGGTGGGCGCCTATTCCGTAGCGAAGGATGCGCTGCAGGAAATTATGCCCCTTTTCCGGGAAGAGTGGAAAGCGAAAACCGGCCAGGACGTCAAGTTCCAGGAGTCGTACGAAGCGTCCGGCACGCAGGCCCGCTCGATCGCAGGGGGCTTCGAGGCCGATGTGGCCGTTCTGTCCATGGAAGGCGATATGGACAAAATCGTAAAGGCGGGATTTCTGCGCTCCGATTGGAAAAACGATACGGACGGCGGCATGATTACGCGATCGATCGTGGTGATGGGGACGCGGCCCGGCAATCCGCTCGGCATCGACGATTTCGACGATTTGGCCCGCCCGGGCGTCAAAGTGCTGTACCCGAATCCGAAAACGTCCGGGGGGGCGCAATGGGACATTAACGCCTTGTACGGCTACGGGCTGAAGGAATCGGAGGCGAAGACGGGCGTCAAAGACCCCGAATACGCGAAGCGGTTTCTTAAGGCTGTGCATCGAAATATCGAATCGATGGACAAGAGCGGCCGCGCATCGATGGCGGCCTTCGAATACGGCGTCGGCGACGTCATCGTCACCTATGAGAACGAGCTGCTCGCCCGGATCGCGCAGGGCGTCGATTACGACGTCGTGACGCCGAGCCGGACGATTCTCATCGAGAATCCGGCGGCTGTCGTCGACGTCAATGCCGACCGCCACGGCGTCCGGGAAGCCGCCGACGCGTTTGTCGCCTTTCTGCACGGCGAGAAGGCGCAGGAAGTGTTCGCCCGGCACGGTTTCCGCCCGGTTCGGCCCGAGGTGGAGGCGAAGTGGCGGGAACGCTTTCCGCAGCCGAAGGACTTGTTCGACATCCATTACCTGGGCGGATGGGAAGAGGTGCGCAAGACGCTCTACTCCAGCCGCGGCGTCTGGTACCAGGTGCTGGCGGGAATTTGAATACGGAACGGACGAGGAGCTGCCGAAGACGGCCGCTCCTTTCTTGGTTTCCCGGACGCCTAATTCGGCCGAACCTCTTCATGGGGGAGGCCTTTTGTTTTTAACCGCACGCTGAGCGACAGCTCGTCCTCTCCCCCGACCGCCAATACCGTTTCGCCGATGGCATATGCCGTCTCTTTTACCTGAACGGAGCTGACCATCCGGAGCAAGAACAGCAATTGCTCGACGTCCGAATACCGGCTCTCGTAAACCGCGCCTTCCGGCAAATGCCAAACGACCTTCATGTTCTCGGCTCCTTTTCGCGGGATTGCCTGCGCCGGTGGCGCATTTCCAAATACAGCGTCACCAAGGGACACGGGGCGATAATGATCCAAAACCAATAGGGAGCGTCTAACATGGAGAAAATCTCTCCTTATTGAAAATATTTCAATATACCCTATTTTAACTTGAAAATATATCATAAAACAACTTCTATTTTGAAAATTCTTCAACATTATATGGACCGGAAATCAAATCTTTTATACTGTGTTTTATAAGGGGGGATACCGATGGCCGACACGTTCGGGAAGCGCTTGAAGCAGGCGCGGCATCAGAAACGATTGACCCAGAACGAGGTGGCGGACAAGCTGGGAATCGATTTTACGACGATTTCGAAATACGAGAACAACAAATCCCAACCGGATAACGATATTTTGCGGGAGATGGCTTCGCTGTACGAGGTTTCGCTGGACTGGCTGCTGCTGGGGGAACAAAACGGCAAAGGCGGCGAAGGAGCCGGCAACCGCATTTATGTGAACGGCGTTCAGGAAAATCTGACCGACGAGGAAGCGAGGTATCTGCTCGACAGTCTGGAGATGTTCCGGCTGCTGAAAGAGAAGCGCAAGCGCGAGGAGAAGCGCAACTCGCAAAGCGAAGGCGAAGCGGACGAATGAGCTTTCCGCGCTTCACGGATACTGAAACGTAAGGCATGCTTCGACGTATTCATGATAGATCGGTCTTAACCCTAACCTTTATTTCCTATCTTCAGGAGGTTGTCCTTTGCCTAAGCCGAATTCGATCCGCGTCGCCCAGCTTCTGCTGGTTTTCAAGCTGGCCATGTTTGCCTTTATTCTGGCCGTCTCCCTGCTTTTGCTCGTCGTCCCCGACGGGGCCTGGAGCGGCTGGACCGATTACAAGACCCGGACGCTGCACTCGATGTTCGGGATTGCGCCGGAGGAGTACGAGGCGAAGCATTTCTGGCTTGTGGCCGTGAACCTTGCGCCTTTGCTGTTGGCGCTTGTCCTGACGCTCGTTTCGATCGCCAAGAAAAAACGGATGCTGTCGATTTTGCTCGCCCTTCTCGTTTTCTGGCTTTCCTCGAGCAATCCGGTCCAACTGCTGTTGTCGCTGGTCATCGTCGTATTGCTCCTGTTGCGCTCGTCCCGCCTTTACTTCGAAGGCGGCCAATCGGCTTCGCCCGCAGCGGCCGCGCCGGTTGAAACCGCGGGCGGGGCTGAGGAGGTCGCGGAGGACGCCAAGACCCGGGAGCCGGAGGAAGCCGGCAGTCAGGACGAGCTGCCGGAGATTCGGCAGACCGCCGATTCCGAGCGGAAGCCGAAGGCGGACCCGGCGATCGAAATTCGCGACGCCGGTCCGGAGGACGCGCAAGCGCTGCATGCCGTCACGCTGGCCGCGTTTGAGGAATACCGGGCTGCCGTTCCGCCCTCGAGCGCGCTTGAGGAAACGGAATCGCAAATTCGCGAAGCGCTGGCCGAACAGCGGGAATTCGCCGGCATCTTGTACGAGGACGGAAATCCGGTCGGCGCGGTCCGGTACCGCTTTGAGGACCATGCGATCGTCTTTTTCCGGCTTGCCGTCGTCCCTTCCCGCCGCAAGCGCGGATATGCCCGCAAGCTGGTCGAATGGGTCGAGCTCAAGGGAAGAACGAAGGGCGTCAGGATCAGCCGATGCAAGGTTCGACAGTCGATACATAAAAAGATGTTTTTGTTTGAAAACATGGGCTACGAGATCGCGGATCAGGAATTGGCCATACGTCCTGCGGGAACCGTCAAATTTTTTACGCTGGAAAAAAATCTCGAGCCGAAATGACCGGATCTTCGCCGGCTTTTCGCCTTATTTGCAAAAAAGCCCTCGCGCGTGCCGCACAGCGGCGCCGCGGGGGCTTTTTTGCGGGCGATTACGCCTTCAACACGAATTTCTCCAGCACGTGCCGGACGCCGTCTTCGTTGTTGCTGAGGGTGACGTAGTCGGCGATTTCCCGAAGAGCGGGCACCGCATTGGCCATCGCTACGCCGAGTCCGGCGGCTTCGATCATCTCGCGGTCGTTCCAGGCGTCGCCGATGGCGATGGTCTGCTCCATCGGGATGCCGTAGTGGCTTGCCAAAAAACGGAGCGCATGGCCTTTGGTGCCTTCGCGGTGGATGAATTCCAAATAATTCGGCTTCGACGTCGTGACGTGAACGTCTTCGCCGACGAGCGGCCGCAGGATGGGGGCGAGCTCTTGCAGCCGCTCCGGCGCGTCAATGATCATCAGTTTGGTATGATGGCCTTCCGGCAAGCGGTCGAACTCCGGCTCAACGTTGTACGGAATGTTCGACTGTTTGGCGTAAGCGACCAGCTTCTCCCCGTCGTCGAAGGCGTACAGCCGGTCGTTGATATACGTTTGCAGATAAAGGCCGTGTTCGCGGGTATATTCATACAGCAGACGCGCCGTCTCCTTCGGCACGAACCGTTCGTAGAGCACCTGCGAATCGAGCAGATTGCGGATCAGCGAACCTTGGTACGTGATAATCGGGACATTGATGCCCACCTGCTCGGCCACCTGCTTCGCGGATGCGAACATGCGTCCCGTCGCGATCGTAAGATGGACGCCCTGGGCGATCGCCTTCGCCATCGCCGCTTTCGTCGCTTCGCTTACGCTTAAATCGTCTCTCAATAGCGTGTCGTCCAAATCCATCGCCACAAGTTTGTATTCCGTCATGTCCGGTTTCTCTCCTTTTCCTTTGTACGTCTGTCCTCCGATTGTAACGAAACGGCCGATTGCGGCACAAGGCTCTTTTGCAACAAAACGGAAGAATATCCGAAAACTATGTAAAATAAGTTCTCCCGTACAGACTCGCCATGGATACGTTAACCGCATCCGCCGCGCCCAAATGATTCGTTAAGCCGATCTGTCAAAGCACGCTGTCCTTGTCGCCATCCAGAACGAGCAAGACATCCTCTTGGACCAGATTGACGATAGTCGGATTAACGAACAAAAAAAGAACGTTTTCATCATTGAAAACGTAGGTATCGAACAAATTTTTAACTGTGTCATGATAAGCGTCAAAGGGGTTGAAGTACGCATAGAGAACCCCGGTATCGATGAGTATGCTCTCCTCCGGCTCGAAGCCGCTAAACCCCGGAGCATAGTTTCGTTTGCCTTATCACTATAATAGCATACTTACGGCAGCGCCATAAGTGTTTTTGCAATCAGAAAATGCTCCGTTTTGCCGCGAAAAATGACTTCGATCACGGCTGCACCGAGCCGGCTTTCCCACCATTGGGTTGCTGAAAATCCCCTTGTTCGCCCGTCCGCCCTCAGCCCGTCCTCTTGTTCAGCCAGGCGAGGATGGTTTCAAACACCCGCTCGCGTTCAGCCTCGTTATGCAGCTCATGCTTGAAGCCGGGCCACTCTTTGAACGTGCACAGAGGTCCGGCCTTGCGCGCAAAGCGGGCGCTGGATTCGAAGGAGGTGACCTTGTCGTCGCCGCCGTGCATGAGCAGCAGCGGCACCGTCAATTCGTCCGCGTGCTCGAGCGCCCACAAGCCGGCTCTGCGCACGCCGAAGAAGAAGCTTGCGGTGATCTGGCCGTGTCCGAGCGGATCCTCGCGCAGTTGGCGGATCATGTCCGGATCGGAGGTGAGCCGCTCGGGAATCAGCGGACGGTTGTTGGTGAAGGTAGGCCGGATCCGTTCCAGCATTCTGCCGACGACGACGTTCAAAGGCGGGGGATTGAACGCAAGCGTCAGCCAAGGGCTCGTGACGATCGCGCCCGCGACCTTCGGCTTGCGGCGGAGCAGATAGTTCAGCACGATGTTTCCGCCCATGCTGTGCCCGTACAGAAACAACGGACGCCCCGGGTACTGCGCTTCGGCATCGCGAAGCATAAAATCCACGCCTTCAAGCAGCGCTTCGTAAGAGGGGGTATGCCCGCGTTGCCCGTCCGAACGGCCGTGTCCGCGCTGATCGAATCCATAAACGGCATACCCCGCCTCCGTCAGCATGCCGGCGACATGCGAGTAGCGCCCCGTGTGCTCGCCCATGCCGTGAACGATGGCGACAACGCCGCGCGCGGCGCCGTCCGGCGTCCACTCGCAGGCGAACAAGCGGACTCCGTCGCTTAGGCGCCACTCGAATGTACGGTAATTCATCGGCTGTTCCTCCTCCCGATCCGTTTCTTTTGCCTGCGGCTTCCGACGGGTCTCTTTCCGTTGTAGCTTACTTTTCCGTTTTTTGCAATTGGCAAGCGGTTGCGCTCGTCCTCCCGGAGATCCTTTACAAAAACAGCCAATCCGTATAAGGAGATGCCAAAATGATGCGCCGGAAAGCCCCTGCAATCATGGTAAAATGGATCATAAACGGTTAGTAAACGCTTCCGCTGCGGAGGGATTCGAGTGGCAAAACTGGTTTTTCCAAGCGATTTCGTATGGGGGACTGCGACGGCGTCCTACCAAATCGAAGGGGCGGTACGCGAAGGGGGAAGAGGACCTTCGATCTGGGACACCTTTTCGCATACGCCGGGCAAAGTGGCGAACAACGACAACGGCGATGTGGCTTGCGACAGCTACCACCGCTACGAGGAGGATGTCGCGCTGCTTAAGAAGCTGGGCGTTAATGCGTACCGGTTCTCGATCGCCTGGCCCCGCATTTTTCCGAAAGGGACGGGCCAAGTCAACCCGGAAGGGCTCGATTATTACCATCGGGTCCTCGACGCGCTGATCGCGTCCGGCATTGAGCCGTGCGTGACGCTGTACCACTGGGATTTGCCGCAGGCGCTTCAGGACAAGGGAGGCTGGGCGAACCGGGAAACGATCGACGCGTTCGTAAACTATGCGGAGACGGTGTTCAAAGCGTTCGACGGGAAAGTGAAACAGTGGATCACGTTCAACGAAACGTGGTGCGTCTCGTTCCTCTCGAACTATTTGGGCGTGCACGCTCCCGGCTATACGGATCTCGGACTTGCCGTCAAGGTCGCCCATCACTGCCTGGTCGCGCACGGCGAGGCGGTGAAGAAGTTCCGCGCCCTCGGCATCCGGGGCGAAATCGGCACGACGCACAACCTGAACTGGATCGAGCCCTATTCGACGCGCAAGGAAGACGTGGAAGCGGCGCGGCGGATGCGGGCATGGAACAACGAATGGTTTATGGAGCCGACGTTCAAAGGCACGTATCCCGCGTTTATGGTCGACTGGTTCCGGGCCAAAGGCGCCGAAATTCCGATTCGGGCGGGCGATATGGAGACGATTGCCCAGCCGATCGATTTCATCGGCGTGAACTACTACAGCGGAGGTTTCGGCCGCTACAAGCAGGGCGCAGGCTTGTTCGACGGGGAAGAGGTGCAGATCGGCTTCGACAAGACGTTTATGGATTGGAACGTCTATCCGGACGGGCTGTACAAGGTGCTGTCCTGGGTGCGGGAGGAGTACGGGGACACGCCGATCTACATTACCGAGAACGGCGCCTGCTACGAGGACGAGCTCACCGAAGACAAACGGGTGCACGACGCGAAGCGTATCGATTATTTCCGCAAGCACTTCATCCAGTGCCATCGTCTGATCGAATCCGGCGTGCCGCTCAAAGGCTATTTTGCCTGGTCCCTGCTCGACAACTTCGAATGGGCGGAAGGGTACCGCAAGCGTTTCGGCATCGTTTACACCGATTACAACACGCTGGAGCGCCATCCGAAAGACAGCTATTATTTCATCCGGGACGTGATCGCAAGCGGCGGTTTGGAGGTTTGATTTCGGCGCAGGAGAAGGGCGGCCGGCGGCGTTTCTTGGTTATCCGCCCCGTTATCCGTTACAATAGAGAAAACGCATCTCTTGAAAAGAGGGTAACGTGATATGAACGTCGTGCTGGCGACGCTGAACGCCAAATATATTCATACTTCCCTGGCCCTGCGGGTGCTCAAAGCCTACTGCCAGGACGAATTCGATATCGGGCTCGCCGAATATACGATCAAAGACCCGCCGATGGCGATCGTCTCCGATCTGTACAGCCGGAAGCCCGACGTGATCGGCTTCTCCTGCTATATTTGGAATATCGAAGAGACGATCACGGTTATCGACATGCTTCGCAAAGTGCTGCCCGATGTCGCGATCGTGCTCGGCGGTCCGGAAGTCTCTTACGACACCGATTACTGGATGCGGAGGCTTCCGGCCGTCGATTTTATCGTCATGGGAGAGGGCGAGGAGACGCTGCGCGATCTGCTGCGGGAGCTGTCGGGCGACCGGAAGTTTCACTTCGTGTTCGGGCTCGCGTACCGCAAAGACGGCGAGGTGGTCATCAACCCGGGCCGTCCGAAGCTCGATTTGAACGCGCTGCCTTCGCCGCACCGTTTTCCCGAGGATTTGCCTTCGCTCGGCAACCGCATCGTGTATTTCGAGACGAGCCGCGGCTGTCCGTTCAGCTGCCAATTTTGTCTTTCCAGCATTGAGGTGGGCGTACGCTATTTCGATATCGAAAAAGTCAAGTCCGATTTGCTGTACCTGATCGAGAACGGGGCGAAGCTGATCAAGTTCGTGGACCGAACATTCAACATCAAGCGCGACTATGCGATGGAGATATTCCGGTTTCTGATCGACCACCACAACGGATGCGTGTTCCAATTCGAGATTACCGCCGACATCATGCGTCCGGAGGTGCTCGATTTTCTTGCGGAGCATGCCCCGCCCGGCATCTTCCGCTTCGAGATCGGGGTGCAGTCGACGAACGATCCGACCAATCTGGCCGTCAAGCGCCGGCAAAACTGGTCCAAGCTCGTGCGCACGGTGACGAAGGTGAAGGAAAGCGGCAAAATCGCCCAGCACCTCGACCTGATCGCCGGACTTCCGCACGAGGACTATGACACGTTCCGCAAAACGTTTAACGACGTATTCGCGCTCCGGCCGGAGGAACTGCAGCTCGGATTCTTGAAAATGCTGCGCGGCACCGGGCTAAGGATCGACGCGGAAAAATACGGTTACGTCTACATGGATCGCGCGCCGTACGAGATATTGGGCAACGACATCCTGCCGTTCTCCGACATCGTCCGGATCAAACGGGTGGAGGACGTGCTGGAGAAATACTGGAATGCGCACCGGATGGACCGCACGATCGAGTATTTGATCGGACAGACCTACCCGTCTCCTTTTGACTTTTTTCAGCGGTTTGGGGATTATTGGGAGGCGCGCGGCTGGCAGCGGATCGGCCATCAGCTGGAGGACCTGTTCCTGCGCCTGTGGTCGTTTCTGAAGGACGACGACAATCCCGCTTTGGACCGCGAAGCGACGCTGGGATTGCTCAAAATCGATTATTTCCTCCAGCACAAATACAAACCCCGCAAAATCTGGTGGGAGAACCGGTTGGACAAGGAAGCATGGTCCTCAGCGCTGAAGAAGGCGGCGGAGCTTTTGGGCATGGATCAACGGGAACTGGCCAAAAAAGCGGTTTTGGAGCATCTTCCGTTCGATTATGCGGTCTGGTCGGAGGAGAAGCGGATCGACCGGAGGAACGGCACGCTGCTCGTGGTCCTGTACGGCGGGGAGGACGGTCCGCCGCAGCTGTTTGCGCTGCCTGAGCGCGCGGAGAAGAGTCTTCCGGCGAAATCCGGAGCGGTGTAACCGGCTGTTTTTCGGGCGCGGCACCCTTGCAGCGGAGCGAGAGCGCGGAGCATTCATCATTTATATGGAAATAGGAGAGGGGCAACGACGCATGGTATACTTGGCGAACGAGAATCGCTACGAAGGCATGAAATACAACCGCTGCGGACGCTCCGGGTTGAAGCTGCCGGCCATTTCGCTTGGCCTGTGGCACAACTTCGGCGGAACGGACAAATTCGAGAACGGGCGCGCCATTGTCAGACGGGCGTTCGATCTGGGCATCACGCATTTCGACCTGGCGAACAACTACGGGCCGCCTCCGGGATCGGCGGAAGAAAATTTCGGCCGCCTGCTGGCCACCGACCTGAAGCCGTATCGCGACGAGCTCGTCATCTCGACGAAGGCCGGCTACTACATGTGGCCCGGACCGTACGGAGATTGGGGTTCCCGCAAATATCTCGTGTCCAGTCTCGACCAAAGCCTGAAGCGGTTGGGGCTGGATTACGTGGATATCTTCTACCATCACCGCCCCGATCCGGAAACGCCGCTTGAGGAGACGATGGCTGCCCTCGATCATATCGTGCGTTCCGGCAAAGCGCTGTACGTCGGCATCTCCAACTACAACGCCGAAGATACGGCAAAAGCGATTCGGATTCTGAAGGATCTGGGCACGCCGCTGCTGATCCACCAGCCGCGCTACAGCATGTTCGACCGGTGGGTCGAGAACGGGCTGCTCGACGTGCTGGAGGAAAACGGCGTCGGCTCCATCGCGTTTTCGCCGTTGGAGCAAGGTCTGCTGACGAACAAATACCTGAAGGGCATTCCGGAAGATTCCCGTGCGGCGGGCGCTTCCGTGTTCCTGAGCAAGGACAGCATTACGCCGGACAAGCTGGACAAGGTCAGACGGCTGAACGATCTGGCGGCGGAAAGAGGCCAGTCGCTGGCGCAGATGGCGCTGGCCTGGGTGCTGCGCGGGGGCCGCGTCACGACGGTGCTGATCGGCGCAAGCCGCGTAGAGCAGATCGACGACAACGTCGCGACGGTCAACCGCCTCGATTTTACGGAAGAGGAACTGCAGCGGATCGAAGAGATTTTGCGCGGATAAAGAAGCGGATAGCTCGCACAATATTCCATCAAATGCGGGAGCTTAGAAGCATCCGGGCCGCCGGACCGGATGAGCGGGGCTGCAGCTGCTATAAAAGCAACTGCAAAGCCCGTTTTCGCCCGTCTCCCCGATTTAATTGCCGAAAAAGCAATAAAATCGGGGAGACGGCCCGCCAGACCGGATGAGCGGGGCTGCAGTTGCTATAAAAGCAACTGCAAAGCCCGTTTTCGTGCGTCTCCCCGATTTAATTGCCGAAAAAGCAATAAAATTAGGCATCCGGGCCGCCGGACCGGATGAGCGGAACTGTGATTTCGATGTATTGCGGTATCGAACAAAACCGAAATGGGATTGTGCAGAAATAACCTCTGCACGATCCCTTTTTGGTTTGTTTAACGGCTTCATCCGGTTGACCGTGCTGCCTCTAAAGCAGAATTCCTTCCTTTAAGACAGCCTCTTTCTTGCCATTCGTTCTTAAGCCCGGCTTCGGTTTCGTCCAGCGCCGGACGGGACCGGATATGCTACCGGTCCTTGTAGATTTCCCGCATCACGTGCCCGAGTTCCGGCACGATCAGCCGGGTCATGGCGAGCTTTACCGCTCCGGTCGAGCCGGGCATCGAGAAGACGGCCTTCCGCCCGATCGTGCCGGCGATGGCGCGCGACAGAATGGCCGCCGGACCGATGTCTTCGGTGAAGCTGAGGAAGCGGAAAATTTCGCCGAATCCCGGCATCTCCTTATCCAGCAGGCTTTGAACCGCTTCGTAGGTCGTGTCGCGCGCAGCGATTCCCGTGCCGCCGTTCAGCAAAATCGCCTCGACCTCCGGATCGTCCGCCGCTTGGCGGATCGCGCTTGCGATGCGGTCGAACTCGTCGGGCACGATGATTCGGCCGGCGACCCGATGGCCGCCGCTTTCGAGCAGGTCGCGAATCAGCGCCCCGCTTTTGTCCGTTTCCAGGGTGCGCGTGTCGGATACGGTAATGATGAGACAGGAGACGGTGGCGGGCGCTTCGCTGCGATGTTGTTCGGTAGACGTGGACATGGGACGGACTCCTTTGGATCCAAAAGAATGCCGACAAGCCTTCGCCATGTCAGGACGGCTTGGCGGACGGGGCCGGCTAGCTGCGGACTTCCCCGGTTTTGGTCTCTCGCTTTTTCACTTTATCGCTTTATCGCAACGCTGCCGGTTCTTCTTCCGCTTGGCCATTCGGGGAGGGCTCTTTCCCATCCCGGGCGCGCGTTCGGATCAGGCGGTCGGTCGCGGCCGGAACAAGCAAAGTCAGCGCGTAGGCCACCGTCATCCAGATCGTGTACGCGATGAGCTGTCCGTCGTCTAGATCGGAAAAGACGAGGCCGCGATTCCAGATGGCGGCGGCATTCAGCGGCAGGCCGATCGCGGCGGCCCAATAGCCGAGCCGGGTGGCCGAGCCCTTTTGGGGGAACAGCCGCAGCCGCACGATCAGCGAAAGGCCGACGAGCACAAACAGCGTCAGCGCCTCGAGCAGAAACAGGGAGGCGCCGAAATGAGGATCGTCCGTTCCGACCAGCACCCAATCCCCGAAAAGCATGAAAAACAGCGTGACGACGACCCACATGGCGAGGCCGATTCCCGGCAACACCAACGCCTTAAGCATCCTTTATCGACTCCCTTCCCGCGCAATCGAGCGAAACCATCCCCTGCAGGCGTTGCGGTCGCCATCGTTTTTCCGGATTAAGGAAGACGGCTGCGCAGCACGGTCATTTTTCCGTCGAGCGTGTACGATCCCAGGTTGGCCGGAAGCAGGAAGCAGTCGCCCGCTTTGGCGGCCAGCGACTCGCCGGACCAGCGGATCGAGCCGGCGCCTTCGGCCACAATCAGGACGACGAAGCTGGACGGATCGGTGGAAAGCGCCCAGGGGCCGTCCACGACGCCCTTGTCCGTCGTAAAATACGGAGAAGTCGCCAGATTCAGCCATTCTCCCGGTTTCGCCCCGCTGGTGTCCATTCTTGTCGCGCCGGCGCCCTCATAGGCGATGACGTTGAGCGAATCCTCGATATGAAGCTCCCGCGGCTTCCCGTCGAGTCCCGGCCGGTTGTAGTCGTACAGACGGTAAGTCGTGTCGGAGTTTTGCTGGATTTCGGCCACCAGCACGCCGGAGCACAGCGCATGCACGGTCCCTGCGGGGATGTAGAACGTGTCGCCCGCTTTGACCGGCACCTCCTGGAGCGTGTCCATGATGCGGTTTTCCGCGATGGCTTGCTCGAGCGCCTTGCGGTCGACGCCGGGCTTCAGGCCGTAGATGATCTTCGCGCCCGGCTTTGCGTCCAGCACGTACCACATTTCCGTTTTGCCCAGCTCCCCTTTCGGCAGCCGTTCATAACTGTCGTTCGGGTGCACCTGAACGGACAAATCGTCGTTGCAGTCCAGCAGCTTGATCAGCAGGGGGAAGCGGCCGTTGGCGGACAAAGCGCCTTGCTTGCCGAACCATTCGGGCCCTACGGTTTCGCGGACTTCGTCCAGCCCCTTCCCGGCCAGCTCGCCGTTGAGCACGTGCGACACGCCGTTCGGATGATCGGCGATCATCCAGCCTTCGCCGATATGGCCTTCCGGCACGTCGAAGCCGAAGCGCTCCAGCGCCCGTCCGCCCCAGACGCGTTCTTTGAATTCGGGCTTAAATTGCAAGGGATACGGTTTAATCGTCATGTTGGTTGTCCTCCTTTGTGTGAAAAAATCCGGAAACGGCCGCAACGGCGCCGCGTTTTTCCAGCGCAAGCAAATACGGCGCAGCCGGTTTCTGAGGCATGCGGTAGAGGGCAAGCTGGGCCCGGGAGGCCGGCAGCGCCGTCATCCAGCGCTCAACCTCCCGCGCTTCCTCGTCGCCGCCTTCATGCCCGGGATACACGACGGCCGTAAGCACGCCGCCGGGCGCCAGAAGCTCGAGCGCCGTTTCCATCGCCGGGATCGTCGTGTCCGGCCGCGTGATGATGGAGCGGTCCGTATCCGCTCCGGGCAGAAAACCGAGGTTAAACATAACGGCGCGGACATGGCCCCGGTGGCGGCTTGCGACCAGTTCGCCCATTCGCTCGTGCCCGGCGCGCAGCAACAGCACCGGGGCCAGACCGTTCTCCTTGGCCGTTAAGCGGGCGGGCTCCCGGCGCGCCGCCGGCATTTGGCCGCCGCCGGAGGCGGCTTCCGCCCGCACGGCATCCCTGCAGCCGCCGTCAGGCGCCCGCGTCAGCACGACCGCGCCTTCGGCCGCGAGTCTGTTCCGCGTGCGCGTAAGCGCGGCTTCCTGGATGTCGAAGGCGTACACGAACCCGCGCGGGCCGACGGTTCGGGCGAGAAACAGCGTGTCGACGCCTCCGCCCGCCGTCGCGTCGACGGCGACGGCGCCCGGTCCCGCGCGTTCCGCGACCCAGCGCTGAGCCATGCCGAGCACGGACAGGAAGCCCATCGCTCAGCGCCCCTTCCAGCGCTTGCCCTGCCAGCTGTTGCGGCGGGCCAGCTCGGCGTCGATCGCGTTCAGCACTTCCCATTTCCGCAAGCTCCACATCGGGCCGATCAGCAGCTCGCGCGGAGCGTCTCCCGTGAGCCGGTGAACGATCATGTCCGGCGGCAGCATTTCCAGCGTGTCGACGACCAAATTGACGTATTCGTCCTGTTCCAGAAACCGCACAAGGCCTTCGCGCCACTGCCGAACCATCGGCGTCTTGCGCATGAGATGAAGCAGGTGGATTTTGATGCCCTGCACGTCCATTTCCGCCACCTGCCGCCCCGTTTCGAGCATCATCTCGCGCGTCTCGCCGGGCAGCCCGTAAATGATATGGGCGCAGACGCGAATGCCCCTCTCGCGCAGCCGCCGGACCGCATCCAGGTAACAGGCGGTGTCGTGGGCGCGGTTAATGAGTTTGGAAGTCGATTCGTGCACCGTCTGGAGCCCCATCTCGAGCCACAAATAAGTTCTTTCGTTCAGCTCCGCCAAATAATTAACCACATCATCCGGCAGACAATCAGGACGCGTGGCGATCGACAAGCCGACGACGCCCGGCTGCTGCAAAATGACTTCGTAATATTCCTTGAGCGTAGCAAGCGGAGCGTACGTGTTCGTATATGCCTGAAAGTAGCCGATGTACTTCGCTTCCGGCCATTTCCGATGCTGGCGGTCCCGCACCGTATTAAACTGCGTGACGAGATCGTCGCGGCGGCTGCCCGCAAAATCGCCGGAGCCGCGCGCGCTGCAGAACGTGCAGCCGCCCGCGGCGATCGTGCCGTCCCGGTTCGGGCATGTAAATCCCGCATCCAGCATAACCTTGAATACTTTCGTTCCGAACGTCTGCCGCATTTCGTAATTCCAGGTGTGAAACCTTTTCCCGGCCCATTCAAGCGGCAAGCCGTAAGATTCCGTTTCGATCGTTTGCATAGGCTTTGCTTCTCCTTGCCTCCATTCGCTTTCTCCATTGTACCGGAAAATCGGTCTCGTGGCGAGAACGGGGAGGACAGGGCGGCCGGGACGGCTCCCGTTTAAGGCCGGCCGGTTCCGGTTCCGCCGCCGAAGTTCGGCAACGGACCGCGGGCTGCGTTGCGGCGGCTGCAGGATTGCTTCGTTTCCGTACTGGTTTGATTTATCTTTTTTAGGAAATACTGATGTCGGGCTCCGAAAATGCAGATGCGGATATTTTGCAAAATAAAGCGATTTCATCTTGATATACCTTACATGATGTGTTATATTAAAAGTGCGCCAAATCAACAAAAATAGCTGACATCGCCCTCTAATTCCAGTACTGCATGCTGCTCCGTCACAAGGGGCATTCGCCCCGCAATGCAATTTGGAGAAAGCGAGAGGTGAGGATCATGACTTCCAACGTGAAGATCCCGCAAGGGGACGATACGGTAAAGGTTGAGCTGACCGTCAAGGAAGTGATGGCGCTTACGGGCATCAAGTTCCACAACAACCACTCCGTGGAAGTGTCCGCCAAGAGAAAGCTTCAAGAGGCGCTCGACATTCAGTACGAAATCGAAGAAGCGAAACCGCTGAATTGAGCCGCCGGTTCGTCCGTTGAGCTTGCCGTCAAATCCGGCGCCGACGGAAGCGCAACCGTACCCGTCAGGCTGCCGACGGGCGCAATCCGGCCGCATGAGAGGAAAGACCGCCGAGTCCGGCAACGGGCGCGGCTTTTTTTTGTTTACCAGATTCGCCGGGACAAATCTGCGGGAATTTGCGGTCGAAGCGCCTAAAAAGCAACCGGATTATGTTGCGGGATCGGCGATAGGTTCAAGCCCGCGCCGGCTCCTTACGATTCTCTTTACAATTGAGTGCGGATTGGGCAAAATAGGTGACGATGCTTGAGGCCGGACAAGGAATGCGGCGGAAGCCGCCGGAGACCCGGACGAAGGGATAGCGGGAGGACAAGGTATGAGACTGCGTGGCAGGAAAAATATAAGAGAGAGTCTGGAGGCGCAGCCGGATTTGGTCGTGCTGGAGCCGCGGGCGCTGAGAGGAAAATGGCGCGAGTTTTTCGGCAACGACCGTCCGATTCACGCCGAACTCGGCATGGGCAAAGGCCGTTTTATCAGCACGATGAGCACGAACCATCCCGAAATCAACTACATCGGAATGGACATGTACGACGAACTGCTCCGGCGCGGGAGCGAAAAGGCGAGGGCGGCCTGGCGGGAAAAGGGTTCGGACCGCGTGCCGAATCTGGCGCTTGTCCGCGGCAACGTGGAATATTTGGAGGAAATGTTCGCGCCCGGCGAGCTGGAGCGGATCTATTTGAATTTCAGCGATCCGTGGCCGAAAAAAAAGCATGCGCGGCGCCGGTTGACGCATCCGCGGATGCTGGAAAAATACAAGGCCGTCCTGAACGAACGCGGCGAGATCCATTTCAAGACCGACTCGCTGACGCTGTTCGAATACTCGCTCAACAGCTTTTCGGATTGCGGGATCCAGATGCGCAACATTTCGCTGCATTTGCACAGGGAAGGTCTCCGCGAAGACTTGGTGCTGACCGAATACGAAGAGAAGTTCGTCGGGCTCGGGCAGCCGATCTACCGGCTGGAAGCGCTGATCGGCGAGCAAGCGATCGCGGACAACGCGGCCCGCGTCGCCGCCGAACGTGCCGCCGAGCGCAAACCGAAGCCCAGGCAAACGGCTTCCGGGGAACAAGAAGCGAACGATTGACATGCCGATACAGGCTGCTCCGGGCGCGGCTTTATGCCGACTGTCCCGAGGGCGGCCTTTTTTTCGCAAAGCACGCCTTACGCACGGAAGCCCTTTCGGGAGAAACGCTTGTTGACTTTCGTCCGCCATGACGTACCATTAAGGTAAAAGAATAATCGAAATATTGAAACGGACGCACAAGTATAAAGAACGACCGATAATCCACACTAACGTCAACCAGCGGCAATACATTTTTTTCTATAGAAAAGGAGGCTGCGCAATGAGAGACGTTTTGAACAAGGCCGTATCATTGGGAATAGGGCTGGCCGTGGCCAGCAAGGAACAGGTGGAAAAGATCGTCGACGAACTGGTCAAAAAAGGAGAAATGAGTCGGCCGGAATCGCTTGCTTTCGTCGATGAATGGTTGAAAAAGGGCGAAGAGTCCCGGCAAAAAATCGAAGCGTTCATTCAGGAACGCGTCCAGGCGGCGCTTGGCGAGCGGAACTGGGCGACGAAGGAGGATATCGAGCGGCTGGAGCGCCGCTTGGACGAACTGCTTGCAAGCCGCGAACAGAACGAAAACCGCGATAAGAACGAAAACGGATAACCACGCGCAAACCTCGACCGGCGGAACGGCGGAAACGCGCCTTGGGGGAGGAAGGGTATGAACGTAGGCAGAAAAATCCGTCATCTCAAGCGCTACCGCGAAATTGTGTCGGCATTTGTGCGCTACGGCTTCGGCTACATCGTCAAAGACCTGGGGCTTGCGCAAGGGCTGCCTTACCAGGAGGTCTGGAGCGGAGAAGGCCGGGACGCGCAAAAACACTCGATAGGGCTCAGGATACGGCTTTTTCTCGAAGAGCTGGGACCGACCTTCGTCAAGCTGGGGCAGCTTGCCAGCACGCGGGCCGATCTTCTGCCGGCCGAAATCATCGCGGAGCTTTCCCGGCTGCAGGACGACGTGCCGGCTTTTTCGTTCTCGGAAGTCAGGAGCATTATCGAACAGGAATTCGGGGCGTCCGTGGAAGACTTGTTTGCGGAGATGAGCGCGACGCCGATCGCCGCCGCTTCGATCGGGCAAGTTCACTATGCCGTGCTGAAGGACGGGACGGCCGTAGCCGTCAAAATTCAGCGTCCGCATATCCGCGCGCGCATCGAAACCGATCTGGAAATATTGAACGGACTTTGCGCGTTGGCGGAAAAACGGCTGGACTGGGCCCGAAGATACCGGGTAAGCGAAATGATGGAAGAACTCGGCTCCGCGCTGCGTGCCGAGCTCAATTACGGCCGCGAAGCGAGCAACGCGGAAAAATTCGCGCTGCTCAGCTCCAGCTTGCCGTACATCCGCATTCCGCGCGTCTACCGGAATTTGTCCTCCGGCAAAGTGCTGACGATGGAATTTCTGGAGGGCATCCGCTTGAACGAGCGGGACAAACTCGACCGGAACGGCATTTCGCGAAAGCAGGTCGCCGAGCGTTTCACAACGGCCATGCTGCATCAGATCTTGGTGGACGGCTTTTTCCACGCCGATCCTCACCCCGGCAACGCGCTCGTGCTGCCGGGAGGGGAACTGGCCTTTTTGGATTTCGGGATGGTCGGCAGGCTGGCGCCGGAGGCGAAGACGCACTTTGCCTCCTTCGTAATCGCTTTGCGCAACCAGAGCACGGACGGCATTATCCGGGCGATCGAGCGGCTTGGCCTCATCCCCGAAGATGCGGATCGGGCTTCCCTTCGCTCGGACGTTGAAGAGCTGCGGGAGGAGTACTACCGGGTGCCGTTCAGCCAGATCAGCATCGCCGACGCGGTCAAAAAGCTGATGGCGCTGGCGTACCGCCACCGCATCCGCATTCCGGCCGATTTGACGCTGCTGGGCAAGGCTCTGATGACGACGGAAGGCGTCGTGTCAGCGCTGGATTCCGACTTCAGCATTATGGACGCCGCCGAACCGTTCGGCCGCAAGCTGGTTGCGGAGCGGCTCAATCCTTGGATCCTCGTCAGGCAATGGGCCCGCAATCTGCCCGAATACGCCGACCTGCTGTCGGATGTTCCCGGCAGGCTCAGGGAACTGCTGACGCTTGCGCGCCAAGGGAAGATCAAGCTCGAGCTGTCGTTGCCGGAAGGGGAATTGGAACGGCTGCTCAGGAAGCTGGACCGCGTCGGCAACCGGCTGTCGTTCAGCATCGTGCTGCTGTCGTTCAGCATTATGATGGCCGGGCTGATCATCGGCTCGTCCATGGGGCACGAGTACACGCTGCTGTGGAAAATCCCGGCCGTGGAAATCGGTTTTACCGTCGCGGCGCTCATGTTTATGTGGCTTATTTATTCGATTTTCCGCTCGGGGCGGTTTTAGCGCGGGGAGGGCGTCTTTGCGCGAACGCCATGGCCGCGGATCGGGAAAGTACGGTTGCCCGAACGGCCGCCCGAGCCGGTCAGCCGATCAGTTTGCACATGAGCAGCGCGGTCGAAGAGCCGAGCAGCGCTCCCGCGGCGGTGTCGCTTGGATAGTGAAGGCCGAAGTAAATACGGGACAGCGCGACGCCGATGCCGACGAGCAGCAGCAGCGGAAACGCGGACGGCAAGGCGATCATCCACGGGGTCAGCATCGCAAACGCCGCGGTCGTATGGCCGGAAGGGAACGAGGGGTCCTGAAGAGGCCGTCTTCCCGTTTTGGCCTGCGGATACACCTGGTACGGCCGAAGACGGGGCATGCTGCGCTTGGCGACGGCAACCGGAAGATGGCTTAACGCGACGGCGGCCAGCGCCTGCCAGCCGGCCGCGCTCCATGGCTGCGGCATGAACAGGCCCGCGATCAGCGATATGCCCAGGCTGAACGTCGCGCCTCCGAGCAACGAGAGAAAGGTAAACAGCAAATTGCACACTCTGCGGTTCCAACGGATATTGACGTACAGGAAAAGGGGACCTTCCCACTCATGGAGCCTGTCGTAAAAACGCATCATGCATTCGTCCCTCCCGTAATCGCGTTCCGGATGCCGCCGGCTTGCGGCAAGCGCCCGAACGTTGTACCCCCATCATAATTCAGAAACGTTACGGTCGTATAAAGCCGCTATAACCTTTCTGTAAACCCGGCGGGAAATCCTGCCGGGTTTTACGTTCCGCTGATTCCCCGCTAACGTTCGCAGGGTACGATACGGAAAAAGAGGAGGCGAAGCGGTTATGGCGGAAATCCGATTGGCCTTGTTCACGGATACCTATGCGCCGGACGTGAACGGCGTGGCCAAAACGCTGGCGCGTTGGGTCGATTATTTGCGGAAGCGGGGCGTACCGGTCCGGGTGTTTGCCCCATCGCCGCCGAGGCGGGCGGAAAGCGCGGCGGGAACGGCGGAACGGCTGGCGAGCATCCCTTTTTTTCTGTATCCCGAATGCCGCGTGAGCGTGCCGATGTCCCCGGCGGCGGAGCGCAAGCTCCTCGAATTCCGGCCGACCGTCGTCCACGTGGCGACGCCGTTCGGCGTCGGATGGGCCGGAAGGCATCTTGCCCTCAAGCACGGCATCCCCCTTGTCGCTTCGCATCATACGCATTTCGTTCGGTATTTGCCGTTTTACAATCTGCAATGGATGGGTAAGCTTTTATGGAGATATTTGCACTGGTTCCATCGGCCATGCCGGAAAATCTACGTTCCGTCCCGGTCGGTACTGGAGGAGTGCCGCGGATACGGATGGAAACGGCTGGAGATTTGGAGCCGGGGCGTCGATACGTCGGTCTTTTTCCGGGACGCGGATCGCGAAAAATTAAGAAAAAAAAGAAACTTTCCGCCTTCCCGTTTCGTCATATTGTATGCGGGAAGAATCGCGCCGGAGAAACAGCCGGACGTTGCGGTCGAGGCGGCCGCCCGTTTCGCCTTGCGTTCCGGAGCCGATGCCGAACTGGTGCTGGCCGGAGACGGGCCGTCCGCCGCCGAAATCGGTCAGCTCGCCGCAAGCCGGGGCGTGCGTGCGCGGATGCTCGGCGCGGTGCCTCAGGCGGAACTGCGAAGATGGATGTCGGCGGCCGACGCCATGCTGTTTCCCTCCCCGACGGAGACGTTCGGCAATGTCGTGCTGGAGGCGATGGCCTGCGGGCTCCCCGTGATCGGAGCGCGCGCGGGCGCGGTTCCGGATCTGCTCCGGGACGGCGAGACCGGTTTGCTGTGCGGGGCGGGGGATGCGGACGCATTTGCCGCCGCGCTGGGCCGGCTGCACGAAAGCCGCGAGCTGCGGGCGAAGCTCGGCGACGCCGCGCTTGCGGAAGCGTCCGGAAGGTCGTGGGACGAGGTGTTCGACCGGCTGTTGGCCAGCGTAACGGACGCCTGCCGGCACACGCCCGGCGCGACGGCGAAAGTTCGTTCCTAAGCGCCGGTTTGGGGTAGAACGGTGTCGCCGAAGCGGGACTGCGGAAACAAAACGCGCGGAAGAAGCCGGATTCGGCTGATTAACGGAGGAAATCTGGCGTAACGGTTTACTGAGCTCGCCAGAGAGCCGCAAGGCGCGGCAGGGGACCGAGAATGGCGGTTATTGCTTTTTGACTAAAGTTTAGGAACCGACGACAATCAGTTTTGTGTTTTTTAGAGAGAGAACAAAAAGCGGCGGCATCATGGCCCACCAAGAGCGCGTCGCGCGTAAAACAAAGAAAGACGCGAAAAAGGAAAACGCGAAGAAAAATGGGGTCTTAGGGGGTCCAACCGAATATGTGGAACACTTTGCTTTTGATCGCTCAAGGGTTGTTTTTCGTGCTTGGCACGTACCAGATTTTTCTGTCCTTGTTTGCCTGGAAACGGAAAAGGGAAAAAATCGAGCACCCGCCCGTCAAGTCCTTTGCGGTTCTGGTCGCCGCCCATAACGAGGAAAAAGTCATCGGAGCGCTTCTGGAAAACCTGCTCAAGATGGACTATCCGCGGGAACTGTACGATATTTTCGTCATTTGCGACAACTGTACGGACAGCACGGCGGATATTGTCCGCAGCTATCCCGGCGTTTACGCCTGCGAACGGGTCAATCCGAACGAGCGAGGCAAAGGCTACGCCATCGAGTGGATGCTGAAGAAGCTCTGGAAGCATCCGCGGCAGTATGACGGAGTCGTCATGTTCGACGCCGACAATCTCGTGGCGACGGACTTCCTGAAGTACATGAACGAGGACCTGATCAACGGCTACCGCGTGATCCAAGGCTACCTCGATACCAAGAATCCGCACGATTCCTGGGTTAGCGCGGCCAACGGCATCAACTACTGGTTCTGCAACCGCCTTTGGCAGCTGCCGCGCTTTAATCTGGGGCTGGCGAACTTCCTCGGCGGCACCGGCATGTGCTTCGAGACGAAACTGCTCAAAGAGATGGGCTGGGGCGCGACGAGTCTGGTCGAAGACCTGGAGTTTACGATTCGCTGCATTCAGCGCAATATTTATCCGAAGTTCAACTTCGACGCGAGAGTATACGACGAGAAGCCGATCACCTTCCGCGCTTCGGCCCGCCAGCGGCTGCGCTGGATGCAGGGGCACTTCGACGTGGCGCGCCATTACATGCTGCCGACGCTGTGGCAGGGCATCAAGGAGCGCAGTTGGACGAAGATCGACGCGGCGATTTATGTTTTTAATGCCTACAACTTCCTGTTCGGGTTTACGCTGACCGGCATCCTGTGGTTCGACCAGCTGCTTCCGGGCGAACCGCATTTCGATTCGATCTATGCCGTCGCTCCGGCGTGGCTGTCGATTCCGGTCGCCCTGTACATGTATCTTCAGGCCCCGATTGCGATGATGCTGGAGAAAGTGCCGTGGAAGCTGTACTTCCGGCTGATCACGTTCCCGATCTTCTCCCTGTCGTGGTGGCCGATTACCGTGTACGCCTTCTTCACGCAAAACAACAAGACGTGGAGCCATACCGAGCATACGCGCGTTCTCCGGCTCGACGAGGTGCAGGGCAAGCAAATGTAAAGCCAGCCATTGACAACATCTAGTCAAGGTGGTATATTATCTAAGCGACAAATGATCATGATGCTCGCTCAAGCAGAAGCGCCCGCTTCTCACCTGACCGATTTCGATCGGCTGGTACGCGTAGCCAACGTCCGGAACGATAACGGATTTTACATCCGCTTTTTGCCGGCATAACGTTTGCAACGGAATGTGGGTCTTCTGGGCCCGCATTTTTTGTTTTGCTCATGACAACCAGTCGAATCTGGAGGTGGAACATATCAGCAGGGATCATCAAATCAATGAGGAAATCCGGGCGAAGGAAGTCCGGCTTATCGGCCCGGACGGCGAGCAGATCGGCATCAAGCCGCTCCGCGAAGCTTTGCAAATCGCTTACGACGCCAATCTCGATCTTGTGAACATCGCTCCGCAGGCAAAGCCGCCGGTTTGCCGCATCATGGACTACGGCAAATTCCGCTACGAGCAGCAGAAGAAAGAGAAGGAAGCTCGGAAGAATCAAAAGATTGTCGACCTGAAAGAGGTTTGGTTCCGCTCGAATATCGAGGAGCACGATTTCCAGACCAAATTCCGCAATGTCGTGAAGTTTTTGAAGGAAGGCGACAAAGTGAAGTGCTCCGTGCGCTTCCGCGGCCGCGAAATCGCCCATGCCAATATCGGCCAGAAAATTCTGGAGCGCGTAGCGAACGAAGCGGGCGACATCTGCGTCGTCGAACGCGTGCCGAAGCTCGAGGGCCGCAGCATGATTATGATCTTGGCTCCGAAGAGCCACTGATGACAGGAGGAACAACCGATGCCTAAGATGAAAACCCACAGCAGTCTGAAAGACCGCTTCAAAATTACCGGTACGGGCAAAGTAAAACGCTTCAAGGCGTACAAAAACCATCTGCTCGCCCACAAGTCCGGCCGTCAAAAACGCGTGCTGTCCACCCAGCCGCTCGTTGCCCAAGGCGACATTCGCCGCATGCAGCAACAACTGGCCAATCTGAAGTAAGCCTGCGATTGGGCTTCAAACGCATTATTCATTCTTACCGGGAGGTAATGGCAAATGGCAAGAGTCAAAGGCGGATTCGTAACGCGCCGCCGTCGCAATAGAGTGTTGAAACTGGCAAAAGGTTACTGGGGCGCGAAGCATCGCCTGTTCAAGAAAGCTAACGAACAGGTTATGAAGTCGCTCCTGTACGCATACCGCGACCGCCGTCAAACGAAACGCAACTTCCGCAAGTTGTGGATCGTGCGGATCAACGCGGCAGCCCGTCAAAACGGCTTGTCCTACAGCAAGCTGATGCACGGCCTGAAGCTCGCGGGCATCGAAGTGAACCGCAAGATGCTGGCCGATCTGGCCGTCAACGACATCAACGCGTTCAACTCGCTTGCAGGCGTCGCAAAATCGAAAATCAACGCGTAATCGCGCGCGATTCTTTTTCGCTTGGAGAGCCATCGTCTCCGGCCGGTTTCGGCTGGGGGCGGTGGCTTTTTGTGTTGGACACGGGCGTTGGCCACGCTCGCGCGTGAGGAGCGACCCGAGCCGCTGGCGCGCCATCTGCTGATGGACCGCAAGGGCGTTATCCACACGCGCGCGTGAGGAGCGACAGCCTAGCTTCAAATCCTTTATGCGGCAAGGGCTTAAGGGCTCGTTTTCGCGAACCCTGATTTTATTATAAAAGGAATAGACGGATATTTATATCCAAAATGCGGAAAACCCAGCCGCGGCAAGGGGTGCGAATCTCCCGGGAAGTTCATGCGCGCTTGGCATTCGCACTCCGTTAAAGTAAGCGTCAAACCCAATACGCTTTCATCATGCCCGGAAGCTGCGGAAAGATGAGTGCAGGACTATAAAAACGGGGATTCCTCTGGTTGGACGGGTGATCGAGAATACAGCTTGAACTGGTGGAGAACTGTCAAGAAGCCCACCCAGTACCCTACATCGCCGCCAGCCGCGGTGCTTAACCATCAAGAAGTCCGCCCAGTACCCTACATCGCCGCCAGCCGCGGTGCTCAACCGTCAAGAAGTCCGCCCAGTACCCTACATCGCCGCCAGCCGCGGTGCTCAACCGTCAAGAAGTCCGCCCAGTACCCTACATCGCCGCCCGTCGCGGTGCTTAGCCATCAAGTAGTCCGCCCAGTACCCTACATCGCCTCTAGTCACGGTGCTCAACCGTCAAGAAGCCCGCCCAGTACCCTACATCGCCGCCAGCCGCGGTGCTTAACCATCAAGAAGTCCGCCCAGTACCCTACATCGCCGCCAGCCGCGGTGCTCAACCGTCAAGAAGTCCGCCCAGTACCCTACATCGCCGCCAGCCGCAATGTTTACCCGCCCATCTCTCTACGGGGATAACGGCGGTAATGCCAACGTCAACAACCCCCGCCTTGTTGTCCAGGTGAGGGCTGTTTCACGCTTATCCATTACACATTCGCGCAAAACGGTAATCCCTTAGCCCTTTTTGGCCGGGCAGGGCAAGGGTACAAGTCGGCCAGGGGTCGTTTACATACGTTGTAGGAAAGCGATAAAGCCATGGGCATAGGCAACGAAGAGACTTCCCTAAGGCTTTTTATCGCGGAAAGGAGGTTTTCCATGTCCCGCGTCACCCGAGAGCAAGCCCTTAAATTGGTGGGTCGGTACGTTTATGCTATGCGGAAGGACGGCTCCGTCGTCAGCGGCAAGCTCGTACGCGTCAGCGGCAACAAGTTGGTGCTTGAAAAACCGAAAGGGAAAGCGGTGCATACGAAGGCGTTTATTCCGCTTGTGCTGTTCGACCTGCTGGCCATCGGAACTCAGCCGTTCGGCTTCGGCGGGTTCGGCCCATTCGGCTTTGGCGGTTTCGGCTTTGACGGGTTTTGGTAATCGCCGACTAGGTCAATGCGTTTGCGAAGCCGGCTCTCACGGGCCGGCTTCGCTTATTTGTACGCCCAGCATGGACGTCATCTTTAGGGTGAAAGTCCCGAGCGGGGGCTGGCGAGCGCCTACCGTAGCCAAGGGCAAGGGTGTCCGTCGTGAGGCGGAATCTGAAGGAAGCCGGAGGCAAATGCACGGGCCAAGGTACACGAACCCAATTGGAGGCAGGGTTAGTCGGATGAGTTGCCAAAACACAACGAAATCCAAAGCCGCCAAGGGCTAGTCCTGTAGACTTGGGTGGTCGCGGGCAGACAGATGACGTTCTTA
>NZ_KB899820.1 GCF_000378425.1 Cohnella laeviribosi DSM 21336 | reverse complement strand
TTCCGGGCGTCAAATCGCTCGACAACGTTCATTTCGAGCTGCGGAAAGGCGAAGTTCATGCGCTTGTCGGCGAGAACGGCGCGGGCAAATCCACGCTGATGAAGATTATCGGAGGGGTCTACAAGCCGGATGAAGGCGAGATCGTATACCGGGGCCAAATCGTCCAGTGGCAAAGTCCCCAGCAGGCGAGAAACAGCGGAATCAGCGTCATCCACCAGGAATTGAAGCTGGCCGCCAATCTGTCGGTCGCCGAGAACGTGCTGATGGGCACCGACCTGCCGCGCAGCCGGTTCGGCTTCATCCGCTGGGACGAGATAAACAGCCGCGCCAAGGAGCTGCTCGAATCGATCGGCTCGGATCTCGATCCGAAGCGCAAGGTGTCCACGCTCAGCGTCGCGCAGCAGCAGATTGTGGAAATCGCGAGAGCGCTGTCGATTCGGGCGGACGTCATCATTATGGACGAGCCGAGCGCAACCTTGACCGGCAAGGAGATCGAACGGCTGTTTGCGCTGATCCGCATGCTGAAAGCCCGCGGCGTGGCGATCGTCTACATTTCCCACCGGATGGAGGAAATCTTCGAAATCTCGGACCGCTGCACCGTGCTGCGCGACGGGCAATGGATCGCGACCAAGGCGACGAAAGACACCGACGCCCAAGAGCTGGTCCGGCTGATGGTCGGCCGGGACGTGTCCCACATTTTCAATACCGTCAAAACGACCTATGCGCGAACTTCGGAAACGCCGCTGCTGGAAACCGTCGGCTTATCCGACGGCAAGCGGTTCGCCGACGCTTCGCTTACCCTGTATCCAGGCGAAATCGTCGGCATCTCGGGGCTTGTCGGCTCGGGCCGCTCCGAATTTCTGCTGAATCTGTTCGGCGTCACCCGGGCTGCCGCGGGCGAAATCCGGCTTGCGGGAAAGCCCGTAACGCTGCGCTCCCCGCGCGACGCGATTCGCCACGGCATCGCGCTGGTGCCGGAAAGCCGCAAGGAGCAGGCGCTGTTCCTCCAACTGGGCGTCGGCGAAAACATCAGCGTGCTGAAGCTCGGCGAGGCCGGCAGGGCCGGATTTATCCGCCGGTCCGCCAAGGAGAAGCTCGAGCGGGACTACCGCGAGAAGCTGGGGATCAAGACGGCTTCCTTGAACACGCGGATTGTCAACCTGAGCGGCGGCAACCAGCAGAAGGCGATCATCGCCCGCTGGCTGACGATCGCCCCCCGCGTCTTGCTGCTGGACGAACCGACCCGCGGCGTGGATGTCGGGGCCAAGGAAGAAATCTATTCGATCATCCGGGAGATGGCCGCCTCCGGGCTGGGCATCATCGTCGTGTCGTCCGACCTTCCGGAAATCTTAAGCATCGCCGATCGGGTTTACGTGATGCGGCAGGGCCGATTCGTGGCCGAGCTTCGCGATTCCGCGATCAATCAGGAAACGATCATGCTGCATGCGACAGGAGGGCAAGTGTCATGAGCGCCAATTCGACTTCCATCGAGAGCGCGGCGGGGAAGCGGAGCTCGCCGCTTCGCTTGAGCGGCATGCTCGACAAAATGGGCATCTTCGTCGTGGTGATTTTCATCTGCGTTTTGTTCGCCGTATTGGACGAGAACTTCCTTACCTGGTCCAATATGATGAACATGACGCGGCAGACGGCGATTAACGCGATTCTCGCCGCCGGCATGACCTTCGTGATTTTAACCGGGGGCATCGATCTGTCCGTCGGGGCGATCGTCGCGCTTTCGGGCGTGACCGGGGTTTACTTTACGCAGTATTTGCCAGCGCCGGCCGCCATTCTGATCGGCATCGCGGTCGGCGGCGTCGCCGGCTATATCAACGGCTTTTTGACCGCCAAATCACGGTTGCCCGCGATTATCGTCACGCTCGGAAGCATGACGTATTTGCGGGGCATCGCGTACGTCGTGACGGGCGGCTACCCGCTTATTCTCACCAACTCAACGTTTAAAAATCTGGGCCAGGGCTATCTCGGTCCCGTTCCAATTCCGATTATCATTATGATCCTGGTCTATGCCGTGTTCTTCGTCGTGCTCAAATATACCGTGTTCGGCCGCAACGTCTACATGATCGGGGGCAACCCGGAGGCGGCGCATCTGACCGGCATCAAAGTCGTGCCGCGCATGACCGGCGTTTATACGATCAGCGGCATCTGCGCGGGCATCGCGGGCATCATCCTCGCGGGCCGCCTGCTGTCCGGCCAGCCGAACGTCGGCTCCGGGTACGAGCTGGACGCCATTGCGGCCGTCGTCCTCGGCGGAACGAGCCTGAGCGGCGGCGTCGGCACCATCTTCGGCAGCCTGTTCGGCGCCTTGTTCATGGGCGTGCTCAGCAACGGCCTGACGCTGCTTAGCGTGCCGTATTACTGGCAGCTGATCATCAAGGGCATCGTCATCGTGATGGCCATCTACGTCGACCGTCTTCGCCAGAAGAATGCCCGGACTTAAACGCGCGGGCGGATGGTTTGAAGGCTCTCCACGCTTTAGGCGGGGGGAGCTTTTTTCGCGAAGACATGCGGCTTGCGGCCGATTGCGTTTTATCTGGTTTCGTATGCCGGTCCGCTGGGCAATATAACCGCAAACGGCAAAAGGAAGTGAACAGCATGAAGCAAAGTCTCCGCAAAGTCGCCTTCCTGCTCGCGGACGGTTACGAAGACTCCGAGATGATGAACCCTTATGACGCGATTGTCGAAAACGGCAACGACGCCGTCATTATCAGTCTGGAAAAAAACAAAGAGTTGAAGGGGAAAAAGGGAACGATCGCCTACCGCTCCCATCTTGCGGCCAAAGAAGCGAATCCCGACGATTACGAGGCGGTCGTGATCCCCGGCGGGCAATCGCCGGCGGCGCTCCGCGAGGATGAGGCGGTGC
Organism: Cohnella laeviribosi DSM 21336; assembly: GCF_000378425.1. Lineage (GTDB taxonomy): Bacteria > Bacillota > Bacilli > Paenibacillales > Paenibacillaceae > Cohnella > Cohnella laeviribosi. The sequence goes on along the minus strand of NZ_KB899820.1, from coordinate 114,513 downwards.
TCGGCTTCGTCAAGCGGGCGCATGACAAGGGCGTCCCGATCGCCGCCATTTGCCACGGCCCTCAGGTGCTGGCGAGTGCGGGTCTGCTCAAAGGCAAAACGCTGACCGGCTACCCCGGCATCCGGGGCGAGATCGAAGCGGCGGGCGGGACGTTCGTCGACCGGGAGGTCGTCGTGGACGGCAATCTGATCACGTCCCGCGGCCCGCAGGACGAGCCGGCGTTTATCAAGGAGATCATCGACAAAATCGGGGTTTCGGCATACTGATCGTGAGAACGAAAAAGATCCGCCCGGACCGGCACGGACGCCGCCAAGTTCCGGCGTTTCCGGCCCGGGCAGGCTCCCCGCGAAAGGGACGGCGAACCTCATGTCTATGCCCAATCGCCGACCAGGCAGCCGCGGCCGGCTTGCAGCTTCTCGTGCCGCTCGAACTCCTCCCACAGAATCGCTTCGAACGTCCGCCGCTGGATCTGCTCGAGCCTGCGGCTTGCCATCGCGAAGGTGACGCCGAACCGCGAAGCGATGTAGGCGACGGCTTCGTTTTTCCGCTCGGGCAAGGGCATGTCCTTCAGCATGTAATACGGCATGGAAGCGTACAGCGTAAACCGGTTCGCTTCCGCTTCCTGGTGCTCGAGGAACGATCGGGGCATCAGCGTCTGATTGCCGGCGTGGCGCAGGATATGGCACAGCTCGTGGAGAAAATCCGCCCACTGCTCGGCGCGGCCGAGCCGCTTGTCGATCAGGATGGTCCGCATGCCCATCCATTCGAGCGCTCGGCTCGTCACGTCCAGATAGTGAACCCACACGTTGAGGCGGGAGGCGACCTCGTCGATCGTCAATTGTCCCGGCGTCAGAATACCGGCTTTGCGCCACAGATTTTCAATCCACTGTTCGAATGGAGTCGGGCGATAATATCGAAGCATGCGAGCACCTCATCGAAAAACGGGAATGTATGTTCGTCTTTTCAGGATAAATAAGGGCCCAGATGGGCCTGTTATTTTGCGTTTTTTGATCTTTCCTGCGCTTGCGTCCTCATTTCGGCGGCTCGGCTCGCCTCTACTGCCTGTTCGTTTCCCGCGAAAGGCTCGCATCCGCCGCCTGCTCATGCCTCCCGGACGCCTTATTCCCCTTGCCGGTCTCCCGGCTTGCGGCCTTTCTCCTTCTCGCGAATGAACGCCCAAAACCGGAGCATCTCCGCTTTCCGCTCCTCCGGGGCTTCCAAATAATCTTTGAAAAAAACGCCGTGTTCCGGGTTCCGGATAAATTCCTCGAACGCTTCGGACGTGCCCGGGTCCGCCTCGTCGGTCCGTCCGAGCAAATAATCGACCGTCGTGCGGTAATATTCCGCGAATCGGATCAGCATCTCGGGTTCGGGCTTGCGGGCGTCGGATTCGTAACGGGAGAGCTGCACGTTGCTGATGCCAAGGTCCCTGGCCGCGTCGATCTGCGTCTTGCCCATGCTCTCTCTGCGTTCGCGAAGGCGCTTGCCCAGCGTCATGAACATCTTCCTTCTTTCGGGATTAAGGTGATTCCATTTTATCATATTTTCCTTTTTGGCAAAACAATAAATTTCAAATAGCAAAAATAGATTGACATTTACCTAATTGGCAAACTATAATCGAACACACGTTCTCATTATGGAATTGTCTGGGAACGATGTTTATTCGGTCGCGATGGTTTTGGAATAGGGTTGGTTTGCCAATTTGGCAAAAAAAGCGGAGGGAGCGAGGCGAAGGAAATGGAGAAGGAAGCGAAACGCTGCGGCAAAACGATCGATTTGGGAAAAGCGACGGCCGACAATTACCGGAAAACGAGAAGAGGCTTGCTGCTTGCGGCCGACCGGCTGACGCGGGAAATCGCGGCCCTGGAGCCGATCCGTTCGGCCGGTCAAATGGACAGATGGCTCGAATTGGAACGGCAGCGCAAGCTGGTGCTCGAAATGATCGACAGCTGCAGTTACGTCATCGAATGGCTGGAGACGGGCAGGCGTCCGGGCAACCGGAGGGGAATCGAACGGCGTTCGGGCGTGCAGCGGGAGATTTTGACCGATCCGTCCCGTTTGCCTGCCGTTGCTCCGGTTTGCCGTCAGGAAGAAGTCGCCGATGAAGGCGGGGAGGAACGCCGGCGCCGGATCGAAGCCGCGCTGCGGGGGCTTACCGAGCGGGAGCGCGAATGCTACGTGCTGGCCCATGCCCAGTGCTATTCCTACGCGGAAATCGCCGCTCTTCTGGGCATCAGCAAGTCCAGCGTATCGACCTACGTGCTCAGAGCGCAGCGGAAAATCGCGGCGAACGTCGGCGGCTCGGTTTTTCTCGTAGGATGATGTCGTACGATTGCCACCTATAGACGAGAGGAGCGAACAAATGTTCTCCTCCCAAAAACGAAGCGTAGGAGGCTTAGCGAAGATGGCGGCAAAGGATGTGGCAGTTCGTCATGAGACACGCAATCCGTCAGCGCTTGTCCGCTGACATTCCCGACATCGGCGGGCGGGTGCTCGAACCCCATGAGGACTACGCCTCGATCAGCAAGCCTTATCTGGTCGTTCGGCAGGGCAGAGAAACCGGGAGCGGCGGGTTTCCGGGGTTTCGGCGGCGCTACGAAGTGGAACTGCACGAAGCCGGGACGGCGGGCTTTGACGCGGTGGACCGCCTGGCTGCAGCCGTCATCCGGTCGCTGGACGAGCGGTCGCTGACGGACCCGGATACGGGGGATGTCTTCTTCTGCCGGTATATCGGTTCGTTCGGCCGGGACCGCGTGGACGAGGAGCGGCAGACGCTTTCGCGGACTCTGAGGTTCGCGGTGGACGCCGTTCAACCGGCCGCCATGGCCGAGACGGCGCCGAGCGATCCTTGGCTGGAAGCGGTCGCCGCCTGGACGGCGGCTCAGCTCGGGCAGCCCTGGCAGGTATGCCTCAACGAATGGCCAAGCTCCTATGGCCGTCCCGCCGTCCTGTGGAGATTGGACGGCTGGGAGGCAGGGGCGGGCAACGCGGCGGCGCTGGTCGTCCGCAAGCGCCTGATCGGCCACGTGGAGGGCCGATCAGACCAGGAGGAGCGGGAGGCGGCGTCGCGGCTTGCCTCGAGCCTGAAGCTGGACGGCAAGATCGTGCTGGCCGAGGCGGACCGGCGGTGGCTTGCCGTGGAGGAGAGCAAGGTAAGATTCGGCGCCGATCCCGTCAGGGACGGGCAGCTTACGGTCGTCCTGTCGCGCCGGGTCAAGCGGGAGCATTTCGCAACCGACGCTCCGCTGATGCGGGAAGTGTTTTTCAACGAAATCAGGTCATGAGGTGAAGCTCTGTGGCAGAGAAGAAACCGGCGGCTACGGCCGCCAAATACGGCCGCGAGGAGCTCGCGGCAAGCTCCGCCGTCCTGTTCGGCGTGCCGCCGGAGGTTCTGGCGGGCGCCTTGCACGGCGTGGACAAGGAAGAGCTGACGGTGGCGGAAGCGAAACGTTTCGTCAATCAATTTTTGGACAGGAAGGTGAAGTAAGATGGCGGGAGGCAACTGGAGTGCGACGGATTTGCCGGTGTTGCCCGGCTTTTATATGGCGTTTCGTTCGGCGGCGACGGCCGCGATCGGACAAGGAGCGAGGGGGACGGTCATCCTCCCGGTCAAGGCGCATTGGGGTCCGGTGCGTCAGATCGTGGAGCTTGCGAATGAAAACGAGGCGATCGAGACGTTCTCGGCGGACGACAGCGGCGGCGCGACGGCGTATACGACGCTGAAGTTCGCGCTGCTGGGCGGCGCCAGCAAGCTGCTCGCGTACCGGCTGACAGACGGCACGGACGCGAAGGCTTCGATCACGCTTACGGACAACGCGACGACGCCGGCGGAAGTGCTGAAGCTCGAAGCCAAATACAGCGGCGAGCGCGGCAACAAGTTCCGGGTGACGGTGCAGACAAGCGCGGCCGATGCCGGGATGAAGGAGCTGAAGCTGTACGAAGGCACGAAGCTGCTTCGCACCTTCACGTTCGCGGACGGTTCGGTGCAGGCGGCCGTCGAGGCGATTAACGGCGACGCCGCCAACAAGTGGATCGTCGCGACGAAGACGGACGACGGCAACGGCACGCTCGCCAGCGTAACCGGAGCGGTTCTGACTGGAGGCAAATCGGGGATTTCCGGCACTGCGAACAGCGACTATATTTCCGCATTTGCCGAATTCGAGACGCAATCGTTCAACACCGTGGCGCTGGACGGCGTATCCGACGCGGCGCTGCTTGCGAGCGCGGCGGCCTGGATTGCCCGCATCCGCGAGGAAGGCGCAGGCGCGGTATTGGTCGTCGGCGGCTCCGCCGCGGACGACAAAGCGGCCGACGCCGTGAGCAAGGCCATCGCCCGCAGCGCGGGCTTCAACAGCGAAGGCGTCGTCAACGTCGGCACCGGCGTGAAGCTGGCCGGCGTGGAGTACAGCTCCGCCCAGACGGCCGCTTACGTCGCCGGCCTGATCGCGGGCCAGAGCCTGAACCAGTCGACGACGTATGCGTCCGCTCCGTTCGAGGACGTGACCCGGCGCTGGACCCGTTCCGAGCAGGAGCAGGCCGTTCGCGGCGGCGTTTTCCTGCATATCCACGACGGACGGCAGGTCAAGGCGCTTCGCGGCATCAACACGCTGGTGACGCCCGGCGAAAATCAAAGCAACGCCTGGAAAAAAATCCGGACGATCCGCGTCATCGACACGATCAATTCGGATCTGCAGCGTACGGCCGAGGACCATTACATCGGCAAGGTGAACAACACCGAAGAAGGCCGCCTCGCGCTGATCGGCGCGTGCAAGCAGTATTTGCAGACGCTCGCCCAGGCCGGCGTCATCGAAGCGGAGGGCTACGACGTTTACGTCGATCCGGCGTTTACGCCGGAACCCGATCAGGTCTTCCTGAAGTGGGAAGCGAAACTCACCGACGTGGTGGAACAAATTTTCGGCACGTTTGTCGTGCAATAAGGGGGATAACGGAACATGATGGATCCGACCAGAGCCATTCTCGGCACTTACGGGCAAGTGTTCATCGACGGGGTGTGGCAGACGAACATCAACCATCTGGAGGCTTCGGTCGAAGTCGAGAAGCGCGAGCTGAAGCTGTCGGGGGCGGAGTGGACCGTCCACAAGCTCGGCGCCAAAAAAGGCACCGGCACGATGAGCGGCTTCAAGGTGACGAGCGATATGATCCGCCGCGGCTTTGCGAAATTCGAAATCATCAACAAGCTGGCCGATCCGGAAAGCTACGGCTTCGAGCGGATCAAGCTGATCGGCTGCGTGGCCGACAAAATCCAGCTCGCCAACTGGACGGCGGGCGAGGAAGTCACGGAGGAGACGGCCTTCACCTTCGAAGGCTACGAGCTGCTCGACCCGATTGTCGCAAGCTGACGATAACGTTACGATCGCGAGGAGGACGAAGACATGTCGACGGAAATGGAGTTGTTGACGGAAGAGCAGGTGCTGCAGCGCCTGCTTGATGCCGACACGCTTCCGGAGCGGACGGTGCTGCTGGAGCGGCTCGGCATTCCGGTGAAGTTGCGTGGGCTGACCGGCAAGCAGGTGTTCGGCATCCGCGAGCGCTGCACGGAGCGCAAGGAGAAGCGGGGACAGACGATCGAACGGCTGGACGAGGAGCTGTTCAACGTTTCGCTGATCGCGGCGAGCACCGTTTCCCCGAACTGGGGCAACCCGCAGCTGCTCGCGAAGTTTCAGGCGAGCACGGCGGAGGAGGTCATCAAGCGCATCCTGCTCGCGGGCGAACTGTCCGCGCTCGGCGATGTCGTCCTTGACCTGTCCGGCTTCAACACCGAGCTGGAAGACGTAAAAAACTGATCCGCACCGGGGCGATCGCGGGCATGCTGCATGCGATTTGGGTGCGGCACCACCTTCGCCCCGGCGTCTTCTGGCGGCTGCCGCGCGGCGAGCAGCTGTTCCTGATGGCGAGCATGGAGCTCGAACTGGAAGCGGAGCAGGCGGCGTCCTCCGGACGGAAGGGAGGTGGATGAGATCGCTGAACAGAAACGGGCCGGAATCGATATGGTTATCGATGCCGGCGGTATGTCCAAGGCGGCGGGCTCGCTCCGCACGCTGGACAAGTATTTGGAGCGGCTGCGGAAGCGGACGGAGCAGCTCCGGAAAGGGACGGAGCTGCTCGGCAAGCTCACGCTGACCACGTTCGATAAAGTGGACGCGAAGATGGAGCGCCTCTTTCGGCGCCTCGACGCGCTCAGCCGCAAGCGGGTCCGCATCGGCATTGCGCTGAGCGACTGCCTGTGCGTCCCGATCGCCAACATTCGCAAGAAGCTGGACATGCTGGCAAGCGCGTCCTGGGAAGTGAAGCTGAAGGCGAAGTTCGAGGCGGACATAAAAGCGCTTGAGCGCATCAAGTCGATGGCCGAAACGACCGTCAAGGCCGCGCTGGACGTGAAGGCCAAGATCGAATTGGACGAAAAAGTGCTGAAACGGATAAAGTCCGTGATCGAAGCGACGGTCAAGGTGGCCGTGGACGTAAAGGCCAGGCTGGACCTTGTTGCGGCGGTTCGGATAGCAGGCGGCAGGCAGGATGGCGGCGGCGCGGACGGTAAGGGCAGCCCGGATGGCGATAAGAAGGACATCCTCACAGAAGGGTTGGAGTTCTTTAAGGACACCTTAAAAGACGCGGCGAAGGACTTGCTGAAACAAATCATCATGCCTTCCAATACGCCTTCCAATCCGCCTTCCGTCATCGTCAAGTGCATTTGCGAGTGCAAATGCAAAGACAAATTCCGGGGCCCCGATCCCAACAAAGCGCAAGCGCAGGCCATGCCGGTGCCCAAAGCGGAAAAGCTTCCGGATGTCGTCGGCTTTCCGCTGCCGCAGACAGCAAAGCCGAGGCTGCCGGAAATTCCCCGGCTTCCCGAGGGGCCTGAGCTTCCCGACATCAAACGGCTGCCCGGAAAAACGAGATTGCCGCAGCCCCCTGAGGTCGACACCCCGGCCGAAATCAAGCGTTTGCCGCCATCCAAACCCGCCGCGGGCCCAGGTTCGGACGTTCCCAAATCGTCGGGCAAAGTCGTTGCTTTCCCGGGAACGGCGGCCGCCAAACGGGCTTCCGAAACGGCCAGACCGGCTCGCGAGCTGCCTTCAGCGGCCATCGTGGCGGGGCCGGTTGGCGGAGTCGGGTCATGGGCCAAGCGAGCCTTCAAAGCCGCCGGCAAAATTGCGCGCCCGCTCGGAGTCATTGCGGATGTGGCCGACATTGCGTCGACCAGGCCGGGCAAAGAGCGAAACAAGGCGATCGGCCGTACGGTCGGGAGCATAGCCGGCGGGGCGATCGGGTCAGCGATCGGATCGTTCGTGCTGCCCGGTATCGGCACCGCGGCGTTGGGCATGGCCGGAAGCGCGGCCGGCGAATGGGTCGGCGAAAAAATCGGCGGAGCCGTGAACAAAATCAAAGGATTTATGTCCTTTGGCAAAAAGAAGAAAAAGACGGGAGCGGCGGCAAAAAGCGAAAGCAAAGTCATTCCTTTGCCCAGCCGTTCGGAAACGGCCACGGCCCCCGGGCTTGACGAAAGCGGAAAAGCCTCATCCCCTGGCGGCTTCGTGCGGAACCGGGCCGGCCCAAGGCGGAGCAACCTCTTTACCCGGCTGTTTGGCAGAGGCGGCCAGCAGGCGCCATTGCCCTTGGCGGCGACCGTGGGCGGACTGATCCAAGGGGCGGCCGGGCTGTTCAAAGGAAGAAATGCCGCCGTCGGTACGGCAGCCCGAAGTTTGGCGGGCCGGGCGGCCGGCGGCGCGGCTTTGCCGGGAATCGGAGCGCTGGCGTTGGGAGCGGCGGGAGGCCTTTCCGGCGACTTGATCACCGGATTGTTCGGCAAGCTCGCGAGTCTTTTCCGCAAAGAAAACGAACCGGCGGCTTTGCCTGCCCCCAGGTCCCGGAGTCTGGCTCCGCAGCCTTTCCCGGCCTTCGGGGTCGGCATGGCACCGGCTGCGGCGGCTGGTGCGGCAGCGGGGGCGAGACCGGTCATTCAACAGCCTGCCCCGATCAACATCAGCGTGGCGGCCGGCGCGGTCCAGTTGACCGTGAAGGAACAAGAGCTGGACTACAACGCCATAGCGGCGCAAATTACCGCCAAGCTGTCCGCTTCCATTCAACAATCCCTGGAAAACAGGGTTTAACATACAGGTCGGTCCATTGAAAGAGGGGAGCGCACATGGACATTTATCTCATTGACGCTTCCGGAGAGAAATTTCATTTCCCCGTGAATCCGGAAGAGATTTCGATCCGGCGCGACAAGCAATTCGAGACGTTCAACCTTTTGTCGCTCGGCGAAGTGGACGCGGCTCAGCAGGAGAAGGTGAAGGAAATCGCCTTCTCTTCTTTTTTTCCCAAAACCTATGATCCTTCCTACTGCCGTTACCGGAATATTCCCGATCCCCGGACCGCCATGAATAGGCTGACGATCTGGATGAACAGCAAGCAGCCCGTGCGGCTCCTCATTACGGATACGGGGGTCAACGTCCTGGTGTTCGTCGCCGCTCACACGTCCGTGTTCAGAGGGGGCGAGCCGGGCGACATCTCGTTCGACGTCACCTTCCGGACCTGGCGGGAGATGAAGGTGCGCACCGCGGCGGCCGCCTCGGGAACCTCGGGTTCGGCAGCCAAAGCCGCCCGCCCGGACACGAAGCCGGTGCCGAAGGTGGTTACGGTCGCGGCGGGAGACACGCTGTCGGGCATCGCGAAGCGGGAGCTGGGCTCCAGCTCCAAATGGAGCGCCATCTACGAGAAAAACAAAGCCCTGATCGGCAGCGATCCGAACCGCATTTTTCCCGGACAAAAGCTGGTGATGCCATGAGCTACGAGGTGGTGTTGGCCGACAAATATTATCTTCGCGACCTGATCGAAGAGATCACGCTGGAAGATTCGCTGGAGGAGATCGCGTACCGGGCAAGCATTCAGCTGGCGGTTACGCCGGATTTTCCGGGGATCGCGCCCGGGCAACCCATCCGGATTTCGGGCGTCCCGTACGGCTCGACGGGCATGAAATACCTGCTCCACCCCGGCATGGTATGGGAATGCACAAGCTTCAACAGCGGAACCAAGCGAATGACCGTCACCGTTTACGACCGGACGATCTACCTGGCCAAGTCCGAGGACGAGCGGCTTATGCCCGCCGGGCAGACCGCATCGCAACGCCTGAAGCTGTACGCCAAAGAATGGGGCATTCCGGTCGGCAGCGTTCCCGATACCCGAATTACGCTTGCGCGGAGCATGAAGCGAAGCCAGTCGATTTTTTCCATGATCCAGGGAGATTTGAAGGAGACGGCGGAAAAAGGCGGGGACCTGTACAGGGCCCGGATGACGCCGGAAGGGCTGTCTTTGGTGAAAATCGGCGGCAATGCGGAAGTTTGGGAGTTGGCGGAGGTCGAGTCGGTGGCCCAGACCCGGACGCTGGAAGGCGCGGTCACGCAGGTGAAGGTGCTGGGCTGTCAAAGCGGGGACGACAAGCTGTCTCCGGTGCTGGCCGTGGTCAAAGGCGAGACCGCCAAATACGGCACGCTGCAAAAGGTGCTCCAGGACGCTTCGGTCGAAACGGTCGCCCAGGCGCAAAAAGCCGCCAAAAATTTGCTGATGGGCATGCAGGAAACGTTCTCGGTCACGGCTCCCGACATCAACACGATCCGCGCGGGCGACAAGGTGCGGCTGAACGGAATGGACCTGATCGTTCATTACGTCAAGCATCGGCTGGGCACGCCGGGACATATGGAGCTGGAGCTGTCCACGGAGCCGAAAGTAAGGAGGGACTTCTGTGTCTGATCCGTTCAAAAAGCTCGTGTCCACGCTCGAAAGCCGCATGGCCGGCCTCGCCTCCAAGGCGGTGTCGGGCTTGCCGGCCGAGCTGGGGACGATTACGGGGGGCGGGCTGAAGCTCGATTCGTTTAATCACGCCATCCCGGACTATCTGGTGGCGGATTGGCTGGCGAAGCTGCACGTTCCGAAGTTTTCGCTGACGGGGACGATGACGACGCCGGTTCAGGCGGACGGAACGCCGTTGCCCGGCGCGAGTGTGTCGCAGCCGATCCGCTTTGACTTTGACGAGACGGAAGTGGAGGAAGTGCGGCTCAACTGGCAGGAAGGCTTGCGCGCGGGCGACCGGGTGCTGGCGGTGCCGGTGAACAACGGCAGCCAAGCCGTCGTCGTCTGCAAGGTGGTGGGCGCGGGTGGCTAATCTGTTTCCGGAAGAAGAGGCGGCTGTCGAGGCGGCGGAATCCGAGGAAAACGAGGTCAAGTTCGGCAGCGGGGTTCGCTTCGATTATGACGCGGGGGAGTTCGTGCTGACGCCTACCGGCCGGATCGCCGAAGCGGAAGGGGCGGATGCGTGGCTGGAGTGGTGCCGCAAGGCGCTGCAGACCGAACGGTACCGCTACCTTGTCTATTCGCGCAATTACGGCCAGGAGTTCGAAACGCTGATCGGGCTCGGCCTGTCGCGCTCCGCCGTGGAGAGCGAAATTATGCGCATCACGACCGAAACGCTGATGACGGACCCCCGAACCGAGTCGGTTGGAAATTTCGCGTTCGACTGGCAGGGGGATCAATGCTTCTTCACCTGCGAAGCGCGGAGCGTGCGGGACGACTCGATCGTGCTGCAAGGCAGTCTGGTGAATGCGGTGTGATTGAAGCTAATGGATTTGGGAGCCGTATTGCCGCTCCTTGCCGGGAGCGTGGGTTGAAACCGCAACGGCATCCCTACTTCAACTTCACCGTCCGTTCGTCTGAGCGGGCGGTTTTTCGTTCATTCATCTCATTCATGCGTCCCGGAACGCCGAGGACGCGATTACGGAAAGCGTGGTGACGGTATGGCGGATTTGCCGGATTTTTTGCAGGACCAGACGGAGGAAGCGATTCGCCGGCGGATGCTGGCGCGGGTGCCGGACCATGTGGACAAGTCCGAAGGGTCTTTTATTTGGGATTCGCTGGCTCCTGCCGCTTATGAACTATATATGTCCGCGAATTGGGCGCAGGAGGTGCTGAGGCGGGGCTTTGCCTCGACGACGTTTGGCGGCTATCTCGATCTGCGCTGCGAGGAGCACGGGGTGACGCGCCGTCCCGCCAAAGCGGCGGAAGGCCAAGTTCAATTCAGCGGCGAGCCGGGGACAACCGTCCTCGCAGGGACGCGTGTGGCCACTTCCGCGGACCCGGTCAGCGGGACGCCTTCGATTGAATTCGAAACGACGGCCGAGGCGGTTTTGAACGCGCAGGGAACGGCCCTCGTCGGCATCAAGGCGGTCGAGGCGGGCAGCTTGGGCAATGTGGCGGCCGGCGCGATCAACGTTCCCGTTTCGTCCATTCCCGGCGTGACGGGCATTTCCAATCCGGCTGCCACGACCGGCGGAGCGGAGGCCGAAAGCGACGCTTCGCTGCTCGAGCGGCTGATGCTCAAAGTCCGGAGTCCGGGAACCAGCGGCAACAAGGCGGACTACGTGCAGTGGGGGCTCGAGGTGGACGGGGTTGGAGGCGTGCAGGTGCAGCCTTTGTGGAACGGGCCGGGAACGGTCAAGGTTTTTATCATCGACAAGGAAAAACGGGCGGCTTCAAGCGAACTCGTGGCAGCGGTGCAAAACTATATCGCGCCCGACCCCGCGGCCGGATCGGGCAAAGCGCCGATCGGAGCGAGCGTCACCGTCGCTTCCGCCGAGGAAATCCCCATTAACGTCAGCGCGAAGCTGACGCTGGTCTCCGGAGCGACTTTGGGCCAGGCCCAGAGCGCGATTGCCCAGGCTTTGCGGGATTATTTGCGGGAGCTGGCTTTTGCCGATTCGGTCGTGCGGTATTCGCGGCTTTCGGCGTTTTTGCTGGACATTCCGCAGATCGTGGATCTTTCCGAACTCACCCTGAACGGGGGGACGGGCAACATCGAGATCGGGCTTGGCCAGGTGGCCGTCGCCGGGACGGTGAATGTCCGTGTCTGATGGGGTGACGAGTGCTAGCGGCCGGCGGATCATGACCTATTTGCCGGGGTATTACGCCACGTCCCGGATCATGAGCGCGATTGCGGATGCCCAGGGAACCGAGCTGGATCGGCTGCAGCGGGCGCTGGACGAGATTTTGGACCAGTTTTTTGTGGGGACGGCGACTTGGGGATTGGATGTGTGGGAAAAAGAGTTCGGCATCGAAACGGATGCGTCCAAACCCTTGGATCAGCGCAGAAGCTACCTGATTTCCAAAATACGGGGAACCGGAACGGTGACGGTCGAGCTGCTGAAAAGCATCGGGGAATCCTACGCCAACGGCAAAATCGAAGTGACGCAGCAGCCCGCTTTGTACCGTTTTACGGTCAAGTTCGTCGACAGCGTCGGTTTGCCGCCCAACCTCGACGATTTGAAAGCGGCGATCGAAGAGGTGAAGCCCGCTCATCTCGAGGTTCAATACGCCTATCGTTATCTGACCGTCTCGGAAGTGAATCAAATGACGATCAATCAACTTCAAAGCCATCCGCTAACGGACTTCGCGCCGTTTTTGGATGGGTAGGAGGGGGATATCATGCCGGTCTTTACATCGTTATGGAATCTGTTGAAGAAAAACCCCGCGACCGACGGCGCCGACACGTTTAATATCCAGACGATGCTGAACGACAACTGGGACAAAATCGACGCCGCGCTCGGGTTAAAGGCGGTCAATGCCGACGTTCGGGCGGCCACGACCGCGAATATCACGCTTTCGGGGCTGCAAACGATTGACGGCGTCGCGCTTGCCGCGGGCGACCGGGTGCTGGTCAAAAACCAGACGACAGGCAGTCAGAACGGCATTTATACGGCAGCGGAAGGTCCCTGGACCCGGGCAACCGATGCCGATGTATCCGGCAAATTGGCCAGCGGCCTTTTGGTATATGTCAAGGAAGGCTCGTCCAACGGGAAAAAGCAATGGCGCTTGTCCAACACCGGCCCCATCACGCTCGGGACGACGGCTTTGACCTTCGAGCTTGTCGCCGGAGCGGGCTCGGCTACGGATGCCGTCATCGGAAACCGGACGATTACGGACACGACGGCGCCGGCCGGCGACAGCGGCACGCTGACCAGCCTGTTCGGCTGGCTTGGCTACATGATCAAGGCGATCACGGGCAAAAGCAGTTGGCGCACGGCCCCTGCGACGACGCTTGAAGCGGCCAAAGCGCATATGGATGCGACAGCCGTACACGGAGCAACGTCTTCAGCGGTAGCAGATCGTATACCGATCCGGAATGCTGACGGAACATTTAGCGTAGGTGTCCCTACTTTGGGATCGCATGTCGCTCGTTTAGACACCATTACACAATTTGGGCTCGGTGCTACATCGTGTCCTATTTTGGCTGACGCTAATCTTTCTCCTACCTCTCCTACAAGTTTTTATACTTGCAAGGTAGGAACCACTTTGAATACTCCGGCGGACGTGAGCGCTGACGGTTCCCTCCTCCATATTGCTCGCGAGGGTAGACCATCGCAGATTTTCTTCCACTACAATAGCAACAGAGCGTTCATGCGCGGGTATACAACTAGCGGATGGCAGCAGTGGACAGAAATTGAGACAACTGCAGGTTCTGATGCAAAAGTAAGCGCCGTTCAATCGAACTTAGCGGCGCATATTGGGTCGGGCGGTACGGCGCATGCGGTGGCGACGACGTCGGCGGCGGGGTTTATGAGTGCGGCGGACAAGGTAAAACTTGATGGAATCACAGACGGAGCAACCGCCGGTACGGCAACGCCGCTCATGGACGGTACAGCCGCGGTCGGCACCAGTACGGCATATGCTCGAGAGGATCACCGGCACCCGACGGATACGACAAGAGCGCCGCTGGCATCTCCTGCCTTTACCGGCACGCCAACCGCACCGACTGCGGCAGCAGGGACCAACAACACCCAGATCGCGACGACGGCGTTTGTACAAAACGCTATAAACGATGTCAAATCCACATCTCTCGGCTACGGCACGACGGCGGGAACCGGCACGGCCTACACGCTGACGCTTAACCCGGCGCCGACCGCACTTGTATCGGGTATGCGGGTGACAATTAAAGTGCATACGGCCAACACGGGAGCGGCGACGCTCAACGTAAACGGACTCGGGGCCAAGTCGATCAAGAAGGCAAATGGAAACGATGTAGCGGCTGGAAACCTTAAGGCCAGTGGTGTCTATACGCTCGTTTACGACGGCACAAATTTTATTTTACAGGGTGAAGGGGGGGAGTACGGCACAGCGACGGCGGCGGATGTATTGGCCGGGAAGACCATCGGAACGGAAAACGGGCTTGTGAATGGGACGATGCCGATACTCGTCATATTCGCAGCTTTTGGACTGGGAAAATGACAATGAAGATCAACGAGTAGCAGTTACGATTCCGAGAGGTTATTCCGACGGGACAGTAAAATTCGACGTGCCAGAAGGTAACCTGAGTCCGGCTAATATCAAGTCTGGAACCAAGATTTTTAACGTAACGGGATCGTTTACCAGCGACGCCAACGCCGCCGCAGGGGACATATTGTCCGGAAAGACGGCATACGTAAACGGGCAGAAGATCACAGGGAACATGCCTAATCTGACCGGCATCCGTAACGCAACCGGCACGGCTAGATGGCCTAACGGGGACCTTGCAGTATACCCCGAAAGGGGCTATCAAAAAGGCGGGGCCGGTGACGGGGAAATCCGGGTTACAACGGCTCAGTTACAAGCGGCATGTGGCGACCTAGCGCCTCAAAACATCGTCTCGGGGGCAAGCATCTTCGGCGTCACAGGAACGGCCATCGTGGGCAGACGGTTTGCCAGTGGGATAGCTATAGGTAATGCGGCGGGGAGAATCGATGTAGCTGGGTTAGCTTTTACTCCGACCTATGTAATTCTTGAAGCCGCTGACTCTATTTATGCTTATCGAAATATTTATAGGAGGGATTCAATATTCCCTAACTTAAATCACTCGGTGATTGTCATGTACATTCCTTCGGGTACAATCGGGATGGAAAGGCCGACATATTCCGTTACTATATCAGGAGGAAGTTTTTACTTTGCATATGATCGCTTCGCAGGCTTGACGGTTGGTTGGGTAGCAATTGAATAAAGGAGGATTAATATGCAAATCGGACGCAGAATCTATTATGATCGCACCACCGGAAACATCATCCTGGACACCGGCGAGCGTTCCGGCGACGTAGTCGAAACGACGGTCGAACAGGATTTCGCCGCTTACAAGTCGCTCGCGGAACGAGTCCCTGAAACCGTCGGCATGCTGCAACTGGAATACGGCCAGTACGCGCAAGATTTCGCCACCTGCTCCGGTTACCGGGTGGATGTCAGCGGAGATGAGCCGAAGTTGGTATTCTCCTACCCGGACCCCGACGATCCGGAAACCGATCCGGGGGCCGAGCCGGTTTTCCAGAAACCCCTGTCGGAGCAAATAGCCCAGCTCGAAGCCGATAAGCTCACCCTTATGGAATCCATGGCCGAATTGTACGAAATGGTTTTGGCGCTACAAAATACGGGAGCCGAGCAAGCGTGAACTTGGCATGACTTTAGTCCGCCGCTGCTTCGGCTCTTTTTAATTTCATAGAGAGGAGATGATCCTGTGGCCATTGCAGTCGTCTACGCAAAATTGATCGTAGCCGGACGCCGTACATTCGACCAAGTTCCCGAAGTGATTCGGCCGGCGGTGAAAGACGCGCTGGAAACGCTCGGTCTCGGCACGGACGGACAGCCGCTCGAACAGGCAGAATGACACAACGGGAGTCCGCTCAGCGGGGCTTTTTTGATTGGAAGGAGGGGGAGGGATGGAAGTAACGGGAATTGCGGCGGTCATCTCCGTCGCGGCAGCCATCAGCGGAATTGTATTAGGGTGGTCGGGAAGATCCCGGATGCTGCGGGAGGACACGGCGGCCGAGGCCAGCAAGGACGCGGTGCTTCGGGCGGACATGGAGTACATCAAGCGGGGCGTCGACGATGTTCGGCTCGAGCAGCGGGCGCAGGGGCAGCGCTTTGACGCCTTGGCCGAGCGGGTGACGCGGGTGGAAGAGTCGGCGAAGCAGGCGCTTCAGCGGCTCGACCGATTGGACGGACAGGGAGGTTAAAAAATGGACTCGGGTGAATTGTTCACGTGGCAAGCTCTCTCCGCGATGGGGGGAGCTTCTTTGCTGACGTTTCTTATCGTTCAGTATACGAAAGAGCCGGTGAGCCGCTGCCTGAAATGGCTGCCGACGGACCTGTATGCGGTCGCGATCGCGTTTCTGGTGCTGTTGCTGGCGCAGCTTGCGGTCGATAACCACTACACGGATTGGCGGGTGTACGCGCTCGCGCTGGCGAACGGTTTTCTGGTCGCGGCGGCGGCCGGACAGATGCAGAACAAGGCGCTCCATCCGCCGGGAGCAAGCGGCAGGAAGAATGGGACGGTCGGGGCCGAAAAATCCGCTGAGGACACGAACCAAGCGTGACTTGACCGGCCTTGGCGAAGAGTGGTGAAAGCGGGTTGTTTTCGTATGGACAAATTGGATTTTAGCCAACAAAACCGCTCGCTCCGCTTTTCGCCCGCCTGCCCTTGCCGCCGCTTACCTCTTATGCTCACACGCCACGCCCAGATTCCTTGCGCAGACGAACGCCGTTTCCGTTCAGGCATCAGCCGCATAAAATAAGGACAACCATAAGACGATGCCGCGATTTTTTCGTTAGCACCGATACGATAAAGACGAAGAATGGGAAGCTGACGGAAAACCCGGTGATTACCGAAAATCCGAGCGCCAAAGGGACGAGCAAACCGGGACGGTACAACAAACAAGGAATCGGGCGACGAAAAAAGCGGACAAACGTAAACGAAAGGAGGGCGGCAACCGGTGGCCGACAATCCCAGCGCGCAATGGGCGTTTATGGCAAACGAGATGCGGTCGGCGGCCGGGATCGCTCAGACCGGCAACCCGAAGGGAGGCAACAGCCGATGGCTAAAGGAATCGATTGCGCGATCCCGCTGACCGCCGGTACGGCCAAAGCGATTGCCGCAGCCGGCTACGCCTTCGCGGCGCGGTATCTGGTGCCGCCAGGTTACGCCTGGAAGCGGCTGACAAGGAGCGAGGCGGAAGCGATCACGAACGCCGGCATGATGGTGGTGTCCGTTTTCGAGACGACCGCCAATCGCCCGGCGGGAGGAGCGGCGAACGGCAGAGCCGACGGCGCGGCCGCCAATGCGGAGGCGAAGCTCATCGGCCAGCCCGCGGGCAGCGCCATCTATTTCGCGGTCGATTACGACGCGCAGCCGCGGGACTACAACGCGATCGAAGCTTATTTGAAGGCTGCGGCTTCGCAGATTCCGGATTACCAGATTGGCGTTTACGGCTCGTATGCCGTCATTGAGGAGATGGCTCGTCGCGGCGCTTGCCGGCACTTCTGGCAGACTTACGCTTGGAGCCGGGGCAAGAAAAGCGCAAACGCGAACATCTACCAATATTCCAACAACGTCAGGTTGGCCGGAGCGACCGTTGATTTAAACGAATCGTACGGCGGCGAAGGCTGGTGGAATACCGAAGGAAAGACCGGCGGCGGAAAGGAGGAGGTTTCGATGAGCAAAGAAGACGCGGAAAAAATCATCCGTTTCCTGTCGGCAGCCTGGTTTGCGGCGCCCTCCAAGGAATCGAAGGCCGAGTTCCACCGGCTGGCCAACGAAGTGCGCAAAGCGGCCGGCCTTCCGCTTGAACCCTAAGCAGATGATCGATCGCCCCATTGGCGAACATAACGGACCGGCGGCTGCAAGCCCCGCCGTTTTTATTTTTGGCGAAAAAGGATCCCGAATCATGACAGGCCGCTGTAAGCGGTCGTAAGTGTCTTTCTAGCAACTGCGTCAGCATCTTCTGCGGGAGTCGGCGATGGAAGTGCGATTCTAGCAACTGGAGCCCGGTTTTACGCCGAAAATGGGTGCGGCCGGGCTTTGAATTGCCATAAGAGCAACTGCGTTTGCGAAAAAGCGGCGACAGGGAAAAATAGTTGCTGCTTAAGCATTAAAAAACGGTCCGCTTGAAGCGGGACCGAGCGAATGAAGCGAATGATGCCCATGATTCGAATGATGCGGTTTATTCTGGATTGAGCGTTTAAAGCGGCAGAACCGACCCGCCTGTTGCCGCGGGGAACGAGAATAGGCATGCACCCTCCCGCCCAATCCGGGCATATATTGATGGCAAGAACGTACGCCGGTCGGAAAGGGGAGTGCCTGCAGAAGATGCCGACAATACCGGATTTCCCCGCAGACCTGTTGCAGGAGCACATGCATTGGCACCATCAGCATCACGTGGCGGACCCGCAGTTGGTTCCGCTAGGCTACGGCCTGGAGTTTCTTCGGTTTCACCGCAGCTTCATTGCGCGAGCGCTTGCCTGGTACCGCAGCAGAGGCTACGACCCCAGGCTCGTCGAGCCGTGGGTGAGCGTGCCGGAGCCGATCCGGCAGGCGCCCTGCTACAATCGCGAGGCCGAGGCGCGAATCTTGCTGCGTCCCGATACGTTTCGCTCGGCGGACGAACTCGGGCGTTTTATCGAATCGTCCAGCCTGCACGGCTGCATCCATCAGGAAGCGGCGCTGCTTTACGGCGAGCCGGATTTGAACGATCTCGACATTGCGCCGCGCTCCACCGTGTTCTACAACATTCACGGCATGATCGACCGCTGGTGGCAAAATTGGGAAGGCCTGGGGCAGTTCCGGCAGGGGACGGGGCACTGGTGCGGGAAGTTCTGGGAGGACGACCGGGAAGTGCTCCGGTACCATGTTTGGGACGGGAGCTGGTGGCTGGGACGGCCGGAATCGAAAACCGGACTGCGCGACGCCGAGGCCGTTTCGCCTAAACGGGCACATACCGGGAGCGTCCCGCCAGAACGGTCACCTGACGAGCACTCCCCAACGCCTGAACGCCCACCTACCGAGATCGTCTCGCCCGAAACGGCCCAAAACGGGGGCACCCCGCCTGAATGGGGAAACGCCGGGGGCGTGTCGCTCGAATGGAGCGTCGTCGGCGACAGCCGCCGCTACGGCCCGATGGACGACGGCCGCCCCTTCCGCATCTGGGATACGGACGGAGACGGCCGTCTGGAAGTGCTGTTTTATCATCCGGCGGAGCGGATTTGGCGGGAAGGCAAGCTGCGGGACGGCAAGCTCGAATGGACGCCGGTCCGCCTGGCGCGGACGGGTCAGCCCCCGCTGCCGAATCCGCCGCTGTCCGACAACGCCAGCTCGCGGAGAAACCGGAATACGCGAATGTAATAACCGCGGTCGCGGGGGACGAAGCGGTCCGCCGTCAGCGTCAGCGTTGCGGGACGCAGCCCTTCTTCGCCCTCCGCGGTTTCTGCGCCGCGTACTTCCATGCTGGCGCGCTTGCCTTCCATCAAGGCGATCAGCCGTTCCGCTTCCGCCTCGTACAAGCCGGCGACTTCTTCCCGCTGAAGGCGGAACTCTTCTAGCGGCCGCGAAACGAGGCAGCCGAACACATGGCTGATCTCCCGGTCGATGAACCGGACGCCGCCCGCCATCCCTGCGTTCTCTTCCTTAACGGTGCCGAACGGCACGAGCGCTTCGAACGGCACGGACCAGCCGATTTCCTCCTCCATCTCCCGCACGGCGTCCCGGACCGTTTCCCCTGCCGCCAGGTGACCCGCGACGGTGATGTCGCAGCGTCCCGGATTCGTGTCCTTGCGCTCGCTGCGCCGCTGGAACAATACATAGGCTTTGCCGTCCTCGCCGCGACGGACAAGCCAGCAGTGAAACGTCTGATGCCACAAGCCGAGCGCATGCGCTTCGCTGCGGAGCGCCGTGCCCGTGCGGTTGCCGCGTTCGTCGTATACGTCCAAATACTCGGTCATACGCGTCACCACCGGGCCGGGTCAGCTATGTCCCGCAACGGAGCGGCCTTCCGGCAGCTCCGAGGTGCAATGTCCGCAGCGCGTCGCGGCGAGCGGGATGACGGACAGGCAGTACGGGCATTCTTTCGCGGCAGGTTCGGCTTGGGCTTGCTCGGCTTCTTTTTTACGGGATAAAGTATTCATGGCCTTAACCATCAAAAACACCGAAAACGCGATCATCAGGAAGTTGATCACCACATTGGCGAACTGGCCGTACGCGATAACGGGCACTCCGGCGGCTTGCACGTCGGCTAGCGTCTGGGGGTTGCCCTTGAACCCATCCGGCAGTTCCCCGATCCGCCAGAACAAATCCTTGAAATCGACCCCGCCCAGCAGCCGACCGATCGGCGGCATGACGATGTCGTTGACGAGCGAGTTGACGATCTGGCCAAACGCTCCTCCGATGATGACGCCAACAGCCAAATCCATGACATTTCTGCGGACGGCAAAGGCTTTAAATTCCTTCAGCATGTCGCGAAACATCTCGAATCCCCTCCAATATTGGAAGTAGTTTGAAAGGAATTTGCAAAAAATCGTCGAATTGTTAAAAACAAACACGGAGACGCGAGGGAACGCACATGCATAAATACGGAGCCTATTGGCTCGTCCTTTTTCCGCTGTTGGCTCTGGCCATCAGCATACTCGTATCTTACACGATGTTTATCTTCCTGGGCAATTTGAAAAGGACGAACAATACGTTCCGGCTGTTTTGGCTTACGGGCGGGGCGTTCGTATTCGGCGTAGGCATGTGGACGAAGCATTTCGTAGCGATTCTCGCCAGCGGCGACCCGTTGTTTTTTACGTGGAGTTTGCCCATATCGCTGTTGTTCAACATTTTTTTTGCCTTGATGGCCTTCGTCATGCTGACGCTTCAGGAAGCCTTCCGGTTCCGGCAATTCATCGGCAGCCTGATTCTTGCCTTCGGCGTCGGCTTCATGAATTACTTCTCCCTGCTGGGACAGCCCATCGAACAAATTGCCGTCGATAAAGGAAAAGTCGCGCTTTCGTTGCTGCTGCTTTTTACGGGGACGTACGCCGCGATCAAAATGGCCGAGCTGGACGGGGAACGGTACAAGTGGCTGGCCAGCCTTACGCTGGGTTCGTCGGTCTTGCTGGTGCAGTGGATCGGCATGCAGGCGCTGTCCGTCGAATACTCCGTCTACTACAACCTGGACAAGCTCATCCAGGACGTCCGCTATTTGGTGCTTATTCTGGGCATCGGAGCCCTTTTGATCCTCACCTCCACCTGGGTAACCTGGTACATCGACAAGCGCATGAACCAGATGGACGAGCGCTACCGCCTGCTGGTCGAGAATTCGATCGACACGATCGCGATTTTCAAGCAGGACAAATGGGCGTTTGTCAACGCGGTCGGACTGCGCATGTTCGAAGCCAATCAACCGGAGGAACTGCTGAACAGGCCGATTTACGCCTTTCTCCGTCCGAGCGATCACGATGCGGTGCGGGAGAGGCTGCACAATTTGATTATTACGGGCAGCAACGGCCCGCTGGAACAGCAGTGGTATACGCTGAAGGGTAACGTGCTGCATACGGAAATCGTGGAGACAATGACGACGCTGGACAACGAACCGGCCGTGCAGGTCATCATCCGGGATATTTCGGAGCGCAAGAAGAACGAGGAGCTGCTGATCAATTCCGAGAAGCTGTATGTGGCCGGACAGCTGGCCGCGGGCATCGCGCACGAGATCCGCAACCCGCTCACCTCCCTGAAAGGCTTTTTGCAGCTGATCGCCACGGGCAGGCGGGATAGCATCTATTACGAGATCATGAATTCGGAGCTGGACCGGATCGAGGGAATCGTCAGCGAACTGCTCATGCTGGCCAAGCCGCAGGTGCATGATTTTTCGTACTACGACGCGCGCAACATGATGAGGGATACGATCACGCTGCTTGAGGCGCAGGCGATTTTGCACAATATCGTCATCGAATCGGACTTCAGCCGCGACGTGCTGTGGGTATACGGCGTGGAAAATCAAATCAAGCAGGTGTTCATCAACGTTATCAAAAACGCGATCGAGGCGATGGTGGACGGAGGAACGATCCGCGTGGCGATGTTCCGCGAAGAGGATTTGGTGGTGGTCCGGATTTCCGACGAAGGGCCGGGAATCGGGGAAGACCAGCTGGCCAAAATGGGGCAGCCTTTCTATACGACCAAGGAGAAAGGAACCGGACTCGGGCTTATGGTCAGCTACAAAATCGTCGACAACCACGAGGGCCAGATCTTCGTCAACAGCAAGGTCGGACAGGGCACGACCTTCGAGATCCGGCTGCCGTTCCGTTATCCCGAAGTCCCCGTGGCCGCCAGAAGCGGCTGACCGGGCGGCGCGGCCCGGCGTTCCACAGTGCCCGGCGAACCGGCAGCGCTTGACCGCGATTGCGCCGGGCTCGGGCAGGACGGACGCCGGCAAGCCGGCCGCCCGTATCCGCTTTCTCCTCCTGCGCCCCGCGCAGTCCGTGCCGATGCCGGGAAATTGGCCGGCGGACATGCTATAATGGGGATTGCTTGCGAAGCGAATGGCGTGGCAACACCGTAGGAGGAACCGCTGTGGCAGAGCCGTTAAAAGCGATATATAACGAGGCATTTCTGACGGCGTTCGCGGAACGGGTGCGGCGGCAATGGGCCGCTTTCGATGCGGACCGGTTCTGCGAATCGGTGCTGGGGGACGGTTGGGAAAGCCTGGAGCTGAAGGGGCGCATCCGGCGCATCGCGCTCAGCCTCGGGGCGGCTCTCCCGGCCGAATATCCCGCCGCTTTGGCGATATTGGAGGGAATTGCGGACGAATGCCGCGGGTTCCCGTATTTGTTTTTTCCCGAGTTTGTGTCCTGTTACGGCCTGGAGGATTGGGACCGGTCGATTCGGGCGCTTGAGCGCTTTACGGCGCTGTCCAGCGCCGAGTTTGCCGTTCGGCCGTTCATCAGGCGCGATCCGGAGCGGATGATGGCGCAGATGCGGAAGTGGGCCGGCCATCCGAACGAGCACGTGCGCAGGCTGGCGAGCGAGGGCTGCCGCCCGAGGCTGCCCTGGGCCGAAGCGCTGCCGGAATTCAGGCGTGATCCGGAGCCGATCATCCCGATTCTGGACCGGCTTAAGGCCGACCCGTCGGCGTATGTTCGCAAGAGCGTCGCCAATAACCTGAACGACATTTCCAAAGATCACCCGCAGCGGGTGCTGGAGCTCGCCAAGATGTGGTACGGCCGCAACGAGCGGACCGACAGCGTGCTCCGCCACGGCTTGCGGAGCCTGATCCGCAGAGCGGCGCACCCCGAAGCGCTCGCGCTGTTCGGGTTAAGTCCCGACGCGGGGCTGTCGGTCGAAGTCGAAACGTGGGACGCCCGGCCGCGGGAGCTCGCGATCGGGGGATCGGTCGCCGTGCGCTACGCGGTGCGGCATCGCGGGGAAGCGGCGGCGAAGCTTCGGTTGGAGCTGGCCGTCGATTACCCGAGAGCCGGCGGACGCTCGTTCCGCAAGCTGTTCAAGCTGGCCGAACGGACGGTGGAAGGCGGAGGCAGGCTTGCGGGAGAGAGGCGGCATGCGTTCGCCGATCTTTCAACCCGGCGCCACTTGCCCGGCGTTCACAAGCTTGCGCTGCTCGTGAACGGCCGGGAGGCGGCTGCCGTTGACGTGATTTTGAGCAGGGAAGGAACGGAAGCATGACAATCGGAGCTCGCGTCTTTAAAACCGGGCTCGCCGTCGCGGTCGCACTGTGGTTCGGAGAACTGGTCGGGCTGGATTCTCCGGTGCTGGCGGCGGTGGCGGCCATCTTTACGGTGCAGCCCTCGATTTACCGAAGCTGGATGCAGGTGCTCGATCAGCTGCAGAGCAACGTGCTTGGAGCCGCGATCGCCATTGCGGCCTACTGGCTGGTCGGCAGTACGCCGATCTCGGTCGGGCTTGTCTGCATCCTGGTCATTTTGCTGTGCATTCGCCTGAAAATCGAAGACACGATCGGTCTGACTCTGGTGACCGTCGTGATTATTATGGAAGCCCAGAACCAGGGCTGGCCGACGGCGCTGGACCGGGTGATCTCGCTGCTGATCGGGATCGCCTGCGCGTTTGCGGTCAATGTCGCCGTCGCGCCGCCGCGGCATCGCAGCCGGTTCGTACGCCAGGTGCAGGAGGCGCAGGCTATGCTCTCCCGGTTGCTGCGCACGTCGGTGTCCAATGAGATGAAGGAGAACGTCTTCCGCCAGGAGCAGGACCAGCTGCGCAAGCTGCTGCACAAGCTGGACGACTACTACCGCATGTTCGCGGAGGAGCGGGTGTGGAAGAAACGTTCCCGCGCCCGCAAAGCCCGGCTGCTGGTAATGTACAAGGAAATGCTGACGACGCTGGAAAAAGGGTACGAGCTGATCGAAGCGGTAGAGGAGCAATACTTCGCCGTCCCGAGCGATCCCGCATGGAACCGGATGGTGGACGATCATATCGAAATGCTGTGCGGGTATCACGAGCAGCTGCTTTGGAAATGGGACGGAAAGCTGAAGCCCGGTGCGGCTCTCGCGGCGCCGCCCGAGGAGTCGGGCGTTCGGCTGACCGAGATGATTGCGGCGGAGGGAGAGTTCGACGAGAAGCTTCGCGCCCGCATCGCCGCGCAGGGCGAGACCGAGGTGACGGTGCGGGCCCGGCTGCTGGTCGTGACGTCGGCGCTGTTCGCGTACGAAGACCGTCTGCGGCGGCTGGACAAGCTGATGGACCACTGGTTCCAGCGCGAGGCGGACGGCAAGGACAGTTAAGCCGGACGGCAACGCGGCTGCGCGTACGATCGCCGGATGAAAAAACGGGTGCATTCCCCGGACAAGGACGAAGCACCCGTTTTTTTGGATCATTTTTTGCCGCGGTCGATTTGGCGGCGGGGATTTTCGATTTTGCCCATTTTGTTGATATCGTTTTTCTTCGGAACGAGCCGGGGGTCCGTCCGCCCTTCGTGATGGTTGTCGAAGCGGAATTCGGTAAGCTCCCACTCGGTCGTTCCGAGCTGCGAATCCGCGGGAAACAAATCGCCGCGGTCCAGCTCCACTTCGCGTCCCCACTCGTTGCGGTAGACGCCGTCGGTTTCCACCGGCTCGCCGGACATCGGCGGCATGCTGTCGTCGCTCATCGGTTTATGCACCTCGTTAACACGATCTTGGTCTTTCGTTACAAGGCAGGCGGCGATTCGTTTTTTACTGGCCGTGCTTAGGCACCGCCGCGCGGTCGGCCTGCGATTGAAGGCGGCTGGCGCGGGCCTTGCCGCCTTTGCCTTGGTCGGCTTCGGATTGGGCGCGGCTCGCTTCCTTTTGGGCTGCGGACGGCTGTTCGCCGGACATTGGCGGTTCCCCCTCGGGCTGTGAATTTTGTACGTCAACGTCTAGGTTGCCTCCGCGCCGTCGAGGTTATGCCTGAACGGCCGGGACAGGCAGGCGCGGACGGAATTCAAACGGCAAAAGGCCGGATTCCCATAATCGGGAATTCCGGCCTCGGCCCGTGCCAAGATCGGGGCAATGGCTTCCTCAATCGTCCGATTCGAGGATATTTTGCCGATAGATCGCCAGCGCTGTCTGCATTTTGTCCAAATAAGCGGGATCGCCGCTTGAACACATGAACCGGACCTTTCCGCTTCCGCCGCCGCTTGGGATGCCATACCGGTTCAGCAGCGCCGCCAGCCGCTTCACCGTGCCGACGTTGCCGTCGACGATACCGATGTGCGGCGGCAAAATTTCGCGGAGAATCCCTTTGTAGTAAGGATAATGCGTACATCCCAGCACCACGATGCCGTAACGGTCGAGATCGAAGGGAGCCAGCTTTTCGCGGAAGTATTCGGTCATGACGCGTTTGTCGAACTGCAGCGCCTCGCAGTGGCGCACAAGCTCCGGCAGCGGCAGGGAATCCACGATTCCGTCGCCGTCCACGCGCGAGACGAGCGCATAATATTTGGGCATCTGCAGCGTCAGCGGCGTGGCGAAGACGAGCACCCTTTTCCCGGTTGCGCGGTTCATTTCCACCGCCGGCTTGACGGCCGGCTCCATGCCGACGATCGGAAACGAGTACTTTTCCCTCAGCTCCGCGATGGCGATGCTGGTCGCCGTGTTGCATGCGACCACCAGCGCGTCGATGCCTTCTTGTATCATCGTTTCGACCATTTGCAGAACATAGGTCCTGACTTCGTCCTTGGACTTCGTCCCGTACGGAACGTGCAGCGTGTCGGCCATATAAAGGTAATCCCGATCGGGAAGCCGTCTCAGCGCCTCGGCCAGCACCGTCAGGCCCCCGATTCCGGAGTCAAAAAAACCAATCGTCATAGGTTATCGTTTCCTAGTTTTATTTATGTAGTTAGAAGATAACTCTAGCATATCGCGGCACAAGCCTTCAGGGCAAGAGCATTATCTTCCATATCTCCGCGGCGGCGGATTCCCCGGTTTGTTTTGACGCCGGCGGGCTTATCCCGTATAGCGCGACTCCAGCTTTTTGCCGACCAGCCAAAGAAGAAACAGCAACGTTGCTCCGACGGCGAGCCGCCAGGGGTGGTCGACAAGCGCCCGCAAATCGTGTCCGAGAAACGACAACGTAAAAATCATAACCGCCTTGCCCAGCAAAATCGCAGTCAGAAACGTATGCATTTTGATTTTGGACATGCCCGATGCGATATTGATCAGCGCCGAAGGAGAGAACGGGAAACAGCAAAGCACAAAAATCGGCGTAAAACCTTTATGCTCGATCCAGGAAAAAAAACGCTCCATCCTCGGCATGCGCTGCCGGATCCGGTCGCCGAAACGGCCTGCGAAGCGGCGGGCAAGCATAAATACGATAAACGACCCCAGACTGACGCCAATCCAGGAAAGGAAAAATCCCCACCACAATCCGTAAGCCGTCGCATTGGCCACGACGATGACGACAAGCGGCAAAAAGGGCAAAAAAGCTTCCAGCAGCGGCAATAAAATGCCGGGCAGCGGCCCGAGGGCCGAGTAACGGTCCAGCAGCGCCCCGATGTCCTCGAGGCGGATGTTCTTCACGTAAGCAATCCATTCCTGCCACTGCTGATGGAGCAGCGGCGCTTCCGCAATATGAAACATATCATACCTCACGCAGTCCGCTTCGGCTTCTAGCCGCGAAACAGACGAAATGGAAAAAGCAAATAGACGATGCAAATGGCGACAAAGACCGCGCCGGCGAAGCCGACGACAAACGGCTCGCCCAGCGAAGCCGCCGCAAGGCCCCCCATACTGGGGCCGATCATGCCGCCCAGGCCTTCCACGGTGGAAAACACGCCCCAGCCAAGGCTCCGCTGATTCGGCGGAACGTAAGCGGCGAGCAGGGCGTTCCAGGCGGGCAGCACGGCCGCGTAGGCGACGCCCAGAACGCCGGCCATCACAAATGAAAGCGCGACGGGCGGCTTGAGCGTCAGGGCGAACAGGGTCAGCCCGAATACGCAAAAACCGGCGGCAAGGAACCATTGCTTGCCGTAGCGGTCCGACAGCCGCCCCATCGGAATGAGCCCGATCGCCGTAAAGGCGCCGCCGGTAAACAGCAGGATCGAGTATTGCGACGGGCTCATGCCCAAGTGGTTCCCGGCAAAGCTGGGCAGAATCGGGAGAAGCATCCCGGCGGCAAGGGTTTGCAGGACCATGCCGGGCAGCAGTGGCTTCATCTCCCGGAGCCGCGACGTAAGCTGCGCAAGCTGCTTGGCGAACGGAAGAACGCTCACCTCCGCCTGCGATGCGGCGGGAATGAGGAGCGACAGTAGGCAGGACGCGACGGACACCCCGACCATCGCCCAATAAGCGAGCCCAAGGCCGCGCTCGAGCAGCAGGTTCGACGCGACGGGCCCGGTTCCGAGGCCGACGAGCCAAACCGTATACAAAATGCCCATCTGCGTAGCCCGCCGTTCCTCCTTCACCTGCGACAGGCAGACGATCCAAATCGGCGAGATGCCGATGCCGAGCAGGGCGGAAGCGGCAATGAACAGCCAGGGCCATTCGGCGTACCCCGCCAGCAGCATGCCGGCGAGCGTGGCCAGCAGCCCGAAGCCGACGACAAGCTTGACGCCCGCGCGATGGAGAAAATAGCCGATGCTCAGCTTGACCATCGTATCGGACACATAATGCGCCGATACGGCGATGCCGATGACGTCGAGGTTCAGGCCGAGCGCTTTGTTTCCGTAGATCGGAAGAAAGCTGATGAGCACCGCTCCGCGAATGAACTCGGTCAAAAAAAGAATGGCGCCGTAAAGCGGCATTTCGGGACGGAACAGCGGCTTGGCCGCCGAGATGTTCGCAGGCATGTTTTCCTCCCTCCCGTCACTCGCCGCGTTCGGCCGAATCGGCCGGGCGGACGGGCAACCCGTACCGAAGCGCGGGCGGGACGTCGGCCCGTTGCGGTTCGGTCTGCGCTCTTCTCCGCGGGACAACGGCATCGCCCGCCGAGGCTCGGTTCCCGTTAACCTTGATTATAGGTAAATTTAGCAGAATATCCAAGGCGATCCGATCCGCGGCCGTTTCCTTCCGCAGCGAGGCGAGAGACGATTTCATCTCCCGCATCCGTTCGCGGCTTGCAAGCAGCGCGGAAACCGAGCGCGCCAGCCCGTCCGGCGTGTTGCAGATGACGGCGGCCCCTTTGGAAGCGAGATAACGCGCGTTGCCGAGCTCCTGTCCCGGTATCGGTCGGTACAGGAAAATCGGCAGGCCGGTCGCGATGGCCTCGGAAAGCGTCAGTCCTCCGGGTTTCGTAATAATGCAATCGGACAGCGCCATCAACTCGTCAATTCGTTCTACGTATCCGAATACGGAGACGTTTCGGCTTTCCGCTTCGAACGCGTGGCGCATGGCGTTTTCCAGGTTCCGGTCGCGTCCGCAAACGATTGCGATCTGCACGTCGTGCATGGCTATCAGTTGGCGGCACCACTTGGCGATGACGTTCGGAGCGCCGATTGCCCTGGCCATAACGAGCACGACGCGGCGCGCCGGATCGAGGCCGTAGCGGAACGCGCCGCCTTCGGGACGCTTCGGCTGGGAGAAAACCGGGCGGAGCGGGATGCCGGTGACGGCGATCCGGGAGCGCGGGATGCCGATTGCGGCGAGCTGGCGGGCCAGATCGTCGGTCGCGACAAAATATTTCCGCACCCGCGGATGAACCCACCGCATATGCAGGTCGAAATCGGTGATAACGTTGTACATGGGAATGTTCAGGCGATTGCGTCTGTCGATAAGGGGGAGCGCAAGCATGGGGAACGTATGAATAATGGCATCGGGGCGTTCGGCTTCGATCATTTTTCGCAGCGTCTGCGCTCCGATCGAATGAAGCCAATGGGCCAATGCGGATTGCGGCCTCATGTCTTTGGTGAAGTTGTATACGAAGCCGTAAACGTTGGGACACAGCGTGTAGCTTTTCTGGTAAATGAACCGGCTGAGTTCGTTCAGCTTCGGATGGGCTTTTGCAAGCAGGTCGATCAGCCGGACGTCTTGAACGCCCAACCGCTCGAAGCCCGTTTTCAAAGCGCTGGCCGCCTGATAGTGCCCTTCTCCGAAGCTGGCATAGAGCACCCACAATTTGAGCTGCGCGGCTCTCGCCTCCGTTGTCGTTGTTCCCGCCATGTTAAGCCCGTCCTTTCTGCGGCGAATGTCTTCATAGCAGAATGGTGCCCCAACCCGCCGGACGGAATTCCGCCGTGAGCTTTCTTCCTCCGGCGGAGTTCGTCAAGCGAATGGAATCAAGATCAGCATAGCGGGCAACTATTAAGTCATTGTCAACTGAGCGTCAAATAAGCAGATTAAACAGCAGCGGATCCTTGTTCAGTTCCATGAACCGGTACCCTTTGCGCTTCATCCGTTCGATCAGCGGCTCGTAATCGGCTTTGTTTTTGAGCTCGATGCCGACTAGGGCGGGTCCGTTTTCCTTGTTGTGCTTTTTGGTATATTCGAATTGGACGATATCGTCGTCCGGCCCGAGCACGTCGTCGAGAAATTCGCGGAGCGCTCCGGCCCGCTGCGGGAAATTCACCATGAAATAATGCTTTAATCCTTCGAAAATAAGCGAACGTTCCTTGATTTCCTGCATCCGGTCGACATCGTTGTTGCCGCCGCTGACGATGCAGACGACGTTTTTGCCTGCGATTTGGTCGCCCAGCGAAGCGAGCGCCGCCACCGGGAGCGCGCCTGCAGGCTCGGCCACGATCGCATGCTCGTTGTAAAGCTCCAGAATGGTCGTGCAGACGCGGCCTTCGTTCACGACCACGATGTCGTCCAGCAGTTCGTCGCACATGGCGAACGTCAGGTCGCCGACCCGCTTGACCGCCGCGCCGTCGACGAATTTGTCGATCTCTTCGAGCGTGACGACTTCCCGATTTTCCCGGGAGCGCAGCATGGAAGCGGCGCCTTCGGGTTCCACGCCGATGATTTTCGTCGCCGGGCTGACGGTTTTGACGTAGGCGGCAACCCCTGCGGCCAGTCCGCCGCCGCCCACGGTAACGAGCAGCACGTCGATCGGCTCGGTGCTGGCTTCAATGATTTCTTTTCCGACGGTTGCGTTTCCGGCGATAATGCGAGGATCGTCGAACGGGTGAACGAAGGGCAGCCCTTCCTCGGAGCTGTGCCTGACCGCTTCGGCGTAAGCGTCGTCGAATGTATCGCCGACGAGCCGCACCTCCACGTTGTCGCCGCCGAACATTTTGACCTGGTTGATTTTTTGCCGGGGCGTCGTCGTCGGCATGTAAATGATGCCGCGGATGCCAAGCGAATGGCAGGAGTAGGCGACGCCTTGCGCATGGTTGCCGGCGCTGGCGCATATTACGCCCTTGCGGCGCTCTTCTTCGGACAGGGAGGAGATCAGGTGGTAGGCTCCGCGGATTTTGAACGAGCGCACGACCTGCTGGTCCTCGCGTTTGAGAAACACGTTGCCGCCGTACTTGGCCGACAGCCCGCGGTTGTGCTGCAGCGGGGTCGGCACGACGATGCCTTGAAGCACGCGGTGGGCGTGAAGGATGTCTTCCAGACGAACTGGCGTATCGGTCCAAATGCGCGGATGGGTCATCGGCAATCCTTCCTTTCGGGTTCTGTGCGATTCGACCGGCTTCGGAAAACAAAAAGCCGCCCCCGAAGGGACGGACTTCGATCCGTAACGGCGCATGGAACTTCCTAGATCGATGGGACGGTCGAATCGGGTTCCGACGTACAATTTATTTAATGTTATACTCTTACATAGAGCGGAAGTCAATCCGTATTGTTGCAAATTCGCGCAAGCGTATGCGGGAAGGAGGACCGACGGTGAAAAAGCTGCTGATAACATGCGTTGCGCTCGTTTTGCTCATGGCCGGAGCGGGGGGCGCGGCGTATCTGTACATCGCTCCGGACGAGGAACTCGACCTAATCTACGCCGAAGTGCCGCTGCGCGATCGTTTGTTGGAGATGGCCGGACGGTTGTCGACGGAACTTACGCTCACCGAATCGGACGTCAACAATCTGGCAAAAGCGTCGCTGGCGCGCAATCCTGAAGTGGCGGACGATCTGGAGATCACGGGCGCGAGGTTCGAACTGAAGGAGGACCGGGTCGTCGCGCACGTCAATGTCCGGTGGAAAGCGCGTATCCCGGCCGGCGCCGTCGTTGAATACCGTCTGTCTTGGCAGCCTCCCTATCTTGTCGCTACGCCCGTTAAAGCGAGAATCAAGGATGTTTCGCTTCCCCGGGAGCGGCTTGGGCTTGGGGACATTGCCGTTCCGCTTGGCGAGCATTTGCCCAAGGGGCTTCAGATCGAAAAGGTTCATGCGGGCGAGGGAAAGCTGACGGTGTCGTTCCGTAAGCCGAGCTTGCCGGATTTGCGAGGTTTGCGGGATTGGGCGGGAATTTAAAGGTTGGTTTAAAAAAAGCGGCTTTCGTTGTGCGGAAGTTCCCGTTTCGGGTATACTATAATCGAGCCCGCTCGCCGAAAGCGAATTCTTATCCAAACAAACGTAAGCGTTTACAAAAATCTGCGTTATTCGCATCTCGTAAGGGGGTGAAACCTTTGCGCCGACGATCCGGTATATATAGGGAAAGGAGGACGAAAGTGATGAAAGCGGTCGTGGACCGACGCAGGCGGTTCGGCCGACGGGCGTGGGCTGCGACTGCCGGTGCCGTTTGGGCCTTGTGCCTGGGAACTACGCCCGCATTTGCAGCCGATTCGTACGAAGGATTTCGCGCTCAATCCGGTATGGCGACGCTGCCGCTTCTGGCGGCAATGGCGTTCGGCATTGTGGTGGCGGTTGTCGCGGTGATCGCCTTTCTGCAAATGACGAACCAATCCCGCGGAATCAGCGACGAGCAGACGGCTGCCGGCGAAGAAACGGCGGAGGAGCGGTTCGAAGCATCCGCCGGCGCAAATTCGTACGGCGGAGAGTCGTTCAGCGCGGAGCCGGCCGAAGCGGAGACGGCCGGCGCTGAATCGTTCGGCAAGACGGACGGCAACCGGCGTGATAGTCTGTTTCAAACGATGGACGTGGCGCTTCCCGGAGATGCGCGGCAATGGTCGTCGCCCGCTGCGCGGCCGGAGCCCGCGCAGAAGGCCGCAGAAGGGGAGCCGAGGCTTTGCGGACTGGACGGCGAGTTTGCCGGCAGTTCCTTTCGGGTGACCGAACGCGCTTTGTATATCGGACGGGACGCGTTGCAATGCGGTCTCGTGTTCCCGAGCGACGCCGGGGACGTCAGCCGCAAGCATTGCTCGCTCCGTTATGTGGCCGACAGAAGGACCTTTTTGCTGGAAGACCATGGATCGTCCAACGGAACGTTTCTGTCCGACGGAAGAAGGCTCGTTCCGGGCCGGATCTACGAGCTGCTTCCGGGCGACGAATTTACCCTTTCGGGTTCCAAACACCGGTTTGAGGTCCGGGATTGAGCGGCCTAAGGCAGGCTGCCTCTCTCCCCGGAGAAAATGCGCCAGATGTCCCAATATTGACGGTTTTGCTTTCAACCCGGCCGCAAAGCTGTTATAATAAAAATAACGAGAATTTTGAAAATTCGTTGCAGTCGGGGTGGACAGCAGGTAAGAAGCAAAACTTGCGGGACTTGTTCCGCTGGGAGGGATTGTCATGGCGAAACGAAGCCACAACGAAGTTCAGGAAAGTTTGGTGGAGCTGACTAGAATTTTCCGACCCAAGGATCCACGCAAGTTTGTCAAGGACTATATCCGCAAATACCGGGTTACGGGCGGATATGAGGACGAATTGACCTTGCTTGTCGAACGCGAGATGGACAAATTGAATTCCACGGTTTCTTAAGACAACGACAAGACCGATCCGGAATGGGGGCTTCGCCGCAGCAGGGATGGTCCCGTCCGGTATTTTTATAAAGGTTGAAATCCGGATTGAACAATCAAAGGAGCCGGCCCGTAAGTAGCCAATCTACTTGAGGGCCGGCTCTTTTTGTGACAAAAATGGATTTGTTTTTGGAATACGTGTCATTTCCGGATTTACCATCTCCTTCTTTGATAAGAAGCGAATTCTTTCTTTATAGCTCCTCCGTCATTTGACTTATGAGCTGCCTCCGTCCGTTCGCTCGGTTCAATGGCGCGTACGTCGCCGGACAACCGTTTATTTCTGCGGAACTTTTTCGTAAAGCGGAACCGGCACTTCGTTGCCTCCGCCGAACGTGTACTGGACCAGTCTGTTGAAGTCCGGAAGAAGGGGCTTCAGCGGGCGTTGCGCCCAGTCGGCTTTGGCAAACTCGAGCAGCTGGTTGACGAACTCCTGGTTGGCGGAAATATGCACTTCCGAATATTTTTGCCCGCTGGCTCTCCGGACGGTGTCGCCGATCACTTGCCTCAGCTCCGTGGACAAGTCGGACGGGTCCTTGTGGGAAAAGTAGGAGTTATAGGGCGAGACCATTTGCCGATAGCTCCACTTGGAGCTTCCGGTATCGTTGTTGTATACGCCGTCCGTCGTTCCCGAGTTGTCCTGTTCCTTGGTCATCGGTCCGCCGTGCGATTTGGTGCCCGTAGCCGACCAATCGGTCAAGATGGCGACATAGGCGTTCTTGTCCGTCACCATGACGATGGCGGAGCTAACCCCGGGAAGCGCGCGCACTTTATAGGAAAGCTTGGAATCGTACTTGAAATAACGGTTTTCATGCTGCTTGGGATCTCGGGTCGTCGATCCGTAAGAACGGGCCGTCTGCATTTTCGGATCGTGATGCGCGCGGCTGGAATAATCGTAGGCGCTGCGTTGAAAATGAGCCTTGTAGTTGCAGCCGGACGCGGCGCAGGCGATCGCGAGAGCGACGCCGCAAACTAGCCATCGGCGTATCATCGTTGTTCCTCCCCTTAGATGGAGCGATTGCGCATATTGTTCGCGCCGCAGGTTCAAAGTATGTACATGCCCGATACATAAAACAAGGAGCGGTTGGCAAATCTTTGAGGGAAGAAAAAACGGCTTGATCGGGAGTTCGGCCCCGGGCGGGGGCACCCGAAGAATCACGGGAGAGTAAAGAGGCGGCGCGGTTGAAATCCCTTGATCCGCAACGTTTTTGACAGTTTTGAGAACAATTTGTGAACTGTTCTGTGAACGTTGACAAAATGATACACGAATCCTTATAGTTATTAAAGTGATTGCGAACGTCAAAATTTGGTCACACATCTTGCGCAACACGTAGTCTGCCGCCAGATTTCCTATTATTGGCAGCCTATGAAAACGTCAAAGTGGGGTTGAAAATGATGAATCGGTGGCGTGTAATGAAGCGGTTACTTCCGCTGATGGCAGGGATGGCGCTGGTTCTTTCGGCTTGCGGGCGGGAAGACCTGTCCGCGTTGAACCCGCAAGGTCCTGTCGCACGGCAGCAGCTGGAATTGATGAAGATTTCGATCGGCATCATGTCGCTGGTTGTCCTCGTGGTTTTCACCATCTGTATTTATGTGCTGATCCGTTACCGGCGGCGCAAAGGCGACAACAGCATTCCGAAGCAGGTGGAAGGTAACCATAAGCTTGAAATTATTTGGACGGTTATTCCGATCATCCTGCTGATCATTCTGGGCGTGCCGACGATTTCGACCGTTTTCGGCTTGTCCAAGGATTATTCCAACGATCCGAATGCCCTTAAGGTTAAAGTAACGGCCCATCAATATTGGTGGGAATTCGAATATCCGGATCTGGGCATAACCACCGCTCAGGAGCTTGTCGTTCCGACCGGCAAGAAAATCCAGTTCGAACTCACTACCGCCGACGTCAAGCACTCCTTCTGGATTCCGTCGATCGGCGGCAAGATGGACAACAACGACGGCCTGACGAACAAGATGTACCTGGAGTTCGACAAAGAGGGCGTCTACCGCGGCAAGTGCGCCGAGCTTTGCGGCCCTTCGCACAGCTTGATGGACTTCAAGGCCAAAGCGGTCGATCAGGCTTCGTTCGACCGCTGGGTGGCGGCGATCAAGGCTCCGGTTGAAATGCCGAAAGACGAAGCCGTCAAGGCGGCTTTCCAAAACAAGTGCTTGACCTGCCACGCAATCGGCGAAACAAGCACCGGGTCCAGCGCGCCGAACCTGACAGGCATCGGAAGCAGGCTGACGGTCGGCGGCATTCTGTACAACGACGAAGCGCCTGTGGTCGACAACCTGATCAAATGGATCACCGATCCTCAGAAGGTTAAGCCGGGCAACATGATGCCCAAAGCTCAGGATCTGGAGTTGACGGATGCCGAGCTTAAAGGAATTGCGGAATACCTGGCAAACAACAAGCTTGAATATTAAATGACGGGTGAATGAAGGGGGACGCGGCTTTGGCTGCTCATGCGCACACAGTCAAGCGTTATCGGGGCTTAATGGATTGGCTGACGACCGTCGACCATAAAAAGATCGGCATCCTGTACTTAATCGCGGGTGGGCTGTTCTTCCTTATCGGAGGACTGGAAGCGATTCTGATCCGGATTCAGCTGATCAAGCCGATGAACAATTTTGTTTCCGCCGATACGTTTAACGAACTGATCACGATGCACGGTACGACGATGATTTTCCTTGCGGCGATGCCGCTGCTGTTCGCCTTGATGAACGCGGTCATCCCGCTGCAAATCGGGGCGCGCGACGTCGCGTTTCCGTTTCTGAACGCACTTGGCTTCTGGACCTTCTTCTTCGGCGGCCTGCTGCTGAATATCAGCTGGTTTACGGGCCACGTGCCGGACGCCGGATGGACGTCCTACGTGCCGCTTGCCAGCCCGACCTACAGCGAAGGAGCGGGCGTCGATTACTACGTTCTCGGTCTGCAGATTGCCGGGATCGGGACGTTGCTCGGCGGCATCAACTTCATGGCCACCATCATCAACATGCGGGCGCCGGGCATGTCCTTCATGCGGATGCCGATGTTCACCTGGACGATTTTCATCACGTCCGCTTTGATCGTTTTCGCGTTTCCGGTACTTACCGTCGGTCTTGTTGCGCTGATGTTCGACCGTTTGTTCTTTGCGAACTTCTTCGAGACGGCCGCTGGCGGCAGCGGCGTGTTGTGGGAACACATCTTCTGGGTGTTCGGTCACCCTGAGGTTTACATTCTGATCCTGCCGGCTTTCGGCATCATCTCCGAAGTCGTCAGCACCTTTTCGCGCAAGCGCTTGTTCGGTTACAGCTCGATGGTGTTCGCTACCGTCCTGATCGCCTTCCTCGGCTTCATGGTCTGGGCGCACCACATGTTCACGACCGGTCTCGGCCCGGTGGCGAACGCTCTGTTCTCCATCGCGACGATGCTGATCGCGGTGCCGACCGGCATCAAGATTTTCAACTGGCTGTTTACGCTGTGGGGCGGCTCGATCCGCTTCACCGCCGCCTCCCTGTTCGGCATCGGGTTCATTCCGACGTTCGTCATGGGCGGCGTCACCGGCGTTATGCTGGCTTCCGCGCCGGCCGACTACCAGTATCACGACACGTACTTCGTCGTAGCGCACTTCCACTACGTTATCGTTGGCGGTCTGATGTTCGGCATTTTCGCCGGCATGTTCTACTGGTGGCCGAAGATGTTCGGACGGCTGCTTAACGAGACGCTGGGCAAAATCACGTTCTTTACTTTCTTCATCGGGTTCCACCTGACGTTCTTCGTGCAGCACTTCCTCGGTCTTCTGGGGATGCCGCGCCGCGTATGGACGTACCTGGACGGCCAAGGCTTGAACGGCATGAACCTGATCAGTACGATCGGCGCGATCCTGATGGGCATTGCCACGATCGTGATGCTGATCAACATTGCCGTAACGTCGTTGAAGCGGCCCAACGCCGCGAACGACCCGTGGGAAGACGGCCGTACGCTCGAATGGTCGATTCCTTCGCCGCCGCCGGAGTACAACTTCAAGCAAATTCCGCTTGTCCGCGGCTACGACGCTTGGTGGAAAGAGAAGATGGAAGGCAAAAAGGCGATGACGCCGGCAGAGCCGCCGGGACCGATTCACATGCCGTCTCCTTCGATCCTTCCGTTCTTCATGAGCGTCGGCCTGTTCATCTCGGGCTTCGGGTTCATTTACGACAAGCTGTTCCTCGCCATCGGCGGCCTTGCCGTTACGCTGATTTGCATGCTGCTGCGTTCGGTATTTGACGACCATGGTTTCCATATCGAAGAGCATGAACAGGAGAAAGGGGTGACCGCATGAGCACGCATCAACACGCAGAAGGCCAACTGCCTCACGAGCCGGAGAAGGCGACGCTGGAAGGCCGCAACAAAATCCTCGGCTTCTGGCTGTTCCTCGGCGCGGAAACCGCGCTGTTCGGCACCCTGTTCTCGGCGTTCCTTGCGCTTCGTCACAATATCGGAGACGGGCCGAGCCCGCAGCATCTGTTCGAACTGCCGATGGTCTTCGCCGCGACGATGATCCTGTTGACTTCCAGTCTCATGAGCGTGTTCGCCGTTCAGGCGATGCACCGCCACAAGGTCAAGGAAATGGTCGGCTGGCTGATCGCCACGATCGTGCTCGGCCTGGCGTTTCTCGGCCTCGAAATTTACGAATTCAACACCTACGTCAGCGAAGGCCACAAGATGACGACGAGCGCGTTCAGCTCCTCGTTCTATACGCTGGTCGGTTTTCACGGCGCGCACGTGGCGTTCGGGGTTTTGTGGATCGGTTTGCTCATTCTGCAAATCTTCAAGAAAGGCCTGACCGTCGTCACCGCTCCGAAAATTTACGTATCGGCGATTTACTGGCACTTCATCGACGTCGTATGGGTGTTCATCTTCACCGTTGTATATTTGATGGGAAAGGTAGGTTAAGCCCATGTCGAGCCATCATTCGACTTCCGAAGGCGGCGCGAAGCGTCATAGAACGGAAGGCCCGCAAAAGCATATCGTTGCGTTTATCCTGTCTCTGGCGCTGACGGTTATCGCGTTTGCCGCGGTCGCCGCCGGCGAAATTAACACTACCTTTACCTACATCATCCTTGTGGCCATGGCCATCGTTCAGGTGTTTGTCCAGTTGGCTTTCTGGATGCACATGAAGGATAAAGGGCATTTGTTCCCGATTATCGGGATCGTGTCCGGATGTTTTGTGGTGTTCTTGATGGTCATCATGGCCTTATATTGGGTATGGTGGTAATCGTAACAGGTTAAACTGCAAAGAGGCGGCCGTCGTTCCGCCTCTTTTTTTCCATTTTTGCGCGTCCGGTGAAAGGAGGGATCGGGATGCAGGGATTGGAATACTTTTCGTTCAGCGACTTGTGGAGTCCTTTTTTTATGATCTTCATGTTGCTGGTCGCAACGCTGTACGCCTTTGTCGTCGGTCCGTGGAGGGGATGGTTCGGCGGGGAAGCGGTGCCGATCGGCAGGCAGGCCGTTTTCTATTTCGCCATCCTGCTGCTTTACCTTGTGCATGGGGGACCGCTTAGTCTGCTGGGACATCTGATGTTCACGTTCCATATGTCCGATATGGCGATTTCCTATATTGCCGTGCCGCCGATGCTGCTGTACGGGATTCCGGGATGGCTGTGGCGATGGGCATTCGACCGCAAGTTCTGGCGGCCGCTGCGTTTTCTCGCCAATCCGCTGTTCGGCTTGTTCGCCTTCAATTTGCTGTTTTCGTTTTACCACATGCCGGATATTCACGACTGGATTATGGTCCGTTACTTCATCCACGGTTCCTTCTACGTGCTGCTGCTTGCAGCCGCCTTATTGAACTGGTGGCATGTCCAGTGCCCGGTTCCGGAATGGTCGAGGCTTACGTCCCTGCGCAAGCTCGGCTATATTTTCGCCAACGGCTTGCTGCTTACGCCCGCCTGCGTGCTGATCATTTTTGCGGGCGAGCCCTTGTTTGCGGTATACAACGATCCGCAGGTCTGGGCGAAGGCCATGGGTTATTGCGTCTCCGGCGATCCGGGCAGACTGCTCGAGAAGTTCCAGGGTCCCGCGTTCTTTAACCTGATGACGGGCCGGGAGGACCAACAGCTTGGCGGCATCATTATGAAGCTGCTTCAGGAGTTTATCAACATTTGGGCGCTTTATGCCGTGTTCATGCAATGGTTCCGCAAGGAAAGGGCGCAGGAGGAAGACCCGGCGCTCGATCGCTCGGCTTCGGGACGTTTGAACAATGTGTGAAGAAACGTTCGAACATTTGCTGAACGTCCGGCGGGAAGGTAAAATGGAGTCAGTTGTTACCTTATTTTGAGCGGGAGAATCGGGACATGACCTGGTACGAAATTTTTCCAACGATCAGCACAAGCCTCATTGCGATAAGCGCGATTCTCGTTGCGATCGGCTGGCGGCTTATCATCGTCGGCAAGCGGAACGCGCACGAGAAAACGATGCTCGTGGCCGCGGTGGCCGCGCTGTTGTTCTTTATCATTTACGTGTCCCGGACGATCTTTATCGGCAATACGACCTGGGGCGGACCGGAAAGCCTGAAGACGGTTTATCAGGTGTTCCTGATCTTTCATATCGTGCTGGCAACGGTTGCCGCCGTGTTCGGCCTCACGACGCTGACGCTGGCGTTCCGCCAAAATTTCGGCAAACACCGGAAATGGGGACGCGTGACCTCGGTCGTTTGGTTTATCACCGCGATCACCGGTATCACCGTTTACGTGCTGCTCTACCTGATGTATCCGGGCGGCCATACGAAACCGGTCATCGACGCGATTTTCGGCTGAGCGGATCAAGGGTTCGAAAGGGGAAAAGGCTGTTCCGAAGGCGGGTTCGCCTTGCGGAGCAGCTTTTTTGCCATGATCGCCATTTAGCGCGTTTCCGAACCTTCTGCGTTCTCCTGGCGGTTGGAGGCGAATGCGTTCCGATCGGCGGAACGGTTCTGCTTGAACGCCTCGGCCGCTTCTTCCGCGGAAAACTCCGTATCGTCGGTTCCTTCGCCCGGAACGGGGATCTTGTTTAACTTGGTCGTCTGAACTTCGGCCTTGGACGGGCGGTTTTGACGTTTCTCCATGAGCGGTTCCCTCCATTTTCGACTGGAATCAGGGATTAGGATTCCAAACGCGGCTTTTTTATATGCCCGGCCTTTCAGCAAAAAACTTACTCGGCCGATTTGAACACCTTGTAAAACAAGGAAGGAACCGGCGTTTGAAAACGCATCGTTTCTCCGGATACGGGATGCGCAAACGCAAGCACTCTGGCGTGCAGCCCCAGCCGGCCGATGGCTCTCGACCTCGCCCCGTATTTCTTGTCCCCGACGATCGGATGGCCCAAATCCTGCATGTGCACGCGGATCTGATTTTTGCGCCCCGTCTCCAGCCTGACTTCCAGTAAGCTGAAGTTTCGGTCGGCATGCAGCACCTTATAGCGGGTTACCGCATGCTGGCCGTCTCCCGGCCTCGGGCTCGAGTACATCTTCATCGCCCTGTTCTCTTTAAGCCACGATTCAATGACGCCTTCCTTCTGTTTGACTTGCCCTTCCACCAGAGCTACATACACGCGTTCCTTGACCATGTCCCGCCAGTTGTTTTGCAGCGTTTGCTGAACGCTTTCGCTTTTGGCGAACAGCATGAGACCGGAAGTGTCCCGGTCGAGCCTGTGCACGATGAATATGCGGTTTTTCGGATGTTGGGCGCGGACGTGCTCCATTAACTGCCGGTACGCGGTCAGTTCGCCGTCTTGACCTGCGGAGATGGAGAGCAGCCCGGCTTCTTTATGAACGACGATCACGTCGTCGTCTTCATAAACGATGGACAGCCCGAACAGGCGGGGCGGTGGGGCGGTCTTCTTCAGATTCACTTCTACCTTCTGGCCCGGCCGAAGCGGCAGGTTGTAGGCCGTTTCCACGCGGCCGTCGACCGACACCTGACCGCGGGCAAGGATGGACTTGACGGCGTTGCGGCCCTGATGGGACAGCATTTCCCGCAAGAAGGGGAGCAGTTCGCCTTCGGTCCGGACGGTGAACGCCTTTGTAGGGCCGTTATGGCCCGCAGGCTTGCTCGTTTTTCTGTTCAACGCGATTCTTCCTCTCTGCTGCTGCATGCTTACACGATAACGGATTCCGGCCCGGTCTTCAAGTTGACAGGAAAAGGAACTGTGATTATGCTGTGTATATGGATATACACACATAAACACTGACTACCATTGCGGGAGAGAGCAGAATGCGAGGCTTACAAGCGGTTCGGACCGTCTTCGTGTTTGAAATGAAGCGGGAGTGGTTCGGCGTGGTTGCCACGCCCCTTTTCGCTTTATACTTCGGCATCGTCTTCGTCTTTACGGTCCACCCCGGAGCGAATGGCGAACCGGCCGTGTTCATGAGCGGGATGCGCGACTGGGTGTACCTCTTTTCTTTTCCGCTGTTCGGATGTCTGATGCATCGCACCGTTTTTCATTATTGGCGCCACGATCCGTTCACGAAGCGGATTGCCCACTTCCGCACGATGCCCGTTCCGGTCGCGGCGATCGTCGGCGCGCGGTATGCGCAGAGCCTGCTGATGCAGTTTCTGGCCGGGGGCATGTTTCTGGCATGGCAGTTTATCGTGTCAACCGACCTTCAGAAGCTGGCCGGAATTGGGCAATGGATCGCGGCGGGACTGGTCTGGATCGGTTACGGGATGTTCGTGCAAACGTTCTACATCTATCTGGAGCTTGGATGCTCGGGCAAGACGTTCGTGCTCTATTACGCGGCCTACACGGCGGCGATGGGAGCGGCCGGAATTGCGCTCGGCCTCGCGCATGAGAGCCTCTTCCTGGACGTGGTGCGGGCCGTTCAGCGGCATCCGGTTATATGCGTCTTAGCCGTCTGGGTCGCGGCGGCCCTTGCG
The DNA here is from genome assembly GCF_000378425.1 of Cohnella laeviribosi DSM 21336. Lineage (GTDB taxonomy): Bacteria > Bacillota > Bacilli > Paenibacillales > Paenibacillaceae > Cohnella > Cohnella laeviribosi. The sequence goes on along the minus strand of NZ_KB899820.1, from coordinate 72,526 downwards.
GCGCGGATCGGCAGCCGGCTGACGATGGAGCGGATGAGGCGTAGACGATATACGTTTTAGGAAAACTTAAGGCACCAAGAGTATGCAGCAACGTAGGGAATGAGGTGACTTTGTGTGGATCCCCATTCAAATTGACGAGAACCGTCCGGAACCGCTCTATCATCAGATCGAATCGCAATTGCGGGGACTCATTTTGAACGGGCAGCTGGAAGAAGGGGCCCTGCTTCCTTCCATACGGGAACTCGCCGCTTCGCTCAAATGCAGCGTCATTACGGTGCGCCGGGTATACCAGGACCTGGAGAGCGAAGGACTGCTGCGAACCCGGCAGGGGACGGGAACTTTTGTCGCCAAAGTGGACGAACAGGCCAAAGCCGGGCACCGGCTCGACCGGGTCATCGAAGCGTTCGAGCGGGCGGTGGAAGCCGGGCTGCAGCATCGCTGTTCGCAGGAAGAGCTGGAGGCGATTTTCCGGGATATTGTCCGCAAGCATTATCCGCAGGAGGGAGGAGAATCCGAATGAACGCGATGGTCTATACCGACGCGGCCGCATCGCTGAGCGGCGTTGCGGTCCGCCGGGACGGCTTTGCGTTCGGTCCGGTCGACCTCGAGATTCCGAGGGGGCTGGTGACGGCGATCGTCGGACCGAACGGGTCGGGCAAGAGCACGCTGCTTCGCGTGCTGCTGAAGCTGGAGCCCTGCGAAGGCCGGGTTGAGCTGCTGGGCGAGCCGATGGACAACGTCAGGGATGAAGAAGTGAAGGCGCGCATCGGGTTTGTGGCGGAGCTGCCGCATGCGTACGAGGATGCGTTGACGCCGGAGGAGAAGGCGAAATTTGCCGCGAACTGGTATCCCGGGTGGGACTGGGAGCGGTACCGGAAGCTGCTGCGCAGCTTCGATGCCGATCAGGCCCGCGGCAAGCTGCGCAAGCTTTCCAAGGGCATGCGGCGCAAGGTGGAGCTTGCCTGCGCGATGGCGCATAATCCCGAGCTGCTTATTCTCGACGAGCCTTCGTCCGGACTCGATCCCTTCGCTTGGAAAACGATGCTCGAGGAGCTGCATCGGTTCATGGAGCAAGGCGACCGGACGCTGATCATCGCTTCCCACATTACCGAGGAGGTGAAGCGGCTGGCCGATTGCATTCTGTTTATGCACAGGGGCAAGGTTCTTGGCTGCTACGAGAAGGATCAGCTGTTCGACGAGTGGCGCTCGCTGGTCGTTCAGCCTGCGGCGGAAGCCGGTTCCGACTGGCTTCGGAAGCTGCCGGGGCTGCAGGGCTGGGCGGAAGCCGCTCCCGGCCTGTACCGGCTGGAGACCGACAAGGCCGGCGAGACGCAGGCATGCTGCCAGGACCAGGGCTGCCGGATTTTGTCCGTTCAGCGGATGGAACTGGAAGACATTCTTGGCTGTTTAATTCGCAGGGAGGAGAGAACACGATGAAACCGCTAGTGGTGGAACGCGTCGTCAAGCATTACGGAGACAAAACGGCCGTGAACGGACTCGGGTTCGAGGTGGCGGAAGGGGAAATTTACGGCTTGCTCGGAGCCAACGGCGCCGGCAAGACGACGACAATGAGGATGGTGCTCGGGCTGATCCTGCCGGATGAGGGTTCGATCCGATATTTCGGGAAGCCCTACAGCCAGGAGCAGTTGCGCATGCTCGGCTATTTGCCCGAAGAGAGAGGCATGTATCCGAAGATCAAGGTGAGCGACCAAATCATCTATCTTGCGCAGCTTCGCGGCATGTCGCGCAAAGATGCGGACGCGAACCTGAAGCGCTGGCTCGAAAAGTTCGAAATATCCGAGTATTACAACAAGAAGGTCGAGGAGCTGTCGAAGGGCAACCAGCAGAAGATCCAGTTTATCGCGGCCGTCATTCACCGCCCGCGCATCGTCATTCTGGACGAGGCGTTCAGCGGCCTCGATCCCGTCAACGTGGAGCTGCTCAAGTCGACGGTCAAGGAGCTGCGCGACCAGGGCACAAGCATTCTGTTTTCCACGCACCGGATGGAGCATGTGGAGGAGCTGTGCCGCAACATCACCATCCTGCATCGCTCGAACCCGGTGCTGCAGGGCTCGATCAAGGAAATCAAGTCCCGGTTCCCGCAGGAGCGGGTGGCGCTTGCGGCCGACCGCCCGATCGAGGGATTGGAACGGATCCCCGGCGTCGTCTCCGTCGCCCGGCTGGAAAACGGCAGCTACGACTTGCGCATCCGGGAACCGGAGACCGCCCAGCGCATTTTGCAGCACGCGCTCTCCCAGGGGCCGATTCGCCGGTTCGAGCTGCTCGAGCCGACGCTGAACGAAATCTTTATCCGAACGGTGGGTGATCGTCATGAATAGCATGCTGACCGTCATGAAATTTACGATCCGCAACAAGCTTTACAGCAAATCGTATATCATTACGACGCTGATCATCGCCCTTCTGATGGCGCTCGGAGCGAACGCGCCTTACCTGATCCAGAAGCTTACCGGCAACAGCGAACCGACCAAAGTCGGATATATCGAAGGGCAGCACAGCGAGATTACGCAGGGCTTGGCCGACTACTTCGCCGGGCAGGAAGAGCCCGATGTCGCGCTGGTCGCGATTCCGCCGACAGGCTCGGAAGATTCCGACATCGAAGCGCTGAAGCAGGCGATCAAGGAAGGGAAAATCAAGGGGTACATCACCTTTAAGGAAAATGCCGAAGTCGGCTTTCCCGACGTGACGTACAGCTCGGAGAAGTTGCTGGAGTCCTCCACGTCGCAAGCGCTGCAGGGAGCCTTGCAGATGGTCAAGACGAACATTGCGGTCTCCGACGCCAAGCTGACGGAGTCCCAGCAGAAGAAGCTGTTTGCGCCGGTTTCCCTGACATCCGTGCAAATTTCGCTGAGCGAAGACGAGGGAACGGGCAAATCGGTGGAAGAACAGGCAACCGCGATCGGCCTGACTTACGTTATTATCATTCTGCTCTTTATGGCCATTATGATTACAGGCACGATGATCGCGACCGAAATTACGGCGGAGAAAAGCTCGCGGGTCATGGAAATTCTCGTCACCAGCGTCGCGCCCCTGAAGCAAATGTTCGGCAAAATCATCGGCACGTTCATCGCGGGGCTGACGCAATTGGTCGTGCTCGGCGCGGTATTGGCGGCGAACCTGTCGCTTCCGCAAAACAAAGACGCCTTCGCTTCGTTCGGCATCCGGCTGGATTCGATCGACCCGTTGCTGCTCGTCTTTGCGGTGTTCTTCTATCTGGCCGGCTATTTCCTGTTCGCGACCTTGTTCGCCGCGCTGGGCTCGATGGCCAGCCGGACGGAGGACATGAATCAGGTCGTCATGCCGGTCTCGATGCTGATGCTGATCGGCTTCTACATCGCGATTTACGGCCTCAGCAATCCGGATAGCCCGCTTGTCGTCGTCTGCTCGTTTGTTCCGTTTTTCGCTCCGTTTCTCATGTTTCTGCGCATCGGTCTTTCCGATCCGCTTTGGTGGGAGACGACCCTCTCCATCGTACTGCTTCTGGCGACGACCGGCCTTCTCGGATGGCTGTCGGCCAAAATTTACCGCACCGGCATCTTAATGTACGGCAAGCGGCCTACCATCAAGGAGCTGCTCAAGGCGATGAAGGCGTACAAGGTGTAAGGAGAGCGTGAACGGCCGGCGCAAGGGCTGCGCGGGAAAGCAATGAAAAGTCCGTCGGATCCATGGAGGGATTCGGCGGGCTTTTTTCGTGTCGGCAGACACCGGCGCGAGGATCCGGCGGACCGTCGTTCCGCTAGTTTGCCCGAAAACAACCCAAAGCCAGGCAATCCTGACACCCGTTCCGTTATTTCAGCCTGCCAGGCGTTATTTTTGACCCATCAGCCGAAATAACGAACCCTGTGTCCGAAAGGGGCGCGATTTTGTGCCAATGAGGCCAAATAGCGGATGTAAGGTCCGTCGCAAATGGCAGCACGAGTACCTTGCCGCGCCAGCCCTCCCCATTGCGGACGGTTGGACTTGCCGGGGCGGCGGAGTTGGCGATACGGCGGAAATCCGGCCGACGGACCATGCGAGGCGCGATCTGCGGGGGCAACGGATGATCGGCCGGCGGTCATGCGAAGCGCGATCCATAGGGTGGCGGATGATCGGCCGGACGGCGCCGGTGCTCCGAAAAAATAGTTGAATCTTGTTGAAATCGTGCGTACACTTAAACCGTCTTGTATTAAATTTGGATACAAAAGGCATGAGCATAGATCGGAAAAGGGGAGGCTGCGCCACAGCCGGACCCGGATCGGAGGTTGAAAAATGAAGGACGACGCGATTATCCGTTTTGACCAAGTGACGATGCGCTACGGCCCGGAGGATGTCGTGCTGGACAAGGTGAGCTTCGAGCTTCAGCCCGGCAAATTTTATACGCTGCTGGGTCCGTCCGGCTGCGGCAAAACGACGATTCTGCGGCTGATCGCGGGATTCGCCGATCCAACGGAAGGAACCGTCTACATCGGCGACGTTCCGATGAACGGCGTCCCGGCCAATAAGCGCCGGGTCAATACGGTTTTTCAGGATTACGCGCTGTTTCCGCATCTGAACGTATTCGAAAACGTGGCGTTCGGGCTTCGGATCAAAAAGCTGAAAAAGGACGTGATCCAAGCCAAGGTAAGCGAGGCGCTGCGGTTCGTGAACCTCGTCGGCTACGAAAACCGGAAAATCAGCGAAATGTCGGGCGGCCAGCGGCAGCGGGTGGCGATCGCCCGGGCGATCGTGAACGAGCCGGACGTGCTGCTTCTGGACGAGCCGCTGTCGGCGCTCGACCTGAAGCTGCGCACGGAGATGCAGGTCGAGCTGCGCGAACTGCAGCGCCGGCTGGGGATCACGTTTGTTTTCGTCACGCACGACCAGGAAGAAGCGCTGGCCATGTCGGATGAAATCTACGTGCTCAACAAAGGCCGCATTCAGCAAAGCGGCACGCCGATCGACATTTACGACGAGCCGATCAACCGCTTCGTGGCCGATTTTATCGGCGAATCCAACATCCTGGAAGGGAAAATGATCCGCGACTACCGGGTGGAATTCGGCGGAAGCGAATTCGATTGCGTAGACGGCGGCTTTCTGCCGAACGAGCTGGTGGAAATCGTCATCCGGCCGGAGGACCTGGAGGTCGTCTCTCCCGAAGAGGGCAAGCTGAAGGTGCGCGTCGAGTCCCAGCTGTTCCGCGGGGTTCATTACGAAATTGTCGGCCGCGACCGCTCGGGCAACCGCTGGCTTGTCCATTCGACGCGAAGCGTGAAGGTCGGCGACGAAATCGGGCTGCGCTTCGGCCCCGAGGCGATTCACGTCATGCGGTTCGGCGAAACCGAGGAGGATTTCGACAGAAGGCTCGAAGCCTTCGCCGAGGTGAACCATGCGAAGTAACGCCCGAAACTACTATCTGATTCCGTATCTGGCTTGGATCGCGCTGTTTGTCGTCGCGCCCATCGCCCTGATCGTGTACTACTCCTTTCATGACATTGAAGGAGGCTTTACGCTCGACAACTACGCCAAGTTTTTTACGCCGGTTTATTTGAAGATGGCGCTCAGCTCGTTCTGGTATGCGCTGCTGATTACGCTGTTTTCGCTGCTGGTCGCTTATCCGACGGCGCTCATTCTTACGCGCACGAAGCACAAGCAGCTTTGGCTTCTGCTGATCATTTTGCCCAGTTGGGTGAATCTGCTGCTCAAAGCGTACGCCTTCATCGGCCTGTTCGGCACCTACGGGCTTGCGAACGCCCTGCTGGAGACCATCGGGATCGGCCGCAAGCAAATTTTGTTTACCGATTTCAGCTTCGTGTTCGTGGCGGTTTACATTTTCATCCCGTTCATGATTTTGCCGATCTTCAACTCGCTTGAGGAAATGAACAAGTCGTTGATCCATGCGGCCCGGGATTTGGGGGCGTCGGCCTGGACGACGTTCCGCCGCGTCATCTTCCCGCTCACCCTCGGCGGCGTGAAGGCCGGCTGCCAGGCGGTCTTTATCCCGGCCCTGTCGCTCTTTATGCTTACCCGGCTGATCGCCGGCAACCGCGTCATTACGCTCGGCACGGCGATCGAGCAGCATTTTCTCGTGACGATGGACTGGGGCATGGGCGCGACGATCGCGGTGTTTCTCGTCATCATCATGGCGCTGATTATGGTCGTTACCGGACAGGGAAGGGGGAGCATCCGATGAACCCGGCCGGCAAACGTTCTTGGAGCGGTTTATATCTGTTTGTCGTGTTTGCGATTTTGTATGCTCCGATTCTTTATCTGGTCGTCTACTCCTTCAACAGCGGCGGCACGATGCACGGCTATGAAGGGTTTACGCTGGAATGGTACGGGGAAGTGTTTTCGGACGTGCGGCTTTTGATCATCGTGCTCAACACGCTGGTGATCGCGCTGTTTTCCTCCGCCATTTCGACCGTGCTGGGCGTCATCGGCGCTTTGGCGATTTACCGGGTGCGCAGGCAGCAGTCCCGCAACGCGCTGCTGTCGCTCAACAACGTGCTGATCGTCAGCCCGGACGTCGTCATCGGCGCGTCGTTTCTGATTTTGTTCACGATGATCGGTCTTCAGCTCGGATTCATCTCGGTGCTGGTGGCCCACATCGCCTTCAGCGTGCCGATCGTCGTGCTGATGGTGCTCCCGAAGCTGCAGGAGATGAACCCGTCGCTGCTCGATGCGGCCCGGGATTTGGGCGCAAGCGGATGGGGCGTGCTGACCAAGGTGGTGCTGCCGGTCATCCGGCCGGGGATTTTTGCCGGCTTTTTCATGGCGCTGACGTATTCGCTGGATGATTTCGCCGTCACGTTCTTCGTGACCGGCAACGGGTTCTCGACCTTGTCCGTCGAGATTTACTCGCGGGCGCGGCAGGGCGTGTCGCTGTCCATCAACGCCTTGTCGACGCTGCTGTTCCTGGTTACGATCGCGCTTGTCATCGGCTACTATCTGATCAGCCTGCGCAACAGCCGGCCGGCGGAAGGGGGGCAAAACCGATGAAGCAGCTTGTGCGCGCGTTTATCGCCGTCATCGCCATCGCATTGGCGCTCATGTACGTCACCTCGGTGCTTAATTCGGAGCAGGGCTACTCGGGCGGCAATACGCTTACGGTTTATAACTGGGGAGACTACATCGATCCGGAGCTGATCGCCGAATTCGAGCAGGAGACCGGCGTCAAAGTGATCTACCAGACGTTCGACTCCAACGAAGCGATGCTGACCAAGATCGCGCAGGGCGGGACGACGTTCGACATTGCGGTTCCTTCCGACTACGCCATCAGCAAGATGAGGGAAGAGGGGCTGCTGCTGCCGATCGATCACGCGCAAATTCCGAATCTGTCGCATATCGATCCGCGGTTTATGGATTTGTCGTTCGATCCGGGCAATGTGTACTCGGTGCCGTATTTCTGGGGAACCGTCGGCATCGTGTACAACCCGGAGCTTGTCGGCGGCAAGACGTTCCGCAGCTGGAACGAGCTGTGGGATCCGGATCTGCGCAATCAGATTTTGCTCGTGGACGGCGCGCGGGAAGTGATCGGCATGGGGCTGAACAGCCTCGGCTACTCGCTGAACGACACGAACGAAGAGCATCTGCAGGAGGCGAAGCGGAAGCTGGAGCGGCTTACGCCCAACGTCAAGGCGCTGGTCGGGGACGAGATCAAGATGCTGCTTGCGGGCGAAGAAGCGGCCGTGGGCCTTGTCTGGTCGGGCGACGCTTCCGAAATCATCAGCGAAAACGAAAAGCTCGACTACGTCGTGCCGGAGGAGGGGTCGAACGTCTGGTTCGACAACATGGTCATTCCGAAGACGGCGCGCAACCTCCCGGCCGCTCACGCGTTTATCAACTTCATGCTCGATCCGGAACATGCGGCCCGCAACGCGGAGTATGTCGGCTACTCGACGCCGAACAAGGACGCGCTCGCGCTGCTGCCCGAGGAAATATCGGGGGACAAGCGCTTTTATCCGGACGAGGAGCTGCTCTCCAAGCTGGAGGTGTACGACAACCTCGGCAAGCGGATGCTCGCCCATTATAACGAGCTGTTTCTGGAGTTCAAGATGCACAGCAAATAAATCAAAGGGCTCGCGTGATAACGTTTCGCGCCCCCAAATATTTCCGTAGACAAGGCCTGTTTTTTTCTTATACCCTATACTGGACTGAAACTGAATAACTGGGGGAGCGTCATGAGCAATAGGACATCGAAGAAAAACCCGGATCTAAGCCGCTCGAATCCGGAACGCTTTACTTCGGCCGGCTTTATTCTGGCAGCGATCGGAAGCTCGGTCGGGTTGGGCAACATGTGGAAATTCCCTTATATTACGGGCAAACACGGGGGCGCCGCATTTTTTCTGTTATTCATGATCTGTTTGATTTTGGTAGGGTTGCCCATTCTGCTGGCCGAAATGACGATCGGGCGGGGAGGAAGAGGCGACGCCGCGACTTCCTTGTACAATCTTACCGGCAAAAAGCATTGGCGGTTGATCGGCTTGCTGTCCGTTCTATGCGCGTTCTTGATCATGTCCTATTATGCCGTCGTGGCGGGATGGACGCTCCATTATACGGTCGAGTCGATTACGGGCGCGCTGTTTCGCGGCGGGGACGACTACCGGGGCAAGTTCGAATCGTTCGCGTCGGGTTATTGGCCCGTTTTCTGGCAGGCCGTTGTCATGCTGCTTTGCGGATGGGTAATCGCCAAAGGCGTATCCGGCGGCATTGAAAAATTCAACAAAATCTTGATTCCCGGTTTTTTGGCGATTTTGTTGGTGCTCATGGTTCGTTCCTTGACGCTGCCCGGAGCCGGCCAAGGGGTGGAATTTTTCCTGAAGCCCGACTTCGGCAAGCTGGATGCGGAATCCGCGCTGATCGCGCTGGGACATGCCTTCTTCTCGCTGTCGCTCGGCATGGGCTGCATGCTGACCTATGGATCGTACGTCGAGCAAAAACAGTCGCTGGGATCGGCGACGCTGGCTATCGGGCTGGGGGATCTGCTCTATGCGTTCATCGCGGGGCTTGTGATTTTCCCGACGGTCTTTTCTTTCGGCTTGGAGCCGGGAGAGGGCGTGGGATTGGCGTTCATGGCGCTGCCTGCCGCTTTCTCGCAAATGCCATTCGGCTTTCTGTTCGGGGGCTTGTTTTTCGTGCTGCTGGCCATCGCGGCGCTGACGTCGGCCGTGTCGATTCTCGAGGTTCCCGTCGCTTATGCCATGCACAATTGGAAGTGGAGCCGGAAGAAGGCGGCCGCCGTCATTTCTTCTGTCTGCTTTCTGGTGGGCGTTCCGTCGGCGCTGTCCGTCGGCGGCGTGCTCGGCGCCTTCCAACCCGGAGGGAAAACGGTGTTCGACTGGTTCGATTTCGTCACCTCTTACGTCCTGATGCCGATCGGCGGCCTGGCCGTGACGCTGTTCACCGGATACGCATGGAAGCGGGCCGGCGAGGAAGCGGGCCTTTCGGGCTTCTGGTACAAGATCTGGATGTTCCTGATTAAAATCGTAGCCCCGATTTTGATCCTTCTGGTATTTCTGTATTCGGTCGGGATCATTTCGGTATAAGCGCGTTAGGCGCGGTCATGGCGGAGACGGTTCCCGAAGGAACCGTCTCTCGTTTTTGATGAAGCGGCAAAAAAGCGGAGGATCAGGCATAAAGATGGCAGCTCACCGAATGGCCGGGCGACGCTTCCTTCAGCGACGGAGCCGCAGACAAACAGCGTTCGTGAACGTGCGCGCACCGGGTCTGAAACGGGCAGCCCGCCGGAATGGCGAGAGGATTGGGCAGGTCGCCTTTCAAAATGATTTTCTCCCGTTTCGCGCGCAGATCGTCCGCCGGCACGAAGGACATGAGCGCCTGCGTATACGGGTGCAACGGACGGCTGTAGAGGGAGTCGACGTCGGCCGTCTCGACGATTTTCCCCAGGTACATGACGGCGACTTTGTCACTCATATAGTGAATCACGTTCAGATCGTGCGAGATGAACAGGTACGTGAGCGAGAATTCCCGCTGCAGCTTCTTCAGCAGGTTCAGAATTTGCGCTTGGACGGAGACGTCCAGCGCCGAAACCGGTTCGTCCAGTACCACGAACTCGGGATTCAGGATCAGGGCGCGGGCGATGCCTATCCGCTGCCGCTGGCCGCCGCTCAGCTCGTGGGGATAACGCTTCGCATAGGAGGCGTCCAGCCCGATCGTCTCCAGCATCTCCCCTACGCGCAGTTGCCGTTCTTTCCGGCCGCACAGCCGGTTGATCTTAAGCGGCTCTCCCAGCAGCCGGCCGATCGGAAACCGCGGATTGAGCGAGGTGAAAGGGTCCTGGAACACGTATTGAATCCGCCGGCGAAGCGCCCGCCGCAGCGCACCCGCTCCCGCGCCGGTGACGTCTTCGCCGCGGTAGAGCAGCTTGCCGCCGCTGGGGGCGAGCAACCGGGCGGCGATCTGGCCGGTGGTCGATTTGCCGCAGCCGCTCTCTCCGACCAGTCCCAACGTTTCCCCTTGGCGAACGGATAGCGACACGCCGTCCACCGCCCGCAGCGTTTGCCGCTTGAACAGCGAAACCGGCTTGGCGTACGACTTGGTAATGCCGTTTAATTCCACGAGCGGCTCAGACGGCGGCATGGCGATTTCCTCCTTCCGCTTCCGCGAGGAAACAACGCGCGGCATGCCCGCCCCGGTAGGCCACCAGCTCGGGCTGCTCCGTCCGGCAGCGCTCGGTCGCATGCGCGCATCTGGAGGCGAAGCGGCAGCCTGCGCCCCGCTCGTGCAGCGCCGGCACGTGGCCCTCGATGGAATAGAGCGGGCTGTTCTTCTTCGCGGGCGTCGGAATCGACCGGAGCAGCCCGGCCGTATAAGGATGAAGCGGCCGCTCAAAAAGGTCGTCGACCGTTCCCGATTCGACGATTTGCCCCGCATACATGACCAGAACCCGGTCGCACATGTCGGCGATGACGCCGAAATCGTGGGAGATCAGCAGGATCGACGTTCCGTCCTCCTCCCGGATTTGCCGCATCAGATCGAGGATTTGCGCCTGGATCGTCACGTCGAGCGCCGTCGTCGGCTCGTCCGCAATGAGCAGGCCGGGATTGCAGGAGACGGCGATCGCGATCATGACCCGCTGGCGCATGCCGCCGGAAAGCTGGTGAGGATATTCCCGAAGCAGCGATTCCGGGCGCGGCAGCCCGACTTTGCGGAGCAGCCAGACGGCGCGTTCCCTGGCTTCCTTGCGCGAATATCCGAGATGGAGCCGAAGCGTCTCCGTTATCTGATAGCCGATCGTAAGACCGTGATTGAGCGAACTCATCGGGTCCTGGAAGATCATCGCGATTTCTTTGCCCCGAAAGGCCCGGATGTCCCGGTCGGTCATCGTGTGCAGCGGATGCCGTCCTTCATACCAGATTTCCCCGCCGCCAATGCGCATGGCGCTCGGCAGCAAACCGAGAATCGACAGCGATAGCACGCTTTTGCCGCAGCCCGATTCGCCGACAATGCCGATCGTTTCCCCGCGTTCCACTGTCAGCGATACCCCGTCCAATACGGACAGACCCGCGCCGCGGGTCCGCCTCAATCGAATCTGCAAATTCCGGATATCCAGCAGCGATGCTTCCGTTGCGATTGCCGCCGCCTCTCTCATCTGCATCACCTTTCTAGCTTTTTTTGTCGCGCAGGTCCCGGATCCCGTCGCCGAGGAGGTTGAAGCCGAGCACCGTCAAGGTAATCAGAAGCCCCGGCGCCAGCGTAAACCACGGCGCTTTGGCCAGGTAGCTCTGCGCTTCGTTCAGCATCCGGCCCCAGCTTGGATCGGGCGGCTGCACGCCGAGCCCCAAATAGCTGAGCGCCGCTTCGATCAGGATGGCCGTCGAGAAGCTGAGCGCCGCGGTCGTCACGACGGAAGAGGCGATATTGGGCGCGATCTGGACGAAAATCAGGTTAGCGTGTCCCGCGCCCAGGCCGCGGGCCGCTTTCACGTAGTCCGCTTCCTTATGCTGCAGCACGCCGCTTCGGATGACGCGCGCAAACGACGGAATCGACAGAATGCCGATCGCCAGCATCGTCTGAAACAGGCTCGGCTTCGATATGGACACCAGCAGCAGCGCGAGGAGAATGCCGGGAAAGGCGAGCAGCGCATCCGTTGCGCGCATCAGCAACTCGTCCACCCATCTGCCCATGTAGCCGGCCAGCGTCCCGACGAGAAACCCGCCCAGCAGTCCGATGGCGACCGATACGGCCCCGACTTCGAAAGCGGTCTGCGAGCCGACCATTACGCGGCTGAGGATATCCCGGCCGAAATTGTCCGTTCCGAGCCAATGGCGAACGCTTGGCGCCTGCAGCCGCTCGCGGATATTCATCTCATTCGGCGGATGGGGCGTGTAGACCAGGCTGATCAGCATCACGACGAACAAAACCGAAACGAAGGACGCTCCGAGCACAAGACTGTAGCTTTTCATTCTTTTCATGACGCGCCTCTACTGTAAGCGGATTTTCGGGTCAAGCCAGCGATAGGACAGATCGACGACAAAGTTGATCGCAATGACGGTGAAGGCAATGAGGACGACAAGTCCCTGAACGAGCGGATAATCGCGGTTGCCGATCGCCGTAATCAGCAGGCTGCCGATGCCCGGCAGCGTGAAGACCTGCTCGATGACAAGGCTGCCCGCCAGCAGCTCGCCGAAGTTGATTCCGATAATCGTGATGACGGGCAGAAGGGCGTTTTTGAGCACATGCTTATACAAAACAGTCGACTCCCGCAGCCCTTTGCTTCTCGCCGTCCGCACATAATCGAGGCCGAGCTGCTCCAGCATGGAGGTGCGCAGGTAGCGGACCACGATGGCGATTTGCGGGACGGCGAGCGCCGCGGAGGGAAGCACAAGCGATTTGACCGCCAGCCAAGGATTCTCCGACCACGGCGTAAAGGTGCTGACGGCGAACCACTTAAGCGTAAGACCGAATGCGAGGATCAGCATGATGCCCATCCAGAACGACGGGACGGCAAGGCCGAGCTGCGTGCCGATCGTTACCAGCATATCCGCCGCTTTGCCCCGCGCGCGCGAGGCGATGATGCCGAGCGGAATTCCGACGGCGATCGTCAAGACAAGCGACATGACGGCGAGGGAAACGGTCACGGGAAGGCGGCCCGCGATCAGATGCGTCACCGGCTCCGAAAACCGGAGCGACTCGCCGAAATCGAGCCGGAAAGCGGCGACCAGCCAGTCTGCGAACTGCTCGGCCAGCGGCCGGTCCGTTCCCAGCTTTTCTTCGAGCAGGGCAATCTGCGCGTCGGTCGCTTCCGTGCCCAGAATGACAAGCGCGGGATTGCCGGGAATGATCCGGAACGCGGCGAACGTCAGCAGCAGCACGAACAGGACGGTCAGCAGCAACGTAAGCAGGCGGCGTGCATAGTAGTTCATGCGGGATTCGTTACTCCGTGAAATATACGGTCGACAGATCCTGAACGTAGAGCGGATATTGCTTGTAGCCCGCCAGCTTGTTGCTGAGCGCCACGTTCAAATTCGGGTCCATAATGTAGACGGCCGCCGCGTCCTGCGCCAGAATCGTTTGCGCTTTTTTGTAGAGTTCCACCTGCTTGGCGTCGTCGATCTCTTTGACCGCCGCTTTCAGCGTCTCGTCGAACGCTTCGCTCAGCGGTTGAACCACCGAAACTGCAGTTCGTCGATCCGGTTGGCGGCTTCCGGACCGAAGTCCAGTTCCCCGACATAACGGGACCACGGCATGTGGAACCAGGGCTCGATGTGCAAATATTGAGCGTCCCTTGCCGCAGCGGTTCCGCTTCTGCGAATGCCCGTAAAGTTCTCGATCGTTCCGTCGATGAAAATATCGTACCAGCCGCCGATATGCAGAGCCGGAACGTCAATCGAGCCGTAATGATCCCTTAACGAGGTCGCTTTCCAATAATCGTCGCGCGTCGGATGCGCAAGCCATTCCAGATAATAGGGCGCGAGAGATTTGACCGCTGCCGGCGGATCGTTGAGCGGAAGCCGCTTGTAGTAGGCGTGAATGCCGGCGTAAAGATCCGTCAGTTCGGACGCCCAATCCGGCCTCTTCTGTCTGAGGGCCGTGTCCTGGGCGACGAACAGCACCCAGGACTGCAGCAACGCGAGCGAAAACGTGCCGTTTCGGTACGTTTTGCCCTGGTACGAATCCGAACCGATCATCGCGGGCGCGATGGCGCTCAGATGCGGCGGCCTTGTCATCGCCGCGAGCCACTGGACGGCTGCGGCATAGGAGAAGCCGTACATGCCGACCTTCGGCACGACGCCGGGAAGCGAGGCGGCCCACTCGATGGTGTCGTATCCGTCCTCCGCTTCGAAGGCATACGGATGAAAATCGCCTTCGGACGCCCACCGTCCCCTTACATCCTGAACGACCACGACGTAGCCGTGCCTGGCGTACCAGGCCGGGTGCGCGTAATTCATCGTTTGCGCGTCTTCTTTGTTATAAGGCGTCCGCAGCAGCAGAACCGTGTAAGCCCCGTCCGCCGCGGGCCGGTATATATCCGCGGCCAGCTTGACGCCGTCCCGCATCGGAACGGACACGTTTCTTTCGATCTGCACGGAAGGATCGAACGTACTCGATTTCAACACCCCCAATCTTTTTTGCGCGGGTACGACATCGACGCCATCGCAAAAAAAAGATGTCGGACTAATGAGCGTTCATTAGCATCCGACATCTCCAGATGACTGGTCAATGCAAATTGCATAATCCCGATATAAATAATAGGTTATATTGTGGCTATACTAGCATATCGTTTTGATATTCGTCAACCCTTGATTTCACGGCCTTCGATTTCGTTTACGCATGTTCCGTAAGGCGCAGCAACTTTTTGGCGGGTCCGGTTGACAAGAACGGGTTTACCTCTTACAGTGTCATTAGGTTCGACCAGAGAAACTGGAGACGCTTTCCGTTCGGAGAGTGTCTCTTTTTCTTTTTATACTGCCGAATAGGAGGGTTCGACATGCCCCGTAAGAGACAGATGAAATTATCCGCTTATTTGGTCGGCACAGGCATGCACGCCGCGTCCTGGCGGTTGGAAGGGGCCAATCCCGGCGCAAGTATCGATATCGACTACTACCGCCGCTTGGCCCAGACCGCAGAGTGCGGCAAATTCGATATCGCTTTTCTGGCCGACAGCCTGGCGATCAACGAGCAGTCCCACCCCAATATCCTCAACCGGTTCGAGCCGATCACGCTGATCGCCGCGCTGGCCGGCGCGACCTCGCGCATCGGCCTTGTCGCCACCGCTTCGACCTCGTATATCGAACCGTTTAACCTCGCGCGGCTCTTCATGTCCGTCGACCACATCAGCAAAGGAAGGGCCGGGTGGAACATCGTGACCACGCGCGACTTGTCCGGCAACACGGCGCGCAATTTCGGCAAGGAAGCCCATTTGGAGCTGGAGCATCGCTACCGCAGGGCCGGCGAGTTTGTCGACGTCGTGCGCGGCTTGTGGGATTCCTGGGAAGACGACGCTTTTCTTTTCGACAAAGCGGAGGGACGGTTTTTCGATCCGAACAAAATGCATCGCATTCGCCATAAAGGCGAGTTTTTCGCGGTGGAAGGACCGCTCAATATCGCCCGTTCGCCCCAGGGCCATCCCGTGCTCGTTCAGGCGGGCAATTCCGGGCCCGGCCAGGCGTTTGCGGCGAAGGTCGGGGAAGTGATTTTTGCGATCAAGTACAATTTCGAGGACGCGCGCGCCTTTTACCGGGAATTCAAGCAGAAGGTCGCCGCTGCCGGACGCAACCCCGACGACGTGTACATCCTGCAGGGCATTTCGCCGGTCATCGGCGCTACGGAAGAGGAGGCTCGCGCCAAACGGAAGGAACTCGAAGCGCTGCTTCCGGAAGAGACGATTATCGGCTTTCTGGCGGATTATTTCAAGGAGGTGGACTTCAGCCGCTTCACCGCCGACACGACGGCAAGGGAAGCCGGACTGGATACGATCCAGGCGGCCAACCCCGATTACAGGAAGCACCAGCCGGTCATCGCCAGGGAAAACCCGACGCTCCGCGAAATCTATTCGCTGATCATCGGTTCCTTCAGCGGAGATTCGTTCGTCGGGACGCCGGAGAAAATTGCCTCTTCGCTTGAAAAATGGTTCCTGGAAGGGGCGGCGGATGGCTTTATGCTGATGGCGCCCGCTTTGCCGGAAGGATTGGAGGTATTTGTCGATCGGGTCGTTCCGCTGCTGCAGGAGCGGGGGCTGTTCCGGAGCGAATACGAGGGCCGCACGCTGCGGGAGCATCTCGGACTTCCGATCCCGGTCAATCGGCATGCCGCAGGCAGCCCCGTTTAACGAACGAAGGCGCCTCCCGCGAATCGTTTCCGGGAGGCGTCTTCGTTATGTTCAGGCGCCCGCCGTTTCAACGGATGCCACGGCTTTGCGAATCGCTTGCTCCAAATCGTCGATCAGATCGTCGGGGTCCTCGATGCCGACGGACAGCCGGATCAAATCCGGGGAAATGCCCGCGGCGGCCTGCTCCTCGGGAGAAAGCTGCGCATGGGTTGTGCTTCCCGGATGAATGACCAGCGACTTGGCGTCGGCGACATTGGCAAGATGCGAGAACAGTTCCAGGCTGTCGATAAAGCGGTTCGCCGCCTCGAAGCCGCCTTTTAACCCGAATGTAAAGACGGACCCCGGCCCTTTCGGGAAATACGTTTGCGCCAATTCGTAATAAGGGCTTGAAGGCAGAGCCGGATAATTGACCCAGGCTACGTCCGGATGCTCGTTCAGGTAGGCGACGATGCGCTTCGTATTGGCCAGATGCTTCTCCACCCGCAGCGACAGCGTCTCCAGCCCCTGCAGCAGCAGAAACGCGTTGAACGGGCTGAGCGACGCGCCGATATCGCGCAGAAACTGGATTCTTGCCTTGGTAATGTAGGCCAGCTCGCCGAATTTCTCCACATACCGGATGCCGTTATAGCTCTTGTCGGGCTCCGTAAAGCCCGGAAACTTGCCGTTTGTCCAGTCGAACGTTCCGCCGTCCACAATCAGACCGCCAATGGACGTTCCGTGCCCGCCGATAAATTTGGTTGCGGAATGCACGACGATATCGGCGCCATGCTCGAGCGGACGGAGCAGGTACGGCGTGCCGAACGTATTGTCGACGATCAGCGGGATGCCGTGCTCATGCGCGATGTCGGCGATTTTGCGGATATCGGGGATGTTGAGGCCCGGATTTCCGATCGATTCGATGAACAGCGCCTTCGTCTTGTCCGTAATCGCGCGGCGGAAATTTTCCGGGTCGTCGGGATTGACGAATCGCGTACGGATGCCGAGCTTGGGCAGGGTCACATCGAACAGGTTGAAGGTTCCCCCGTACAGCGTGCTCGCGGATACGATTTCGTCGCCGGCGCCGGCGATGTTGAAGATCGAATACGTAACGGCGGCGGAGCCGGACGCGACGGCAAGCGCCCCTACGCCGCCTTCCAATGCCGCGATGCGCTGCTCCAATACCTCGTTGGTCGGGTTGCTTATCCTCGTGTACGTGTTTCCCAACTCTTCGAAATTGATGACCGCGCGCGCATGCTCCGTATCTTTGAACGCAAACGACGTGCTCTGGTAGATGGGGACCGCACGCGCGCCTGTCGCCGGGTCGGGCTGCTGCCCGGCATGCACTTGCTTCGTATCGAATCTCCAGCGCTTCTCTTTCTCCCTCTGCTCGGTCATAGGGCTTCTCCTTCTTGGCCGCCAACGCAAAAAGGAGACTGCAAGGTTCCCTTGACAGGTCCTTTCAGTCTCCAGCGGTCTGGTCAGCCGAAAATGTACTATTCCGGTTGGAATAATCTATCCTGATGTTACACATTTGCCTCCGAGCTGTCAATTTGCTATTTCCTACGGTGTGTTTCCCGGTGTGCTGCCGGATGATCGACGGTCTGACGCAGGAGGAAGATGGGTGGGGGAACGGGAAGTTTACGCCGGCATAATGCTGATTTAATTTATAGGAATTATATAAAATTCGCGTTGACAACTTTACCGTCCGGACAGTATATTAAATTTCGGAGGTGCCGGCATGAACCGAAATTCGAAACGCACCGCAATTTTGAAGGTGGCCTGCCGGTTGGTCAGGGAATTGGGAGCTTCCAATCTGACGCTCGATGCCGTTGCCAAAGAGGCGGGCGTGAGCAAGGGCGGTCTGCTCTATCATTTTCCGACCAAAGAAGCGCTGATACAGGCAGCCCTGGCCGACTTTCTGGACCGCTTCGATTCGGACACCGATGCGGAAGCGACCCGCAACACTTCGCTGAATAACCGGTGGGCGCAGGCGTATTTGATCAAAACGTTCGAGATCAGCAAGGACGATTTGGAGATGAGCTTCGGCATTTTGGCGGCCGCTGCGAACCATCCGGACCTGCTGGAGCCCATGCGGGAGCGATACCTGCTATGGCAAAGCCGGATGGCGTCGGAGTGCAAAGACCCCGTTGAAGCGACGGTGGCCCGATTGGCCGCGGACGGATTGTTCTTCTGCGAGCTGTTCGGGTTCGCGCCGCTGGACGGCGAGCTGCGTTCCAAAGTGCTGGCTTACTTGCTCAAAATGGTGGAAAGGCGCGAGCAGCATCCATAAAAGCCTGTCCGGATGCTGGCCTCGACGCGGCCTATGACAAGCGGCATCCGCTTGAGCCGGTTGCCGCCGCGTGAGGGCCAGGGCGCCGAATTCCGCTGTTTTTCCAACCTTAAAACCAACTATACAAATATGGTTAATGTGTTTACAAAGAAAGGATGTGATCGTTTGGCGGTCAAGGACGATATCCGATCGGCCGCCCGCCGGCCGGCCAAAGAGAGCGGGGTGTATTTCGCCGTTTCCGCCTGCTCGGTCATCGCCGTCCTGCTGCTTTGGTGGACGGCCAGCCGCAACCCATGGGTGAACCCGCTCTTTCTGCCTTCGCCCGCGGATGTGTGGTCGGCATTTGCGGATATTGCTCGGGAAGGCTACAAAGGATCGACCATGCTTGCCCATATCGGCGCCAGCCTCAGGCGAATTTTCACCGCGCTGCTCCTGGTGTTCGTCACCGCGGTGCCGCTTGGAATCCTTTGCGGGCGAAACCGGCTGATCCGGGCGGTCTTCGATCCGTTTATCGAGTTTTACCGGCCGCTTCCTCCGCTTGCTTACTATTCGCTGCTGGTCCTCTGGTTCGGCATACAGGACACGTCGAAGGTTATTCTGCTGTTCCTCAGCGGCTTCGCCCCCATGTTCATCGCCGCCGTTTACAGCGCACGCCGCATTCCCGCCGATCGGATCAACGGGGCCCGCTCGCTGGGGGCCAACGGATTCCGCCTGTACGCCTTTGTGATTTTCCCTTCCTGTCTGCCCGATCTGTTGACCGGCCTGCGGACAGCGGTCGGCGTCACCTATGCCACCCTCGTGGCGGCGGAAATGGTCGCGGCCGTATCCGGCATCGGCTGGATGGTGCTGGACGCCAGCAAATATCTGCGAAGCGATATCATTTACGCCGCCATTATCATCATGGGCATTATTGCGATTCTCATCGATTCGGCGATTCGGCTGCTGATTCGCAAGGTTTCCCCGTGGATTGAATCATAATCGATTGAATAGGAGCGATTGACCATGAACCGATTGAACCGATGGATCCGGAAGCATTCCCGTTTGTACGCCTTTTCCCTCGTCGCCGTTCTGCTCTTGCTGCTTGCGGCCGCTTGCGGCCAAAAATCGGACGAAACGGCGGGCAGCGCGGCATCGCCGGCGGGGAGCGCCGAGGACGTGTCCGAGGGGAAGCTTCCCAAGGAAATTCGAATCGGTTACCAGGTGTCCCCGAACGGCGAACTGATGGCAAAAGCGCTTGGACTCGCGGAGAAGAAGTTCCCCGGCGTCAAGATTTCCTGGCTGAAGTTCGATTCCGGACGCGACGTCAATACCGCCATCGCCAGCGGGAGCATCGATTTCGGCCTGGTCGGCACGCCGCCGGGCGCTTCGGGCATCGCGCAGGGGCTGCCCTACCAAATCTACTACATTCATGACGTTATCGGCGAAAGCGAAGCGCTTGTCGTGCAGCAAAAATCCGGTATTCAATCGCTGCAGGATTTGAAAGGCAAAACGATCGCCACGACCTTCGGCTCCACTTCCCATTTCAGTCTTCTGTCGGCGCTGAAACAGGAAAATATCGATCCTTCGACGATCAAGATCATCGATATGCAAGCCCCGGATCTTCCCGCCGCCTGGCAGCGGGGGGACATCGACGGCGCATATACCTGGCAGCCCGTGCAATCGAAGCTGCTGGCCGCAGGCGGCAAGGTGATCGTCACCTCGAAGGAAGTGGCCGAAAAAGGCGCGCTGACCGGCGAATTCGGCGTCGTCCGCAGCGACTTTATCGCCGATTACCCGGACGTCGTCAAGCAGTATATCGAGGTGCTGGACGAAGGCACCAAGTATTATCGCGACCATCCGAAAGAAGCGTCCGAAGCGCTGTCCAAAGAGCTTGGCCTGACGCCGGAGGAAACGCTCAAAGCGATGAACGAGATTACGGTGCTCGACGCTTCCCAGCAGACGGACGCCAAATATATGGGAACGCCGGAACAGCCTGGCGCCTTCGGCTCGCTGCTGAAAGCAACGGCAGATTTTCTGGTCGAACAGAAATCGATTAAGAGCGCGCCGGATGTCGATGTCTTCCAGAAAGCCATCCGCAGCGATCTGTATACCAAGTGACACAGGCGACCCGATTCGGAAAGGGGGCATGACGATGTGCGCACCTATTGAAGCGGCTTCCGCCGCCGGTTTGGCGGAGCCCGTCCGCCCGGCGTTGTCCGCTCCGCCTTCTCGGGCGGCGGATACGGCGGGGATCCGCCTGACGGATATTTCGTTGACGTACCGGCAAGGCTCTTCGCCCGTGCAAGTGCTTCAAGGGATCAATCTCGCCCTGGAGCCCGATGAATTTGCCTGCGTGCTGGGACCGTCGGGCTGCGGCAAGTCCTCTCTGATGAACATTATGGCGGGGTATCTGAAACCGACCGGCGGCTCGGTCCGCATCAACGGTTCGCTTCATACGAAGCCGAATCCGCAGGTCGGCGTCGTCTTCCAGCACGCCAACCTGTTCCCGTGGCTGTCCATCGCCGGCAACGTCGCGTTCGGCCTGCGGATGGCGGGCGTCCCGCGGAAAGAGCGAAAGCGCAGAGCGGCCGAATATTTGGCCTTGGTCGGTCTGGAACACGCGGCCGAACTGCTGCCGCATCAGCTTTCCGGCGGCATGAAGCAGCGCGCCGCTTTGGCGAGGACGCTGGCCGCGGAGCCGAGCATCGTCCTGATGGACGAACCGTTCAGCGCGCTCGACGCGCTTACCCGGGAGTCGATGCAGCTTCATTTGCGCAGCATCTGGCAGCGGACGCGCAAATGCATTTTCTTTATCACGCACGACGTGGACGAAGCGCTTCTGCTTGGCCGCCGGATTTTGGTCATGCAGCCGGGGCCCGGGCGGATCGTGCAGAACTTTGCCAATCCGCTGTTCCGCGAGCAAAGCGGCGCGTCGTTCGACGAGCTGCGTGCCGGCAAGGAATTCGCCGCTTTGCGGCGGCAATTGATAGCTTTGATTGCAGGCGACAACACGGCCAAGTAACAGGAGGGAACCCAACATGGAAATGTTTTGGTATTTGCCCACGATGGGGGACGGGAGATATCTGGGTACCGCAAAAGGCGCCAAAATCACGGATCTGCATTACTTCCGCCAGATCGCGCAAGCGGTGGACCGGCTCGGATATACCGGGATGCTCGTTCCGACGGGCCACGCTTGCGAAGACGGCTGGGTCGTGGCTTCGGCATTGATCCAGGCGACGGAGAGGCTCAAGTTTCTAGTGGCGGTACGTCCGGGCGGCCTTTCCGTCAGCATTGCCGCCCGGATGGCCGCTTCGTTCGACCGGCTGTCGTCCGGACGTCTGCTCATCAATGTGGTGACCGGCGGCGATCCCGTCGAAATGAAGGGCGACGGCATCTTCCTCTCGCACGAGGAACGCTATGAAGCGACCGACGAGTTTCTGACGGTATGGAAACGGCTGATGACGGGCGAAACCGTTACGTTCCATGGCAAGCATGTCCGGGTGGAGGGGGCGAAGCTGCAATATGTTCCCTTCAACCGGCAGTCTCCGCCGCTCTTTATCGGCACTTCTTCAGAAGCGGGCCATAACGTGGCCGCCAAGCATATCGATACGTACCTGACATGGGCCGAGACGCCGGCAATGGTAGCGGAGAAAATCGCCGACGTCAGGGCGCGGGCGCATGCGCTTGGCCGCAAGATCAAAATCGGCCTTCGCGTTCAGATTATCGTCCGCGAAACGGCGGACGAAGCATGGGAAGAAGCCCGGCGGCTGGTCCAGTATGTGTCCGAGGAGGACGTCCGCCAGGCGCAGCGGCTGCTTGACCGGTTCGATTCCGTCGGCCAGCGCCGCATGACCCAACTGGTCCGCGAAAATCGGGACCGGCTGGAAGTCAGCCCCAATCTGTGGGCCGGAATCGGTCAGGTCAGAGGCGGCGTCGGAACGGCGCTGGTGGGCAGCGCGGACGAAGTGGCGGAACGGCTGAAGGAATATGCGGCGCTTGGAATCGATACGTTTATCCTCTCCGGTTATCCGCATCTCGAAGAAGCGTACCGAATTTCGGAGCTGCTGTTTCCCAGGCTTCCCGTCACTTATCCCAAACGCCCGGAGGCCGCGGAATGGACGCCGATGGGCGAACTGCTGGCGGAAAACATCAAGCCCAAACCGTAAGATCCGCCCGCCGCGTCTTCCACTAAGCTTGCGCCTTTAAGCTTGCGCCGTCCGGATCCAGACGGACATCTCGCCCGGCGAGCGGTTGCCCCACAGATAGTAGGGAATCGCCTTGAGCCGCACCGGCTTCGCGCGATGCCTGTACGGAAGGTACGGCGCGCGGTCGTCGGGCCACGCCGCCCCGTCGACCGCCGTGCCGTCGGCTTCGATGACGACGGCTCCGCCCGGCAGTCCGGCTTCGTACCGCTCCGACAGGCGCGGCTCCGCGGCGAGCGACAGCGAAGCGAGCGGCGCGCCGTTGTCGGCCTCCTCCAGGCAGTATACCAGCGGTCCGCGCTGCAGCGCGGCTTTGCCCGCGTTCGCCCGGATCGACGGGTGAGCGGCGATCACCTGCGGCTGCAGCGGCAGCTCCCAGCTTACGGTATCGCCTTCCGTCCATTCCCGTTCCACGAAGGCGTAGCCGCGCTCCACGCGATAGGCTGCCGGCTCGCCGTTCACCGCCAGCTTCGGCTGCCCCCCGTCGCACCATCCCGGCACGCGCAGCGCGAGGGCGAACTTCGCGGGCCCTTCCGCCTCCGGCGCCACCGCGAAGCTGACCTTGCCCGCCCAAGGCAGCTCCGACCGCTGCCTGAGCGTCACGTTTCCCGCGGCCAGCTCGAACCGGGCTTCGCTGCCGATGAACAGGTGCGCGTACACCGTATTGCGCTCGCGATCCGCCGTATAAACGTACTCGTTCAGCGAGCTGAGCAGCCGCGCCACGTTCGGCGGGCAGCAGGCGCAGCCGAACCAACGCTGCCGCACCGGCTTGATGTGGCGTTTGTCCGGATTGCGGGCGCTCGCCTCCGGCCAGACCTCCAGGGGATTTACATAGAAGAAATGCTTGCCGTCCTTGGACATGCTGCCAAGCACGTTGTTGTACAGCGCCCGTTCCATCGTGTCGGCGTACTCGCTTCGGGCTTCGAGCTGCAGCATTCTGCGCGCGAAGAAGATGAGCCCGATGGACGCGCACGTTTCCGCGTACGCCGTATCGTTCGGGAGATCGTAGTCGAACGTGAACGCCTCGCCGTGATGCGTCGAACCGATCCCTCCCGTAATGTACATCCGCTTTTCGGTCATGTTGTTCCACAGCCGCTCGCAGGCCGAGCGCAAGCCCTCGTCCCCGGTCAGCCGCGCCAGGTCGGCCATCGCCGTGTACATGTAGACGGCCCGCACCGCATGGCCGACCGCGGCCGTCTGCTCGCGGACGGGCAGATGGCTTTGGCTGTATTCCAGGTTCGGCGGGGGCGCAATCCCCGGCGTCCAATGGCTCGTGCGTCCCCGCCGTTCCCATTCTTCGATAAAGTAGTGCGGCTTCTTGCCGCGCTGATCGATAAAGTATCGGCTCAAACGCAAATAGCGTTCTTCCCCGGTCGTTTCGTAAAGCTTGACCAGCGCCAGCTCGATCTCCTGGTGGCCGCAATAGCCCGGGAGCTTGCCGGGCTCGTTGCCGAAGACGTCCCCGATATGGTCGGCCAGCCGGCACGCGATATCGAGCAGCTTGCGCTTGCCCGTTCCCCGGTAATAGGCGACGGCCGCTTCGATCAAATGCCCGGCGCAGTACAATTCGTGCGCTTCGTGAAGGTTGGTCCACTGCTTGCCCGGCTCCTTGATCGTGAAGTACGTATTCAGGTAACCGTTTTCATGTTGAGCTTTGCCGAGCCAGTCGATCACTTCGTCCGCGATTTGTTCGAGCTTCGGATCGGGATGGCCGGCCAGGGAATGACCGACGGCCTCCAGCCATTTGGCGAGGTCGCTGTCCTGAAAGATCAAGCCTCCGAACTCTCCCTTTTCGAGTCCCGCGGCAATCCGGAGATTCCGAATCGCACAGCTGGGCTCGGCCCCTTCGATTCGGTCGTTCAACGCTTCCCATTGATAAGGAATCACCGTCTGCCTCACAAGCTCCGTGTAGTCGTTCCAGAACCGATCCTGAATCCGGATTTGTCCGCTCATGCGCATCCTCCCGAGAAAAATATCAGAAATGAACTCTGTACAGACGTGATTATATTCTTCAAAATAATTAACAAATACGAACGGAATAAACCAGTTTTTATACGATTTAACACGATGGGGGCGTTGCCGTGGTCTCCGAACCGTTTGTCGCGCTTCAGGCGCCGCCGCTGCCGTATTATTTGGGAGCCGGAATCTCGCATTACCGCGCGGGAGAGCAGCATCCCAACCGCAAAAACCTGGGGCTTTTCGATTTGCTGTGGGTGGTCGAAGGGGAGCTTTATATCGGGGAAAACGGCAAAGAGTGGACGCTTGCCGAAGGCCAGACGCTGCTGCTTTTGCCGGACGGGGAACATTATGCGGTCAAGCCGTGCGAGCGGGATACGGTGTTTTATTGGGTTCATTTTGAAACTTCCGGCAAATGGGAGATGCAGCAGGCGCCGGCAGGCAATCCGCGGCAGCCGTTCGAGCAGCCGTTCAGCAATCCTTATGAGATCCGGCTTCCGCATCGCGCCGAACCGGGTCATGCGGAAGGAGCGATGGAACGGCTTAAGGAGCTGGTGCGGCTTCGGGAAGCGAATCGTTCGGTCGCGTTTTGGAAGGAGCAAAAGCTGCTGTTCGAGCTGCTTCGCCTGCTTGAGGAGAGCGTTCACAACAGCCGGATCACGCCGGCCGTAAGGCTGGCTGACGAAACGGAAGCCTATCTGAAGCAAAATTACCCGTCGGAGCTGACGAACGGGAAGCTGGCGGAGGCGCTCCATTTTCACCCCAATTACATCGTCCGCTGCATGAAGGAGCGCTTTGGCCGCACGCCGATGGAATACCTGCACGAGTACCGGCTGGAGCAGGCCAAACTGCTGCTCGTAACGACCGAGTGGTCCGTCGCTCAAATCGCCGAGCGGGTCGGCTTCCGGCACACGCCTTATTTTTCAAGCTGTTTCAAACGGCAGGTGGGCATGCCGCCGCTGCGCTACCGCAGGCAATTTCGTTCCTGATCGCGGCTGCGCAAAAAAAACCTTCGCTCGGCGCTTCTTCAGCCGCCAAACGAAGGGTTCCCTTTCGCTGCCTTCTTACAGCGCCGCTGCCTTGCCTCCGTCAATGTTCACGGAGGTTCCCGTCACATAAGAGGCGGCATCGGAGGCGAGAAACGCGATGACGCGCGCGGCCTCGCTCGTTTCGCCGATGCGCCCGAGCGGTATGGCGTGCCTGCGATCGCGCGAGAACTGCTCCCAGCTTTGTTCCGGAGCCGTTCGTTTCCACATCTTCTCGATCTGGTCGCTCCGGATCAGGCCGATCCCTACGGTATTGACGCGAATGCCGTAAGGGGCCAGGTCCCGGCTCATCGCTTTGGTCAGCGCCATTCCGGCCGCCCGGCTGACGCTGGTCGGCAGCGACGATTCTCCCGGCGTCTTGGCCGCGGAGGCGGTAACGTTGACGATGGCTCCGCCGTTTTCCTTCAGATAGGGGAGGGCGGCGCGGCTGAAGCGGATCGCTCCGAACAGCTTTAAGTCCAAATCCCGTTCCCACGCGTTCAGGTCAACGCTCTCAAACGGCGCGGCCGCCGACGTCCCGGCGTTGTTGACGAGAATGTCCAGGCGTCCGAAACGCTTGACCGTCTCCGACACCGCCCGTTCGGCGTCTTCCGTAACCGTGACGTCGGCGGCGACGGTCAGGGCGTCGGCGCCCGTTTCCTTTCGGATCGTCTCCGCGGCTGCCCGCAGCGCTTCTTCTCCGCGGGCTACAATGGCCACGTTGGCGCCTTCCTGGGCCAGCACGATAGCCGTATGCAAACCGATTCCTTTGCTGCCTCCCGTAATCAAGGCGGTTTTTCCCCGCAAGCCCAAATCCATGTTCGGCTCCTCCTGTTCCGTTCATTGTTTTATCGACCATGCCGGCATTCCGCTTCCCATATTCTCCGGTCTGTCTCGAGAACAGTATACTACAAATCCATAGGCGGCAAGAAAACGGTGAGCGGCAAGAAAGTCGGAGGGGGAAGCGGCCAGCTTGTTTGCGCTTGAGCGGCGTTTCCGCCCGAAGTCCGAAATTTTGGAAATTTTGGCGAATCCCCTATACAATAGAGGCAGGCAGGCAACAGATCAGGGAGGTGTGCCCGTGCGGTTTTATCTGACCTTTGTCCTAACCGTTCTTATCGATCAATTGTCCAAGCTGTGGGTTCGCCGCAACATGCAGGTAGGCGAAACGCTGGACGTCTGGCCGGGCGTTCTGCGTTTCAGCCATTTCGAGAACACCGGCGCGATGGGAAGCACGTTTCAAGGCTATGGGCGGCTGTTTGTGCCGCTTGCGGTCGCGATTGTCGTCCTGGTGCTGTATTATCGGCGCCAAGGGCGTTTGAGAGGGGCGTGGATGGAGCTTGGAACCGGGCTTTTCGCCGGAGGGGCGATAGGCAATGCCATCGATCGCGCCTTCATGAACAAGGTGACCGATTTTATCCAATGGGGGACGGGCCGCAGCATTATGAACGTGGCGGATCTGCTGCTGAACATCGGCATGGTCGTGATCCTGGTCTGCATGCTCCTGGGGCGGAAACGCCGGGCCGTCGCGTAAACGGCAATCGGCCCGGCAGGCCGGCCGGATTGGGACTGCAGTTGCGCAAAAGGCAACTGGAGTCCCGGGCAAGCGGAACGCTTGCCTTAAACCTTAAACCGAAGCACGTTCCAGGACGCCTTCGGCAATTGCGCGGTGAACACCGCGTCTTCCTTGGCGACGCGGGCGGTTCCGCTGACCGGCTTCACCCGGTCCGGGTTGTCGGCGGTGTTGACCGCCTTCAGATCGTCGCTCGTCAGCTCGATATGCTCGATCAGGCTGGCGTTTTCGAAGCTGCGCAGATCGATGTCGAGCCCGAGCGCGTCGGACAGATGCCGGTTGACGGCGAATACCGTCAATTCCCCGGCTTCCCCGTTATGGACCGCGACCGCCTCCACGTGCGGCACATCGGTATATTTGCGGCAGTCGTATTTCGACGACTGCACGAGCGGCACAAGCACGGTGCCGCGCCCGTACACGCTGGCGTGCATGTACGGATAGTAAATCGTCTGCCTCCAGGCGCGGCCGCCGTTTTCCGTCATGATCGGCGCGATGACGTTGACCAGCTGCGCGAGGCACGCCATTTTCACCCGGTCGGCGCGCTTCAGCAGGCTGATCAGCATGCAGCCGACGACAAGCGCGTCTTCGAAGGTATAGACGTCTTCCAATTGGGGCGGGGCGATTTGCCACGGCTCGATTTTTTTGTCCGCATCGTTCGAGTGGAACCAGACGTTCCATTCGTCGAACGACAGGTACATCTTCTTCTTGCTGCGTTTTTTGGCTTTCACGTAATCGGCGGTCGCGATAACCGTGTGGATAAAATCGTCCATGTCGAGCGAACTGGCCAGGAAGGAAGCCGTGTCGCCGTCGCGGTTGCCGTAGTAGCGGTGCAGGGAGATGTAGTCCACGTGGTCGTACGTATGCTCGAGAACCGTCGCTTCCCATTCGGGATAAGTCGGCATTTCCGTGCTGGAGCTTCCGCAGACGACCAGCTCGATGCTCGGATCGACCCATTTCATCACTTTGGCGCTTTCCAGCGCGATTCTCCCGTATTCAGACGCGGTCTTGCCGCCGATTTGCCACGGTCCGTCCATTTCGTTGCCCAGGCACCATGTCCGAATGCGATGCGGCTCGCGGTAGCCGTGCCGAATGCGCAGGTCGCTCAGGTACGTTCCGGAAGGATGGTTCGCGTATTCGACCAGCTCCCGCGCTTCGTTCGGACCGCGCGTGCCGAGATTGACGGCCATCATCGGTTCGCTTCCTGCCTTGCGGCACCAGTCCACAAATTCGTTCAGGCCGAACGTGTTCGGCTCGATCGTGCGCCAAGCCAGTTCCAGTCTTCTTTTCCGCTGCCCGATGGGGCCGACGCCGTCCTCCCAGTTGTAGCCCGAAACGAAGTTGCCGCCGGGATAGCGGACAATCGGAACCTGAAGCGCTTTCACGAGTTCCAAAACATCGGTGCGAAAACCCTGCTCGTCGGCGGAAGGATGGCCGGGCTCGTACAGGCCTCCGTATACCGCACGCCCCAAATGTTCGATAAACGAACCGAACAAACGGGGATCGACTTTTCCGACCTGGAAGTCTTTTTCGATTTTGATTTTCGCCGCGCTTGACATTCGATCACCTCGATGGAATAATAAAAACATTAATTCAAAACATTTGTATTAACAATTACATTAAACCTTACCCGCGGCAGAAAAGCAACGGTTTTTTCACGCGCCCGCAGCAAACGGTTTAAAGCGATTCAGCGGCGGCAAGCGTTACGATTCCAACCGCGATTCCAACTACGATGCCAATCAAAAGGGGAAAAAGGCGATGATTCGAGCGAATACCGACCGAAAATGGCTGCCCGTTTACGAGGCGTTGGCCAACGGCGCGCGGCTCCGGATTTTGGAGCTGCTGGCGGAACGGCCGATGAACCTCAAGGATTTGGCGCAGGCGCTTGACCTGAGCGGGCCGATGATGACGATGCATATCCGCAAGCTGGAGCAGGCCGGCCTGATCCGCACGCGGATGATCCGCAAGGACGGCGGAACGCACAAAATGTGCTCGCTCGCCGAAGACGGCGTCGAGATCGCGTTCCCGAGCAGGGAAAAAGAAGCCCGCCCCGTGCAGGAGGTTTCGGTGCCGATCGGCCATTATACCCGGTACGAGGTGTACCCGACATGCGGCCTGGCGACGAAGGACCGGGTGATCGGACAGTACGACGACGCGCGCTATTTTCTCGAGCCGGAGCGGATGAACGCGCAAATTCTGTGGTTCGGCAAAGGGTTTGTGGAATATCAGATCCCGAATTATTTGCTGACGGGTCAGAAGGCCGAAGAAATCGAAATTTCGCTGGAAATCGGGTCGGAGGCTCCCGGCGTCAACGAGCACTGGCCTTCGGACATCCATTTTTACCTGAACGGCGTGCTGCTTGGCGTATGGACCAGCCCGGGGGACAGCGGGGAAGGCAGGGGGAAGCTGACTCCGGACTGGTGGCCGGACCACATCAACCAATACGGCTGGCTGAAAATGATCCGGGTGCGGAGAGACGGCACGTATGTGGACGGGCAGCGGGTGTCGGACGTGACGATTGCGGATATTCCCGCGGCCCGCAACCACTGGACGCTCCGGCTTGCCGTGCCGGAAGACGCCGAACATGTCGGGGGGCTGACGATCTACGGGGAATCGTTCGGAAACTACGCGCAGGATATTTTGTTCCGGGTCTATACGTGATCCGATGCGACACCAGGAGGGATTCGGATGTTTAACGTTCTGTGGGGCGCGCTGTTCGTCGTCGTCAATTTCGCGTTGTTTCTGGCCTGCTACCGCCTGTTCGGCAAAAACGGCCTGTACGCCTGGATCGGCGCGGCGACGGTGCTTGCGAACATTCAGGTGGTCAAAACGATTGAGATTTTCGGCATCGTGGCGACGCTGGGGAACACCATTTACGCGACGATCTATTTGACGACCGACCTGCTGAACGAGAAGTACGGGGAAAAGGAAGCGCGCAAAGCCGTCTGGTTCGGCTTTTTTACGCTCGTCATGTCCATGATTTTGATGCAAATGGCGCTCAAGTTTGTGCCGCAGGAGTCGGACATCTCGCAGGAGGCGCTGGAGACGATCTTCGGGCTGATGCCCCGTCTCGCTTTGGCTAGCCTGACGGCCTACTTTGTCAGCCAGTTTCTCGACGTCCGGCTGTTCAGCAAGCTGAAAAAAGCGTATCCGGGCCGCAATCAGCTGTGGATTCGGAACAACGGCAGCTCGCTGCTCAGCCAGCTGGTCGATACGCTCGTATTTGCCTCGATCGCCTTTGCCGGAGTATATTCCTGGTCCGTGTGGTGGCAGATCGTGTTGAGCACGTACCTGCTGAAGTTTATCGTCTCCGCGGCTTCAACGCCGGTTATTTATGCGGCGAGGAATTTCAAATTTAAAGAGGAAGGCTGAGTTTTATTTTTTTGATTGACTTCCGATAACCTTACTTCTAAACTTTATTGTCGTATATGCAGCCCCGCGCGGTTGGCCGAAAGACGCCGGATTTGCGCCTCCCCGGATACGAATCCGATCGAACGAGGCATCTTTCGCCTGTCCGCACCGACCGGTTAACGCTCAGTGAAGTGCGGTTAAAAGCGGGCAAAGAGGAGGAATGATTGTGGCTTCGCCGTCCGTCACCCGTCCGGTTTCCATTTCGGCCGACACCGCATTGCCCGTTTTGCTGGCCATCAGCCTCGTTCATATGATGAACGATTCCATGCAAGCGGTCGTTCCGGCGCTGTATACCGTTTTGGAAAAATCGCTCAACCTGTCCTATGTCCAGGTAGGTTGGATTACCTTCGCTCTGAATATGACCTCGTCCGTTATGCAGCCGGTCGTAGGCTCCTATACCGACCGCCGCTCTTCTCCCTACATGCTGGCAGGAGGCATGGTCCTCAGCCTCATCGGCATGATCGGCATCGCCTTCGCCCCTTCGTTCTGGGCCGTCTTGCTGGCCGTTCTCTTCATTGGTCTCGGCTCCGCCATCTTTCATCCGGAAGGCTCGCGCGTCGTGTATCTGGCTGCGGGCGGCCGCCGCGGCTTCGCCCAATCCGTCTACCAGGTCGGCGGCAATGCGGGCAGCTCGCTCGCTCCGTTGATGACCTTGTTCGTCTTTGTCCCGCTCGGCCAGGTCGGCGCGGTCTGGGGCTCCCTGTTTGCGGTCGTCGCCATTGCGGCGCTGCTTGCCATTACGCCCTGGTACCGCAGCCGCCTTCACGACTTCAACGCCGGCAAATCGGCCGGAGGCTCGGCCAAGACCCGATCTGCGGCTTCCGCGGCGGCGAGCCATCCAAGGGTCGTTTTCGCCGTCTGTCTGCTCGTCTTCATCGTTTTCGCGCGGTCGTGGTATCATTCCGGCATCAGCAGTTATTATCAATTTTTCCTGATCGAGCATTACGGTTTGACAGCCAAACAGGCGCAGATTCCGCTGTTTCTGTTTCTTGCGGCCGGCGTGGCCGGAACCTTTATGGGCGGCGTGATGGCCGACCGGATCGGGATGAAAAAGATGATCGTCCTTTCCATTGCCGGAGCCATCCCGTTCTCGTTGCTGCTGCCGTATTTGCCGCTGTACATGGTGTACCCGTTCATTACGGCGCTCGGATTCATTCTGCTGTCGGGCTTCTCGGTCGCGGTCGTGTACGCTCAACATCTGATGCCGGCCAAAGTGGGAATGGCTTCAGGGCTGACGACCGGACTTGCGTTCGGCATGGGCGCGATCGGAGCGGTTGTGCTGGGCAAGGCCGCCGACCTCTTCGGCCTAACTTCCGTCATGCAGGCGATCGCATTTTTGCCGTTTGCCGGGTTGCTGGCATTGATTCTGCCGACGGACCGCCCAAAGGCGGGGTGAAGCTTGGAAAAAAAGCGCCCGCAGAATATCCTGCAGCGAAACGATAAGCTATACTTAAAGTACGAAGGATAGGAGGAACGGGGGCCATTCCGATGAAAAACGAAAGATGCGGCGGCCAGGCGACGCCGCGATGGTTCGGCTACGCGCTGCAATCGCTTGTTTATCTTGCCAAGCGGGCGGAGAACGAATCGCGCTGCCCGAGCGGCGAGATCGCGCTCACCATCTGTACGGAAGCGACGCTGATGCGGCGCATTCTGTCGCGCCTCGCCCGGGCGAACATCGTGGAAGCCAGGGAAGGCCGCGATGGAGGCTATTATTTAAGCAAATCGCCGGAAACGATTACGCTGGCGGAGGTATACCGCGCATTGGAGCTGACGGAGACGTTTTGCACCGGATTGATGGATACGACCAGCGACGGGTGGATCGGGCTTGAGATTAAGGACGCGTTCGCAGACATCACGAAGGAGACGGAGCAGCTTGTGATGACCATGCTCGAGAAGCGGACGATCGCCGATCTGGTGCGGCAGGTATACGGAGTGAAATCGTAAGCGGGCGGACTTGTCGCGATTTGTATCCGTTTACAAAAAAGGAAAAGTCCGCCATGCTTGTTCTTATCGCCGGTACGAATGAGCTTTGGAAACGCTCGGATGGAAGCCGCGCGTGGTACAATGGTTTTCGTCGATGACCTTTCTTGCGATTGGAGGATGCAACCATGCTCTACGGGATTTCTCCCTTGATTTCACCCGAGTTGTTGAAAGTGCTGATGGAAATGGGGCACGGCGACGAAATCGTGCTGGCCGACGGCAATTTTCCCGCAGCTAGCCATGCCGCGCGTCTGGTTCGCTGCGACGGGCATAAGATCCCGGAGCTGCTCGACGCCATCCTGAAGCTGTTCCCTCTGGACACGTACGTCGAGCGCCCGGCGGCCGTGATGCAGGTGGTTCCCGGCGATACGGCGCAAACGCCGATCTGGGAGGAATACCGGGCCATCATTCAACAGCGGACCGGAATCGCGGAGCCGTTCGAGGAAGTGGAGCGGTTCGCGTTTTACGAGCGGGCGAAAAAGGCGTACGCCATCGTCGCCACGGGCGAAAGCGCGCTGTATGCCAATCTGATTCTGAAGAAGGACGTCATCAAAGCCTGAGCGAAACGGGAAAAAGCCTGCCGCCTCTCCCTTTGCGGAGAGCGGCAGGCTTTTTGGTTTGCGCGTTTCCGGGTGTTCCGCGTCCCGTCACGATGTTTTCAGCCGCTCGAAAAACGACGAGATCGCCATTTCCACCGCGCCCATGACGGCGGACCGGTCGCCCAGCTCGGCATACAGCACATTCACGTTGCGCAAATGAAAGCCGAGCGCGCGCCGCTCCAACGTGTCCTTAACGGCTTCCTCCAGCCACGGCCGCGCCCGGCTCAGCCGGCCCGCGATAATGACCGCGTTGGGGTTGAACACGTTGACGATATTGGCAATGCCGATTCCGAGATATTCCCCGATGCGCTTCAGCAGCGACGCCACGCTCTCGTCTCCGGCCTCGGCGGCCGCGAGCAGCCCGTCGAGATCCTTGTCCTTGTAACCCAGCTCCGCCGCCTGCTCAAGCAGCGCCTGCTCCGAGGCGTACAGCTCCCAGCAGCCGAGGTTGCCGCAGCGGCACGGCTTGCCGCCGGCTTCGATCGTCATATGGCCGATCTCGCCGGAAAACCCGGACGAGCCTTTGTACAGGCGGCTTTGCAATATCAACCCGGTGCCGATGCCGATTCCGACGCTGACGTACACGATGTTGGAAATGCCGCGGCCGATGCCGAACCGCTGCTCGCCGAGCGCTCCGGCGTTGGCCTCGTTGTCGATCATTACGGGGAGGTTGAAGGTGCGCGACAGCGCCTCGCGAAGCGGCACGTCTCTCCAGTCCATGTTCGGAGCGAACAGCACGGAGCCGTTCCGGTCCACAAGCCCGGGGACGCCGACGCCGATGCCGACGATGCCGAACGGGCTGTCCGGCGCTTCGTCCATCAATTGCTGGATGAACGGGCGAAGCGTTCCGAACACCCGGTCCGGGTCGACCGTCGTCAGCGCCGTCATCCGCTCGCTCACCACGTTGCCGCGCAAATCGGTCAGCACCCCGCGCATATAGTTGACGCCGAGATCGATGCCGACCGCGTAGCCGGCGTCGGCCACGAATTCGAGCATCACCGGCTTTCTGCCTCCGCTGGAAGCGCCCGTTCCCGTTTCCGCAACGAGCTTGTTGTCGATCAAGTCCTGCACGAGGCTGGATACGGTCGCTTTGTTCAGGCCGGTCGTCTCGGAGATTTTCGCTCTCGATAGCGGGGCGTGGCGCAAAATCGCTTCCAGTACGATCGCCGTGTTTATGCGTTTGATCATTGCCTGATCGCCGGTAGTCATGCTCATGGCCGTCCGATTGCTCCTTAGTGCCGAATAAATGGGAATGCCTTCATCATACCACAATAACGAAAGATGACAACTTTGTTTATTCAATAGACAAACTAACTAGAGCGTGATATGCTAGAACCAGTGAAGCGATTTCAACTCTTTTAGGAGGTCCTGTTCATGAGTTATTTCCCCAACGTCCCCGAGATCAAATATGAAGGACGCGACTCCAAAAATCCGTTTGCGTACAAGCACTACAATCCGAAGGAAGTCGTCCTCGGCAAGACGATGGAAGAGCATCTGCGCGTTTCCGTCGCCTACTGGCATACGTTCAATGCGAACGGCACGGACCCGTTCGGCGCCGGCACGGCCGTCCGCAAATGGGACTCCCTGTCCCCGCTCGACCGGTCGAAAGCGCGCGTAGAAGCGAACTTCGAACTGCTGCAAAAGCTGGGCGTTCCTTTCTACGCGTTCCATGACGCGGACATCGCTCCGGAAGGCGCGACGCTGGCGGAAACGAACAAGAACATCGACATCATCGTCGCCAAGCTGAAAGAGTTCCAGCAAGCGACCGGCAAAAAGCTGCTGTGGAATACGGCGAACCTGTTCACCAACCCGCGCTACGTCCATGGCGCCGCCACGTCCAACAATGCGGAAGTGTTCGCTTACGCCGCCGCGACGGTCAAGAAGATGCTCGAAGTGGGCAAGGAGCTCGGCGCGGAGAACTACGTGTTCTGGGGCGGCCGCGAAGGCTACGAATCGCTGCTCAACACCAATATGGAGCTTGAGCTGGACAACCTGGCCCGCCTGCTGCACATGGCCGTCGACTACGCCAAGGAAATCGGCTTTGACGCCCAGTTCCTCATCGAGCCGAAGCCGAAGGAGCCGACGAAGCACCAATACGACTTCGATGCGGCGACGGCGCTGTCGTTCCTGCAAAAATACGGCCTGAAGGACCACTTCAAGCTGAACCTGGAAGCCAACCACGCGACGCTGGCCGGTCATACGTTCGAGCACGAGCTGCGCGTTGCCCGCATCAACGGCGTTCTCGGCTCGATCGACGCCAACCAGGGCGACTACCTGCTCGGCTGGGATACGGACGAATTCCCGTTCGATCTGTACAGCACGACGCTCGCCATGTATGAAATTCTGAAAAACAACGGCCTCGGCCGGGGCGGCGTCAACTTCGACGCCAAAGTCCGCCGCACGTCCTTCGAGGACGAGGATTTGTTCTTCGCGCACATCGCGGGCATCGACGCTTACGCGCGCGGCCTCAAAGCGGCGGCGAAGCTGATCGAGGAGCGCATTCTCGACGATATCGTCGAAGAGCGCTACAGCAGCTACAAGGAAGGCATCGGAGCCGAGATCGTATCCGGCAAAGCTACGCTGAAGTCGCTTGAAGCCTACGTGCTGAACCAGCAAAAACCGATCGTCAACAAATCCGGCCGTCTGGAACAAATCCGGGCGACGCTTAACGAAGTCATTTTCAGCGTTTAATACGCGCCAATTCGCATCTTGAACGGAAATACCGCCCCCCGCGCAGCGGCTCGCGAGGGGCGGTTCGCGCGAAGGAGGACAATCGGATGAAATACGTCATCGGCGTCGACTTGGGCACGAGCGCGGTCAAGACGCTGCTCGTTTCGCAGGACGGGGCGGTTAGGGCGGAAGCGACACGCGAGTATCCCCTGTACCACGAAAAATCGGGATGGAGCGAACAAGAGCCTGAGGATTGGGTAGCCGGCACGATCGAATCGATCAAGGAAATCGTCTCGAACTCCGGCGTCGCCCCGGAAGACATCGAAGGGATCAGCTTTTCGGGACAAATGCACGGCCTCGTGCTGCTGGATGCCGAGCGCCGGCCCGTGCGGAGAGCGATATTGTGGAACGACACCCGCACGACCGAGCAATGCCGGCAGATCGAAGCGAAGCTCGGGGACAAGCTGCTGTCCGTCATGCGCAACCCGGCGCTGGAAGGCTTCACGCTGCCGAAAATCGAATGGGTGCGCCAGCACGAACCCGAAGCGTTCGAGCGGGCCCGCGGCTTTTTGCTGCCCAAGGATTACGTGCGCTACCGGCTGACCGGAGCGGTGCACATGGATCTGTCCGATGCGGCCGGGACGCTGATGCTTGACGTCGCCAACAAGCGGTGGAGCGCCGATGTGCTGGAGACGTTCGGGATTCCGGCGGACTTCTGCCCGCCGCTTGTCGAAGCGGGCGCATGCGTCGGGACGCTGACGAAAGAATCGGCGGAGAAGACGGGCCTTGCGGCCGATACGAAAGTGTTTGCCGGCGGGGCGGACAACGCCTGCGGCGCGATCGGCGCGGGCATCCTGCAGCCGGGAGTCACGCTGTGCAGCATCGGCACGTCCGGCGTTATTCTGACGTACGAGCCGGATGCTTCGGCGGACTACCAGGGCAAGGTCCACTTCTTCAATCACGGCAAGGAGAACGCCTTTTACGCGATGGGCGTCACCCTCGGCGCCGGATACAGCTTGTCCTGGTTCCGCAACACGTTCGCCAAGGGCGAATCGTACGATTCGCTGCTTGCCGGCGTCGGCGACCTCCCGCCGGGATCGGGCGGACTGCTGTTTACGCCTTATCTTGTCGGCGAGCGCACCCCGCATGCCGATTCCGTCATCCGCGGCAGCTTCATCGGCATGGACGGCTCGCACACGCGCGCGCATTTCGCCCGGGCGGTCATGGAAGGCATCACGTTCTCGCTGCATGAGACGGTCGATATTTTCCGCAAAGCCGGCAAGACGGTGGATACAATCGTGTCCATCGGCGGCGGGGCCAAAAACCCGGTCTGGCTGCAAATGCAGGCGGATATATTCCAGGCCGACGTCGTGGCGCTGGAGAACGAGCAGGGCCCCGGACTGGGCGCGGCGATGCTGGCGGCCGTAGGCTGCGGTTGGTTCCCGTCGCTGGACGCTTGCGCGGACGTTTTCGTCAAGCGGCAGAAAGCGTACCGTCCGGATCCGGAGCGCTCCCGCCGGTATGCCGAGCTGTTCCGCATTTATCAGGACGTTTACCGTCAGACCAAAGGGCTGAACCAGGCGTTAGCCGCTTTTCGAAAATGACAAAATTCGCTAAAATGAAGATTGGTAACTTGTCACGCGACGGTTGCCTCCCTATTGACAGAGCCCCGTTCGCCGGCCGGAAACCGGCGGGGGCTCTTTTTCGTCGCCCGGAAGAACCGAGGACGTGTCTCCTTGGAACGGGCATGCGTTTTTTTTCGTAAACAAAGAAAAAGCTCAGGATTGAGGGTGCGGATATGCAGGAAGGTGCGGATTTCCGGCTTCGGGTGCGGATCGATGAGGCGGGGTACGAACCGGGCAAGCCGATTCTCCGCGATCTGTTCTTCGAAGTGCGTCCCGGGGAGCGGCTCGGGTTGCTCGGTCCGAACGGCGCGGGCAAAAGCACCGTCATGAAGGGGCTGCTCGGCCAGCTCGGGCATTGGAAAGGACAAATCGACTGGAACGGCCTAACGGAGCGCGAGCCTTCGGATCGTTCCGAAGACGGCATCCGGCGCATGGCGTACATCCCCGAATTGCCGATTTTGTACGAGCGGTTTACGCTGTGGGAGCATCTGCAGTTGGCGGCGGCGGCCGCGGGGATGCCCGAGGACCGATTCGGGGAGCGGGCGGATCGGCTGCTCGACCGTTTCCGCCTGCGGAAAGCCAAGCACGAATACCCGGTCCGCTTCTCCAAGGGCATGCAGCAAAAGGTGATGCTGATCGCGGCTTTTCTGCTGGAGCCGGATCTGTTCCTGGTGGACGAGCCGTTTATCGGCCTGGACCCGGGCGCGGTCATGGAACTGCTTGCGGCGCTGGACGAGGAGCGGACCCGCGGAGCGTCCGTCGTGCTGACGACGCACGTGCTGGATTCGGCCGAGCGGCTTTGCGACCGCTTCGTTCTCATTCACGAAGGAGGCATCGCCGCTTCGGGCACGCTCGCCGACATCCGCCGGGCCGCCGGCTGCCCGGACGGCACCCCGCTGTTCGAATGCTTCCGCGTATTGACGCAAGAGGGGGCGGAGCGTTCGTGAACGGCGGACGAAGACACTTTCGGCCCGTCCCTCTCGTTCTGTCCCGGATCGTCTTTTTCTGGGGCGAAGTCTGGAAATGCTGGCGTCTGACGCTCGACTGGACGGTGCAGGTTTACATCGCGATTCCCGCTCTGTTTATCGGCGCCAATATGTACCGGGACGCCTGGCTCCATCCGCCTTCGTGGTTCGCCGCGGTTCCGCAGCAGACGGTGTTCGTCCTGCTGGCGGCCGCCATGCTGAGAGCCCGCGCGCGCACGTTCGCCGATTACGGCGACGGCTTGTTTTTGCGGCGCAGCGCCAGGTGGACGCGGCCAATGATCGCGACGGGGCTGGCGTACACGCTGCTGGTGCGGCTGCTGACGGCGGCGGCGGTCGTCGCTCTGCTCGCTCCGCTGCTCGACCTGCGCTTTGGCTGGGACGCGGCAACCGGCGCGGCCATGGCCGGAGCGGCCGCTCTGCTTGGCTACGCATGGACGCTGGTCCGCGACGGGCTTGAGCGCCGGCGGTCGGGGTGGCGGCGGGTTGCGGCCGTCTGGGTCGCGAGACTGATTCTGATGGCAGCCTGGGTCTCGGGGATGACCGCGATCCGGAGCGGAGCCTCGTTCGGGCTGGCGCTTGCCGCGCTGATTGCGGCGTCCTGCCTGCTGACATGGCTGCGTTTAAGAGCAAAGGGAACCTTTCTGCATGAGGTGGCGGCGGAACGGGAAGCGTATTCGGCTTGCGTCCGATTTCTGCTCATGGAAGCCGGAGGCGCGCGTTCCGTTCCGCGGGGACGGAAGCCGCTGCTATCGCTGCGCAGGAATTTGTTCCGGCGCAGGGGTACCCGCGAGCGGATTGCCGAACTGTGGGTCAAAGCGAAGCTGCGGGATCCGGAGAACGTGCAGGCTTTGCTGACGTTTGCGGCCATCGGTTCGGCGGCGGTCGCGCTTCCGCCGCTCGGACTCGGGCTCGCCATGTGGCCCGTGTCGGGGCTATTTGCGCTGTTCTGGCTGCACGGACAGTGGAAGCAGTGGGAAGGGGAGCGCTATGTCGCCATGCTGCCGTGGCCCCCGCTTGCGCTGCGGGAAGCGGAAGGGATCGGCAGGCGGGCCCTGGTTTTGCCGCTGTTTGGGCTTTGGGGCCTTGCGCTTGGGTGCAAGATCGGGCTTCTTTACGGAGGAGCGGGGTGGCTGGCCGTTCCGCTAGCGCCTGCGGTCGGCTGGGCGGCGGGCAGGTATCTCGACAGCGTGGTGTCGGTTTATTTGCAATTCCGGGAAAGCAAGCGCAAGGCCCAAACCGGGGAACGTCCAAGCGGCACGGAAGAGGAGGAGGCGCGGGAGAACGCGTGAGCGCGCGAACCGGGCGCGGGCTGCCGCCTTGTCCGCATGGGCGCGGCGGGAAAGTGCGGGAGCGTGCGAGGGGGCGCATGGAGCGCAGGGACCGACGCATGAAGCGTACGGGCCGACGCATGGAGCAGCGGTCCGGGCATACATGCCGGACGGCGTCGCGGGGCAACCTGAAGAGGATGACCGATTCCAGATACGGGAGAAGATGCGATCATGCAGTCCAACGCGCTCATGTTCAGGTTTCCCAACGCTTCGGCGGCCCAGCTCGCTTACGAGACGTTCGGCGAACTTGGTTACGATCCGCAAATGCACGAAGGCAACCGCATTCACATCCATGTGATCCGGGAGGACCTGATCTCGGCTTTGGAGATCGCCCAGAGCCATGGAGGGGAGCTCGTGGAACAGGCGCCGGCGGACGCCTCGATGCATGCGGATGCGGCCTACGGGCTTGACGCCATTCCGATTCCCGCGCATACCGTCAACGAAGATTGGGTCTCGTCGGAGGCGTATTCGTCGGGCGGCTTGGAAGATGTGGAAGTCAAAGAGCGATTCGATCCCGATTCCGAAACCTACGATCATTTCGAAGCCCGATAGCGCTCTTTTTGCGGGTTCCTTTCCTGCCGGCCAGACGGGCCCGGCGCGGTCCGGCATTCGGACGGCTCGCAAGCGGCCCGGCGCGGCATCGCTCCTCTTTGAACCTCTCGGCCGGAAACTGCGGCAAATAAATCGCTTGCAGGCCGGGAGGTTATCCTT
The DNA here is from genome assembly GCF_000378425.1 of Cohnella laeviribosi DSM 21336. GTDB lineage: Bacteria > Bacillota > Bacilli > Paenibacillales > Paenibacillaceae > Cohnella > Cohnella laeviribosi. Next base: position 31,951 of record NZ_KB899820.1, on the reverse strand, counting down.
TATAATGAATCCGAAACGTTTCGGAAAGGTGTTTGCACCATGGTAACGATAAAGGACATAGCCAAAAAAGCGGGCGTATCCGTTACAACCGTTTCCAGAGCGCTAAACGGCCACGACGACGTCAACGAGGAGACGCGCCGGAAGATCAAGCGCGTAGCCGAGGAGCTGTCTTACAGTCCCAATGCGGTGGCGAGAAGCCTCGTCTCCAAAAAAACGCGCACGATCGGCCTGATCATCTCGGACATCAACCGCGCGGGGGCCAAGGACGCGTTTGCATACGAAATTTTATGCGGCATTAACGACCGGGCGGGCGAGCTGAACTACGATTTGCTGCTGTTCAGCACCAACCCGTCCAAGCAAATGGAGAAATCGTATTCGGCGCTCTGCAAGGAGCGCAACGTCGAAGGCGCGATCCTGTCCGGCTTGCGGCTGGACGATCCCTATTTGCAGGAGGTCATCGAACAAAATGCGTTCCCCTGCGTCCTGATCGACATTCCGAAAACGGGCGAAAACGTCGGGTACATCGCTTCGGACAGCCGGTCCGGCGCGGCGATGGCCACCAATCATCTGCTGCAGCTGGGGCACCGTCACATTGCGATGATCAACGGCCACGACCGGGCGCATGTCAGCCAGGAGCGGCTGGCCGGCTATCGCGACGCGCTGGAGCAGGCCGGCGTCGAATACCGCCCGGAGCTGGTGTACGACGGCTCGTTCACCGAGGACGGGGGCGCGGAGGCGATGTACCGGATTCTGCTCCGCCATCCCGAGGTGACCGCCGTATTTTGCGCCAGCGACCTGATGGCGCTCGGGGCGATGCGGACGCTGGAGCGGATGGAGCGCAAGGTTCCGGACGAAATCTCCATCATCGGCTTTGACGACATCAGCATCGCCGCTTATTGCTCTCCGAAACTGACGACGATCCGGCAGGACAAATACCAGCTTGGGTATCAGGGCGCCCAACTGCTGATCGACATCCTGGACAAACGGACGGACAACCGGAAAATTTTGCTCGGCAATCAATTGATCGTACGCGAAAGTACGCGGCAAATCGCATCCACGTGATCACCGCGTTTCTTTTGAATCCGTATCCGAAACGTTTCGGGTCTCTTTTTCGCGTAAAATCCGAAACGTTTCGGAAAAAAGAGAACGATATCGAAAAGATTCAGAGACAGATCACCAAAAGAATAGTTGCAGGAGAGAAACGCGATGGAATACAGAGTCATTAAAAACAACGACGTCTTCTTGATGACGGACCGGCACGGCGACGCCGTCGGGGGCGATTCGCCGAACGGCTTGTATATGCGAGACACGAGATTTTTGAGCAGGCTGGAGCTGAAGCTGAACGGCAAGCGGCCGGTGCTGCTGTCCTCCGCCGCGGACGACAATTACGTCGCCGCGTTCAGGCTGACGAACGAGCACATGGAGGAAAACGGCGAGCTCCGGCTGTGGCGGGAATCGGTCGAGATCGTTCGCGAACGGTTCATTTACAACGATGTTCTTTACGAAAACGTATCCATGACCAACTTTTCGACCCGGACCGTTGCGTTCGAGCTCGAGGTGAGGCTGGACGCCGACTTCGCCGACATGTTCCTCGTGCGCGGCTTCCAGCCTTCGGAGCGGCTCGGCCGGATCACCGCAAGGGAGACGGACCGCCGGCATTGGCGCGCCGAATATGTAGGCTGCGACGGCATCCGCAAGGAAACGGTCGTCGCCTGGGACGCGGAGGCCGACGAGGCCAACGAAAACGGCGAGGTGCGGTTTGCCGTGACGCTGGCTCCGGCGGAGGCCAAGCGCATCCGCTTCACGGTAGCGCCCTCGATAGACGGCGCGAAGCCCGCGGTTGCAGAGCCGGATAAGGCGCTTGCCGAGCTGCGGAAAAGCTACGAACAGTGGCGGAACGGAAAAACGAAAGTCGCAAGCGACAATCCGGTGCTGGATTCGCTGTTCGAGCGGGGGGTCAGAGACCTGCAGGCGCTGCTGTCCGACTTCGGCTACGGCCCGTTCCCGGTGGCCGGCTTGCCGTGGTACGCGGTGCCTTTCGGCCGCGACAGCCTGATCGCCGCTTTGCAGATGCTGCCGCTGGACCCGGCCACGGCCAAGGGGACGCTGCGCATGATGGCCGCCTGGCAGGGCGAGGAAACGAATCCGTGGAAAGACGAGCAGCCGGGCAAAATTCTGCACGAGCTCCGCAGCGGCGAGCTGTCGAAGTCCGGCCAGGTTCCGTTCGCGCCTTATTACGGAAGCATCGATTCGACCCCGCTGTTTGTGCTGCTGGCGGCCGAATACGCGCACTGGACCGGAGACCTGGAGACGGTGAAAGAGCTTATGCCGAACATCGAGCGGGCGCTAGAGTGGATCGATTCGTACGGCGACCGGGACGGAGACGGCTTCGTCGAGTACTATCAGGAGTCGTCCAAAGGCATCGCCAATCAGGGCTGGAAAGATTCGGCCGATTCGGTCGTGCACGAGGACGGAAGCTTCGCGGCGGCGCCGATCGCGCTTGTGGAGGTTCAAGGCTATGTGTACCAGGCGAAAAGCCGGCTCGCCCCGATCGCGGAGCGGCTGGGGCTTCCGGAGTTGGCGCGGCGGCTTGCGGAGGAAGCGGAACGTCTGAAGCAATCCTTCGACCGGGCGTTCTGGATGGAGGATGAGCGGTTTTACGCCATCGCGCTGGACGCGGACAAACGGCAGGTCCGGTCGGTGACGTCGAACCCGGGGCATCTGCTCATGAGCGGCATCTTGTCGGAAGAGCGGGCGAAGGCCGTGGCCGACAGGCTGATCGCGCCGGATATGTTCAGCGGCTACGGCATCCGCACGATGTCGCGGCTGTCGACCGGCTACAACCCGATGAGCTATCACGACGGCAGCGTCTGGCCGCACGACAATTCGCTGATCCTGCTCGGCTTGAGCCGCCTGGGGTTCGTATCGGCGGCAGCGGCGCTGGCCGGCGCTCTGATCCGGGCGGCGGAGAAGTTCGAGTATCATCGCCTGCCCGAGCTGTTCTGCGGCTATGACGATAGCCTGGGCTATCCGGTAAGCTATCCGGTTGCCTGCTCTCCGCAGGCGTGGGCGGCCGGGACGTCCGTCGTGCTGATTCAGGCGATGCTCGGACTCGAGGCCGATGCGCCGGCCGGCCGGCTGACGCTCAGACCGTGGCTGCCGGAAGGCGTAAACCGCCTGACGGCGGCGGACATTCCCGTCGGACGGGGACATCTGTCGGTGGAGCTGACCCGAACCCGGGAGGATTCGCAGGTGGAAGTCCGGATTCTGGCCAATACGAGCGGTTGCCGGATCGAAACCGCAGAACCTGCCCGCGCCAAGGAGGATTGAACGGACCGGGACCGCTTGCGGCGGAGCAAGCCGCGGGGACGCCGCTTGTTCGGACGGCCCCGTTCCCGCCCCGCCCGCGGTTTTCATCCGTTTAATTATAAATCACATTAAAAAAGGGAGGATTCCGTATGAAACGAAAATGGTTTGGAGGGGCGTCGCTGCTGCTCGCGGTGTCTCTGGCCGCGGCCGGCTGCGGAGGCGGTTCGAACGAACAGGCGGCCCCGTCGTCTTCCTCATCCCCGTCCTCGCCGTCCGGCGGGCAGGTCGAGGTAACGCTTGCCGGCTGGACGACGTCGCCGGAGGAACAGTCGCTGCTCAATCAGGTTCTGCAAGAGTTCGAGACGAAAAATCCGGACATCAAAGTCAAATACGAAGTGATCGCCGACCAGTACATGGACGTCATCAAGACGCGCCTGATCGGCAACGAGGCGCCGGACGTCTTTTACCTGGACGCCTTCGAAGCTCCCGGGCTCATCGAGAAGGATGTGCTCGAGCCGCTTGACGGCTACGTGACCGACGATTTCGACCTGGCGGACTTCGAGGCTCCGATGCTCGACGCCTTCAAGTCGAAGGACGGCAAAATCTACGGCTTCCCGAAAGACACGTCTACGCTGGCTTTATTCTATAACAAAAAGATGTTCGCCGATGCCGGCATCGCCACGCCTCCCGCCACCTGGGACGAACTTATGGCCGTCTCCGAAAAGCTGACGAAGAAAAACGGCGGCAAGGTCGAGGTTTACGGTTTGGGCCAAGCGCCCGAGCTGGCTCGCCAGCTGTTCATGATCCACGCGTTCGGCGGCAAGCTGACGGACGACCAGGGAATGGCGACGTTTGCGACTCCGGAAGCGCTTAAAGGGCTGCAATTGGTTGTCGACCAGCATTTGAAAGCGCAAACAGCAGGACAGCCGTCCGATGTGGGCGCAGGCTGGGGCGGCGAAATGTTCGGCCAGCAAAAGGCCGCGATGGTGATCGAGGGCAACTGGGCGATTCCGTATCTGCAGTCGAACTTCCCGGACCTCGATTTCGGCACCGCGGAGGTTCCGACCGTCAACGGCAAGAAGGGAACGATGTCCTACACGGTCGCTTATGTCATGAACAAGCAGTCGAAGCATAAAGAAGCGGCCTGGAAGCTGCTGTCCTACCTGACCGGCAAGGAAGGCATGAAGACATGGACGAGCAAAGGCTTCGCGCTTCCGACCCGCAAATCCGTCGCCGCCGAGCTCGGCTACGACACCGATCCGCTGCGCGCGGCACTGGTGGCGGGCGGCCCGTACTCGATCCCGTGGCAGGCGGGTACGACGCTGCCGACGATCATGAACAACTTCAACAACCAGTTCATTGCGGCCTACACCGGCCAATCGAGCCTGGAAGAAGCGATGAAAAAAGCGCAGGATACGGCCAATCAGGAAATTAAGGCGGCCCAATAACGCGAACGCGCGCGCAAGAACGCGCGCCGCAGGCCGGGAACGCCTTTCGCCGGAGAGCGGGCCGCTCTCCGGCGCATCCGCGGCTGCGTCGTCGTGAAACGACTGAAGCCGGAAAGGCCGGCTTCAGTCGTTTCATGCGAGGACGCGACCGGGAATTTGCGTTCCCGCCGCAAAACGTTCTCGCTTCCGCAGGGGCGGCGTGCCGTTTGGCTTGACGATTCGGAGAGCGCCCGAGTGTCGGGCACGTTTCCGAATCGTCTCCGCCGAGGGACGGGGAATGATTCAAATCAGGAAGGGAGAGGGTTCGGGATGGCCAAATCGCCAAACGGGCGCCAAAGCCGGCTTCGGCTCCGCGAAGCGCTGGCGGGCTACACCTTTATGACGCCGGTCGTTCTCATTCTGGGACTGTTTATGCTGCTGCCGATCCTTTATGCGATCTTTTTGTCTTTTCACAAGGTGAATCTGCTCGGAAGCGTCAGCTACAAATTCGCCGGAACGGCCAACTTCGAACGGATGCTGGACGACGCCAGGCTGTGGATCGCGCTGCGCAACACCGCCAAATACGCGCTGATCGTCGTGCCGTGCCAAACGCTGCTCGCCCTGGTGCTTGCGGCGATTCTGAATATGAAGATCAAATTCCGGAACTTTTTCCGCGTCGCCTACTACCTGCCGACCGTGACCTCGTCGGCCGTGCTCGTGCTGATTTTCATGTGGATTTACAACAGCAACGGACTGCTCAACCACCTCCTTGAGCTTGCCGGACTGCCGACCTACAACTGGCTGGGCGATCCGGCCGTGGCGCTGACGGGCATCATGCTGATGAACATTTGGTCGACGGCTCCGCTGTACATGGTGATCTATCTGGCCGCGATGCAGGACATTCCCGAGTCCCAGTACGAAGCGGCGGCAATCGACGGGGCGAACGCCTGGACCAAGTTCTGGCGCATCACGGTTCCGCAGCTGAAGCCCGTGACGTTTTACGTCGTGGTGATGGGGATCATCGGCACGTTCCAGTTGTTCGACCAATCCTATATTTTCTCCGCAGGCTCCGGCGGACCCAACAACGCGACGCTGACGATGGTGCTGCTCATTTACCAGTATGCCTTCAAAAACCTCGACATGGGCTACGCATCGGCGCTCGCCTTCGTGCTGGCGGTCGTCATCATGCTGATTACGGTTGTGCAGCGGCTGATTTTCAAGGAAGAGAAACTGAATTAAGGAGGCGGGAAAAATGAGTCCGAAGGTTTCGCGTCTCAGGCCGCTGGTCTACGTCATTCTGGGGATATACGCGATCGTCACGTTCGTGCCGTTTCTGTGGGCTTTGTCGGCTTCGTTCAAGCCGCTTCACGAGATCGTCTCCGGCGGCATGCACCTGATTCCGAGGCATTTTACGCTCGACAATTATAAAACGATATTGCAGCAGGAGCCGATGTTCGGCAGATGGTTCCTGAACAGCGCCTTCATCGCCGTGTCCGTCACCGTGTTCAATCTGCTGTTCAACTCCCTGGCGGGCTACGCCCTTGCGCGCATCAAGTTTCCGGGCAGCACGCTGATGTTCTACAGCATTCTCGGGATGATCATGATTCCGGGACAGCTGACGATCATTCCGAGTTATCTCATCATCAAAGAGCTCGGCTGGCTGAACAGCTATCAGGCGATCATCGTGCCGATGGCTGCGCAGGCGACGTACATCTTTATGATGCGGCAGTTTTTCATCAATTTCCCGAAGGAATTGGAGGAGGCGGCCGAACTGGACGGCCTTGGGCGGTTCGGAACGTTTTTCCGCGTCGTGCTGCCGCTGGCCAAGCCCGCGCTTGCCGCGCAGACGATCTTCATCTTCATGGGGGCGTGGAACGAGTTCCTCAAGCCGCTCATGCTGATGTCCGACAAAGCGATGTTTACGCTCTCGGTCGGGCTGAACACGTTCAAGGGCCAGTACATCAGCTTCTGGAACTATATTATGGCCGCCTCGATCATCATGACGTTGCCGGCGCTGTTGATCTACGTGTTCTTCAACCGGTTTTTCGTTCAGGGCATTACGTTTACGGGCGGCAAATAAGCGGCTACGGCCGGCTGGCTTCCCGGCATGCTTGCGCCGCCGCCGTCCCCGCGGCCCGTCCCGACGCGAAGGCGGCGGTAATGTTGTAGCCGCCGGTATAGCCGTGCACGTCCAGCACTTCGCCGCAGAAGTACAGCCCCGGCATCCGCTTGGACTCCATCGTTGCGGGATGGACCTCTTTGACGTTAACGCCTCCTCCGGTGATGAACGCTTCCTCGAGGGAAAGCGTCCCCGTCGCCTGCACCGGAAAGCTCTTGCATAGCTGCGCCAGCTTCAGCCAGGCGGCTTTGGACACGTTCGCGGCGGCCATCTCCGGGTCCAGCTCGGCCTTTCGCATCAGCAGCGGAACCATCCGTTCCGGCAACAGGCCCTTGACCAGCGTTTTGGCCGCCTTGCGCGGTTCGGCGCGGGCCGCCGTCCCCAAGCCGGAAGCGAGCTCTTCCGCCTGCTTCCCGGGAAAAAGATCGATCGCGACCGTTACCGGGCCTTTGCCGGCCCGCAGCGTCTTGACGACGAACTGGCTGCAGCGGAGCGCCGCCGGTCCGGACAGGCCGAAATGCGTGAAAATCATGTCGCCTTCGTGCGAGACGACGCTTTTGCCGCTTCCGTCCAGAACGGTAAGCTTTACGTCCCGCAGCGACAACCCCTGCAGCTCCCGCTCCTTGATCCATGGCTCGCCGGACGTGATCGGCACTTCCGTCGGGTAAAGCTCGGTAATCGTATGTCCGGCTTCTTCCGCCCACGCGTAGCCGTCGCCGGTGGAGCCGGTATGCGGCACCGACTTGCCGCCGGTCGCCACGATGACGCACGAAGACGCGATTTTCTCTCCGGACGCCAGCAGCACGCCGGCCGTCCGGCCGCCGTCGTACAGCACCTTTGCCACCTTTTGATGAACGCGGATTTCGACGCCGGCGCGCCGGACTTGTCCGACCAATGCGTCGACCACCGTTTTGGCCCGGTCCGAAACCGGAAACATCCGTCCGTGATCTTCCTCTTTCAGGGCGATGCCAAGCCCTTCGAAAAAGGCGACGATCTCCCGGCTTCCGAAGCGGGACAGCGCGCTGTGCAGAAACCGCCCGTTGCCCGGCAAATAGCGGATCAGCTCCTGTGCATCCTTATTGTTCGTGACATTGCAGCGTCCGCCGCCGGATATGCCAAGCTTGCGCCCGAGCTTGTCTCCCTTGTCGAGCAACAGCGTCCGGGCGCCCCCCTCCGCCGCCGCGATCGCGGCCATCAGGCCCGCCGGCCCTCCGCCGATGACGATAACGTCCCACATTTTGCTCACGTTCGCTCTCGCTTTCCGAATCCTGAATTCGAGGTTTATTTTTCATATTGTAGCGTTAAGGAAGCGCAAAGAAAAGCGGCGTCCAGGCCAAAGGCCCGTTCGTTTCCCCGGCGCATCGGCATCCGTTCCGGCAAGCCGCAACAAACGCATAATGGCCTCGCGCTTGGCCAACAATAAGGGCGAATGATCCAACTAAGGAGGATGCGCCCATGTCCAATCCGAAATCCCCTTCCCAGGAAGAACGTGTTCCCGAGAAAAAACGGCAGCGCGACCGTTCCCCGCTTGACCGCGGGTACGACAAAAAACTGGACGGGCCGGATCGTCCTTCGACCTGAGCTCCGGACGCGGAGGCTTAAGCCATGACCGAAAATCGCAAACGATACGAGAGACGGGGGGCGGGACGGGAGTCCGGCTCGGCCGCAAGCAATGGCAACGGCTTTCGCGCCCGCAAGGAGCGGGACCGGGTCGAGAGAGACGGCGATTTCGCCGCCGGAGGGCTTCCGTATCCCGATCCCCGTTTTCCCGTGCCCGAAGTGCTGGACGAGCCTTGAGGCAGCGCACGGTATCCGCCTGCCGCAAAGGGCCGGCAAAACGAGGAGACGCAAGGCGGAGCGAACCCGCGCAATAGACCCGAACCATAACGAGAACGGACGGACCCTGGCGGCGCAGTCAGGGTTTTGCGTTTTGACGGTGCTTGCGGCATCGCGGTATAATGAATCAAGCGGATCAAACCGCAATTACGGACACGGGAAGCGAGGCTGATATCATGTCGATGTCGTTTGAAAGATATATGCTGGACATGGTCCAACCGATGCGCGACGAGCTGACCAGGCTCGGAATTAAGGAGCTGAGAACGCCGGAAGAGGTGGAAGAGGCGCTGTCGAACGCCAAGGGAACGACGCTTGTCGTCGTCAACTCCGTCTGCGGCTGCGCGGCAGGCCAAGCCCGGCCGGGGGTCGCCGAGGCGCTGAAGCACGACGTGCTGCCGGACAATCTGTACACGGTATTTGCCGGCCAGGACAAGGAAGCGACCGCCAAGGCGCGCGAATATTTCGCGCCGTATCCGCCCTCGTCTCCGTCGATCGCGCTGCTGAAGGACGGCGAGCTCGTGCATTTCATCGAGCGCCACCAAATCGAGAACCGCAGCGCAAGCGAGATTGCCGGCGATTTGACGGCCGCGTTCGACCGTTTCTGCCGCTAAGCCGGCACAGCCCGCAGGTTCGTCCCACGGACTTGCGGTTTTTTTTGAACGTTTCGGCAGTTTTGGCGCCTCCGAAAGCGGACGGCGCCCGGTTTACATAATTATGGAACAAACGGAGAGTGATCCGATGAGCCTGCAGCAGGAAATTATCGCGAAGCTCGGTGTGAAGCCGGTCATCGACGTCGACGAGGAGATTCGGCGCCGGGTGGATTTTCTGAAGGACTACGTCAAAAAGGCGGGGGCGTCGGGGCTTTTGATCGCCATCAGCGGCGGCGTGGACAGCGCGGTGGCGACCGGCCTGTGCAAGATGGCGACGGATGAGCTGTCCGCCGAAACCGGCAAGGAGTACATCACGCTCGGCGTGTTCCAGCCGTACGGCAAGCAGGAGGACATCCACCACAGCTACGCCGTCGCGGAGGCGTTCAAGCTGACGCATAAAGTCGAGACGAACATCGCCGAAGCGGTGGACGAAATCGCGCTGGAGACGGAATACGCGTTCAAATCGCTCGGCATCCACCGGCATATCAGCCGCGGGGGCAAAGGCAACATCAAGGCGCGCACGAGAATGGTCATCCAGTATGCGCTCGCTTTCGATCTGAATTTGCTGGTGGTCGGGACCGACCACGCTTCCGAGGCGCTGACCGGGTTCTTTACGAAGTGGGGCGACGGAGCGGTGGACATTACGCCGCTAAGCTCGCTGAACAAGCGCCAGATCCGCCAGATTGCGCGGCGGCTGGGCGTGCCGGCGGAAGTGGTGGAAAAGGCGCCGACGGCCGGATTATGGGAAGGACAGACGGACGAAGGCGAGCTTGGCGTTTCGTACGAGGCGAACAGCGACTATCTCGAAGGCAAGGACATCGACCCGGCCGCAAGGGAAATTCTGGAGCGGCACTACCGCCGCACCGAGCACAAGCGCCAGCCGATTCCGGGCATTTGACCGCCGTCCTATGATTATCGGAATCGGATTGGACATCGTCGATCTCCGGCGGATGGAAGCGGTGCTGGACGGGAGGACCGGCGAACGGTTCGCTGCCCGCGTGCTGACCGACGCCGAGCGGGAACGCTGCAGCGCTTTGCCCAAGCGAAGGGCCGCCGAGTTTGCCGCCGGGCGCTTCGCCGCCAAGGAAGCGGTGGCGAAGGCGCTGGGCTGCGGCATCGGCGCGGCCGTCGGCTTTCGCGACATCGAGGTGCTGCCCGATCCGGCCGGCCGGCCGGTGTGCCGCTTGTCCGCCGAAGCGTGGTTGCGGCTGGGTCTGGCCGCGGAACGGTACGCCATCCATGTGGCGATTACGCACGAACGGAACGCCGCCGCCGCAACGGCGATTGTGGAGCAAAAGTCATGAAAGGCCCGGACGCCTTGCGGGACGGCCGGGTTTTGTTTTGCCTTCCGGGCGGTCGGGCAGGCTTCTTTAGCGGCGCTCCGCCAGCCAGGAGGCGAGAGCGTCGATCTGTTCGGCGGTCAGCCGATCCTTGAACGCCGGCATGAGATCGCGTCCTTCGGCGATTTGCCGGCGGATCTGCTCTAGGGTCAGCTTGCCGCCGACATGCTGAAGGTTGGTGGAGTCGCCCATTTTGCCTTCCAGTTCCGCCCCGTGGCAGGAGATGCAGTTGCTCCGGTACAGGGCGACCGTCTCCTTCGGCCCTTCGAGCTTCGGGCTCGGGCTCGTTGCCGTATCGGAGCCACTCTTTCCGCAGGCGGCGAGAAGGGCGAACAAGCCCGCGGCCGCAATGAGCGGGACGGTCTTTTTGAACATTGAAAATCGTGCGGTTGCGGGAGTCGTCGACAATTCGCTCTTCTCCTTCGGGATTTCTTATTATAAAATGGAGCTTTGTATGAGCAGATCATTTCAGACAGCATGAGGAGTACAAATGGCCCGTTCTTATTTTACCATATTGATGCATCATCTCGAACATATGCAGGTGGAGGTGACGGCCGCGTCGGAGACTACGGCGGTCGCGAAAGACAACCGCGCCGGCGGTTTGGACGCATACGATTGCAACCGGTTTATCCTTGTCGTCAAAGGCGAAGGCAAGCTGCTGCTCGAAAACGGCGAAACCGCGCTCAAGCCCGGCGACTGCAGCCTGATTTTTGCGGGAACGAAACACGAAATTGCGGCGGAAGCGGGCTCGGAGCTGGTATACAAATGGTGCCACTTTCGCGACGGCTACGGCGATTGGAATCTGTACCGGATGCTCAGGCTGCCTTATACGGTGCATGCGGAGACGGCGGATGCGCAGCGGCTGCTGGACACGATCACGGCGCTGTCGGCCCAATCGGGCCTGACCTCCAAGCTCCGGATGAAAGCGGCGATGCTTGAGCTGATCAGCGTCTTTCTGGAGCATTTGCCGGAGGATGCCACCAAGGCCGACAAGGCGCCGAGCCAGGAGATGGAGAAAATCGGAACGGTGCTGCAGTACATAGACGATCATCTCGGCGAGAATCTGACCGTGGAGGAACTGGCGCGCCAAGTCTTTTTGCACCCGAACTATTTTATCGTCTTTTTCAAAAGCATGATGGGGTGTTCCCCGATCCAGTACGTCAACCAGCGGCGGATGGAACTGGCCCGGACCCTGCTGCTTGACCCGGAATGCAACGTCTCGGACGTGGCGAACCGGATCGGCATGAAAATTTATTATTTCTCCCGGATGTTCAAGGCGCACACGGGGCTGACGCCGAGCCGCTACCGCAAGCTGGCGGGAGGCTGGCCGGGCTCGGGAGACGGCGAATAAGAAGCGAAAGGGGGCCGCTGGGGAAGCGGATGAACGAGATCGAGCTGAAAAGGTATTTTTCCCGCGGGCTGCTGGAATGGTACCGGGCGTCGAAACGGGATTTGCCCTGGCGCCGAAGCCGGGACCCGTACCACATCTGGGTATCGGAAATCATGCTTCAGCAGACGAGGGTGGACACGGTGATCCCGTACTTCAACCGGTTCGTGGAGCGGTTTCCGACCGTTCGCGACTTGGCGGAAGCGCCGGAGGAGGAAGTGCTCAAGCTGTGGGAAGGGCTCGGCTACTACTCGCGCGCGCGCAACCTGCAGGCGGCCGCCAAGCAGGTGACCGAGCGGTACGGGGGCCGCGTGCCGGACGATAAGGATGCGGTGTCCGGGCTCAAAGGCGTCGGGCCGTATACGGCGGGGGCGATCATGAGCATCGCGTTTAACCGGCCGGTTCCGGCGGTGGACGGCAATGTGATGCGCGTGCTGTCCCGTTATTTCTGCATCGACGACGATATCGCCCGCCCTTCGACGCGCGCCAAAATGGAGGTTCTGGCGGAGGAACTCATCCCCGAAGGAGCGGCCGGCGATTTCAACCAGGCGCTGATGGAGCTGGGCGCGCTCGTCTGCACGCCGCGTTCCCCGCACTGCCTGACCTGCCCGGTGATGGAGCACTGCGCGGGCAGGCTGGCGGGCCGGGAGACGGAGCTACCCGTCAAGAGCCGGGCGAAACCGCCGAAGCCGCAGCACAGGCTCGCGGTGCTTGCGGCGAGGCCGGACGGCCGGGTGCTGGTGCGGCAGCGGCCGGAGCGGGGGCTGCTCGCGCGGATGTGGGAGCTGCCGCATGTGGAGGCGGCCGACGCCGAATCGTGGCAGTCGGACGAGGCCGGCCCCGACTGGCTCGCCGGCGCTCTGGCCGCCGAGGGGCTGCGCGTGCTGCCGCGCCGCTATGTCGGCGAGGCGGAGCACGTATTCTCGCACCTGCACTGGTTTCTGCGCGTGTGGGAGGCGGACGGCGCCGAGTTTGCGCTCCCGGCGGGCCAAGGCCGCGGGCAGGCGGCGGTTCGCGAGCATTCGGCTTTGTACGGAGCGGGAACGAGCGACGGACCGGTTCCGCCGACGCCGGACCGATACCGCTGGGTGAACCGGGAGGAGTTCGAAGCGCTGGCGTGGCCCAACGTGTTCCGCAAAATTCTGGGCGATTATTTTGCCCGGCAGGCACGCTAGCGGACGGGCAGGCTTAAACCTGCGCCGGCTTCAAGTCCGTTCCCGAAAACGCGACCGGCCGATGAACGGTTTCCAAGCGCTCTGCCGGTTGCCGAACCGGTTATTCGCCGTACACCACCGCGGTCTGAGCAGCCGCAGCCTATGCGTCTATATCCCCGGCGTGGCTATAGAGCAACTCGGTTACGCGTCTATAGGCTACGTGTCTATGGGTTACACGTCTATGGGTTACGCGTCCATTGCGACTCGGCTACGCGTCTATATTGGAAAAACTCCAATCGAATGCGCCGTTCAGGCGACGAAAGCCGGTCTATGTTGGAAATATCCAGTTATTTGGCCCGAAGAAGCCGAATCCGCACGGCTTTCGGGCTTTTTCATTGGAAAAAATACAACATACGTTCCGGAAAAAGGCGAAAGGAGCCCGTATCCTGCAGAAAATCCAATATAGCCGGCTCGGAGCCAAGTGAGGTACTGGACGGACTACATGGCGATTGAGCATCGCGGGCGGGTGCGATGTAGGGTGCTGGACGGACTACATGGCGATTGAGCATCGCGGGCGGGTGCAATGTAGGGTACTGGACGGACTACATGGCGGCTATGCGTCGCAGCAAAAACGCCAGCGAATGCTGGCGTTTTTGCTAAGCGGAAACTTATTTTTTCGCGGCGTCGTACAGAGCGCCGACTTTTTCCCAGTTGACTACGTTCCAGAAAGCGGCGATGTAGTCCGGGCGTTTGTTTTGGTATTTCAGGTAGTAAGCGTGCTCCCAAACGTCCAGGCCGAGCAGCGGCGTGTCGCCTTCCATGAGCGGGCTGTCTTGGTTCGGCAGGCTGTATACTTTCAGCTTGCCGTCTTTGCCCAGCGCAAGCCAAGCCCAGCCGGAACCGAAGCGGGTCGCAGCGGCGTTGGAGAACGTTTCTTTGAACTTTTCGAAGCCGCCCAGTTCGCTGTCGATGGCTGCAGCCAGCGCGCCGGTCGGAGCGCCGCCGCCGTTGGGGCCGATCGTTTCCCAGAACAGGGAGTGGTTCGCATGGCCGCCGCCGTTGTTGCGAACGGCGGTGCGGATGCTTTCCGGAACGGCGTTCAGGTCGGAGATCAGCTCTTCAACGCTTTTGTTTGCAAGTTCGGGCGCGGATTCGAGCGCCTTGTTCAGGTTCGTTACGTAGGTGTTGTGGTGGCGATCGTGGTGGATCTCCATCGTCGTCGCGTCGATGTACGGTTCCAGAGCGTCCTTCGCATACGGAAGCGGGGGAAGTACATGTGCCATGATGAAAACCTCCTTGAATTCGGAATATGTAACCTGCCTCTTATTATCCCTGATTTACGTAATTAAATCAACAAGTATGTTTAGAAAGTCGGATTCACGGGCTTCCTTCCGGGTTTCCTGGTTTCCGTCCGTTTCCCATCGTCCGTCCCCGGCTTAACATGCCCCGTTTTCCCTTTTTTCATTCCTTTTTCTGCCGTCAGAGCCGATGAATCCTTGATACGAGATTTATGTGCGAACAATGATCCGGATCACAGGGGGGTGCCCGGCGGCGACGGCCTAATGGGTTGAAAATCTCTCAAAACGCGCGTTAAAGGCAGATTTTAGAGAAACAGTTACAAAAAGCGTTTTAATTTAAGCGTTTTCAAGGGAAATTTGACGAAAATCAAAAAAAAATTTATGTTTTCTTTACAAAGGGGGGAGAAATTTTCGGAAATTTGTCGTAAAATTAAGCTTACGTTAATACGCCGCTAATGAATCACCATCCTATCTCAAGCCGGGGAGTTTTAACATGAGAATTCGTGCTTTCCAACTGTCGGATTACCGGTCTGTTTCCGAGCTTCTGGAAGTTTCCTTGTCGGAAGAGTGTTGCCAGGAAACGTTAAAGGCGTTCGCCCGCCAATTGTCCTGGGACAGCGAGTTGATTCTTGTTGCGGAAGATGAAGGTTCTCTTGTGGGCGTAATGATCGGAACGATTGACAGGCAGAACGGTTACGTGTACCGGATTGCGGTCCATCCGGACCATCGCCGCCGCGGGGTCGGGCGGTCGCTGATGACGGCGATGAACCAGAGATTCCGCCAGCGCAACGTGCTGAAAGTTCTGGTCGCGTTGGACAAGCATAACGAGCATCTGCTGCCCTTTTACGAGCGGCTCGTCGATGCTCCGGACAGGGTGAAGCTGAGCAAGCCGCTGTCGATCGTGGCGGGATAAAACCGGACAATGGCCAAACGGGCGCACGGACGCGCCGGGTTCTCAATAAGGAAAGCATATCTTACGTGCCGTAGAGGCGCCGCTGAAAGGCGGTTGCTTTTGGCCATAAGATATGCTTTTCTTATAGTAAATTGAATCGGTTTCCGGGCAGGTGGCGCGACATGGAGCGCAGCGGGGAGAGGTCCTCTTTATTTTACGAAAGGTGCATCATCAAAAGCTTTAAAAACAACGGCTCGCTGCACCGGATCTGGCTGGAAAACTGGCAGGTGCCGGACCGTTTGCTTCACCCCGGCCATGCGGAACAATCGATGTGGGTTTTCGTCAACGACCGGACGACGATACGGGAAGCGGACGGCAAGGAGTGGGTAAGCCGCGTTCCTGCGGTTTCTTTTTTTATACCCGATCAATGGTTTAACGTCGTGGCTCTGCTGGAGGATAAAGGCATTCGTTATTACTGCAACGTCTCTTCCCCGCCGTGCCGGTACGACGACGTGCTGACGTACATCGATTACGATCTGGACGTGGTGCTGTTTCCGGACGGCGGCTGGGAAGAACTCGATCGGGACGAATACGACCGCCACAAAAAGGAATACCGCTACAGCCCGATCGTACGCATGCGGGCGGAGGAAGGGCTTAAGCAGCTTCAGAAGCGCATCTCCGAGCAGGCGGCGCCGTTCGAAGACGCGGAAGTCCTCCGGTATTACGCCGAATGGAAAAGCCAAAATTCCGATAAAGGAGATCGCCTCCCATGAACGAGCACCGTTCCGCTCTCGATTCCGTCCCGCCGGGCAAGGCCCGCGCATCCCGACCCGCCAGACCGGCTTGGGTCAAGGAGGCGCTGGATTGGGCAAAGGCGCTGGCCATCGCGCTGATCATCGTGTTCTTGCTGCGGGCATTCGTGTTTCAATTGTCGACCGTCAAGAGCATCTCGATGCAGCCGACGCTCTACGAAAAGGAATGGCTGTTCATCAACAAGATTTCCTATGAATTCGGGCACCCGGAGCGGGGGGACGTGGTGATCCTGCGGGATCCGAGCGAAGGTCCCGACCGCAAGCCGCTGCTCGTTAAGCGCATTATCGGCATGCCCGGCGATACGCTGGAAATTCGCGGCGGCCAGCTGTACATTAACGGCGAACTGAAGGTGGAACCTTATACCGATTCGGCCATCGAAGACGGCGATTTCGGACCGGTGACGGTGAGCGAAGGCCATTATTTCGTCATGGGAGACAATCGCCGCTTCGGCGCGAGCAAGGACAGCCGGACGTTTAAAGAAGTGCCGGAAAGCCTGATCATCGGGAAGGCGGAAGCGATTCTGTGGCCGATTACGCGCTGGGCTAGGCTTTAAGACGCAAGCCGACAGCCCCGGCGGGCGGGAAATCGCACAAATTTCTACATTTGTTGAAGGTCTGCCGCATAAGCGCCGATCTTCAACCGAATTCTTCGGCATGCGACCAACGGTTTCGCGCATACGCGCATGAGCGAATCGCCTGGCAGAATAACAGCGGGTTTGCAAAAAACGGATACGAAGACGATGGGAGGTGGAACGGCATGAACAGTATGAGCAGCATGAACAACACGAACATGAACAACACGAACATGAACAACACGAACATGAACAACACGAACATGAACAACACGAACAGCATGGACAACCTGAACGGCGTGGAGTCTTCTCCGCCGCGCGGCGCGGGGTTCTGGCAGCGCTTGAAGCAGGAGATGATCGAGGCGGCTCCGGGGCTTGGCATCGACAAAATCGGGGTCGCGTCGGCCGATCCGTTCACGGAGCTGAAGGAACGGCTCATCCGCCACCGGGAGCTGGGGAGGGAATCGGGATTCGAGGAGCCGGATCTGGACAAGCGGACGAATCCCGCTTTGCTGTTCGACAACCCCCGTTCCATCATCGCGATTGCCGTCGCGTATCCGTCCAAGCTGCATGCTCCGCCGGCGTCCGAACCGGGGCTGCGGCGCGGCATTCTGTCGCGGTCGGCCTGGGGAGAGGACTATCACCGCGTGCTGAACCGCAGGCTGGAACGGCTGGCCGATTGGCTGGCGGAACGGGTTCCCGAAGCGCGCACCCTGTCGATGGTGGATACGGGCGCGCTGTCGGACCGCGCGGTGGCGGAGCGGGCCGGCATCGGCTGGAGCGGCAAAAACACGATGATCCTGACCCGCGAATGGGGTTCGTGGGTTTATCTCGGCGAGATGATCACCAACCTGCCGCTGCCGCCGGACAAGCCGGTCGAGGACAGTTGCGGAGAATGCACCCGCTGCATCGATGCCTGTCCGACCGGCGCGTTGGTCGGGCCGGGCGAGCTGGACGCTCAAAAGTGCATATCGTTTCTGACCCAGACGAAAGGAACCCTCTCCGAGGAGGTCATGCTCAAGATCGGCAACCGGTTGTACGGCTGCGATACGTGCCAGATCGTTTGTCCCGTCAACCGGGGAAAAGATGCCCGCCAGCACGCGGAGCTCATTCCCGACGCGGAAGTGGCGAAGCCGCTGCTTCGGCCGCTGCTGAAGATGGGAAACCGCGAATTCAAGGAAAAATTCGGATCGAGCGCCGCCTCCTGGCGCGGCCGCAAGCCGATCCAGCGCAACGCGCTGATCGGACTGGGCAACTTCCGCGACCGGGAGTCCGTACCGGACATCGCGGCCGTTCTGCGCGAGGACCCGCGCTACGAACTGCGCGCGACGGCGGCGTGGGCGCTGGGCCGGATCGGCGGAAGCGAGGCGGAAGCCGCGCTGCGCGAGGCGATTGAGACGGATGCCGACGAGCGGGTGAAAGAGGCGGCCCGCCGGGCGCTGGAGCAGGCGTCCGGCGCCGGCCGCGCAATCCGGGGGCGGCCCGGAAAGCGCAAGACGCCGGAGGCGCCGGAAGCCGAAAAGACGGCGGCAGATCAAAAGGAGGCGATCGGATGCGAACGAGAGCGCTGAACAGTCTTCGGGAAGCCAAGGCCGAATTAAAGTGGACGGAGCTTGACACGCCGGTTGGAACGCTGCTGTTATGCCGGACGGAGGACGGCATCTGCCGGCTGGAATTCGGCGGCCTGGACGAACGCGAAACCGCGGTAGCGGCATGGGCGCGGCAATGGTGGCGGGATTTCGCCTTAGTTCGCGCCGACGGCGACCCGGTTCTCGCGGAAGCCGTTCGCCAGCTGTCCGATTATTTCCGGGGAAATGCGACGGCATTCAAGCTGCCGCTCGATTTGCGCGGCACCGTCTTTCAGCGGAACGTATGGAAGGCCCTTCTCGACGTGCCTTACGGCAGCACCGCTTCCTACCGCGACATCGCCGCTTCCATCGGGCAGCCAAAGGCGGTAAGGGCGGTTGGCGGGGCCAATAACCGGAATCCGGTGCCGATCATCGTGCCGTGTCATCGGATCATCGGTTCCAACGGAGCTCTGGTGGGCTACGGGGGAGGGCTTCCGGTCAAAGAGCAGCTGCTTCGGCTGGAGGGCGCTGCGGCCGCCCCCGGCCGATAATGGATTTTCCGTCTGCGGGAGCGCGGCGAGCTTCAAATTTCGGGCTCATTTGCCGACATTATTAAGGCTAAGGGTTTTGAGGCGTTTACCCGCTGTTCAGCATGCTCAGACAGGGAGAGAAAACGAATGAAACTGGTCGATATCGAAGCGGTTGAGCCGGGACAGACGCTCGGCAGGACGATTTTTTCGGCGAACGGGACGGTGCTCCTCTCGGCAGGGGTGCAGTTAACGGTATTTATGATTAGCACGCTTAAACGCTTGGGCGTCACCATGGTATACATAAGCGATCCGATGTTTCAGGACGTGACGATCGAGGAAGTGCTGTCCGAAACGACCAAGCATGCCGTCATCAAGCAGATGTCGGAGGCGTTCGATGCGCTGCGCTCGGGAAAACCGTTTAACGCCAAGGCGATCAGCATGTCGGTCAATCAGCTGCTGGAGGACGTGATGCGGAATCAAAACGTGCTGGTGCAGCTGTCGGACATTCGCACCGCCGACAATGCGATGTATATTCACGCCATGAACGTCTGCATGATGTCCACGCTTGTCGGCCTGAATATGGGACTGAACATGATTCAGCTCAAGGAACTGGCCATCGGGGCGCTGCTGCACGACATCGGCAAGCTGGACGCTCCGGAAAGGGAGAAAGAGGAGGGCCGTTTCCATCACGCGTGGCGCGGGTTCGAAATGCTGAAAATGAAGCGGGAGTACAGCCTGCTCTCGGCCCACGTCGCGTTCCAGCATCACGAATGGGTGAACGGCACGGGCCAGCCGCGCGGACTGACCGGCGACGAAATCCATCTCTACTCCAAAATCGTGGCTGTCGCCAATACATACGACAATCTGCTGTACGATCTGTCCGAAGGCAAACGGATTCTTCCGCATGAAGCGATCGAACGGTTAAACGCGCTTTCCGAAACGCAGCTCGACCGGTCGGTGCTGATCGAGTTTTTGCGGATCGTCTCGGTTTACCCCAACGGCATTTCGGTACGGCTGTCCAACCGGCAGACGGGCGTCGTCGTAGGCCAGCACCGGGGGCTGCCGGGCAGGCCGATCGTGCGCGTCATCGACAAATCCGGGGACGAGGCGATCGGGGCGACGGAGATCGACTTGTCGCAGCACCCGACGATTTTTATCGAAGCTGTACTGCTCTGACGGCGGGACGGGTCGGATTTGCCCTGCCGCCCGGGGTCGTGCTATCATAGGAAAATGGTCCCGAGGGCGTGGTGTCGCGATCCGCATAGGATAAAGAACGGCTAAACTTGATTTTTGTCTGCGCCGCAATGGACCGGCTTCATGTTGATCCTAAATGTCGGAGGGAACGAGTTTGAACGTCTGGAACATCATTATCCCGATTCTCACGCTGCTTGTCGGCGTTGTGCTCGGATTTGTTTTCGGGGTTTTTTATTTGAGAAATCAAATGACCCGCATTCAGAACGACCCGGAAATGCTCCAAAAGATGGCCAAGCAGATGGGTTACAATATGAACAAACAGCAGCTGCAGCGAGCGCAGCAAATGCTTCAAAAACAAAAATCCGGACCCCGCCGCAAATAAGGCGGGTATCCGTTCGCCGCGGGATCGGGCGCCGCTTGGCCGGAACTTGCGGCATAAGGAGGAGAATCCGTTGGCCGGTGTGAAGGATTATTCGAATTCCAGCGTGGCGCGCAACCGCGAACAGATCGAGTATCATGTGCGGGAAATTCTGAAGCTGATCGGCGAGGATGTCAAGCGGGAGGGACTGCTTGAAACCCCTGCGCGCGTAACGCGGATGTATGAGGAAATATTTGCGGGTTACGAAGTGGACCCTCGCGATGTGCTCGGGGTGACGTTTGACGAGCAGCACGAAGAGCTGGTCATTGTCAAGGACATCGTTTATTACAGCCAATGCGAGCATCATATGGCGCCGTTTTTCGGCAAGGCGCATATCGGCTATATTCCGAGCGGAAAAATCGCGGGCCTGAGCAAGCTCGCCCGGCTCGTCGAGGCGGTGACGCGGAGGCTGCAGGTGCAGGAGCGGATCACGTCGCAAATCGCGGACATTCTCGAGGAGAAGCTTGAGCCTCACGGCGTCATGGTCGTCGTCGAGGGGGAGCACTTGTGCATGTGCTCGCGCGGCGTCAAGAAGCCGGGCAGCAAAACGGTGACCTCGGCCGTGCGCGGCCAGTTCCGCAACAGCTCGACGCTGCGGTCGGAATTTTTGTCGCTGATCAAGGAATGAGGCGGATCGGCCTGATTCAGAAGGCGATTTTAGGGGAAAAAACGGTCGTTGCGGCCTTGTCGGCCGCTTCGGCCGTTTTTTTCTGCCTTGCCGTCACCGTCAGCCGCACCCTCTTCGGCGGTACCAATACGCGTATACCTTCTTGAAGCCCAGCTTGTCGTACAGCCGGATGGCGGACGCGTTCGAATCGGCGACTTGAAGGTAGCCGGTGTGCGCGCCGTTGCCCGCTCCCCAATGCAGGATATGAAGCAGCAACTGCTTCCCGAATCCCCGGTTCCGGCAGTCCGGCCGGGTGACGATTTCATAAAGCCCCACATAGCCGTCCTCGATCACGCCCATGCCGCAGGCTACCGGCTCCGACTTGTGCAACAGCGTAAAGAATGCTTTGGCGTCGGGCCCCGCATTCATAATTCGTTCCGCGGCGGACGCCTGTTCGTCCGAATAGCGCAGCCAATCGGCGACAAGCGACAGCCAGCGGCCCGACAAGCGGCGTTCGATCTCGATGCCGTCCGATGCCGGCCGCGCCAGACCGCTGAGCGGAACGGTCCTTACGCTGGAAGGTTCGATCCGGTCGTAGCCGTACGCATGCAGGAGCCGATCCAGATTGGCCGGTGCGGCAAAGGGCGTAATTTTGAACAGAGCCGTCAGCCCCGCGTTCCGGTAGATCTCCTCGCAGTACCCGATTTTCTCCCGTATATCCCCATCCGCGCCTGCTCCGGACCATAGCGGCTGAACGGAGTTGGCGCGTTTCGTAAAGCCGTCGGACAAACGGATCAGCCAGCCGTCATGGACAAATTCGCGCAGTCCCGGCCAGGCGTTCACCGTGAGCTGTTCGATGCGTTCGCCCGCCGCCGTCCGCCCGCAGGCGTCGTTCAAAGCCTCCGGAGCCAAAGGCGTACATCCGTTCTGCCGTTCTGCAAGACGGCTGCCGTGCTCGATCACGGGCGTTCACTTCCTGTCGCTTCAGTATAAATATACAATTACAATTATAAATATACGGAAGCGATTTTCAACCCCATAGCTACATTCGGCAAATTTCTTTCGGGCAATTTTCGCATTGGCAAACGTCGCGCAAGTAATCGAGATTTCGGACGACCAGGTGTCCGTCCTTGACGAGAACGACATGCTCCTTGCGAAACTTGGACAGCATGCGGTTGACGCATTCCCGCGTCGCTCCGATCATGTCCGCCAGCTCGGCATGGCTGATTTTCAAGGAAATCAGCGTTCCGTCGGCATCCGGCACTCCGTTGGAATTGCACAGGCGAATCAAAAGCGAGCAGAGCGCTCCGGCTTTGCCGTACATCATCAGGTCGCGGAACTTCGTCTGCGTCAAACGGTGCATCAGCCCCATCCATTTCACGAACTCGATCGCAAAATCGCCGTGTTGCCACAGCAGCACTTCCAGATCGGACCAGCGGATGACGCCGATTTCCCCCGGTTCGAGCACCTCCGCGTTAAACGCGTGAACCGGGCGGCCCGACGGATCGGGCTGACCGTACAAATCCCCGCTTTGAAGCAGGTAAAGGGTGATATGGCGGCCGTTTTCCGCCGTTTTCGTAATGCGTACCCGACCGCTGCGGACGAAGATGAGATTGTCGGCCGGATCGCCTTCCCAGAACAGGATTGCGCCTTTTTCGGCCGGTTTGCGGTACATGATGCTTTGCAGCCTGGCAAAGCTGACGGGCGAAAAACAATGGGCCGTTCCTTTCAAGCCTTCGTTGCCGATCGGGATTCGGGCTGTCGCGGTCATGTGAGGCACGCTCCTTCCGGTTCGGATACTTTCATTGTAGTGGAACGCATCCGACGCCGTTATGAGGGGATTGACTGAATCTTGCCGGGGAATTCCCTGATTTTTGCGAAAAATGATTTCCGTCACTGCCTGCCCGCTCCGCTTCGGGGTGTAATGAAGGTGGGAACAAAAGCGGTGCACAGCCCAGCAGAGAGGAGCGCAGAACGATGGCGTCATGGGGATTCGAACCGGACGTCTGTCCGGCGGGCTCCGTCTTTCCTTCCGTAAGCGGAATCATCCTCGCCGGCGGCAAAGGCCGCTTTATGTTCGGCGAAGTCAAGGCGCTGTGGCCGATCGGCGGAGAAACGATGCTCGAGCGGCAAATCCGCCTGATGCGGCCGTGGTGCCGCGAAATCGTGGTGGCGACCGATACGCCGCGCCTCTTTTTGCCGATCGTTCCTCGGGACGTGCGCATCGTCACCGACTATGCGCCGGGCAGAGGACCGATCGGCGGCATGGCGGCCGGCCTGTCGCTGGCGCAGTCCCGGTACGCCTGGATCGTGGACAGCGGCATGCCGGACCCGTCCGCCGCCGCGGCCCGCGTGCTGCTCGCCCGTTGCGCGGCGGGCGGCTGGGACGCCGCCTGGCCCTCGGACGCGGGCGGTCCGTATCCGTTGCACGGCGTGTACGACTGCGCCTGCGCCGGCAAAATCGTCCGGATGGCGGAACAGGGGACGGCCGGTTTGTCCGATTTGCCGAATCGCCTGGCCTGGGCCGAAGTGACGGAAACCGAATTCGCGCAGATGGGGATCGGCTTCCGGTTTACAAGATCGGCGCGATCGCCCTGTGATCTGCTTCATAGCGGCCATGCGGCCGGAGAGCTAATCTAAGGGCGAACGATTATTCGCGCCGAGGAGGGAGTGGATCGATGGCAGCCAGAGAGAGCACGAAACGCGAGGCGCCGGCCGCACCGCCCGCCGACGAGGTGAACGCGCTTGTCGCCAGAGCCCTGCAGGCGCTGGAGGCCTATATGCGGCTGGATCAGGAGCAGGTCGATTCCGTCGTGCAGGCGATGGCGCTTGCGGGGCTGGACCGGCACATGCCGCTGGCGAAGCTGGCGGCGGAAGAGACGGGGCGCGGCGTATACGAGGACAAAATCATCAAAAACCTGTTTGCCTCGGAATACGTTTATCACAGCATCAAGCACGTCAAAACGGTCGGCGTCATCGAAGACAACCCGTACGAAAGCTATCAGAAAGTCGCGGAACCGGTCGGGGTGATCGCCGGCGTGACGCCGGTGACGAATCCGACCTCGACGACGATATTCAAATCGCTGATCGCCGCCAAGACGCGCAACCCGATTATCTTCGCCTTTCATCCCTCCGCCCAGCGCTCGAGCGCGGAGGCGGCGCGGACGATGCGCGACGCGGCCGTGAAGGCGGGGGCTCCGGAGCACTGCATCCAATGGATCGAATCCCCGTCGGTCGAGGCGACGCAGGCGCTCATGAACCACCCGGGCGTTGCGCTCGTGCTGGCGACCGGAGGCGCCTCGATGGTCAGGGCCGCCTACAGCACCGGCAAACCCGCGCTCGGCGTCGGTCCCGGCAACGTGCCCTGCCTGATCGAGAAGTCGGCCGATTTGAAGCAGGCGGTGACCGACCTCATTTTGTCCAAGACGTTCGACAACGGCATGATCTGCGCGTCCGAGCAGGCGGTCATCGTGGAGGAGGCCGTATGCGATCCGGTTCGCCGGCTGATGAAGGAATACGGCTGCCGCTTTCTGAACAAGGAAGAGACGGAGGCGCTGTCGCGGCTCGCGATCCGCCCGGAAACATGCGCCGTCAACCCGGCGATCGTCGGCCAGCCCGCGGAGAAAATCGCGGAGATGGCGGGGATCGACGTGCCTGCCGGAACCAAAATTCTGGTGGCCGAGCTCGACGGAGTCGGGGACGCGTGGCCGCTCTCGGCCGAAAAGCTGAGCCCGATCCTGGCCTTTTACACCGTGCCGGACGTCCGTCAAGGCATCGAGCGCGCGGCCGAAATCGTCGCTTACGGCGGGATGGGGCATACCTCGGTCATCCATTCGCGGAACGAAGAAGCGGTCGAGGCGTTCGCGCGGCGGCTGCAGACCGGACGCGTCCTCGTCAACGCGCCGGCCACGCACGGAGCCATCGGCGACATTTACAATACGAACCTGCCGTCCCTTACGCTCGGCTGCGGTTCGTACGGGCGCAATTCGACGACGGCCAACGTGTCGGCGGTCAACCTGATCAACGTAAAGAGGGTGGCGAGGCGGACGGTGAACATGCAGTGGTTCAAAGTGCCTCCGAAAATTTATTTCGAGCGGGGCGCGACGCGGTACTTGGAGAAAATGCCGGACATCTCCCGCGTGCTCATTGTCACCGATGCGACGATGCTGAAGCTGGGATACGCGGAAAGGGTCGAGTATTATTTGCGGAAACGCAAAACGCCCGTCAACATCGAAGTGTTTGCCGACGTCGAGCCCGATCCGTCCACCGGCACGGTAGAAAAGGGAACGGCGCTGATGCGCGCGTTTCAGCCGGACTGCATCATCGCGCTCGGCGGGGGCTCGCCGATGGATGCCGCGAAGGCGATGTGGCTTTTTTACGAATACCCCGATACCGAATTCGACGCGCTCAAGCAGAAATTCCTCGACATCCGCAAGCGCGTCTACAAGTATCCCCGGCTCGGCCGCAAAGCGAAGTTCGTCGCGATCCCGACGACGTCGGGCACCGGCTCGGAAGTGACGTCGTTCGCCGTCATTACCGACAGGGCGAAGGGCCATACGAAATACCCGCTGGCCGATTACGAGCTGACGCCGGACGTCGCGATTGTCGACCCGGAATTCGTATACACCCTGCCGAAAACCGCGGTCGCGGACACGGGAATGGACGTGCTGACGCATGCGATCGAAGCGTACGTATCGGTTATGGCGAACGACTTTACGGACGGTCTGGCGCTGCAGGCGATCCGGCTCGTGTTCGGCAATCTCGAAAAGTCGTTCCACACTTCGGATGCAATTGCTCGTGAAAAAATTCGCAATGCCTCGACGATCGCCGGAATGGCGTTCGCCAACGCTTTTCTCGGCATCAACCACAGCTTGGCTCACAAGTGGGGAGGCGAGTACCATACGGCCCACGGACGAACGAACGCGATCCTGCTGCCGCACGTGATCAAGTACAACGCCCAAAAGCCGACCAAGTTCGCTTCGTTTCCGAAATACGGCCGATTTGTCGCCGACGAGCGCTATGCGGATATCGCCAGGATGCTCGGGCTTCCGGCCAAGACGACGGAAGAGGGCGTGAACAGCCTCGTCGCGGCGGTCAGGAGGCTGAACCGGTCGCTCGGCATTCCGGAGAAGTTCGCCGATCTCGGCATTTCGCCGGAAGACTTCGAAGCGAAGGTGGACGAACTGGCGGAACGGGCGTTCGAGGACCAGTGCACGACCGCCAATCCGCGGATGCCGCTCGTGGCGGAGCTCGCCGAGCTTTACCGGAACGCGTATTACGGCAGGTTTTGACCCGAATCTACTTTTTTCAGGAGGTGCTTTCTTATGGCGATGCTTGAGGAAGAAGTGCGGGGCGCGGCGCGGTCCGGCCGCGATCCCTGGAGAGGATTCAAGGCGGGCGAATGGCAGGAGAAAATCGATACGGCCGGGTTCATCACCTTGAACGTCACTCCGTACACGGGCGACGAGCGGTTTCTCGCTCCGCCGACGGAGGCGACGCTGTCGCTTTGGGCGCAGGTGCTCGAACTGATGCGGCAGGAACGGGAAAACGGCGGGGTTCTGGATGTCGACGTGAACACCGTGTCCACGATCACGTCCCATGCGCCGGGCTACATCGACAAGGACAAGGAGAAGATCGTCGGCCTGCAAACCGATGCGCCGCTGCGGCGGGCGGTCCAGCCGTTCGGCGGGATCCGGATGGTGGTCGACGCCTGCAAAGCCTACGGCTACAAGCTGCCGGACGAGATGATCCGGCTGTTTACCGACATCCGCAAAACGCACAATCAGGGCGTGTTCGACGCCTACACGACGGAAATGCGGACGGCCCGCAAAGCCGGCATCATCACCGGCCTGCCGGACGCCTACGGGCGCGGGCGAATCATCGGCGACTACCGGCGGGTGGCGCTTTACGGCGTCGACCGGCTGATTGCAGCCAAGCGGAACGATTTGCGCGAGCTGGAGGTCTGCGCGATGTCGGAGGACGTCATCCGGCAGCGCGAGGAGCTGTCCGAGCAGATTCGCAGCCTGCAGGAGCTGAAGGCGATGGCGGCGTCGTACGGCTTCGACATCTCGGCTCCGGCGGCCGACGCCCGCGAAGCGTTCCAGTGGCTGTACTTTGCCTACCTGGCCGCCATCAAGGAGCAGAACGGGGCGGCGATGAGCCTCGGCCGCGTCTCGACCTTCCTCGATATTTACATCGAGCGGGATTTGGCCGAAGGCACGTTGACGGAAGCGGAGGCGCAGGAGCTGGTCGACCATTTCGTCATGAAGCTGCGGCTGGTCAAATTCCTTCGCACGCCCGAGTACAACGAGCTGTTCAGCGGCGATC
Organism: Cohnella laeviribosi DSM 21336; assembly: GCF_000378425.1. Classification (GTDB taxonomy): domain Bacteria; phylum Bacillota; class Bacilli; order Paenibacillales; family Paenibacillaceae; genus Cohnella; species Cohnella laeviribosi. The sequence goes on along the minus strand of NZ_KB899820.1, from coordinate 4,511 downwards.
CGACCTGGGTGACGGAATCGATCGGCGGCATGGCGCTGGACGGGAGGCCGCTCGTCACCCGCAACTCGTTCCGGTTTTTGCACACCCTGTACAATCTGGGACCGGCCCCCGAGCCGAACCTGACCGTGCTCTGGTCCGAGCGGCTTCCTGCGGCGTTCAAAAATTACTGCGCCAAGGTGTCGATCGACACCAGCTCGATCCAGTACGAGAACGACGAGCTGATGCGGCCGCTGTTCGGCGACGATTACGGCATCGCCTGCTGCGTCTCGGCGATGCGGATCGGCAAGCAGATGCAGTTTTTCGGGGCGCGGGCGAACCTCGCGAAGGCGCTGCTGTACGCGATCAACGGCGGCGTCGACGAAAAGCTCGGCATCCAGGTCGGGCCGAAGCTGGCGCCGCTTACGGGCGAGACGCTCGACTACGAGGAAGTGGCCGCCAATTACAACGAGGTGCTGGAATGGCTGGCCGGGCTTTACATGAACACGCTCAACGTCATCCATTACATGCACGACAAATACTGCTACGAGCGGCTGGAAATGGCGCTGCACGACCGGGAGATCGTCCGCACGATGGCATGCGGCATCGCCGGCCTGTCGGTCGCAGCCGACTCCTTAAGCGCGATCAAGTACGCCAAGGTGCGGCCGGTGCGCGACGAACGGGGAATCGCGGTTGATTTCGTCATCGAAGGGGACTATCCGCAGTATGGCAACAACGACGAGCGGGTCGACAGAATCGCGGTGGAACTGGTCGAATCGTTCATGAACAAGCTGCGCAAGCACCATGCGTACCGCAACGCGATTCCGACGCTGTCGGTGCTGACGATCACGTCGAATGTCGTATACGGCAAAAAGACGGGCAGCACGCCGGACGGCCGCAAAGCCGGCGAGCCGTTCGCGCCCGGGGCCAACCCGATGCACGGCCGCGACCGCAAGGGCGCGCTCGCTTCTCTCGGCTCCGTCGCCAAAATCCCGTACGCGAGCTGCCAGGACGGCATCTCGAACACGTTCTCGATCGTGCCGAAGGCGCTTGGCCGGGAGGAGGAAACGCGGCGCGCCAATCTCGTCTCGCTGCTGGACGGCTATACGGCAAGCGGCGGGCACCATCTGAACGTCAACGTGTTCAACCGCGAGCAGCTGCTCGACGCCATGGAGCATCCGGAGAAATACCCGCAGCTGACGATCCGCGTGTCGGGCTATGCGGTGAACTTCATCAAGCTGACGAGGGAGCAGCAGTTGGATGTGGTGAACCGGACGTTCCACGGCAGCATGTGAGCGTGCGGGCGGAGTGCGAGCCATGCGAGTGGCACGCAAGCATATGGGAGGATCAGCATGCGTGCGGCATGCGAGCAGTATGAGGGCGGTACGCATCTGAGCGGAAGTCCGGGCGCGTTCCGGCCTCGGCCGCGGAGAGCGGATCGGGGAGGAGCGCGCGCCGGCGATGCCGCGAAGCAGATGTGAGGCGACCACAAGGAGGCGAATGTCTTGCATACGATAGGCCGGATTCATTCCGTTGAAACGTTCGGCACGGTAGACGGACCGGGCATTCGCTTCGTGCTTTTTATGCAGGGGTGCGCGCTGCAATGCGCCTACTGCCACAATCCCGACACGTGGCGCACCGACAAGGGCAGAGAGGCCACGGTCGACGACATCTTGGCCGAGATCGAGCCTTACGTCCCGTATTACCGCCGTTCGGGCGGCGGCATTACGGTAACGGGAGGGGAACCGACGCTGCAGGCTCCCTTCGTCGCCCGGCTGCTCGCCGCGTGCAAGCGGCGCTGGGGGCTGCATACGGCGGTCGATTCCTCGGGCTTTTGCGACCCGGTTCATGTCGAAGAGCTGATGGAAGCGACCGATCTCGTGCTGCTCGACCTGAAGCTGCTTGACCGCCGGCGCCATATCGCGCTGACCGGCCAGCCGAACGACCGTACGCTGGCCTTCGCCAGGTGGCTGTCGGAGCGCGGCAAGCCCGTTTGGATCCGCCATGTGCTTATCCCCGGCGTTACGGACGGCGCGGCCGATTTGACGGCCTTCGGCGCGTTCGTCGGATCGCTGGACAACGTCGCCAAATTCGAACTGTTGCCGTATCACCGGATGGGCGTATACAAATGGGAACGGCTCGGCAAACCGTACCCGCTTGCGGGCGTGCCGACGCCGGAGGAGAAGGATATGCGGCGCGCCTGGACCCTGGTGGAAGAGGGGATGAATTCCCGCAGATGTTGACGTTGCCGGTACGCCGCCTCCCCGGATGACCATCGCGAATAAAAAAACGGCCAAATTGGACATCGTTTTCATAGCTGTTTCTGGCGTATGATGACGGTAATGCAGAACATTCACTTTTTTCGATGGAGGTCGTCTGGCACATGGGTTCTTCGGATAAAATCCGCATCGGACTGATCGGAGCGGGAAATATCGGCAACGTGCATTTGCAGGAATTCGGCAAGCTCGGCGAAGAATGCGAAATCGTCGCGATCACCGACGCTTATCTGCCGCTGGCGGAGCAAAGAGCGCAGCAATACGGGATCCGGACGGTAGCGCCGTCTCCGGAAGCGCTCATCGAACGGAGCGACGTGGACGCGGTCATTGTGGCCGTGCCGAATCAAAGCCACGCTCCGCTGACGATTCAGGCGCTGCAAAGCGGCAAGCACGTCCTGGTCGAAAAGCCGATGGGCCTGAATTCGGAGGCGGCCAAGGATATTGTCCGCGCGCAAAAGAAATACGGCAAGACCGTCATGGTCGCGCACCAAATGCGCTGGGAGTGGCTGCCGCTGCAAGTCAAGTCGCAAATCGAACAAGGCGAGCTCGGCAACATCTATACCGCCAAAACGGGTTGGTACCGGCGCAAAGGCATTCCCGGCTGGGGCACCTGGTTTACGCGCAAGGAACTGTCCGGAGGCGGCCCTTTGATCGATATCGGCGTGCACATGCTGGATCTGGCCTTTTTCCTGATGGGCGAGCCGAAGCCGATATCCGTTTACGGTGCCACGTACGCCGAGTTCGGTCCGCGGAAAAAAGGGATCGGCACTTGGGGGAAACCGGATTGGAACGGCGTCTACGACGTGGAAGATTTGGCGACGGCCATGATCAAAATGGAAAACGGGGCCACGCTGACGCTGGAAGTCAGCTGGGCCGTGCACATGAACACCGACAGCAGCCCGTTCGTGCATATTATGGGCTCGGAGGGCGGCGCATACCTGCGGGGCAATGAAGGCATGTTCCTGACGGAAAAATTCGACCGCACGGTCGACGTGCCGCTCAAAGCGCCGGAAGACGACGAGGGCGGGCGCATTCGGCTCAGCCGCCATTTCCTCGAATGCATCCGGGAAGGCAAAACGCCGTGGACATCGGCCGAAACGGGCCTGCGCTCCAACCTGATCATCGACGCGATTTACGAATCTTCCCGTACCGGCAGGGAAGTCAAGCTCGACTGGAGCCTGTAATCCCGCTGAGGCTGTCCCAAAAGTAAGCCTGCTCACCATGGCCCCCTCTGGCTTAAGCCAGAGGGGGCTTTGCATTACGCATCCGCGGTCATGGAGCGCTCGATCCGCTCGCACGTTCGTTCGGGAACATCCGCTAAGCGGCAAAGAAGGGTACTGGGCGGACTACATGACGGGTGAGCGTCGGGCTAGGCGGCAAAGAAGAGTACTGAGCGGACTACATGGCGGGTGAGCAGCGGGGTTTGCGGCAAAGAAGAGTACTGAGCGGACTACATGACGGGTGAGCGTCGGGCTAGGCGGCAAAGAAGAGTACTGAGCGGACTACATGGCGGGTGAGCAGCGGGGTTTGCGGCAAAGAAGAGTACTGAGCGGACTACATGACGGGTGAGCGTCGGGCTAGGCGGCAAAGAAGAGTACTGAGCGGACTACATGGCGGGTGAACAGCGGGGTTGGCGTCAAAGAAGGGTACTGGACGGACTACATGGCGAATGAGCAGCGGGGTTGGCGTCAAAGAAGGGTACTGGGCGGACTACATGGCGGGTGAACAGCGGGGTTTGCGTCAAAGAAGGGTACTGGGCGGACTACATGGCGGGTGAACAGCGGGGTTTGCGGCAAAGAAGGGTACTGGGCGGACTACATGGCGGGTAAGCGTCGGGGTTGGCAGCCAAGAAGGGTACTAGACGGACTACATGGCGAATGAGCAGCGGGTCGTTAGTCTCCGGCCATGACAACAAAAGCCCCCGACGGCAAGCGGAGAACCGTTTGGTCAAGCCCCCATTTAGTGGACATTGTAAAAACACCCTAAGCTGCAAGCTGGCGTCGGTATTCAACCGGCGTCAGCTTGTTTAGCTTCCGTTGTGCTCGTTCCTCATTATAAAAGCGGATAAATTCCTCAATACGCCTTTGCGCCTCTTCCAAGCTTCGTATATCATAAGGATAGAGTGCTTCAGCCTTGAGATGGGAAAAGAAGCTCTCCATAGAGGCATTGTCGTAACAATTGCCTCGGCGTGACATGCTGATTCTGGCGCCAACCTTAGGCAGCATGTCGTGGTAAGCATGGGACGTGTACTGGGAACCT
>NZ_KB899819.1 GCF_000378425.1 Cohnella laeviribosi DSM 21336 | reverse complement strand
GCCCGATCCGAGTACGAAAACGAATTATGGTTCAAAGACTTGCAGCGTTACCGTGCAGCTGGAGAAGCGAAGATTAGTCTTCTCAAGCGGAAGTACGGTTTGAACCGCAGCAGGTATCGGGGCTTTGTCGGCTCAAAATGCTGGGTCGGCTTCGGGATTCTGACCCACAACCTGCAAAGAGCGGCAAAAATGCTCCAAAACTAACATGGAAACCGATCATTAGGGAAAGTTCCCCCTCACAACCCAGCCAGCAACCCGAAACTATTTTTGAAAATCGACTTTTTCAGGAGCAACTATATAAAGGAAGGGGAAAACCGGCTGGCGGTTGAGGTGTACCAACGCAGTACGGGCGCCTGGCTGGAGGATCAGGATTACTGGCGATTCTCCGGTATTTTTCGAGAAGTGTATCTGTACACCATACCGAAAGTCCATGTGCGGGATTTACAGGTGCGGGCCACCCTGGACGATTCGTATCGGACCGGGCTGCTTGGGCTTGAGCTGCGGCTGGAACAACCGATGGCAGCCCGCGTTCAGGCGGAGATCCGGGATGCGGAGGGGAGAAGCCTGGCCGTCCTGGAGTCGGATTTCCGGGAGGACGGACGCGCAAAGCTCGCTGCCGAGGTGCCGGAGGTTCATCCATGGAGCGCGGAACTGCCTTATTTATATTCGCTTATCCTTCGCCTTTACGATGAAAAAGGGCAATTGACAGAGGTCATTCCGCAAAGAATCGGATTCCGACGGTTTGAGCTTGTGGACAAGGTAATGCGGCTGAACGGCAAACGAATTGTATTCAAAGGCGTAAACCGTCATGAGTTCAACTGCCGAACCGGGCGGGCGATTACGCGCGAGGATATGCTGTGGGACATTCGCACGCTCAAGCAAAACAACATCAATGCCGTCCGCACTTCCCATTACCCGAATCAAAGCCTTTGGTACGAATTATGCGACGAGTACGGGCTGTATGTAATCGACGAAATGAATTTGGAGACGCATGGCTCATGGCAAAAGCTGGGCGCTGTCGAGCCGTCCTGGAACATTCCCGGAGACAAGCCGGAATGGCGGGATATCGTCATGGATCGGGCGATTTCGATGCTGGAGCGGGACAAAAACCACCCTTCGATTCTCATCTGGTCATGCGGCAACGAATCCTACGCCGGGCAGGTTCTGCGCGAGGTGGCGAATTATTTCCGCGAAAGGGATCCGAGCCGTCTCGTTCATTATGAAGGTGTGTTTCACAACCGCGCCTATGATGACATCAGCGATATGGAAAGCCGCATGTATGCCAAACCGGCGGACATCGAAGCTTATTTGAACAGCGATCCCGGAAAGCCGTATATCAGCTGTGAATATATGCACGCCATGGGCAATTCGGTCGGCGGAATGCACAAATACACGGAACTGGAGCAGAAATATGAGCTGTATCAGGGAGGATTTATCTGGGATTTCATCGACCAGGCGGTGGTGAAGAAAAACCGCTACGGTGAGGAATATTTGGCGTTCGGCGGCGACTTTGCCGATCGGCCTACGGATTATAATTTTTGCACGAACGGACTTGTGTATGCGAACCGCGTCGTATCGCCCAAAATGCAGGAAGTCAAATTCCTGTACCAGAACGTCAGATTGATTCCGGACCGCTGCGGCATAAAGGTCAAAAATGAAAACCTGTTCGCCGGACTGGACGCCTATGCGCTCGTTTGTACGCTTTATCGCGAAGGCGAAGAGGTGTTCCGGACGGTTCTCTACCCGCAGGCGGCTCCGCAGAGTGAAACCTATTTGGCCCTGGATCTCCCCGATGTGGAAGGAATGCCTGGGGAATATGCGCTTCACGCTTCGCTGATTTTGCGTGAGCGGGAGCTGTGGGCCGATGCCGGTCATGAAGTCGCGTTTGGGCAGTATGTATTTGTCGTCGAGGAGACGGCCGAGCCGGTATTGCCGGAAGGGAAGATTCGTGTCGTCCGCGGTGATGTGAACATCGGCGTTCATGGCGACGGTTTTAATATCCTGTTTTCCAAAGGGGTAGGCAGTCTGGTGTCCTTACGCTACCAGGGCCGGGAAATGATCGCTATTCCGCCGGCTCCGCTGTTTTGGAGGGCTACGACCGATAATGACAGAGGCATGGGCCAAGGCTTCCATGCAGGCGGGTGGTTTGCGGCAAGCCTGGCGCCTAAATGCGTTTTTGTCGGACTGGAGGAGCAGGCCGGGCAGGTCGACGTGACCTTCCGCTATGCGTTGAATATTCATGCGGATGTAGCTGTGACTGTGGTCTACACGGTGTACGGGGACGGCAGTCTGCGGGTGAAGTGCCGTTACGAAGGGGCGCCTGGACTGCCCGATTTGCCGATATTCGCCCTGTCTTTCAAAATCCCCGCCGAATATAGCGAGCTGGATTGGTATGCGCTGGGACCGGAAGAGAATTACGCCGACCGCTCCCAAGGGGCCAGATTGATCCGCTTTCGGAACAGGGTGACCGACAACGTATCGGGTTATGTCGTTCCCCAGGAGTCCGGAAACCGTACGGGCGTACGGCGAGTCGACATCACCGATGCCGGCCGCCACGGCTTGCGGATTTCCGCCCCGCCCCGGGCGCCGGTCGAGTGCAACATATCGCCGTACACCGCTTTTGAGCTGGAAAGCGCGTACCACCATTATGAGCTGCCCGACGTTCATTACACGGTCGTTACCGTAGCCGGCAAGCAGGCGGGCGTAGGCGGCGACGATAGCTGGGGCGCACCGATCCAGAAAGAGTACCGCATCCCGTCGGACGGTATTCTGGAGTTTGAATTCAAGATCAGTCCGCTGTAAAATCCAAAGACACCTCCATCACCGACGTCGTCGATGGAGGTGTTTTTGCTTGAAATCCCCAAATGGAATCCCCAAATCGATAGCAAACGCCGGTCAATTGTGATAAACTACAATACGTGTATCTAAAATTCTGATGATAGAAAGATGAGGACCATGGCAGATAAAACGTTGGACACTTTCGCCGCCGCTGACGGCGCTGTTTATTTTATTTTCGGCGCTACGGGCGATTTGGCCCGCCGCAAGCTGTTTCCCGCCCTGTACAGCTTGTATCTCGAAGGGAAGCTGGGCGAGCGGTTCGCGGTGGTCGGACTGGCGCGCCGCGTTCGCACGGACGAACAGTTCCGCGACGACGTGTACGAGTCGATACGGGAATTTTGCCGGTACAAGCCCGACGACGCGAACTGGAACTCATTTGCGGCTCATTTTTCCTACCATCCCCTGGATATCGGCAATGTAGACGGCTTCCGCGAATTGAAGGCCGCGACGGAAGCGCTGGAAGCCCGCTATTCCATTCCGGGCAACCGGCTGTTCTATTTGGCCCTCGCTCCGGAGCTGTTCGGCACCGTATCCCGCAACCTCCGCGACGGCGGCATGCTGGAGAGCGCCGGCTGGCACCGTCTGGTGATCGAGAAGCCGTTCGGCTACGATTACCCGTCCGCCGAGAAGCTGAACGAAGAAATTCGTCAAGTGTTCCGCGAGGAGGAAGTGTTCCGGATCGACCATTATCTCGGCAAGGAAATGGTGCAGAACATTCAGGTTATCCGGTTCGCCAACGCCTTTTTTGAGCCGCTTTGGAACAACAATCATATCGCCAATGTGCAAATCACGCTGGCCGAGACGGTCGGCGTCGAAGAGCGCGGCGCTTATTACAACAAGTCCGGAGCGCTGCGCGACATGGTGCAGAACCACATGCTGCAGATGCTGACGATGATCGCCATGGAGCCTCCGGGCCGCCTCGATCCCGAAGACATTCACGACGAGAAGGTCAAGGTGCTGCGCTCCGTGCGGAGCTTCCGCTCCGCCGAAGACGTAAGAAAGCACGTCGTCCGCGGCCAGTATACGGACGGGGAGCTCAAGGGCCAAGCCGTCAAAGGGTACCGCAACGAGGATTCGGTTCCGTCGGATTCGACGACCGAAACGTTTTTTGCCGCCAAGCTGTTCGTGGACAATTTCCGTTGGGCGGGCGTACCGTTCTACGTGCGTACGGGCAAGCGGATGCCGGTCAAATCGACCGAAATCGTCATCGAGTTCAAGAACGTGCCGAACAACGTCCTGTTCGCGAGTCGGCAGCAGCTTCAGCCGAACCTGCTCGTCATCCGGGTAAACCCGATGGAGGGCATCTATATCAAGATCAATGCCAAGAAGCCCGGCAACGATATGACGATCCAGCCGGTCGCGATGGAATTTTGCCAAAGCTGCCAGGTCGGCATCAACACGCCGGAAGCGTACGAGCGGCTGATCTACGACGCCGCCCGCGGGGATTCCACCTACTTTACCCGTTGGGACGAGCTGGCGGCCGCATGGAAACTGGTCGATCCGATCGCCGAAGCCTGGAGCCAATCGTCGGATGATCTGGCGTTCTATCCGGCCGGAAGCTGGGGACCGGCCCGCGCGGAAGAGTTGCTGCGCGAAGACGGGTTCCACTGGTGGCCGGTGAACGGGCAAGACGAGGACAACGTGATTTGGGTCACCAACACCAAATAACACCGGCAAATGCATAGGCATCCGCCTCGTTCGCTTTCGCGGACGGGCGGATGTTTTTCGGCTTTACAACGTAACAATGTTATGTTACATTATCATTGAAAGAGGTGATGAATCGATGTCCGGACGGGAGTTGATATCGAAGAAGGAGCTTCTGGAGCTGACCGGCATTTCCTACGGCCAGCTGTACAGATGGAAACGGAAGCAGCTGATTCCCGAAGACTGGTTTATCCGCAAATCGACCTTTACCGGGCAAGAGACGTTTTTTCCGAGAGAGCTGATTCTGTCCCGGATCGACAAAATCATAAACATGAAGGAAGATCTTTCGCTGGATGAGCTGGCGGACAAATTGTCGCCGTATTCGTACGATCTGAACTTGCGCAAAGACGAAATCATAAAACGTAACATTGTTTCGAGTGTGGTGATGGAGCGCTTTGCCGCCCGCGATCCGGCGAACACCGTGTACGCGTTCGAGCAGATTTTGTTTCTCTACGTGGCCGACCGGCTGCTGCAGGACGGGGCGATGAACCTGGACGAGGGCGAGCTGCTGCTGTCCGTCTTGAAAGAGCATTTCCCCAAATTCGAAGGCAAGGCGTGCGAGCTGATTTTTATCCGCAAGATGGGCGTGCCCGTTTTCGCGCTTGTGTCGATGCCGGCCGAGCTGCATTTCGAGAGCGGCGCCAAGGTGGTCGCCCGCGTGCCGCTGGCCGAATGCGCGGAACGATTGAAGCTGATGCTGACGTAAGGAGGAAGGAAGGATGGAGCAAGACAACCGTCCGGATTTGAATATTAACGGGGTCGGCAGCGCCGCAGGAGGCCGTTACCGGCAGTTGACGATTCATGGGGTCGGCAAGCTTGCGGGGGCTACCGTCTCCGATTCCTTTATGGTCAACGGCCAGGTCAAGACGGATGGAGACGTGCGGACCGGCCGGCTGCACTGCAACGGCCATATGGTTGTGGGCGGCGGATTGTCCTCGGGAGAAGCGCGCATCGACGGCATGGTCCGGGTTCGGGGCGGAATGAACGGGGAAAGGATTTACGTCAACGGAGGACTGCACGTGCGCGGAGACTGCGAGGCGGAGACGTTCCAATCGAACGGCTGGTTCGACGTGGAAGGGCTGCTGAACGCCGGAGAGATGGAGATTCGGATACAGGGAAAATGCGCGGCGAGGGAAATCGGCGGCGAGCGGATTCGCATTCTTCGGGGCGGCGCAGGCGGCTTTAAGCGTTTATGGCAACGGATCGTCCCAAAGCTTGCGATTCGGCTTACGGCGGATACGATCGAGGGCGACGACATCGAGCTGGAAAACACGACGGCGGCGGTCGTCCGGGGAAACCGGGTCAAGATCGGCCAGGGCTGCGCGATCGGGCGGGTTGAATACCGCAGCGAGCTGCTCGCGCATCCGCAGGCGAAAATCGAACAGCGGGTCCAAGGATAAGGAGGCGGAAAAGATGACGGCAACCGCAAGCGGCGGCTCGGCCGCCGCCAGCCGCCCGAATTTGAGGCTGGTCGGCACGACGGAATCGAACGGCGGCGAATTCGGCAACGTCAAGATCGTGGGCGAATGCCGGCTGAACGGCGATACGAAAGCGGAGACGTTCAAATGCACCGGAAGCGCATTGATCAAAGGTTCCCTGCACAGCAGGAGCGTAAAGCTTACCGGCGATTTGCGGGTGGACGGGGAGATGAGGACGGGCCGGTCCGCCATCACGGGCGAGGTGAACGTATCCGGAAACGTGACGGGCGAGCGGTTCAGACTTGTCGGACAACTGGCCGTGGAAGGCGATTGCGAACTTGAGACGCTGGAAGGGGGAGGGGGCTTTCGCATCGGCGGATTGCTGAGCGCGGATCGGCTCGATTGGCGTCTGCACGGCCCGTGCGAAGCCCGCGAGATCGGCGGCGGAGCCATCGCGGTCAAGCGCAGCCGGATCGTCAAGTTGAAGGACCTGCTGCTGCCGTCCGCTTACGCCGGGTTGACGGCGGCGTCGATCGAAGGGGATGTCGTCGAACTCGAGCATACCCGGGCGGACGCGGTCCGCGGCAACCGGGTGGTCATCGGTCCCGGCTGCGAAATCGGCGTTGTGGAATATCGACATTCGCTGTCCGTGGCCAAGGGAGCGAAAGTGGGACAACAAATCAAAACGTAGCGGTAACAACTTTTAACCGTTTGGAGTGAATCTCGTGACAACTCAACAACGAAACCGGATGGGCCTGATTATGGCCGGACTTATGCTCGGCATCTTTGCGGCGTCCATCGACAACACCATCGTCTCGACGGCGATGGGAACGATCGTGAGCGATCTCGGCGGATACGACCAATTTGTTTGGGTGACCTCCGCTTACCTGGTGACGGAAATGGCGGGAATGCCGATTTTCGGCAAGCTGTCGGATATGTACGGGAGAAAACGGTTTTTCGTATTCGGCATCGCCTTGTTCATCCTCGGTTCCGTATTGTGCGGGACGGCGAGCAGCATTGTCGAGCTCAGCATTTACCGCGCGATTCAGGGAATCGGCGGCGGCGCGTTGATGCCGATCTCGTTCGCGATTCTGTTCGACGTGGTGCCGATGGAGAAGCGGGGCAGCATGTCGGGCGTGTTCGGGGCGGTGTTCGGCGCGTCGAGCCTGTTCGGGCCGCTGCTCGGCGCCTATATTGTGGACCATATCCATTGGAACTGGATTTTCTACATCAACGTGCCCATCGGCCTGGCCTCGCTGCTGCTCGTCCTGTTTTATTACAAGGAATCGGTCGAGCACGCCAAGCAAAAAATCGACTGGTGGGGCGCGGTTACGCTCGTCGGGGCGGTCGTCTGCCTGATGTTCGCGCTTGAACTGGGAGGAACCAAGTACGCCTGGGATTCGGCGCCGATTGTGACGCTGTTCGCCTCCTCGGCGATTCTGTTCGGCATATTCCTGTTCGCGGAGACGAAGGCGTCCGAGCCGATCGTGTCCTACTCGATGTTCAGGCAGCGGCTGTTCGGATCGAGCGCGCTCGCCAGCTTGTTTTACGGGGCGGGGTTCATTCCGTTTGCGATGTATATTCCCATCTACGTGCAGGGCGTGCACGGAGGCTCGGCGACGAACTCGGGGCTGATTCTGCTGCCGCTGACGCTCGCTTCGGTCGTCGCCGCCCAAATCGGCGGCTTTCTGGCCGCCAAGACGGCTTACCGGAACATCATGATCGGATCGGCGCTGATCTTCATTCTCGGGGCGTTTCTGCTGAGCACGATTACGCCGGACACCTCCAACGCCGAGCTGACGGCGTACATGATTATAACGGGATTGGGCGTCGGCTTCTCGTTCTCGGTGCTCGGGATGGCGGGCATGCACGGCTTCGACGCCAGCAAGCGGGGAGCGGCCAGCTCGTCGATGTCCTTTTTGCGGTCCCTCGGCATGACGGTCGGGTTGACCGTGTTCGGCATCGTGCAGCGCAACGCGCTTGCGGCGGAAATGGCGGACGCCTTCGGCGGCGGGGCCGGCGCGGGAGGCGTCCATTCGCTGGCGGATATCCGCCAATCGCTTACGCCGGAGAAGCGCGCTGAACTGCCGTCGGACGTGCTGAACCGGATCGTGGACGCGCTGTCTTCCTCGATCGCGCACATGTTCGTATGGGTGATCGTTCCCGCCATCCTGGCGCTGCTTGCGGTACTGTTCATGGGCACGGCGAAGCTGAAGCTTCCGGCCCAAGGCGAGCGGAGCAAACGGGCCGGCGCCGCCGAATACGGCGGCGGTCATTGACGGGCGGCCGCCGCAAAAACTTCCTGTTCTCATCTCCGGGCGGCTATGTTATAGTACGGAGGAAAACTAAAGAAGAATTCCGGAAGGCGGCTGCGCCGTGCGGTGCGGGGCGTCCTCCGGGAGAGGTTCGCGAACTCCCTCTATAAAAAACTATCCATTACGGCGGCCCGCAAGGGTACCGTCGTTTTGGCGTTCGGCGCGAAGAGAGGCAACCGATTCGCGCCGATTCTTTAGTTTGCAGCGGGAAGTCAAGGAATCTCTCTCTTCGCAAAAAAGGGAGATGCAACTTGAACCAGACTGTCAATCGCTCAAAAGCGGTCGTCGTGTTCAGCGGCGGCCAAGACAGCACGACCTGTCTTTTCTGGGCGCTGGACCGCTTCGAAGAAGTGGAAGCCGTTACGTTCAATTACGGCCAGCGCCACAAGCTGGAGCTGGAATGCGCCGCGGCCATCGCGCGCGATCTCGGCGTCAGGCATCACGTGCTGGATATGTCGCTGCTCAATCAGCTGGCGCCAAACGCGCTGACCCGCAGCGATATCCCCATCCGGCAGGAGGAAGGGGCGCTGCCGACCACGTTCGTGGACGGGCGCAATCTGCTTTTCCTTTCGTTCGCCGCCGTGCTGGCCAAGCAGATCGGGGCGAACCATATCGTGACCGGCGTATGCGAGACGGACTTCAGCGGGTACCCGGACTGCCGGGACGTTTTCATCAAATCGCTCAACGTTACGCTTAATCTGGCGATGGACTATCCTTTTGTCATCGATACGCCGCTGATGTGGCTCGACAAGGCCGAAACGTGGGAGCTGGCCGACCGGCTCGGCGCCTTCGAGTTCGTCCGCGAGCGCACGCTGACCTGCTACAACGGCATTATCGCGGACGGCTGCGGGGAATGCCCGGCATGCCGGCTGCGCCGCAACGGGCTGGAGCGCTATCTGGCGAAAAAGGAGGCGGCCCGCCGATGATGCAGCAAATCTACCCGTCCGTCGCTCACCCATACGAATACGAGTTGAATAAGGATATTCAATTTGCCGCGGCCCACTATATCCCGTCCGACGAGGCCGGAAAGTGCCGGAAGCTGCACGGCCATACGTATTTCGCCAATATCACGGTTGCGGGCGACGAGCTCGACGCCTCGGGCTTTCTGGTCAATTTCGCCAAAATCAAAGAGCTGATTCACGATCGCTTCGATCATACCGTCCTGAACGATGACGCCGAGAGCTTCGATTCCGAATCGCCCGACCGGTTTCCGACAACCGAAGTGGTGGCCCGAACGATTTACGAGATCGTGCAGCGCTACCTGGACGGTACGGCCAACCGCCCGCGCTGCGTGCAGGTGTATGTAAGAGAAACCCCCACAAGCTACTGCATCTACAGGCCGAAGCTGAAAGAGGGGGATCGCCGTGGGTGATCGGCGGCTGCCGGTGATGGAGGTTTTCGGTCCGACCGTTCAAGGCGAAGGCATGGTGATCGGGCAAAAAACGATGTTCGTCCGGCTGGCGGGCTGCGACTACCGCTGCGTCTGGTGCGATTCGGCCTTTACCTGGGACGGCAGCGCCAAGGCGGACATCCGGATGCTGACCGCGCATGAGGTGCTGGCCGAGCTGACGGCAATCGGCGGCGACGCGTTCGCGCACGTCACGCTGTCCGGGGGCAACCCCGCCCTGTATCCGCAGCTTGACGAGCTCATCGGTCTGCTGCACGCCCGGGGCATCGGCGTCGCGGTCGAGACGCAGGGCAGCCGCTGGCAGGACTGGTTCCTCGCCGTCGACGAGCTGACCTTGTCCCCGAAGCCTCCGAGCTCGGGCATGGTGCCGGACCTGCGGGTGCTGGACGATATCGTGGAACGTCTTGCGGAGAGCGGACGGGCGAGAGCGTTCAGCCTGAAGATCGTCGTGTTCGACGACGCGGACCTGCAGTTTGCGGCCGACATCCATCGGCGCTATCCCGATGTGCCCTTTTATTTGCAGGCAGGCAACGGGGAGCTGGCCGAAACGGACGAGAAGCGGCTGCTTCCTTATTTGATCGGGCGGTACGAATGGCTGATCGGACGCGTGATGGAGCATCGCGCGCTAAAAAACGTTCACGTGCTCCCGCAGCTTCACACGTGGGTGTGGGGCAACAAGCGGGGCGTTTGATTCGCAATACGAAAGGAAGGCGGGAGAGCGCATGGCTGGAAGAAACGAAAACGAACTGAAAGGCGTTACGCTGCTCGGCAACCAGGGGACGAAGTATCCGACCGAATATTCGCCCGGCATTTTGGAGACGTTTGAGAACAAGCATCCGTACCGGGATTATTTTGTCAAATTCAACTGTCCGGAATTTACGAGCCTGTGCCCGATCACGGGACAGCCGGATTTCGCCACGCTCTACATTTCCTATATTCCGGACCTGAAGATGGTGGAAAGCAAGTCGCTGAAGCTTTATCTGTTCAGCTTCCGCAACCACGGCGACTTTCACGAGGACTGCGTGAACGTCATCATGAACGACCTGATCGAACTGATGAACCCGCGGTACATCGAGGTGTGGGGCAAGTTCACGCCGCGCGGCGGCATCTCGATCGACCCGTACTGCAACTGGGGGCGGCCGGGAACGAAATACGAGCGGATGGCGGAGCACCGTTTGCTCAACCACGACATGTATCCGGAAAAGGTGGATAACCGGTAACCGGCGGCATCGCGCCGAATGGCTAAGGACGCGCGTGCGGCGAAAGGCCGGTACAGGCTTGGTTCTATTTCGGTAGAGCCGAGCCTGTTTTGTTTTCCAATGCCGATGCTCCTCGCCCAACCTCACGGACTCAGCGGCCCTTATTTTGGGGAAATGGGCAAGATTTTAAAATCCGGCGGACTCAGGAGCCGCTATTTGCTCGCCATGGTCTTTTTTTCCGCATTCGAACGGCAAATAACGTCCTCTGTGTCCGGTCAAAATTCCGAATCCTGCGATCCGCGTCAAATAACGGCCTCTGGGTCCGTTACACGTGGACCGTTGCATGTAGACACGTTGCACCCCGCGCCTCCTTCAAGACCGCCACGCTCCCCCAGTCCAGGATTTCCGCGTGACGGCGCAACGATCGTCTGTATGGCCAAGGAATATGCATGAGCGAAAACCGCGATTGCCGCGGTACAATATGCTATAATGAAAGCTGTCATTTTTCCATGGAAGGGAACTTTAAGCCAATGAGCCAATCTATCCGCGAAGAACTGAAGCAAGAGACGGCAAGGCGCCGCACCTTCGCGATCATATCCCACCCCGACGCGGGCAAAACGACGCTGACCGAAAAGCTGCTGCTGTTCGGCGGCGCGATTCATATCGCCGGTTCGGTCAAGGCGCGCAAAGCGGCGCGCCACGCGACCAGCGACTGGATGGAAATCGAGAAGCAGCGCGGAATTTCCGTCACTTCTTCGGTCATGCAGTTCGAGTACAACGGGCACAAGGTGAACATTCTCGATACGCCGGGCCACCAGGACTTCAGCGAGGACACGTACCGGACGCTGACCGCCGCCGACAGCGCGGTCATGCTGATCGACGTCGCCAAAGGCGTCGAGGCGCAGACGATCAAGCTGTTCCAGGTGTGCGCCAAGCGGGGCATTCCGATCTTTACGTTCATCAACAAGCTGGACCGCGAAGGACGCAATCCGCTCGACCTGCTCGAAGAGATCGAGCGCGTGCTCGGCATCCGTTCGGTGCCGATGAACTGGCCGATCGGCATGGGCCGCGAGCTGTGCGGCATTTACGACCGGATGAAGCAGCAGGTCGAGCTGTTTCAGGGCAATGACCATTCCACGATCGAGGTCCGCAAGACGGAGAGCTACAACGACCCGATCATCCGCGAGATGGCGGGCGATTATTTGGCCGACCAGCTCGCGCAGGATCTGGAGCTGCTGGATGTGGCCGGCGATCCGTTCGATTACGACAAGGTGCTCAGCGGCAAGCTGACTCCCGTGTTTTTCGGCAGCGCCATCAACAATTTCGGCGTGCAGACGTTTCTGGAAAACTTCCTGCAGCTTGCGCCCGCGCCGACGCCGCGCCGCAGCACGGACGGTCCCGTTCCGCCGGACAGCGAGAAATTTTCGGGCTATATTTTCAAAATCCAGGCCAACATGAACCCGGCCCACCGCGACCGGCTCGCTTTTTTGCGCATTTGCTCCGGCAAGTTCCAGCGCGGCATGACCGTCAAGCACGTGCGCGTCGGCAAGGAAATCAAGCTGTCCCAGCCGCAGCAGTTTCTGGCGCAGGACCGCGAAATCGTCGATACCGCCTATCCCGGCGACATTATCGGGCTGTTCGACCCCGGGATTTTCCGGATCGGGGACAGCCTCAGCGAAGGCAGCGCCATTACGTTCGACGAGCTGCCGACGTTCTCGCCGGAGATTTTCTCCAAAGTCAGCGTTAAAAACGCGCTGAAGCACAAACAGTATCTCAAAGGTCTGGACCAGCTCACCGAAGAGGGCATGGTGCAGGTGTTCCGGTCGGTCGGGCCGTTCGAGGACACGTATCTCGGCGTTGTCGGCCAACTGCAGTTCGACGTGTTCGAATACCGGATGAAACACGAATACGGGGTGGACATCCAGCTTGCGCGCACGCCGTTCCAATTCGCAAGGTGGATTGTCGCCGACAAGGTCGATCCCTCCAAATTCCGCATCAACTCGACCCTGGTCAAGGACAAGAACGACAATTACGTGGCGCTGTTTGAGAACGAATATGCGATGCGGACGGCGATGGAGCGGATGCCGGACGTGCAGTTTCTCGAGACGGCTCCGTAAGGCGGGGCCAACGCGGGCAAGGCGCATCCCGGCTTGACTAAGCCGGGTGTTTTCTTCTATCCAGTCCGGAAGAAAGGTGGCGGAGCCAAGTGATCGGGCGGTTAATCGTCAAAGGGGGAAAAGTCGTTCAACCGCACGGCATTGCCGAGGCGGACGTCGTGGCGGAGAACGGACGGATAACGGCAATCGAAGCGTGGGGTGCCGTGCGGCGGGCCGAACCGGGCGACACCGTCGTCGACGCAACCGGCGCCTGGGTGCTGCCGGGTCTTGTCGATATTCACTGCGATGCGATCGAAAAAGAGGTCGAGCCGCGTCCGAATACGCTGTTTCCGCTGGAGATGGCGTTTCTGCAATTCGAGCGCAAGCTGGCGGGTCACGGCATCACGACGATGTACCATTCTCTGTCGCTCGGGGTAGGCTTAAGCCTCCGCGGGGAGCATCTGGTGGCGGAGATGATCCGGCGCATCGCCGAATTGCGCAAGGAGCGGGCGATGATCCGGCACGGCGTCCATTTGCGCTACGAGGTGTCGCATCTTACCGGGTTTGCGCTCGCGCAGCAGTGCATCGAGCAGGGACTGATCGATTATTTGTCCTTTATGGACCACGCGCCGGGCGTCGGACAGTATAAGCGTCCCGGATCTTTTGAAAAGTATGTTATGAAAAACCAGGGCGTCGGCCCCGAAGAAGTGAAGCAAATCGTGGCGGAATTGCAGGAGCGCCGCAGCAGGATCGATTGGGGGAGGCTGACGGCGCTAGCCGCCGAAGCAAGAAGCAGGGGCATTGCGGTCGCCTCGCACGACGACGATTCCCCGGAGCAGGTCGACCGTTCCAAAGCGCTCGGAGCCGGCGTCGCGGAATTCCCGCTTAACCTGGAGACGGCGGCCTATGCCGCCCGCCAAGGGCTTCACGTCTGCGTCGGCGCGCCCAACATCGTGCGCGGCGGATCCCACGACCGCAACCTGACGGCGCTGGACGCGATCCGCGCCGGGGCCGCCGGCATCCTATGCTCCGACTATCACCCGGCATCGCTGCTGCAGGCGGTCTTCGTTCTGAAGCGGGAGGGGATTCCGCTCGAACAGGCGGCGGCGATGGCCTCGCTTAACCCTGCGCGCGCGCTTGGACAGCACGAGAGGATCGGATCTTTGGAACCGGGCAAGCTGGCCGATCTTTTGGTCGTCAGAACGGTTCGGGATTGTCCGCTTGTCGCCTGCGCGGTCGTGAACGGAACCGTCGTGATGGAGACGAGGGATTATGTCGATTTCGCGGAATCGTCTTTGTGAATTTGCTCGTAGAGAACTTTGACCATGCGTTCCCGGTCTTCGTCCGGACTGTGCGTCCAAATCATTTCGAAAAGCACGCCGAGGCCGGGCAGGAGGACTTCCGCGTTGCCGACCGAATCCTGAATGACCTCCCTCAGCTCGTCGCGGCTGTTGTCCTTCACCCGGTAAATGATGGCTTCGCGCAAACTCATCGTCGATTTCACGGGCGAACCTCCTTCGCGTTATCCCGTTTAGGGTTGCCACTAGCGCTTGCGGATATGCCCGAAGCGCTATGCTATAATAAAATTCAATGGATGCAAACGGAAAAGGGAGCTGTCGTTTCATGGCCAAAAAGCAGTTCGCCGTCATCGGTCTCGGCCGGTTCGGGTCCAGCGTCGCCAAGTTTTTGGCCGAAATGGGCTACGAGGTGCTGGCGATCGACGAAGATCAGGAGCGCGTGCAGGACGTCGCCCATATCGTCACGCATGCGGTATCCGCCGACACGACGGATGAAGAGGCGATTCGGGCGCTCGGCATCCGCAACTTCGACGTCGTCGTGGTGGCGATCGGACAAAACATTCAGGCGAGCATTTTGACCACGCTGATCCTGAAGGATCTGGGCGTCCCCCAAATTATCGCGAAGGCGCAGAACGAGCTGCACGGCAAGGTGCTCAGCAAAATCGGCGCCGACAAAGTCGTGTTCCCGGAGCGGGACATGGGCCTGAGAGTGGCGCACCATCTGATTTCGCCGAACATATTGGAGCATATCGAGCTGTCCAGCGACTACAGCATCGTGGAAATGAAAGTGCCGTCTTCCATCGTCGGCAAAAGCCTGAAGCAGCTCGACATCCGGGTCAAATACAACTGCAACGTGCTTGCGGTCAAGCGGGACGGCGAAATGAACATCACCCCGCGCCCGGACGAATCCCTGCGCGCGGACGACGTGCTGGTCATCGTCGGCCGCAACGAGCAGCTCACCCGATTGGAGCAGGCGTATGCGGAAGCTTGAACCGGCTTTGACTTCGGTAGCCAATCCGCGGGTGAAAGGGTGGGCGAAGCTGTCCGAACGCAAGCACCGGCAGCGGGAGGGCCGCTTCAAGCTCGAGGGCGTTCATCTCGTCGCCGAAGCGCTTGCCGCCGGCTGGCCGCTGGAGTGCGTCGTTTTCGACGAAGGCGCGGGCATTCCGCCGGAGCTCGTCCAATTCGCGGAGCGGGAAGAGGCGCAGGGGAACGGACCGCTCTGGATTCCGGCGTCGCCGGATGTGATCGCCAAGTGCAGCGAGACGGAGACGCCGCAGCCGGTGTTCGCCGTCGCGCTTCGCGTCGAGCGGAAGGCGGAGCAGCTGTTCCGCGGGGAGGGCGGACCGGTCGTCGTGCTGGACGGCGTGCAGGATCCCGGCAATGTCGGAACGATCATCCGCAGCGCCGCGGCCAGCGGGGCAAGCGCCGTCGTGCTGGGCAAAGGAACGGCGGACCTGTACAACGCCAAAACGCTGCGTTCCACGATGGGCGCGTTGTTTTCCATACCGGTCATGGAAGCCGATCTGCCGCAGCTGCTGCCCGAAGCGAAAGCGCGCGGCATTCCGCTGTTCGGGACAAGCCTCAAGGCGACGGAATCCTGCTACGCGTGCGATTTGTCCGGCAGCCCTTGGCTGCTGCTGGGCAACGAAGGCGCCGGGCTTTCGCCCGAGGTCATGGAACTGGTCGACCGTCCGATCATCATTCCGATGACCGGCCGGACGGAATCGCTTAACGTCGCCATGGCGGCGACGGTGCTGCTGTTCGAGGCGCAGCGGCAGCGGCTTGTCCGCCTCCGTCATCCTTCCTTTCCAAGCTCCTAAGCCTTTATCTTGCACTGAATTCAACATCCGCGAATCCGCCAAGGGCTGGAAAACGATTGGGTTTGGCTCCCGATCCCTTTCCGGCTTTGAAGGCTCGGCGGGAACGCCGGTCCGGATTCGTTCAGCTATCGGAGCCCGATAGCTGAACGGCGGGAGCTCGAATGCGGCTCCGCTAGCGGCGAATCAGAAATCGAAGTTGTCCGGATCGGGACCGACCCGGCGGTTCTCGTTCAACCGGTCGATGCGCTCGACGTCCTCCGGCGCCAGCTCGAAATCGAAGACCCCGGCGTTTTCGGCGATCCGGCCCGGTTTGGTCGACTTCGGAATCGTGACGACGCCGTGCTGCAAGTCCCAGCGCAAAATAATCTGGGCCGCCGTTTTGCCGTATTTGCCGGCGATTTCCGCAATGACGGGATGGTTCAGCAGTTGGCCCTGCATAAGCGGCGCCCAGGCTTCGAGCTGAATGCCGTGCTCCCGGCAATACGACCGCAGCTTTTCCTGGGTCAACAGCGGATGGAATTCGACCTGGTTGACCATCGGCTTGATTTCGGCGTCCCGCATCAGGTCTTCGAGATGGTGAATCTGAAAATTGCTTACGCCGATCGCTCTGACCCGCCCCTGCTTATACAGGGCTTCCAGCGCCCGCCACGCCTCTTTGTACTTCCCTTCGACGGGCCAGTGGATCAGATACAAATCGAGCACATCCAGCCCCAGCTTGTTCAGGCTCGTATCGAAGGCGGCCAGTGTCTGCTCGTAGCCCAGATCGGCGGTCCACACTTTGGACGTCACGAACAGCTCTTCCCTTGCAAGTCCTGTCTCCGCGAGCGCTTCGCGGATCGCTTGGCCGACGCTTGCTTCATTTTTGTAAATCGCCGCGGTATCGATGCTCCGGTAGCCGTGCTTGACCGCGAATTTAAGGGCTTGGACGAGCTCGTCTCCCTCTTCGACTTGAAAAACCCCGATGCCGAGCCAGGGCATTCGCACCCCGTTGCGAAGCGTTGTCGTATCCTGAAGATGTTTTGCCATTTTTATTTTCCTCCTTTAAAATCCTTGAGAATCGAGAACCCGCTTGGCGCTGACTGCCTTGGAATCCCTGTTTTCCAGCAAACGCGCCCAAACCGTCAGCAGGACGGCGGCCGCAACCATCAAGGCGCCGACCCACGGGGTATGCATGAGCCCAAGGGTGTCCGTCACGATTCCCCCCAGATATGCTCCGAGGGCAATGCCGGCATTAAACGCCGCAATGTTGATCGCGGAAGCCACGTCCACCGCTTTCGGAACGAACCGCTCGGCAAGAATCACCACATAGACCTGAAGGCCGGGAACGTTCATGAACGCGAGCAGACCCATTAAAAAGACGGTGATCAGGCTTGCCGCCGGGTACGGTGCGGTAAAGGTGAAGACGAAAAGCACGGCGGACTGGATCAAAAACATGATCAGCAGCGCGGAAACGGGGTTGCGGTTGGCCGCTTTTCCTCCAATGGCATTGCCGATGGCAATCGCCGCGCCGTAGAGCACGAGAATGAGCGCGACCGTTTTTTCCGGGAATCCGCTGATTTCGCTAAGCACCGGGGACAAATACGTATAGACGACAAAGGTACCGCCGTACCCCAAGGCCGTGACCGCAAACACGAGCAGCAGGCGGCCGTTCGCCATCACCTTGGCCTGATCCCGAAAGGTGACCGGATTTCCTTTCCGCAATCCCGAAGAAGGAACCAGCGTCAGATTGGCGAAGAAAGCGGCAATGCCGGCTGCGGTGATGAGCATGAAGGCGATTCGCCAGCCCCACTCCTGTCCGATATAGGTTCCCAGGGGCACCCCGATGACCGTCGCGATCGTAAGGCCGGAAAACATGATCGAAATGGCGCTGGCCCGCCGGTTCTCGGGCACCAGATCGGCGGCGATGGTCGAGCCGATGGACATGAAGACGCCGTGCGAAAACGCCGAGATGACGCGCGCCGCCAGCAGCACGCCGATGCCGGTGGCGGAAGCGGCCAAGGCGTTCCCGACGATAAACACGATCATGATCCACAGCAGCAACGTTTTTCTCGCGACTCCGGAGGTAAGGGCCGTCAGGACGGGCGCTCCGAACGTGACTCCCAAAGCGTACAACGTAACGGTCAATCCCGTGGTCGTGACCGATATATGCAAGTCTTCGGAGATAAGCGGGAGCAGTCCGACGCTGATAAACTCCGTCGCTCCGATGGCAAATGCGCTGATCGCCAGCGCAAATAGCGCAAACGCGCTTCTCCTTTGATTCTGAGGCATGTTCTCTCGACTCCTGCGGTATGGTGTTGCCGGTCGGCGAATGTTATTATGAAGGATGCGGATGCCGAAGAACAGTACGTACTTTGAAGTACTATAGATACTAAAAAGTGCCTATACAAGCAGGGGAGTGGATGCGTTTTGATCAAGAAAAAGTACAACATTTCGGTGGAAGCGACGCTGGAAGTGATCGGGGGCAAATGGAAATGCGTCATTCTTTGCCACTTGACGCGCGGCAAAAAACGGACAAGCGATTTGAAACGCAACATGCCCAACATCACGCAGAAGATGCTGACGCAACAGCTTAGGGAATTGGAGCAGGACGGCATCGTAAGACGGATTGTCTACAACCAGGTGCCGCCGAAAGTGGAGTATGAGCTCACCGAGTACGGATGGAGCCTGAAGCCGATTCTGGACGCTCTTTGCGCCTGGGGAGAAAAGCATATTATCCGCGAATACGGAGACAAGTTCGCGGTATTGGAAGACAACGTGCTGAATCACGACGCGCAGGAGGTGCGGTAACGGCCGGAGCTTTTTTTCATCAACGAGCAAAAAATCCGGCGCGGAGCGGCCGGCCTTTCGGGCAGTTCGGCCGGCGTCCGCGCCGGGCTTGATTAAAACATGCTCCAGTCGAATTCGCGGGACAGCGTCTCCATCAGGTGCACGCCCGCGATGCTGTTGCCTTTGCCGTTGAGCGCCGGGCCGACGACGCCGATGCCGTACCGTCCCGGCACCATCGTCAAGATCCCGCCCGACACGCCGCTCTTGGCCGGGAGCCCGACTTGAATCGCGAATTCCCCGGAAGCGTTGTACATCCCGCACGTCGTCATGAACGTTTTGGCGATTTGGACATACCGCCGCGGAATGAGCGGCTTGCCCGTGATCGGATCGGTGCCGCCAAAGGCGAGAACGAGCGCCATCCGCGCGATATCGGCGCAGGTGACGCTGACGGAGCAGTGGCGGAAGTAGACGTCGAGCACCTCTTCCACGTTGCCCTCGAGCACGCCGCGATCCTTCAGCAAGTACCCCATCGACCGGTTCAGGTTGGCGGTGGCGGCTTCCGACTCGTAAACGCTCTTGTCCACGTCGAGGGAAGGATTGTCCGCGAGCTGCCGGAAAAACGCCAGCACGCGGCCGGTCTTCTCCTGCGGGCTCGAGCCTGCGATCAGGGAAGTGACCGCGATCGCTCCCGCGTTGATGAGCGGGTTGAACGGAATGCCCGGCTGCACCAGTTCCAGCTTCAGCATCGAATTGAAGTTGTCCCCGGTCGGCTCCATCCCCACCTTGTCGAAAACGGCGGCTTCCCCGTTGTCCATCAGCGCCAGAATGAGCGTGAATACTTTGGAAATGCTCTGCATGGTGAACGCGATTTCGCAATCCCCGGCCGAAGCGGTCCGCCCGTTCCCATCCATAATGGCGATCCCCAGCGCATCCTTGGGCATCTTGGACAGCTCGGGAATATAGGAGGCCACCTTGCCGTGCGCCGAGCGCTTCCGGCTTGCCTCTACGAAGCCGGGCAGTTTCTCCCGTATCCGCTCGAATTCGATGTCGTCCGAAGGCATGATGGATTCCTCCCTCGTTTTTCCAAACGCTTATGTTTGCCTTATTATACCGCAGTTCTTTTCATGAACCAATGGAGCGGCGTTACCCCGTTTTCTTGTTTAATTTCGCCGCCTCCGAGCGGCCGTTCTCCGCGCCTGCCGCTTCGGCCTTTTTGCCCGACAGAAACCAGCCCGCCGCGGCGATCAGCACGAGCACGACGTAGAAGGTCGTTTTCCAGACGGCGCTTTCGGCGAACGAATGGGGCAGAATATGCAGCGACTGGTGAGCCAGCGTATGTACCGCCAGCTTCACGCCGACCCAGCCGACGATTGCGAATGCGGCGAGTTCGAGCGCGGGACGGGCATGCAGCAGCTTCACGAAGAAGTTGGCCGCAAACCGCATGATGACAAGGCCGATGATGCCCCCGGCCAGAACGACGATAAACTGTCCGCCGTCCATCCCGCCGATCGGACGAATGCCGCTCGGGGGCAGGGCGACGGCGAGCGCGACGGCGGCCAGGATCGAGTCGATCGCAAAGGCGATGTCCGCCAGCTCCACCTTGATGACGGTCGCCCAGAAGCCCGATTTTTTGCGGTTCTCGGCAACGGCCGCTTTTTCTTCCTCGGCGTTTTTCTTTCGCACGAACTTGACGATGTTGTGAACGGAAATAAACAGCAGGTACAGGGCGCCGATCGCTTGGATTTGCCAGACGTCGACCAGCAGCGAAATGACGAACAGCGACGCAAACCGGAAAATAAAGGCCCCCAGCAAACCGTAAAACAGAGCCTTTTTGCGGTCCTTCTCGTCCAGATGCTTGACCATGATGGCCAGCACCAAAGCGTTGTCCGCGGCCAGAAGCCCCTCCAGCGCCACCAATATGACCAATACCCACCCGTACTCGAGCAAAAGCGAAAAATCCATCGTTATATGCCTCCTTTTTCCAAATCATGTATCAAATAAAAAGACCTTTGCCACGACTGTTAGCATCTCCTTAACGGAGCTTCACAATCGCGGCAAAGGTCTCGCTAGCAATGAATACATTGCCAATAAAGCCGGAGACGGCGGTCTCGTAGTGACGACTTTATTGAACAGCTACTCCCCTTTTGCGGGTATGGAATTGTGATCAAGTTCTAATCGAATCTTAAACGATTTGATCCGCGCTGTCAATGAAGCCGGCCGGCGGCTTGCTTGTGAAGGGAAGCGGGCAGGCAGTATAATGAACTTGCTGTTGTTGTCAGTTACAGGGGAAAGGGGTATGCCGCATGGAATTGTCCGTGACGCCGTCCGCCGTGGCGTGCTTTAAGCGCGAGTGGGGGTATGAGAGCGGCGACGTGATCCGAATCTTCGTCCGTTACGTCAGCGGAGGCCCCGAGCCGTACGGTTTCGGCATTATGAAGGACGAACCGATGGACCCGGCCGCCGTGGTGAAGGCTGATTCATTTACGTTTTATATGGAGCAAAAAGACAGCTGGTTTTTGGACCGCAAAAACCTGACGATCGACTGCCATAACGGGGATATCGTGTTCAAGGTCGAATAACGCCGCGCCGGCGCGTTTGTCTTTGGTTGCGCGAGATTTCGAATGGAAAAAGACATTTGAACGGATGGCGTTCATTTGTCTTTTTTTGTCGGATAGATCCAATCGTTTGGCCCGGCCTACGGGCTTTTTCATTGGAAAAAATTCACCATACATTCCAAAAAGGGGCGAAAGGAGCCGCCGCTCGGGGCTAAATCGAGTGAGGTACTGAGCGGACTACATGGCGGGTCAGCAGCAAGGCTGGGGGTAAAGAGGGGTACTGAGCGGACTACATGGCGGGTTGGCAGCGAGGCCGAGGGTAAAGAAGGGTACTGAGCGGACTACATGGCGGGTTGGCAGCGAGGCCGAGGGTAAAGAAGGGTACTGAGCGGACTACATGGCGGGTTGGCAGCGAGGCCGGGGGTAAAGAAGGGTACTGAGCGGACTACATGGCGGGTTGGCAGCGAGGCCGGGGGTAAAGAAGGGTACTGAGCGGACTACATGGCGGGTTAACAGCGGGGTTGGTAGCAAAGAAGGGTACTGAGCGGACTACATGGCGGGTTGGCAGCGGGGTTGGTAGCAAAGAAGGGTACTGAGCGGACTACATGGCGGGTTGGCAGCGAGGCCGGGGGTAAAGAAGGGTACTGAGCGGACTACATGGCGGGTCAGCAGCAAGGCTGGTGGCAAAGAAGGGTACTGAGCGGACTACATGGCGGGTTGGCGTCGGGGGTGGCGGGAAAACGGTCAGTCGCCGTTTTTTTGTGGCCTTCGGGCCGGCTTCGGCTCATAAAATAAAAACGCCGTTGACAAAACAAGGGCCTTAGTTTATATTGATGTTAATGTTACTTTATAAAAGTTAGTTAATAAGAGGAGGAAATGGACTATGGCGAAATCGAAATGGCTGGTGGACGTGGCACACAGCGAAATCGGCTTTTCCGTCAAACACTTGATGATCGCGAAGGTCAAAGGCGTATTCCATCAGTTCGAAGCGAGCATCGAAGCCGATCCGACCGACCTGACGACGGCCGACATCGAATTCGCGATCGACCTGGCGAGCGTCGACACCCGCAACAGCGACCGCGACAACCATTTGAAATCGGCTGACTTTTTCGATGTCGAGAACCACCCGAAGCTGTTGTTCAAAGCGACGAAAATCGTCCGCACGGGCGAGGACGAATACGAGATTACGGGCGACGTTACGCTGCGCGGCGTGACCCGTTCCGAGACGTTCAAAGCTACGTTCGAAGGGGCGGGCAAAGATCCCTGGGGCAACGAGAAAGTCGGTTTCAGCGCCAGCGGCAGCTTGAAGCGCAGCGACTACGGCCTGACCTACAACGCCGTTCTGGAAACGGGCGGCGTGCTGATCGGCGACGAAGTGAAAGTGTCGATCGAAATCGAAGCGGCCAAAGCGTAAGCGGAATTGGAAGAACAAGCGGAATCGTCTATTCATGGGGAAAAGCCGCAAGGGCAAGATCGAAGCGGCAAGTTCATAACGGGCAATCGCATCGGGAAGGCGTCCTGGCAGGGCGCCTTCTTTTTTGCGCCCGTGAAGCATAAGCATGGAGGAGGACTGTCCCTTGGGAGGGACATGACTTGCGGTAAGGGGGAAGCCGACATGCGGAGAAGGTGGGGAAAGCCGCTGGCGCTAAGGCTGAAGTGGAATCCGCCCGCGCGGAGATGGAGGGGCATGAGTCCGCGTACGCGGTTGGCGTCCGGCGGCCGGTTCACGCTCCGGCCCCGAAGCCGGGGATTTGTCGCCCGCGCCTCAAGACGAAGCGGGCCGCTTGCGCCGCCGTCCGCTCCGAAGCGGTGGACCGTTCGCCCGAGGCGGCGAATGAAGCGGCGCCATTTCTGGCTCATCATGCTGGCGCTTGCGGTGCTGGCCGTCTTTCAAACGATCGCCCTGACGGACAAACTGCTGCGCGACCCGCTGATGTTCCTCGCCAAAGTCCGGACGACGCAGATGGCGACCGAGGCCATCAATCAGGCGATTAAAACCAATATTGCTTCCGGATCGGACGGAAGCCGGATGATTCAATGGCAGACGGACGGAGCGGGAGGAACAAAGGGGTTCATGATCGACTACGCCGAACAAATGCGCATTACGGCGAAGACGATTCAGGTCGTGGAGGAGGCGCTTCGGGAGCAGAGCCATCTTTACGCGCACATCCCGATCGGCCACGCGCTGAACAGCCCGATCATCTCGTCGATCGGTCCCAGCGTGTCCGTCAAGTTCGAGCCGGCCTCCGCCGTGCAGGCCGAGGTGCGAACCCGTCAGACGAACGCGGGCATCAATAATGTGCTGGTCGAGGTTTACATCCATATCAAAACGGAAATTTTCGTGCTGATTCCGTTCGACCGCGATTCGAGTCCGGTCGAAACCGACATTCCGTTGTCTTATGTCATGGTCGTGGGCGATGTGCCCATGTATTATTACGACGGCCAAGGCAATCCGGTCGGCAGCTCGGCCGCGCAGGCGCCGGCTATCGCCCTGCCCCCTCCGCCTTCGGCGTCGGAGGGCGCCGCCGCGGGACATTAGGGCGGCTGGTCCGGTGCGTTTGAGTTCGCCTTTTCAAATTCGTGCGGCGGTGTCGGGTCTTGAGGATTCGGGGCGGGAGAAAGCTTCCCGTCTTTTTGTTTATGTCTTCAAAAAATGTTCACTTACGTTCGAAAACGTGTGGTATAATAAAAACGAACGAAAACAAACAAGGAGGCGTTCGTTTTGGAAATTCGCCATTCCACGCACCCGGACGACATGAAGCATTACGATACGGAGCAGCTTCGCAAGCATTATCTGATCGAGAAGCTGTTCGAGCCGGATCAGGTTCTGATGACGTACACGCACGAAGACCGTCTCGTTATCGGCGGCGCTCAGCCGGTGAAGGAGACGCTGACGCTGGAAGCGGCCGAAACGCTTAAAACCGAATATTTTCTGGAGCGCCGGGAGATTGGCTTTGTCAACATCGGCAGCGGCGAGGCGATGGTGACGGCGGATGGGGAACGCTACGAACTGGGGCGTCTGGACACCCTCTACGTGGGCAAAGGCGTGCGCGAGCTGAAGCTGTCCAGCAAGGACGCCGCCAATCCGGCAAAGCTCTATTTCTGTTCCGCTCCGGCTCATGCCGTTCTTCCGGCCCGCAAAGTATCGATTCAGGAGGCGAATACGCTTTACCTCGGCTCGCAGGAGACGTCCAACGAACGCGAACTGAACCAGATTATTCATGCCGACGGCATCCAAAGCTGCCAGCTCATGATGGGCATTACGGTGCTGAAGCCGGGAAGCGTTTGGAACACGATGCCTTCGCACGTTCATGACCGCCGGATGGAGGCTTATCTCTATTTTGATCTTGCGCCCGATGCCCGCGTGTTCCACATGATGGGCCAGCCGCAGGAGACCCGGCATCTCGTCGTCGCGAACGAACAGGCGGTGATTTCTCCGGCCTGGTCGATTCATTCCGGGGTAGGCACGAGCAATTATACGTTCATCTGGGCCATGGCCGGCGAAAACTATACGTTTAAAGATATGGACGTCGTTCCGGCCAGCGAGTTAAAATAAACGCGATTTTTTCCATACTTCGTACAGCCGTTTGACAAGAGGGAGGACTAACGCATCATGCTTGCCGCTGCACGCCACCAGGCGATACTGGAATTGCTTCAGACATCCGGCTCCGTTCAGGTATCCGAGCTGAGCGAACGATTCGGCGTAACAAAAAAAACGATTCGCGAAGATCTCGAGAAGCTGGAGGAAAAGGGACTGCTGAGGCGAACGCACGGCGGCGCGGTGGCGGCGGAGGAGGAGCCCGAACCGCTGCTCCCTTTGCAAATTCCGAACACCAAACATGTGAAAGAAAAGGAAAGCATCGCCGCTCATGCGCTTCGATATATCAGGCCGGACGATATTATCGCGCTCGATGCCGGCAGCACGACGCTGGAAATCGCCAAACGCCTGCCCAACGAGCCGCTTACCGTCATCACTAACGATTTGCTTATCATCCGCGAGTTGATTGGCAAGGACCGGATCCGGCTCGTCGTGCCGGGCGGATACCGCCAGCGCAACGTGCTGATCGGCAACGAGGTGCTCGAGTGGCTGACGCGTTTGAACGTGCAGAAGCTGTTTCTGTCGGCAACGGGCGTTCACGAGAAATACGGCTTGACCGTGTTTACGAACGAGCTGATCGAATTGAAAAAAGCATATATGGCAAGCGCAAAAGAAATTTACTGCGTGGCCGACCACAGCAAGTTTGACCGCGCCGCGCTGTTCACATTCGCAACGCTGCAGGAGATCGACATCCTGATTACGGACTCGGGATTGCCCGAAGAGATCGAAAAGCGCTACCAGGGAGGTTCGGTGAAAATTGAAAGAGCTGTTTGATTTGACAGGGCGCACGGCGCTGGTCACCGGCGCGGGCCGCGGGCTCGGCGCCGCGATCGCCGTCGGGCTGGCCGGCGCCGGAGCCGACGTCGCGCTCGTGACCAACCGCACGCCGGCGGAGGAGACGAAGCGGCGGATCGAAGCGCTTGGCCGCCGGGCGATCGTGATTACGGCCGACGTAAGCGACCGGACCGCATTGCCGGGCGTGATCGAGAAGACGATAAGCGCATTCGGCCGCATCGACATTCTCGTCAACAACGCCGGCATTATCCGCCGCACGCCGGCGGCCGAGCACAGCTACGCCGACTGGCAGGAAGTGCTGGACGTCAACCTGAACTCGGTATTCGTGCTGTCCCAATTGGCCGGCCGGGCGATGATCGAGCAAGGCTCGGGGAAAATCATTAACATCGCCTCCATGCTTTCGTTCCAAGGAGGCATCAACGTGCCCGGATACACGGCCAGCAAGCATGCCGTAGCGGGGCTGACCAAAGCGCTGGCGAACGAATGGGCGCCCAAAAACGTGCAGGTCAACGCCATCGCTCCCGGCTATATGAGCACGGACAATACGGAAGCGCTCCGGAACGATCCGGTCCGCAGCCGCCAAATTCTGGAACGGATTCCGGCCGGACGCTGGGGAACGGACCAGGATCTGGTCGGTCCCGCGATCATGCTGGCTTCGCGCGCTTCGGACTATATGAGCGGCCACGTTCTTTGCGTGGACGGCGGCTGGATGGTCCGTTAGCGGCTTGGGCAAGACGGTCGAAGCGTCCGCTTAGACAGGGCGTCACTTCCGGCAATCGCCGGAGGGGCGCCCTGTTTTCGTTGCCCCCGTATTGAGGCATTTTAAACCGTTTTTCGCTATTTTCCTCGGGTTGAGTCGAACGGGATGCTGTTGAGTTTAGTGCTGGAAAAGGGCGACTGCATGCCGTAAAGGCAATTGCATTCCGCTTTTTGCACGAAGGACTGGCGGATGAAGGAGCGGAGGCGGCAACGATAATGGCGGGAGGGAATTGCGCTTGTCTAGCTAAATGAAATACGGCGGCCATCATGCACCGGACCGTAGAGACGTTATTCTTTAGAAAGGAGCGGCTTCAACCTGCCATCCGGACCTCAATGCCTTTATTTGTTTGTAAAACGCGCTTTTTCTTCCCGATTTCGGCGAATAAGGTCGCTGGTGTCCGCCAGCGATCGAAAATGGCGTCATTTTGCTGAAATAGCGTTTCCTGTGTCCGTTGAATTTGATGCCGATGCTTTTGTTGCCGATATCTTGCTGTCGCAAATTGTATCCGACCGATAGTTTCACCATACCTGATCGTTTCTCGTGTCCGCGAGGTTCGTTCGTTGAGCTGGTTGGCGGGGGTCGTTGGCGCGGCGAAGCGTGTCGGCGGCGTTGCCCGGGCCCCGGGGGAAGAGCAGCGCGACATTGCGCGAATTCTGAGCGGAAGGGATACCGTTGCCAGGCGAGGCAAGATTGCTTCCCCCGGTTTGTGCTCCGGCTTCCGGAGGCGATAAAAAGTTGCAATCTGAACGCGGGACGTCCATCATAGGAACAAAGGCAAAAAGTCGAATGAAAATGAAGAGGTGGCGTATGAGCCGGATTGTCGTAGTCGGAAGCATCAACATGGACCTGGTCAACCATGTCGACGATTTCCCTTTGCCCGGGGAGACGATTCACGGTCACGGGGTCGAATATTTGCCCGGCGGCAAAGGGGCCAACCAGGCGGTGGCCGCGGCGAGAGCCGGCGGCGATGTCCGGATGATCGGCGCGGTCGGCGGCGACGTTTTCGGACGGGAACTGCTGGCTTCGCTAAGCGGGGCGGGCGTTCGGACCGATACGGTCGCGGTCAAGGAAGGCACTTCCGGGCTCGCCTTTATTACCGTGTCCAGGACCGGCGAGAACCAGATCATTTTGTCGGCCGGAAGCAACGGCAAGCTGACGGCGGAGGACGTGCCGCCGGAGCGGCTGGCCGAAGCGGAATGGGTGCTGCTGCAAAACGAAATCCCGCAGGCGGTCAACCGTTTCGTGCTGGAGAAGGTTCGCCATACCGGCGCGAAGGTGATTTACAATCCGGCGCCCGCACGGCCGATCGAGCCGGATTTGTATCCGCTGATCGACGTGATCGCCGTCAATGAAACGGAAGCGGAATCCCTTACCGGCGTGAACGTTCGCGGGAAGGAAGATGCCGCTCTCGCGGCGGCGGAGTTCGCGCGCCGCGGCGTCCGGAGCGTTGTCGTTACTCTGGGCGCGAAGGGAGCCTGCTATTTCGGGCCGGAAGGCGAGACCTGGTTCGCGCCGGCGTTCTCCGTCACGCCCGCCGATACGACGGCGGCGGGGGATACGTTTCTCGGCGCGTTTGCGGCGGCTTGCGCAGACGGCATGGAAACGGCCGCGGCCTTGCGTTTCGCATCGGCCGCGGCCGCGATTGCCGTCAGCCGCAAAGGCGCTCAAGCCTCGATTCCGGTCCGGGACGAAATCCTCGGCCTGCTGGCATCGGACAAGGGCGCGGGCGAAAATCCGCCGTCGAAGTAGCTCCGTAACGCCGGACCTTAAGAGCGGCGATGCGCCTTGAGCGCCTTCATTTCGGAACGCTCCCAGCTGCGAAGCAGCGGAAACGGGTCGAACGCCCATTCGACCAGCCCCCTGTCCCGATAGACGCCGTAATGCAGGTGCGGGGGGAATTTGCCCGAAGTGCCGGGCCGCCCGTAGCCGGAGCTGCCGACCCATCCGATCACCTGGCCGGGCTTGACGACATCGCCGATTTTCAGCTTTTTGTTGAAGCCCGACAGATGAGCGTAATAGTGGTACAGATTGTCCAAGTCTCGAATGCCGATCCTCCATCCGCCGTACGGATTCCAGCCCTTGACTTCGATGATGCCGTATCCGGTGCTGCGTACGGGGACGCCGTGATTGGCGAAAATATCCGTTCCTTCGTGAATGCGCGCGCCTCCCCACCCGCGGCTGTTGCCCCACGTGCTCCGGTACGAGTAGACCGAACCGATGGGCAGCGGGAACACGTGCTGGGACAGGTCGAGCTTTCCGAACGTTTCGTAGAGCTTGGCAAACTGCAAAATCCGCTGAACGGCTCTTGTATTGTGATAATATTCCCAAAGGCCGATGGCAAAGTCATCGCCGGAGATCCCGCCTTGTTCGCGGATGCGGCTGGCGACCGCAAACAGCAGATCGCAAGCGTCGTTCCGGTCCGCAATTCCGTCCCCGGAGCCGTCTTTGCCGACTCCGCCGAAGATCCGGATGGACAGCGGATTCGTGTCGTTGGGGTCCGGATTCAAATGGCCGGCCCACTGCTCCGGCGTGATGAAGATGCCGGACAGCGCCCCTTCGGGCAAAGGTCTCGATTTCGGATGAGCTTTGGACATGGTCCGTTCGTATTGATCGATCGCGGCGATGGAATACCAGGGCAAATTCGTCATCAGGCCGACGCGCTCATACAGTTGCCGCAAGGCCGGCTCCCTGTCCGCAGACGACTTCGCCTTGGCGTCGGGACCCGCCAGGACCGTGCCGGCGGGGATGAAGACGCAAATGCTGAGCATTCCCGCAGCAGCGGCTGCGGCGAGCTTGGACAGCATGCGACGCCCATAAGTCGGATGGACGTTTTGCCGTTGCATGAAACCCCTCCTTTTGCGCATAAAGGTATGGTTTGCAGAACGTTGGTTTTTATGTGAAACCTGTTATAATAAAGGGACAGAAAGAGGGGATAACCGATGGCAACCAGCGCTAAGCCGCGCAAGCCGGATTGGCTTCGCGTCAAGCTTACGACAGGCGACAATTACCACGAAATCAAGGATATGATGAGGAGCAAGACGCTCCATACCGTTTGCGAGGAAGCGCGCTGTCCCAATATTTACGAATGTTGGGCCAACCGCACGGCCACGTTTATGATTCTGGGAGATATTTGCACGCGCGCTTGCCGCTTCTGCGCCGTCAAGACGGGGCTTCCGACGGAGCTGGATCTGCAGGAGCCGGAACGGGTGGCGGAAGCGGCCGAGCAGATGAACTTGAAGCATTGCGTCGTGACCTCGGTTGCACGGGACGATCTGAATGACGGCGGCGCCTCGATCTTCGCCGCGACGATAAAGGCCATCCGCGCCAGACTGCCGTTCTGCAGCGTGGAAGTGCTGATCCCGGATTTTCAGGGCAATTGGGATGCGCTCAAGGTCGTTATGGATGCGAAGCCGGACATTTTGAACCACAATATCGAAACGGTCGCGCGGCTGAGCGACCGCGTCCGGGCGAAAGCGAAATATCCGCGGTCGCTGGAACTGCTGCGTCAGGCGAAGCAGTTTGCCCCGAACATTCCGACCAAATCCAGCCTTATGCTCGGCGTCGGGGAGACGATCGAGGAAGTGCTTCAGGCGATGGACGACCTGAGAGCGGTGGATTGCAATATTTTGACGCTCGGACAGTATTTGCAGCCGACTCCGAACCACCTGCCGGTCGAACGTTACGTTCATCCGGACGAATTTGCCTGGCTGAAGAAAGAAGGCCTGGCGCGCGGATTTTCCCACGTGGAATCCGGTCCGTTCGTGCGCAGCTCGTACCATGCCCACGAGCAGGTGATATCCGCAACCGCCGCCGACGCCGCCAAGGCGCGGAATTGAGTATAAAGCGGGAGTCGGATTGACGGGGGTCGTCAACTCGACGGGCGTTCGAGAGGAGAAGCAGTCGTGATCTACATGATAGAGGGAAATGCCTACAGGGTCGTTCGCGATCACAAGAACGGGTGGAATCCCGAGGCGTTTCGCGCGAGGTACAGCGAAGTGTTGGACCGGTACGACTATATCGTCGGGGATTGGGGATACAATCAGCTCCGGCTCAAGGGGCTCTTTCGGGAGCCGAATCCGAAAGCGCCGAAAGATTCGGTCATTTCCAGCCTCGCAGATTACATTAACGAATACTGCAATTTCGGATGCGCTTATTTTGTGCTCGAGAAGACCGATCCGAAATCCGTTCCCGATCATCTGATCGTCGATTTGAGCGCGCTCCCGGAGACGGCGGAATCGGCGCCGGACAGCAGGGAAGGCACGGCTGAAACGGCGGCCTCGGCCGGCTCGAACGGGACGGGGCTGCTGCTGCGCTGGCCGCTCAAGGAACGCCCGATCGGTCGTATCCCGGGCACGAGTCCTTCCGCCGTGGCAAGAGCCGTGTCCGAAGGAGCGGAGCGCCGGGCGGCAGCTCAAGCGGCCGCTCAGGCCGCGTTGTCCGGCGGAGCCGGGACGGCAGGCGCATTCGGTTTCGGCGGAGCGGGAACCGCGCCCGGTTCCGGAGGACGGGCCGAAGGCCAGCGGAAGCACGGTCAGGACGGCGGAAGCTCCCCGGGACAAGCCCGCCAGTCTCAGCGCCAGGGAAGCGGGGACTTCTTCGGCGGAAGGGGAGGCCGCGCGCAGCAGAGCGGGAACGCGCGCGGCGGCTCACCGTCTTCCGGGCAGGACAAACGGGCTGGCGGAGCGCCGGGCGGACAGGGCGGCCATCCCAAGCAGGCGCATCCTGCTTCTGCCGGCGGCGAACCGGCCAAGGAAGCCCGCGAGCGCGGTCCCAAGCAGGGAAGCGACGCAGCCGTGCAAGGCGAGGCGGGTCATGGCCCGCAGCGCTCCGGCGGGCGATGGCAGGGCAAAAACCGCCGCCGCGGCGGGTTAAACGGCGCCAAGACAAACCGGCCGCGCGGCGACGAAGCTCCCCGGGCGGAAGGCGGCGGGCGCCGCCAGCAGGAGGTCGGCGGCCAATCCGGCGGCGATCGGGTGTAAAAACGGCGCTATGAAAGCGCCAGCAAAATCAAAGGCATTCCCGGCAGCAAGCCGGGAATGCCTTTTTTTGGAACCGCGGCGGCGATTCGCCTTAACCGAGAGGAGCGGCAAACCGCCGCATGGCGTGGCTTGCGGCCCTCGGCAGGCCGCAAACGGCAAGTTAGCGCGGGCGTTTTTGCGTCGAAGCCATCTGGGCCTGATCGAGGCCGATAAAAGCTTCCCGTACCCGGTTCCAGAACGGAAACGGACGGTACCTGGCGAAATGCACCTTGTCCTCGGCCACCGTGCATACGATGGAACGGACCTCGTGAAACTGCATGATCAAATGATCGATGCCGATGGCGAGCGGTTCCTCCGGGTCGGTCACGATGTCGCAGTGATGGTGCTTGGGCAAAATGATCGACGAACCGAGCGTCCGGTAAACCCGGTTGTTGATCGATGCGATTTCGGCGATCTGCAGCGCTTCGAGCGACGGGTGAATGACGGCTCCCCCGACGCTTTTGTTGTAAGCCGTACTGCCGGACGGGGTCGAGACGACGATGCCGTCGCCGCGAAACATTTCAAAAGGTTCGTCGTTGATGTTCAACTGGGCGACCAGCGTGCCGTCTACGCTTTTGAGCGTAAATTCGTTCAAAGCCATGTAAACCGACGTGCCCCCGTTGGTCACGATCTCCACTTTGACCAGCGGATAGCTGACCGTTTTCGGTTCCGTCGAGGCCATCAATTCGACCAGCTCGGTCAGTTCGTTTTTTTGCCAGTCTGCATAAAATCCGAGGTGTCCGGTATGAACGCCTACGAAGGCCACATTGCGCACTTTGTCGCGGAATCGGTGGAACGCCTGCAGCAGCGTTCCGTCTCCGCCGATCGACAGCACGATGTCCGGCGCCGATTCGTCATGGATAAGCCCTCTTGCCCGGGCAAGGGTGTGAAACTGCTCCGCCAATTGGCGGGAAAGCCGGTCGCCCCGGTCAAGCAGCGCATACTTCACGTCGTTGCTCCTTCCGCAGCCTGTCGCTGAACGAGTTCTTTCACTACGATGATAAACAATTGCCGCGGCCAACACAATCCCGCGGACCCGCCAGGCATTGCGCGGAAGAGAACAAGCCGGGAAAAAAGCCCCCTTCGGCGCCGGGGCGATCAGGCCGGAGGTCCGAGCAGCGGCCACAGCAGGTACACAAGAGCCGCCGCGATGACCGCATGAAGCAAACGGGCCCGCAAAAACGGCAGATACCGCCAGCGCGTCCGGCTCATCAACCCGGCCACCTGCGCGTGCACGGACAAGCCGGCCCAGGAGAGCACGAAGGCGGCGGCGGCCACCTGGTCGACGAGCGGAGCCGACCGGGCCGCTTCCGCCGCGGCGCGGGCGCCGAGCGTAACCTCGAACGCGCCTTGCACGACCGCTTCGGACAAGCCGGGTACAAGCCCGGCGGCGCCGAGCAGGCGGCCGAATCCGAACCGAAGCGAGGAAAGAACCCCGCTGTGCAGAAGCAGCTCAAGCGCGGCGGAAAAAAACACGACGAGGCCGCCGACGACAATCATGAGCTGAAGGGACGACTTGAGCGCGTCCTGCAGCATAACGCCGAACGGCCGCCCGTCGGCAAGCCGGGCGCGGTGCATGGCGGCAACCGCATGCCGCAGCCTCCCCCGGCCGCCGGGCCCCATGCCGCTCCCCGCCGCTTGGCCGCCCGTACTCCGCATGGCGCTCTCCGGCGCTCCGGCTTCCGTCTCCGCATCGTCTTCCCGTCTTTGGCGTCCGCCGCGCCTGAGGGCAAAACCGAGCAGCATCGCCCCGCCGTAATGGGCGGCCGCCATCACCGGGGCCACGTTCGCGCGGCCGAAAAAACCGATGCACACCGCCCCGATCAAAAAAATCGGGTCGGAGGACGTGGTCATCGCGACCAGACGCTCGCCCTCCTCGCGGTTAAGCAGCCGCTGCTCCATCAGGCGCGAGGTCAGCCGGGCTCCGACCGGGTATCCCGAGGCGAAGCCCATCGCCACCACGAATCCGCCGACGCCCGGAATGCGGAACAAAGGCCTCATCAGCGGGTCGAGCAGCGAGCCGGTCAAATGCACGACGCCGAAGCCGAGAAGCAGCTCGGACAGCACGAAAAAGGGAAACAGCGCGGGGAACAGCACTTCCCACCAGACCGAGAGTCCCCGCAGCGAAGCCTGCAGCGTCTGTTGGGGGAGGGCCAAAGCCATGCCTCCGATCCACAACGCGAGCAGGCCCGTACTCAGCAAAGCCGCTTTCCGCATCCACCGCACCGGCATGTCCGCAGCCGTTTTTTTGCTTGCCATCCGTCCCATCCTTCCGCGCTTTCGTCACAGTCTTGTCCCCTAAATATATGTGGGCGGGCGCCTATTCTTTCCATCGGAACCGATTGAAATCGCTTGCAAAAAAAGTCTGTCTTCCGGAAACAGGATATGGTACAATAGAACTACAAATTGGCATGGATGCGGTTATGCAGTCCAAAAGATGCGGAGGAATGAAGATGAGCGTGGCAGCTATTGTGGCAGGAATCATGGTATGCGCTTTCGTTTATGTCATTCGCGAGTCGCTGCATCCGGCGGAGGATGAAACGGAATCCCGGACGGAGCGTTCCGAATCCTGATGTGAAACCCCATACCCGAAAAGGGTGTTTTTTTGTTTTGTTGCCGTTTTGCGCCGGCGCCGCGGCGCCGTACGCTCAAAGCGCGGCGGAGGGGCCGGCTTTTTATAGGCGAAGATGGGCTGCTTTTGTGATATAATGAGGTCAGCGCTAAGGCAATCGTCCCAAGACAGGCGTCCTGGACCCGAGGAGGGATCGCTTTTTGAACTTCAACACGATTTACGAAGCAGCGGGAGGCGCCCCGGCCATCCGGGAGATCGTCGAAAAGTTTTATCCGAAAGTACAAGCCCATCCCCTGCTGGCGCCGCTTTTTCCCGAGGATATTCGACCCG
The DNA here is from genome assembly GCF_000378425.1 of Cohnella laeviribosi DSM 21336. Lineage (GTDB taxonomy): Bacteria > Bacillota > Bacilli > Paenibacillales > Paenibacillaceae > Cohnella > Cohnella laeviribosi. The sequence goes on along the minus strand of NZ_KB899819.1, from coordinate 90,758 downwards.
TTATGGAAAAGCAGTACCAGTTTTTGACCCAGTTTTTTGGCGGACCGCCGCTGTATTCCGATGAGCACGGCCATCCGATGATGCGCGCGCGCCATTTGCCGTTTCCGATTACGAAGGAAAGGGCGGATGCCTGGCTGGACTGCATGAGACGCGCCTTGTCCGAAACGTCCCTGCCGGAGGAGCTGCAAGCGCTGATGCTGGAGAGGCTGTCGGGACCCGCGTACCATTTTGTCAACTCGTAAACCGATAAAGCCGAGCCAAGGAGGAGACCCGGATGGAGCCGCTTTACCAATCGAAAATCACCTGCATTTGCTGCGGCAGCACGTTTCTGACCTCGCGCGTTCGCCCGAGCTTTAAGCGGCCCGTTCGGACCGACAGCGATTTCTGCGCGTATTTCGACGCGGTCAATCCCGATTTTTACGTCGTCCGGGTATGCCCTTACTGCGGGTTCGCCTCGACGGAAAATTTCAACCAGCATCTGAACGACAAACAAAAATACGCGTATTTGGAAAAACTCGGACGCCAGTGGAAAGCGCGGAATTACGGCGGCGCCCGCACGCTGGAAGAGGCGATGGAGTGCTACAAGCTGGCGCTTCTGTGCGCCCAGGCGGTGAACGAATCCGATCGGGTGATCGCCGGGCTGCTCCACCATATCGCATGGCTGTACCGCTACGAGGAGAAGAAGGATCAGGAGGACCGGTTCCTTCAGTTTGCGCTCGACGCTTACGTGAGGGTGTACGAGGGCGAGCGCGAGTCGCTGAACAACGCCCGCCTGTTGTACTTGATTGGCGAACTGAACCGCAGGCTGGGCAAACCCCGCGAGGCCGTCCGCTGGTTCTCGCGCGTCATTCACGACAAGAGCATCACGGACAGCGCGATGATCCGCGCTTCCCGGGAGCAGTGGGCCGCCATCCGCGAAGAGTTTGTCCAAAAAGGGCAGGAGCTTCCGGAGGAAATGCAGAGCGGAGCCTGAAAATCGAATACAGCTCAGATCGACACGGCAATGATTGGCTTATCGTTGCCGTGTTTTTTGTCAGCGCCGGATGGGACGATCGGCCATCAGGTAATCGTCGTCGGAGTCGATCAGCTGCAGCCGGTTGCGGCAGCAGGGAAACACGACGGCCCGTTTCCCCGGCCCGCTGCGCAAATCGAGGACGTCGCCGGGCTTGAGCGGAAGCCGCACATGCGCCGTTCCGCAAAAGGGGCATTCCGACGCGTAGACTTCATTCATTTGGATGTCGTATGGTAAACTGTTCCGGAAGGGAATCAACGAAGGCACCTCCATTTTCATCTAACGATACACCAGCATGGCGCATGCGCGCAACGGGAGCGGCCGGAAGGCGCGCGGGATCAAGCCCGCCGGAAACGAAACAGAATCGAAAGGATGATGGACGGATGAACGGGTTCGAGTCTCAAACCTGGGATTTGGATGTATTCTTTGCCGGCGGATCGGAGTCGAAGGACTTTGCGGCTTTTTTCGCGGAAACGGAAGCGCTAGTCGGCAAGCTGCTGAGCGAGCTGAAGAACGCCGGAGCCGAAGGAGGTTCTGTCCGGCTCGAGCAGCTTGCGGAATGGACGGACGGGCTGCAAAAAGCGATGTCGCGGGTGCGGCAGGCGGACGCTTACGTGAGCTGCCTGACGGCGCAGCGCATGGACGACCGGAAAGCGGTCGCGTGGACCGAGCGGATTCAGACGCTTTCGGCCCGGTACCGCCAGGCGTCGGATTTGTTCGACGCGAAGCTTGCGGCCGTGCCGGAGGCGGATTGGGCGGCCTGGTCCGCTTCCGGCAGCCAGGCGTCGGTGGCGTTTGTGCTGAACGAACGCCGGGATGCGGTGAAGGACAAGCTCCCTCCGGCTCTGGAAGCGCTGGCCGGTGAACTGGCGGTCGACGGATACCATGGCTGGGCCGAGCATTATCAGACGATTGTGGGCCGGATTTCGATTCCTTGGGAGGAGAACGGCAAGACGGTTTATTTGTCCGCCGGGCAGGCCGCGAACAAGCTGGAGCATCCCCAAGCGGCCGTGCGCGATGAGATGGCCGCCCGCTGGGAGCGCGCTTGGGCGGAGCAGGCGGATTTGTGCGCGGATACGCTGAACCGGATCGCCGGGTTCAGGCTGAAGCTGTACGAAGCCAGAGGCTGGAACGATGTGCTTCGGGAGCCGCTTAAGCTTAACCGGATGAGCCGCGACACGCTGGAGGCGATGTGGGAGGCTGCGGCGGCCGGCCAGGAGCCGCTGAAGCGCTATTTGGCGGCCAAAGCCCGCCTTTTGGGCAAAGAGCGGGTCGCCTGGCACGACGTGGACGCGCCGGTCGGAGAAGCGTCGGCGTCGATCCCGTACGGCGAAGCCGCCTCGATTATCGCGTCCGCGTTCGAAGCGTTTTCGCCGGACATGGCGAAGCTGGCGCGGCGGGCGTTCGACGAGCGCTGGATCGAAGCCGAGGATCGCCCGGGCAAGCGGCCCGGCGGATTTTGCACCGACTTTCCGGAGAGCGCGCAATCGCGCATTTTCATGACGTACTCGGGGACGCCCGGCAACGTTTCGACGCTGGCGCACGAGCTGGGGCACGCCTATCACAGCTCGCTTGTCCACGGGCTGCCCATGTTTGCGCAGGATTACGCGATGAATGTGGCGGAGACCGCATCGACGTTCGCGGAGGCGCTCGTCAGCGATGCGCTGTTGAAGCGCGCGGACGGGGATAAGGCCAAGCTGGCGCTGCTCGACGAGCGGCTGCAGCGCGCGGTCGCGTTCTGCATGAACATACGCGCGCGGTTTTTGTTTGAAACCCGTTTTTACGCGCAGCGCGCGAAGGGGATGCTCGAAGCGGAGCGGCTGAACGAACTGATGCTCGACGCGCAGCGCGAGGCTTACGGCGGGGCGCTCGCTTCCTGGCATCCGCACTTTTGGGCGTCCAAGCTGCACTTTTATTTGACCGACGTCCCGTTTTACAACTTCCCGTACACCTTCGGCTATCTGTTCAGCACCGGCATCGCGGCCGTGGCCGAAGCGGAAGGGCCGTCGTTTGCCCGCCGGTACGACGACCTGCTGAGAGACACCGGGCGGATGACGGTCGAAGAGCTCGGTTCCCGGCATTTGGGCGTTCGCCTGGACCGTCCGGAGTTTTGGCGGGCGGCTGTCGACCGCGCGGTGGCGGACGTGGACACCTTTGTCGCGCTCAGTCAAAACGTCTAATCCTTAACGCGGGCGGAGCCGCCCGCGTTTTTCTTATAGAATAAGGCGCTTGAAGCGCTGTATCGTCCGTTTGGCGAATATTTATTTGTGACAAAACCAGACAAAATCATTGAAAAATTCTAACTATTTTCATATAATAGCCCTATAGTCTTAAGGAAATACATACCACATATGATAGCAAGTGCAAAAAGGAGGAAAATAATGCATTCGGAACAGGTCTCATTGGCTAGGCAAGTGGACATGGCGTTGGAACAACTGGAAGAAGAACTGAAGGGAATGTCCGCCGGAACCATTGTGCTGCAAATTCGCAACGATACGGTGGGGAAATTCGGGATTCGGCATTTGCCGATTGATTTGGAGCAAGCGAGGGCGGGCGCAAGAGGCGCTCCCGGACTCAGCGGCGCCCAAGTGGCGGATTTGCGCCGCATAGCCGTCGAAGCCATCAAAAGCAAGAAGGGATGGACGCACGGCGAGATTTCCTACGATTTCGTTCTTCGCCAGGACAAGGTGCAGGTCAGCGTCCAATTCGAAAGTAACTACAATATGGCAAACGTCCTGTTCCGGTTACATCCGAAGAAGCACGACCGCAGAGGAATCTCGAACTTCGAATAGGCCTGCGGCACGCCTAGCGCCGCAGCAATGGCAAGGCCGGCTCCGCCGTGGGGCCGGCCTTGCGCGCGAAGAGAGGCCCCCCGCATCCCGCAAAGGGGACTTTGCTTTCACAACCAGCCCATCCGCTCAACCAGCACGGACCCGACCAGCACAAGCCAGGCGGCCAGCAGGCCGAACAGCAGCACGAACCTCCCTTTGAACACCGACAGCATCATCAGCATCCCCTTCAGGTCGAACATCGGACCGAACACCAGAAACGACAACAGCGCGCCTTGCGGGACGTAATGGCCGAAGGAAGCGGCCACGAACGCGTCGGCGGTCGAACACAGCGACAGCGCGAATGCCAGTCCCATCATGAACAGATGGGGCAAAACGTTATGTCCGGCGGCCTCGGCGAGCTGACCGGGCTGAAGAGCCGTCTGCAAAAAGGCGGTGAGCAGGCAGCCGGCGATCAAAAATTTTCCGGTATCCCACAGGTCTTCGGCCGCATGCGCGACAATATGAGCCCCTCTGTCCCTCCACAGCTTTGCCCTGTTTGCGGACGAACCGGAGCGCAGGCGGTGCGCGTCCGGCTGCCCGGCGTTCGTGGATAATCCGATAGCTCCGCCAAGCGCAAGGCCGTCCCCGTGATCGTGGCCGCGAAACGCCGATCCGCCTTGGCCGGGACCGCGATCCGCGCGCAAAGGGCTGCGGCCGCGCATTGCCCATGCGATCAGGACCCCCAAGACGGCCGACACGGCCAGGGCGAGCGCAAACCGCGCATAGGCAAGGTCGGACCGTACGCCAAGAGCCGTCAAGGTCGAGGCGAAGACGACCGGATTGACAATCGGCCCCGCCGCCATGTAGGTTACGCCGACAAAGGACGGCAGTCCCTTGCGGATGAGCCGCCTGACGACCGGTATCATGCCGCATTCGCAGATCGGCAGCGCGATGCCGAGCAGACTGCCGAACAGGATGCCTCCGGCCTTGCCGCCAGGCGCAAGCCGCTGCACGAGGCGGTCGGGGACAAGCGTCTCCAGAACGGCCGAAACGAACGATCCCGCCAACAAAAAGGGCAGCGCATCGAACAACGTATCCGCGAACGCACGAAAAAACGGCATCAACCGCTCGAGCGGGAGCCGGGCGGCAAACGCCATATAGGCCAAGACGAACGTTGCGGCCGCGGCGGCGGCGAGCCTGAACCAGGAAACCGGCACAACATCACTTCCTTCGGTCGCTGAAAAGATGGAAAGGATGGAAAGGAGATCACTTTATCGTATGCTTGGCCCAATGCGGGTAAGTACAGAAGAAGGATGGCAACCGTTTTGAAAAATGGCGGCTCGCGCCATTGAAGGCCGGCGGACCGATCGGGCTTGTCGCAGACCGGTTCCGCCCCGCGCGAGCCTTGACCGTCCTTCCGGGGTCGGCTAGACTGGAACTGTTCGCTTAATCTGGATAAGGATGTTGGCAATGGATAGCTTCGATATCGCCAGGCTGGCCGGCGTCTCCAGGAAAACGGTCCAGCGCGTACTGAACAACTCCGCCTTGGTGAAGCCCGAGACGCGAGAGAAGGTGCTGCGCGTCATGGCGGAGCACCATTACGAGCCGAATGCGGCCGCCCGCAAGCTGTCGGCGCGCAAGACGCATACGATCGGATTGTTTATCGTGCAGGATGCAAGCAAGTATACGCTGCATACGGACGATCTTTTTTTCGGCGCGGTGATCGGCGCCATCATCAGCCGCTGCGCGTCGCTGGGCTACAATACGCTGGTGGCGATGCTCGATATCGCCGATCCCGATCCGCTGTTCAGCATGTACCGGCAAAAGAGCATCGACGGAGGCCTCATCGTCAGTTGGTCGGATTTGCGGGAGATCGTCGGCCGGATGCGGGAAGCCGGCTATGAAGTCGGGGTGTTCGACGAAGGATTTTTCGGCGACGCGCCCCCTGACGTGCCCATTCCGCATCTCGACAACTACCGCAGCGCCGGAGAAGCGGCCAGATACCTGGCGGGGCTCGGCCACAAGCGGATGGGCATCGTAACCGGCGGCATGGAAAACCATACCGCCAGAGAGCGGTTTCGCGGCTTCGCGGACGCGCTTGGCGAACTCGGCTTGCCGCTCGGGGAGGATTGCGTCTTTTACGGCCGGTTTGCGGAGGCGGACGGGGAACGGGCGGTCGAACATTGGCTTGGCGAAGGCCGGCTGCCGGACGCTTTGTTCTGCAGCAACGACCTGATGGCCTACGGAGCGCTCAAGGCATTGGCGCGGCATCGGATTTCCGTACCCGATACGGTATCCGTCATCGGATTCGACGATCTGCTCATCTCGGAATACACGCATCCGCCGCTTACGACCATGAGGGTACCGAGGGTGGAAATGGCGGTGCAGGTGGTCGATCGGTTGGTTGCGAGGCTGGAAAAGCGGGAAGAAGACGGGGCCGCGCCCGAAGTGTTTATGGCGAAGCTTGTCGAACGGTCGTCCTGCGCGCCGGCCAAGCGAAGCGACAAGAAACGCCAAAAATAGCCGTTGACAAGAACGTGTACCAGAGTTATATTTTGGGAAAATGTCCTACGCGAGACAAAGCCGAAAGCTTCGCTTTATTTGGCGCAAATAGTCCGGCGTAGGATTCATAAAGGAATCTTTTTGAAAGCGATTACAAATGTTTCGCGAAAAGGATCGTAAAACGGATCGCAAGAGTCCGAAATTCGCACGCGAAAGGGGGGGAACATGACGACAACGGCGCGGGAAAGGCCAGTGGCGGAAGGATGGTATATGCGCGAACGGCTCCTTATGATGCAAACCAAAAAATAGGAAGGCAGGTGCGATGGATGAGGAAAAAAATGATTTGGCCGCTGCTTGCATTGCTTTTGGCAGTCGGATTTCCGGTGTACGCCTCGCGCGTCTTTGCGGCCGATTACACGCAGGGCGTATCCGTCTCGGGCTCCGTGGCGACGATTTGGTTCAAATCCTCCGTCGACACGACTTGGGTTGACGTTCATTATCAGTTGAACGGCGGTACGCAGCAAAATGTCCGCATGAGCTACAATGCGGGACTTGCGCGTTACGAGCAGAACGTTTCGGGAGTGGCCTCCGGCCATGTTTTGACGTATTCTTTTACGTATAACAACGGAACGCCCGCTTACGATACCACCACCTTCACTTATACCGTCGGCGGCGGAGGAGGCTCGGGTTCGAGTCCGGGAATCGGGTCCATTCCGGCTTCTTCCATTCCGACCCCGACGGGCAATGGAGCCGTCTCGGTTAAAGTCATGAACGGTACGAACGGCGCTTACGGCGACAGCCAGATCTACTGGGGCGTGCTCGGGATCAATCCGGCCAACAATAAATGGAGTTACCTCGATTTGAGCGGCAATCTGATTCCGATCTCGAATGCGCTGAACGACGCGTCCGGCCATTTGACCAAGGGCGGTCAAAATTACGCGAACATTTACCACAAAATCAGCGACGCAAGCTGGGTGAATTTGCCGAAAATCACTTCGGGCCGCATGTTTCTCTGCGTCGGAACGCCTTGCTACATCAAGACTTACGACAACGGCTTCGCCGGACCGGACATCAACAACCCGACCGATCCGAATCGGGACGTCTATTTCGATTTTGTCGAATTTACGGTGAACGATTCCGGCTACCACGGCAACACGACCCGCGTCGATGCGTTCGGCTTTCCGATTCAGCACCGGCTCGTCAACCGAGCCGGCAATTACGACCGGACGGTCGGGGAACGCGAATCCGAGACGCGCGCCGGTCTGTTCGCGGCATATCAGAACGAAGTGCCGGAGGCGTTCAAGTCGCTCGGGACGGTTCAGGCTCCTTACCGGATCGTCGCGCCGATTCACGGCTCGTTCGCCGCGGGAGGCGCGAACGCGAACTATTTCGCCGGTTATTCCGGCTACAACACGCAAGACATCTTGCGCTGCGACAACAGCGTCACCGATCCGGCCGTCTGCGCGGCGATCAACCGGCACGTATACACCACTTCCGACTGGAATAACGTCGCCAATTATTACAAGGCGGCGCCGGCCAACTTTTACGCGAAATTCTGGCACGATCACGGGATCGACAATCTCGCTTACGGCTTCGCGTATGACGACGTGAACGGGCAGGCTTCGTATCTAGAGGTCGGCGATCCGAAAGGGCTTATCGTGCGGGTCGGCTGGTAGCGGCGCCGAAGGTTGGCGGAAGGGTTGACTTCTCGGCGCAGGGGAGTATAATGGGGTTCAATATCGAGAAATCGGCGATGACGAGAACAAGTACGCATTGTTTGGGACAGCTTGCAGAGAGCCGGTGGCTGCTGCGAACCGGCGCTTCCCCCTTGCGGAATGGAACTCGGAGCCGGAAGCGGAAAGACGGCGGGCGATGCATGCGCACGCTTGGCGTCCGTGGCTTCCCGTCCTGTTCCACGTTACGGAACGCAAAGGCTTCAGAGCGGTTCATCCGGCCGTTCCGCTTGCGGAAACGTTCGATATGGCGCCGCACCGGCGCGGGATGCGCTTTGAAGCGAATAAGGGTGGCACCACGACCTCTTCGTCCCTTAGGCGAGGAGGTCTTTTTTATTGGGATTGAATAGGAAGGTGGAAACGTCAAATGGCAAACAGCGAAAAACAACGGGTGCTTTCGGGCATTCAGCCGAGCGGTAAGCTGACCCTCGGCAACTACATCGGCGCCATGAAAAATTTCGTGAAGCTGCAGGACGAATACGACTGCTATTTTATGGTCGTCGATCTGCATGCGGTTACGGTGCCGCAGGAACCGGCGGCGCTGCGGGAGCAGACGGAATCGGTCGCCGCGCTGTTTATCGCGGCCGGGATCGATCCGAAGCGGGCGGCGGTGTTCGTCCAATCCCACGTGCCCGCGCACGCGGAGCTCGGCTGGCTGATGACGACGCTGTCGTACATGGGCGAATTGGAACGGATGACCCAGTTCAAGGACAAGTCGGCGGGGAAAGAAGCGGTTGGCGCGGGGCTGTTCGTTTATCCGTCGCTGATGGCGGCCGATATTTTGCTGTACGACGCGCATCTGGTGCCGGTCGGCGACGACCAGAAGCAGCATTTGGAGCTGACGCGCGATCTGGCGGGCCGGTTCAACCATCGCTTCGGCGAAACGCTGCGCATTCCCGAGCCCTACATCCCGAAGGTGGGCGCGCGCATCATGTCGCTGGACGACGCAAGCAAAAAAATGAGCAAAAGCAATCCGAATCCGGGCAGCTATATCGCCCTGCTCGACTCGCCGGACGAAGTCCGCAAAAAAATATCCCGGGCCAAAACGGACCTGGGCCGGGAGATCAAATACGATCCGCAAAACAAACCGGAAATCAGCAACCTGATGTCCATTTACGCCCATTGCGCCGGCATTTCGCTCGAAGAGATCGAAGCGCGTTACGAAGGGCAGGGCTACGGCGCGTTCAAGAAGGACCTCGCCGAGCATGTCGTCGCCACGCTCGAGCCGCTGCAGCGCAAATACTCGGAAATCCGCGCTTCGGGCGCCATCCACGATCTGCTGCGCGAAGGGGCGGAGCGGGCAAGGGAAGTGGCCGACCGGACGCTTGCCCGCGTGAAGGAAGCGATGGGCTTTCTGCCGCCGCGCCGCTGATGTCCGGCAAAGAAGCGGCAGGCCGTGCTTTCGGCTGTCGCTTCCTTGCCGGCCGGTGCGGATGGCCGGTTGCCGGTTATCGGGGATTGCGGCGGCTGCGCGATTTGACGGCAAAGCCGAAGCCGATCGTGCAGCAGCAGAGGACGAAGAACAGCAAAGCGAGCCAACCGTTATATTCCAGCGTGATGGCCGTGGCGGTCATCCAGACGACCGCCGTAACGGACAGAAGCCAGGCTACAGATTTCCTCATCTTTTTCAACTCCCCGGAGCATATTTTCCTTCCGCCTTTGCATACTAGGAAAGCAAGCTTGCAAACCCATTACAGCAAGACGGAAGGAGTATGAACATGGCAGGAAACCAACAATTGGTCGTTCCGCAAGCGAAAGCGGCACTCAACAACTTGAAAACGGAAGCCGCCCAATCTCTGGGCGTGCAAATTCCGGCCGACGGATACTACGGCAACGTGACTTCCCGCGATGCGGGTTCGCTTGGCGGGTATATCACGAAAAAGCTGGTGCAAATTGCCGAACAACAGCTTTCCGGCGGTCGCTAATCGGACTCGATTGTCCTCGACCGAAAGCCCGAGGTTGCCCTCGGGCTTTTATTATTGTCCTCTTTTCGAACGGGCGCGTCAATAGCCGCCGGGCTGCGCTTCTACGCTCAATACGTGTTCATGCGCAATCTTTTTTCCAGACGTTCTTCGCTCAGCCACCCGACGTAGGACTGGATCGGCTGGTAAGACGCGTCAAGCAGCGCGACGGCGACGAACGGATACTGGCGGCGGTAGCGGTACCGGATGTCAACCCACCGCACTTCGTACCCCCACGGCTTCTCCTTGACGTGTCCGCAAGGAAAAGGCGTTACCTTCAGGAAAGCCTGCACGTCGGGAATGCTGCGCGAAGCTTCGATCGCGGGGTGCTGATCGCAGCGCGTCCGTTCGACCCATGTCAGACGCCCGTTGTCCCAGCGTCCGATCCTGTACGTGCAATCGTCCGACGCCCGAATGACATGCCAGCGGTGCAGGGACAGCGTCGGCAGCAGCGTATACTTGTCTTCCGCCGCATGCTCGGGATCGACGCGCGGGAGAGCGGCGGCTATCCTTCTGCGAACCAGCGTTCTCCAGGCGTAATACACCACGATCAGGCCGTATAGGACGGGAAAAACAGCCCTCGGATCGGCTGCGCCGGTGATCCACAGCAGCAAGGCGACAAGATGGGACGAGAAAATGAACGGATCGAAAATGTGAATGACATTCCAGGCGACCCAATTGCGCGAGATCGGCCGGAATGCCTGCGTGCCGTAGGAGTTGAACAGATCGCTTGCGACATGGACCATGACGGCAAGCAGCGTCCAGGCGCCGATATGCCACCAGGGAATGCCGGGGAACAGCGCCGACACGACGAGCGTGATGACGGCCGTCCAGCCGGCGACCGCAGGCAGGGAATGGGACAAACCGCGGTGGTTTTTGATATAATCGGCATTGCTTTTGAAACGCAGCAGGCCGTCGAGATCCGGCGCCTGCGAGCCGGCGACCGTGGCGATCAGCACGGCGACCGGGCCGTACGGATGGGAAGCGATGACCGGGTCGACCATGGCCAATCCGCCCAAGCCGAGGCCGAACAACAAATGCGTGCCTGAATCCATGACAGGTTCCCCTTTCGTGCTTGTTTAACGGATTCAGTATGAGCTTGGCCGGGCGAAATTATAAGAAAAGGGGGAAAGCCGATGATTTTGTTCGTGGAATACGTCGTGGAGGAACGTCACCGCTCCGCCTATTTGGAATGGGTTCGCCGGGAACCGGAACGGTGGCGGGGAACGGAGCTGATGGAAAGCACCTCCCAGCCCGGCGTGATGGTCGAGCTGCGGAGGGTGGCGGACGCGGAGGAAGCGGCGAGAATAGAAAAAGAACGCCGCGAAGGGCGTTCGGGATGGCAGGCGATGGAGCCGTGGATCAAGGGCGGGCGCGAAGGCTTGCGGATCTGGACGTTTGCGCCGGTTGCAGGCGGCTTTAGCGGGACGAACCAAACGGAAGCGTATAGTTGAGCGGCTCGTCGAACGTAATGTAATCCAGATTCAGGGTGAGCAGCAGGAAACGCCTGCCGGTGGCCGGATCGCTGATAACGATGTGGTCCCTGCCGGCCGCTTCCAGTACGCCTCTGAAAATTTTGGCGTTCCATTCCCGGTTGTTCTCGTACGTCATGTACAGGGTGGCGACTTTGCCCAGGTTCATGCGCAGAATGTTTTCCACATACGATTCTTCTCGCGGCGGAACGGTCGCCCCTCCGGGCGTGATCATCGACCCGCTCGGCACGGAGGGGGGAACGGCAGCGGCGCCGGGGAAGCCGCTGACGCCAGTCTGGAAAGGGCCGACCATCGGTTGCATGGCCGCAGCGGGCCAAGGCACTTTTTGGAACAAGGTGAATCCTCCTTTTCAAAAATGGCTGAACGCCTTAATAAACACGCGGACAATCTTCATAGGTCGGGGCGAAAAAGCAGTGGGCTTTAAAACGCCCCGTGTTGGCCTGGTTGTACCAGGTGGGAGGGCAGTCCCCGGTCGGGCGGAAAAACCAGAGCGCATAGGTCGCCGGATGCGTGCGTTCGCCGTTGATGACGCGCCTGGCAAGCGCAATTTCCGATTCGCGCGCTCTCTGGTAAAAGTACGGCTTCTGGACCGATTCGTATCCGCCGGGGGATTGATACACCATGTCGGGGATGGTTCGGATGTTGCGAAAATCGAGACAGTTGGCCAAAATGCGGTTGACGCCGACGTTGCCCACCATAAGCATGCCAAGTGCGCCTTCGCCTTCTGCTTCCGCGCGCAGCAGGCGGGCCAATAATTTGACATCCTCGCTGTTTGCCTTGATGACGGCCATTGGCGGTAACCCCTTTCCCTTCGCGTTCGTCTTCCGACCCGGGCTCCCTTGGGCGGTTCTGGGCGAATGTCACTTTACAATATATTGAGGTGGCGAGGAATGTGTGACATCGGCGGACGGCGCTCAGGCGGTGGCGATTTGATGAACACGGGGGCGCGAACATTGTCAACGGCTGGAGATTTGAGTTATCATTTAAAAAAAGAAATGGCTTTTGTTTGCTGCGGCTTTTTACGGCTCAAAGGAGGAGCATCGTGCTGAAAGATCTCGTGGCCCTGACCAAGCCGCGCATTATTCGGTTGAACCTGTTTGCGGCTTTCGGCGGCTTTTGGGTCGCATCCCGGTGGCAAATGGACTGGATGCTGCTCGTTTGGGTGCTGATCGGCTCGGCGCTGACGATGGCGTCGGCTTGCGTTTTCAATAATTATTGGGATCGGGAAATGGACAGCAAAATGGAGCGCACACGCAACAGGGCGCTGCCGACGGGCCGGGTGCGGCCTTCTTTTGTGCTTGTTTACGGCATTGCGCTCGGCGTGATCGGCCTGGCGGTGCTGTTTGCGCTGGTCAATCCCTTAACCGGATGGCTGGGCCTTCTGGGGATGTTCGTGTACGTCGTGGTGTATACCATGTGGCTGAAGCGCAGCTCCACCTGGAGCACCTCGGTCGGCGGCGTGTCCGGAGCGATGCCCCCGGTCATCGGTTATTGCGCGGTAACCGGGGAGGTTGACGCGGGAGCGTGGCTTTTGTTCGCGCTGCTCTTTCTGTGGCAGCCGCCGCACTTTTGGTCGCTTGCGATCCGGCGGGTCGAAGAATACAGGGCCGCCGGCTTTCCGGTGCTGCCCGTCGTCAAGGGCGTCCGCCGGACCAAGGTGCAGATGATTCCGTATATTGCGGCGCTGCTGGCCGCTTCCGTCCTGATGTATGTTTACGATTATGCGGGCGTCGTGTTTCTCGTCCTGTCGGTCGCCGTCGCGAGCGTCTGGCTGCTCCATGCGGTATCGGGACTTCGCGCCCGGGATACGGAAAAATGGGCCAAGGCGGACTTCATGATCTCGGTCAATTATTTGTTGATTTTATTTTTGGCGATGATTTTCGATACGAATGGAGCGTAGATCTTCATGAACGAGTTGAGGAACGGCCGCGATTTGAAGGCAAGCGCGGAACCCGCCGGATCGGAGGCGAATGCGCCGCAATCGGCTGAGGGCGGAACGCGCAAGCCGTTTGCGAAGCGCTATGCGTTTCCGCTGACGCTGCTGGCGGTGTGCGTCGTGCTGGCGGGCTATCTGCTGTGGAATTCCGCCAAGGGCGACGAACTGCCCGTACAGGGCGAGGCGGCCGACTTTACCCTGCAGAGCATCGACGGCGAGACCGTCACGATGAGCAAGCTTAACGGCAAAGTAAGGCTGGTCTACTTTTTCTTCTCCCATTGTCCCGACGTATGTCCTCCGACCACCTTCATGCTGTCGCAGGTGCAGGAGAAGCTGAAGGCGGAAGGCTTGTTCGGAGACAAGGCGGAAATTTTGTCGATCACGATCGATCCGCTGAGGGATACGCCCGATGTGCTGCGGACGTTCGGGGATAAATTCAACGCGGACTACACGGGTTGGAAATTCCTCCGCGGCGAAGAGGAGCAGCCGGTTTGGGACCTGGCCAAGAAGTACGGACTTATGGTCGTCAAGGACGAAAACGGCGATTTCGGCCACTCGAACCTCGTCGTGCTGGTCGACCAGAAGGGCCGGATCCGCGAATACATCTCGCCGGACGCGAACGGCAATCCGGGCGATCTGGACGCGGACGGCCTGTTCAAGGAAATCAAAAAACTGCTGTAATCGTAAGCGCCCCGGGCCGCATGCGGACCGGGCGTTTTTTGGTTTTGTTCCGGGGTTTGCTTGCGCTAATCGAACCGGAATTTGCCGCTTAACGGTTCGGACGGGTCAGGGTAGAGGATATAGGCTTCCAGCCCGGCTTTTTCAAGCTGGTGGATCAAATACTCTTCCGGTGTCCCCTCCACGCCGTTGTATCCGCGGCGCGTATAAATATGCTCGGCATCCGGGAACACGTCGCTGAGAACGCCGCGGATGCGCCTGCCGGAAGCGTCCGGATCGGTGAACAGGTAGACTTGCCGATCGCGCACCGCTCGGCGAAGGGCTTCAATCCGCTCCGCGCTTGGCGTGCCGAAGGTGCAGTAAATCGGGATTTCGGGAGACAGTACGCGGGCTAGCCGGCTTTTATCGTTTTTTCCTTCAACGATGATCGCGACATCCATGGCAGCATCCCTCCAGGCAGCGTACCGGAACGCTTGTAAAAAACGTCCCTTATCGCAATTGTACCACAGAGAAGGAAGGAGCAGCGTTGGAGTTTGTCGGAAGAGGGGATGTCCCCATTTTGACATGTGCGCATACCCAACTGCAGTCCAAAAAGCGGGATTAATGTCCGGCGGCGGGAGGCGGCGCATCCGTCCGGCCGTTCCAGCCGAGGACGTAGACGGGACGGGGAGCGAGCGCGAGCAGCGCCAGCATCAGAACGGCGAAGGCCAAAAAATACGGCGACAGATGCTCCCGGACCGCGCCTGCCGCGACCGGACCGAGAAAGGCGCCCACGGAGGAAGCGACGGACATGAAGGAAAGCGTTCGGCCGTATCGGGACGGACCGCTTAGCTGCAGCAAAAACGAGGTCATGGCCGGAAACAGGACGCCTTTGGCCATGCCGAGCGAGAACAGCAGCGCGGTCATCGGCACCGGCCATTCCGCCGCAAGTCCGTAATAGGACAGCGCCAGCAGAAGCAGCCCGAAGACGCTGCGGGCATACGGCAAATATTTCTGGAGAAACAGCAGCCCGAGCGTGGCAAGCGAACCGAGGCTGATGACCGAAAACAGCAGTCCGGTCGTCATCAGTTCGTCTCCGTTTCCTGCGCTGAGCGGCAGCTCGAACGACAAAATCCCTTGGGAGCACGAAAGCGCGAGCGGAAACGCCAGCACGATCCAGGGAAAACGGGCCGATGCCGCGTGGACGGGCAGGGGCGGATGATCCGGGCTGTTCGTGCGGCCGGATAGGTTCGCCTGCGGCTGCGAAGCCGAAGCGCCGGGGCGATCGGCGCCTTCGGCTTCGGGGCGTTCGGCTTCGCGCACGAACAGCAGGGAAGCGGCGCCGGTGGCGAGCAAGATCCAGCCGAGCAGCTCGAACGCCGCCGCGAAGCCGATTTTGGCGGTCAGCCAGGCGCCCGCCGCAGGCGAAACGACCGCCGCAATCGTGTGGACGAGGCCGTTGCCGGCCATCAGCTTGCCGCGATGGATATGATTGCGGGCAAGGCGCGCCAGCAGCGTCAGACAGGCCGGGGACAGGAAGGCCAGCACGAAGCCGCTGACCGAACGGATGTACAGCAGATGCCACGGGTCGGTTACCCGCGCCTGCAGCAGCAGAAGGATCCCGGCCCCCGTCAGGCTGCCCGCGATAAACAGGCGGCTGCCGAAGCGGTCCACGCTGTAGCCCGCGAGGATATTGCCCGGCAGATGGGTCAGCGAGTACATCCCCATGACCAGGCCGATGAAGGACGGAGCGGCGCCGAGGGAGATCGCGAACGGCGTCAGCATCGGATATTGGGCGTGCAGGTCAAAAAACGCGACGAACAGAAACAGATACAGCCATATTGCGGTTCTCAATCCGGGATCGCCTCCGCGCCGGCGATTTCGGCCCTTGAAGCTTCCGATCGCCTATGCTTGTTCTATCCTACTTGTACGTCGGGCGGCGCAGGGTTATGCCCTGCATTTATTCCGCTCATTCCGCTTGAACGTGTATGGCGCTGCATCGGCGCAGAGCTTCGGGCCGCGAAACCGTCCCGGGACGTTAAAAGGCGGTCAAGTTGAACTCTCCCCCCGAACGCACTTATAATACACTTATAATATAGTTGCTAGAGTATCCCGTCGGGCGAATTCCCGATAGGGAGCCGTGACTTGTCATGCATGGAGGAGATGGGATGAACCTCGATTTGGAGGCATGGAAGCAGTTTGTGATCGATCATTGGATT
Source organism: Cohnella laeviribosi DSM 21336 (assembly GCF_000378425.1). Taxonomy (GTDB): domain Bacteria; phylum Bacillota; class Bacilli; order Paenibacillales; family Paenibacillaceae; genus Cohnella; species Cohnella laeviribosi. The sequence continues at coordinate 74,474 of NZ_KB899819.1, read as the reverse complement.
CTCATCGTCATAGCGGTCGTGGCGTTGATTGTCGTGATCAACGTCGTGAAAACCGTGCTCAAATGGGTGCTTGTCGCCGCCATCGTCATCGGACTGGCGGTTTACGGAGGATACAGCGTCAACGATTTGAAGGAAGTCGGAAGCAAGGTGACGCAAGCGCTTGAGGATCAGGCCCTCAAAGCGATGGCCGGAGAGGCTTCGCAGGCCGTATACAAGCTGAACGGCGACGGAACGTTTACCGTTACGACGCCGAACCTGGAGCTGACCGGGGTGCCGAACTCCGGCGAAGTGAAGGTCAAGTTCCAGGGCGTTTCGCTCGGCACGTGGAAGATGGAAGGGGCAGTCCGCCAGTTGATCGCACAGGCACGGGAAAATGCCGCATGAATAGCCTTGACGCCAATTGGATCACCGTCGCGCTGCTTGTTATCGTGGCGGTGTCTTTGCTTCAAGGACTGCTCCGGGGAGCGAAGGGCACGGCCCGGCAACTGTTCGGCTTCGTGGCGGGCTCGGCGTTCACTCTCCTTTCGATCGGGGCGGCCGCCTGGGCCGCCGCCGAAGCTTCGCCGCGCGTTCAAGCGTGGCTCGTCGCCAAGGACTGGGCGCAGCCGAAGCCGGATGCCTCGTCCTGGATTCAGCTCGGCTATACGCTGTTTGCCGGAATGAGGGATTTGCCGCTGCTCCGGTTTTCCGTGTTGATGCTGATCTTTTACTTCGCCTTGCGGCTTTTGTGCGAGACCGTCATTTCCCTGCTTATACGCGCGGGCGGAACGCCGTTCGCCCTGCTGCCGTCGGGAGGCGCGGCAAGCCGCGTCCTCGGGGGCGCCATCGGCGCGGCGCTCGGCTGCGGCCGCGCGCTGCTGGTGACGGCGATTTTGTTCGCGTATTGCTCTCTCTGGCCGAAAGGCCCTTATGCCGACTATATTCAGCAGTCCGGACTGTACCGGCAGGCCGCTTCGCAGATTATCGAACCGGCTGCGGGCGCCCTGATCACCGAGCGGCTGCCGGTTTTTGCCGCCCAGATGCAGTCTGAGCTCAACCAGCTGTGGCAGAAGCGCTACGACATTATCGACGCGGATCTTCCCGAGGACATCGTGAGCGCCGCCGTCTCGATCACCGAAGGCGCCGAAGGGGACAAGGCGAAAGCCCGGGCGCTTTACGACTGGGTAGGCAGCCGCATCGCATACGACAACGATAAAGTCATCGCCTACGAGGAGCGCGGAGAGTGGCGGGAGCAGACGCCGGAAGACACGTTTAGGACAAGAAAGGGCGTTTGCATCGATTACGCCAGGCTGTATGCCGCCATGGCAAGAGCGGTCGGCCTGAACGTCCGGGTTGTGACGGGACTGGGCTACGACGGGCGGGGAGGATACGGTCCTCATGCCTGGAATGAAGTGTGGCTGTCGGAAGAGAACAGATGGGCTCCTCTCGACGCGACATGGGCGAGCACCGGCGACTGGTTCGATCCGGAGGGCTTTCAGGACACGCACATCCGGCAGGCCTGATGGCCCGAATTTCACCATTTTTACATGCAGCAGGAGGTCAGTCCCGTGAGCGACGAACGGACCGAAGAAGCCCAGAAAAGGGAAATCCGCATCCGCCGGAATTTCAGCTTTCGGCTGAATATGTTCTTTTTTGTCACTTTTTTCGCCTTTTCGCTGCTGATCGTCCGCCTGGCGTACCTTCAGTTCGTGGAAGGTCCTTTCCTCAAAGAGCAAGAGCATAAGATCGGCACGCGCGACGTCTACATTCCGCCGATTCGCGGCAACATTTACGATGCGACCGGCAAGCCGATCGCCTATTCCAAGTCGACGCAATCGCTCTACTACACGTTCGAACCCGGAACGAAAGAGGAAGAAGGCAGGAAGCTGGCGGAGAAGCTGGCGGCCGTGTTCGCCCAATACGGAGACAAGACGAAGGAGCCGCTTACCGCGGAGAAAATTTTCGAGTACATGGACTTCGGGGGCAAGGTGCATCTGCCTTATCAGCAGCGGCGGATCAAAACCGACCTGACGGAAAAGGAAATCGCCTATTTCAGCGAGCACCGCGACCAGTTCAAGGGAATCGACATCGTCGAAGAAAGCATCCGCCAGTACAGCCCGGAAAAGGTGGCGGTGCAGCTGGTCGGATATATGAAAAAATTCAGCGGCGCCACCGATCTTGAAAAGTACAAGTCCATCAATGACAATCAGGAAGACCCGACACTCAAATATTTGAACTCCGAAGAGGTCGGCTTCGACGGCATCGAGCTGATGTACCAGGACGTGCTCCGCGGCCGCAACGGGCTGAAGACGTACCCGGTCAACAGCCAGAGCCGGATCATCGGACCGATGGAACTGACGAAGCCCGTCAAGGGCGACAACCTGTATCTGACGATCAACAAGGACGTTCAGCTTGCGGCCCAGAACGCCATCACCGAGCATCTCGCCAAGATCCGCACGTCGTCCAACAAGGCGGAGCGCGCGGAAAACGCCCGTACCGGCTATGCGGTGGCGATGGAGGTCAAGACCGGCAAAGTCGTGGCCATGGCGAGCATGCCGGACTACGACCCCAACCTGTGGCAGGGCGGGATCAGCGAAGAGGACCTGAACAAGGTGCAGTATTACATCAGCAACGGGGCCATCCGCGAGGTGCAGGCGCCGTACGAGGACGACAACGAGCGCAAAAAGCATCCGTCCTCGCTCGTCTTCCTCGGCTCGACGCAGAAGCCGTTGACGATTCTGCTCGGGCTCAAGGAAGGGTTGATTACGCCCAACTCGTCTTATAACGATATCGGCTACTTCCAGTTCGGGAAAAAGGGTTATGAGGTGAAGGTTCGCAACGCCGGCGGCAAAGCGAACGGGCTGCTCCGGCCGTGGTCGGCGATCGCCCACTCCTCCAACGCCTACATGGCGGCCATGGTCGGGAATGCGCTGTATATGCGCGACGGCTCCAAGGGACTGGATATTTGGGACGCGTTCAACAAGCAGTTCGGGCTTGGGGTGCTGACGGAAAGCGGGCTGCCGGGCGAATCCGCCGGTTCGATCAACTATTACAAGGAAGCCGAGTCCGGCAGTCCCCAATCCGCATTGATCTATGCTTCGTTCGGGCAGCAAGGCCGTTATACGGCGCTGCAGCTGGCGCAGTACGCCGTGACGCTGGCCACCCACGGGCAGCGGCTGAAACCGCAGTTCGTCGACCGGATCGTGGACGCCGAGGGCAATGTCGTTCAATCCTATCAGAAGGAAGTGCTCAATACGATCGAGCTTCCGGATGTCTACTGGGATACGATCGAAAAGGGCATGTCCCGGGTCAATGTTCAAGGCTTCGACGGCTTCGGCTACAACTTTTACCGCAAGACGGGAACGTCGGAGCAGGATGTCGGGGGCAAACGGGTGGAAAACGCGGTGTTCATCGCCTATGCGCCTGCGGAAGACCCGGTGCTGGCCGTGGCCGTCGTCGTGCCCGAAGGCGGGTTCGGCGGCTGGGGCGCGGCGCCGATCGCGCGCAAAATTTTCGACGCCTACGACGAAGCGGTCGGCCTGACGGGAACGCCGAAAAAACCGGCGTCCCAGGACGCGGCGGCCGGCGCATCCCAAGAAGGCACGACGAATTCTGCCGAGCACTAAACGGCACTCATGTGTTAAAATGTCGGTAACGCAGTGGAAACAGGCAAAGGAGTGAGCGGATTTTTGGCACAATATCGGCTTCTGGCACTGGACTTGGACGGGACGCTGCTGAACGACCGCAGCGAGATCAGCGAAACGAACGCGCACTGGGTCCGCAAAGCGGTCGATGCGGGGGTTACGGTATGCGTTTCGACGGGGCGCGGCAGGCTGGGCGCCATGCCTATTGTGGAGCAGCTCGGCCTGGAATCCCCGATGATCTTCGTCAACGGCGGCGAAATCTGGAAAAACCCGCGTCAGCTGCACCGCCGAGTGACGCTGGATGCCGGCAAGGTGACGGAGCTTCACCGGTTGGCGCTGGCTTATCCGGATGTCTGGTTTTGGGCCTATGCGACCGATGGGATTTATAACAAGGAACAATGGGTGGACGACACGTATGCCCGGGAATGGCTGAAATTCGGCTATTATACCGAAAATCTCGAGCAACTGAACGAAATTCTCCGCGAGATTCGCGGCTGGGACGGACTCGAGCTCAGCAACTCTTCGCCGTACAACATCGAGATCAATCCGAAGGGCGTGTCCAAGGCGGCGGCGATCGCCGAAGTGTGCGGCTTGCTGGGCTACAAGATGTCCGAGGCGGTCGCGGTCGGGGACAGCCTGAACGATCTGGAGGCCATCAAGGCGGTCGGGCTCGGCGTCGCGATGGGCAACGCGCAGGACGAGGTCAAAGCCGCCGCGGATGCCGTCACGGGCACGAATCAGGAAGACGGAGTGGCGCAAGTCATTCAAAATTTCGTATTGAAGGCGTGATGTCGGATGGATATTGTCGGCTGGCTGGTGATTACGGCCCTGTTCGCCCTCGGGATGGCCGGAGCGGTTTTTCCCGTACTGCCTGGAGCGCTCGCGATTTATGCGGCGTTTTTTGTGTACGGGTTCTTTTTCTCGTTCGAGCCGTTCGGCTTCTGGTTTTGGACCGTACAGACGCTGATCGTCGTCGCCCTGTTCGCGGCGGATTACATCGTGAACGCCTGGGGCGTCAAGAAATACGGCGGTTCCAAAGCGTCGGTCGTCGGCAGCACGATCGGCGTCCTTATCGGACCGTTCGTCATTCCGGCGTTCGGGCTGCTGCTCGGCCCGTTTCTCGGCGCGGTGATCGGGGAAATGATTCACGGCTCCTCCATGGACCGTTCGCTTAAGGTCGGCTGGGGCGCGGTCGTCGGCCTGTTTAGCAGCATGGTCGCCAAAATCGTCCTCCAGCTGGCGATGATCGTTCTTTTCGTCATCTGGCTTATTTTCTAAGAAGGAGAGCTTGCCGTGATTCGCGTAACCGTATGGAACGAATTCAAGCACGAACGCCTTCACGAGGAGGTCCGCAGCGTATACCCGGACGGTCTGCACCGGGCGATTGCGGCCGGACTCGAGCAGGAAGGGGATATGTCCGTCCGCACGGCGACGCTGCCGGAACCGGAGTGCGGGCTGACCCGCGAAGTGCTGGACGGGACGGACGTTCTGATCTGGTGGGGGCATATGGCGCACGAAGAAGTGAGCGACGAAGCCGTCGAGCGCGTGTATGCCCGCGTGCTGGACGGAATGGGGCTGGTCGTGCTGCATTCGGGCCATTTTTCGAAAATTTTCAAAAAGCTGATGGGGACGACCTGCGATCTGAAATGGCGGGAAGCCAACGAGAAGGAACGCATCTGGGTCGTCGATCCGGCGCATCCGATCGCCGCGGGCCTGCCGGAGTATTTCGAACTGAAGCCGGAGGAAATGTACGGCGAGCATTTCGACGTCCCGGCGCCGGACGAGCTGGTGCTGGTCAGCTGGTTCGAAGGCGGCGAAGTGTTCCGCAGCGGCTGCACCTGGAAGCGGGGACAAGGGAAAATTTTTTATTTCCGGCCGGGTCACGAAACGTATCCCACCTATTACCATCCGCTCGTGCGGCGCGTCATCGCGAACGGGGTCCGCTGGGCGGCGCCTTCGGGGGCTGCGAAGCCGGTCCGCGGCAACCGCCAGCCCTTGGAGCAGTTAGGATGATCTGTTGAAATGCCGAAAAAGGACTCGTTAATCAAAGGCACATTGATTCTGACATTGGCCGCGCTTGTCGCCCGGGGGCTCGGGTTGTTCCAGCGGGTTCCGCTCGACCATCTTTGGGGTACCAAGGGAGGGCTGGCGTTCGGCGCGGCCAACAATATTTATTTGCTGCTGCTCGTGTTCGCCACCGCCGGCATTCCGAGCGCGATCAGCAAGATGGTGTCCGAGCGGCTGGAGCTCGGGCGCGAAGCCGAGGTGCAACGGATCTACCGCGCGGCTTTGCGGTTCGGCGTCATCGCCGGCATCGTCATGACCGCCGGACTGCTTATAGCCGCGCCCTTGTATGCGCGGCTGTCCCACATTCCGTACGCGACGCTGGCGATTCGGGCGATCGCGCCTTCGCTGCTGCTGTTCCCCGTCATCGCCATGATGCGCGGTTATTTTCAAGGACGGCAGTTTATGACCGCGGGGGGAATCTCGCAAATCGTCGAACAGATCGCGCGGGTGCTGACCGCCGTCGCGCTCGCTTACGCGCTTGCGGGCTGGGGCTACGACGACAGCTACATTGCGGCGGGCGCCGCCTTCGGCAGCGTGCTGGGCAGCATCGGCGCATTTGCGGTCATGCTCTGGTATGCGTACAAGCTGCGCCAGGCGGACCGCGGCCGGACGGAGCCGGCTTCTTCCGCTCCGGCGTCTGGCGCCGGAGCGCCGTCTGCGCCGTCCGCGGCCGCCGCCGCGAACGCGGGCGCGGGCGAACCGCCGGTCCTGACCCGGACGCGGGACATTTACGCCGCCATCTTCCGCATCTCGATTCCGATTTTGCTGACCGCGATGATGGTGCAGGTCATTTATTTCTTCGACCAGACGGTGCTGATTCCGCTGTCGGATTGGAAGTTCGGAGCGGCAACGGCGGAGCGGTGGGGCGACTGGCTGACGATCCGCGCCCAATCGATCGCGGGAATCCCGCCGATTTTGGCCATTGCGCTCAGCACCTCGCTGCTGCCGGTCGTCTCCGCGGCCTACGCTTCCCGCGACATGGACCGGGTTCGCCGCCAGTCGTCGCTGGCGATGCGCATCGCGGTGCTCAGCGCCATGCCGCTCGTGCTGGTTCTGGCGACGGCGGCGCACCCGGTTACCGGCCTCATCTTCAAGACGGCCGAAGGTTCGGCGATCGTCGCCGTGCTGACGGGGGGCACGATTTTTCAAATTTCGATGATGGTGTCCAACTCGATTCTGAACGGTCTCAGCCTTCAGCGGAAAGCGATGGCCCACTCGCTCGCGGGCATCGGGGTGAAGATCGCCCTAAGCTTCGCTTTGACCCCGTTCTTCGGCATTTACGGGCTGCTTGCGGCGACGAGCGTGTGCTTTATCTTCGTTACCGTCCGGAACATGCGCACGATTCGCGGCATAGCCGACGTGAAAGTGCTCGGGGGCCGCTGGCCCGGATTCGCCGCGGCCGTCGCGGTTCTTGCCGCGATCGGCGCGGCGCTGGCGCATTACGCCGCGGCATGGTTCTCCCCGCTCGGCTGGCGATGGCCGTACCTGCTTGCCGCGGCGCTGACCGGAGCCGTCGTTTGCGGCGCGTATCCGGTGCTTCTCGTTGCGCTGGGCGTCGTGCGCGCGGAGGACGTCGACGGCTTCCCGGCGAAGCTTCGCAAGCTGATCAAGCCGTTTTTGCGGCTTCGGCCGAGGGCGCTGCAGCGCGGCGACGGCGTCTAAGGACCGGACTCCGGCAGAAGCGCCGCTTTGGCCGCCGCCGCAGCCTGCAGCTTGCGCTGCCCCAGCATGTGCTCTTCGGTGATGTCCACGATCAGCGGGCAGCGCAGGCGGCCGAACGCCTGCAGCGCGGACAGGCTTTGGAACCAGTCGCCTTCGGATACGGCGCCGAGCGGCTGATCCTCCCAAGCCTCGTCCAGGCGGGGGCTCAGCCATGGCGGCTCCATCGAGAGAACGGCATCGCGTCCTTGAGCTTCGGGACGGGTGCCGTTTTTTTGCGCGGTAAACACGTGCGGCCAGTAGTCCGCCCGCGAGCCGGTATGCGGCACGGCCCGGACGAACGCTTCGGCGCCGTCGCGGATGCGCGGGCAGGAGAACAGCATGGCGTAAAGGCATTTGCCGAAGGAGATCCGCTCGTCGAGCGAGTCGAACCGCTCCAGGATGCGGCCGGCAAGGCGGTCCGCTTTCTCCCCTAGCGGGAACACGATCTGGTTCAACTGCAGCAGCGGCAGACGCGACTGAAGGATGCCCGCGCGGTAAGTCGGATCGCGGACGACCCGCTGCTGGATGACGTTCTGCTCGTTGACGATCAGCGCGACCATCAGCGGAACCGGGTCGCGGTCGATCCAGAAACGCTCCCAGAACGGAGCCATGAAGGACGATACGTCGAACGCGGGCAGCAGCGCTAACAGCCCTCGGCCGGTTCGCCGGCTTTCCGCATACAGCCGGAGCTGGGGATAAGCGTCCTTGAAAATAAGCGCGTTGCACGATTCCAGCATGCGGAACAGGGCCGCGATGTCTTCCTCCGGGAGCAGCCTGGGCAGCCATTCGCCCTTCAAGTCGGTCATGTTCCAGCCGCCGTTGCGGGAGACCAGGTGCGCAAGCAGCGCCCAGTGCAGCTCGGGATAAGCGAAATACAGATCCGCATAAGCCTGCGTCCGGGTCAGGTTGTTGCGGTTCAACGCTTCCGTCTCCCGGGCGATCCGCCTGACCAGTTCTCCCTCCTCGCCGAAAAGCGTCGTCGACTCTCCTCTTTTTCCCCTGTACTGTTCCTGCTTGAGAACTTCCGTGATCCAGGCGATGGACTCCTTCCGAATCGTCAAACGTTCCTTTGGCGCCGTCAGCATGGCGGAGCGCCGCCAGCACGACGCCTTGGCCGCGAAGCCTTCCGCCAGTTTGCGAACCATCGTGAGCCAGCCGTTGGCCATATCCGCATCCTCCGTTCCATATCGCTCTACTGGAAGGATTTCCAATTCGCGTGTCGAAATAACGGACATACCCGAAAACAGCTTCAGGGGAATCAACCAGGGAAAGGGAGAACAAAATGAAACATTCGCGTTTCCGGAAATTCGGGATTGGGGCCGCCTTGCTGCTGCTGGTTCTGCTTGTCGGCTGCCAGTCCGTGGGGGGAGTCGATCTGAACGCGGTCCTCTCGAAACAACAGGACGTTCAATCGTCCGAAGCCAGCGGTTCGCTTGAAGTCGCCCTGGATTGGGACGAGGAGGCATTCGCATACGAAGACGAGGAAGCCGTCCGGTTGCTGCATCAGTTAAGCCGATTCAAGCTGGTTTTCCATAACGTCAAGGAGGACGGCCAAGGCGGGCTGTTGGCCAAAGGCACGCTGTCCTTCGGAAAAGGAGACGTGCCGTTCACGATTCACGCGGATTCGAAAGCGGCGCTGGTCGAAGTCGACGGAGCGAAGCGCCCGTTTGCGGTCGACCTGACCTCCGGCGAGACGGAATTTCCGCTCTCGGGCGCTCTCGAGGATTCGGCGAATCGGATTTCGCGCAAGTTGTTTTCCTATTTCGTCACCCACCTGCCGAATCCGGCCGACATCCGGACAAGCAAGGAGTCGGTGCCGATCAACGGCGTCGCGACCGACTTGACGAAGATCAGCGCGAAGCTGAACGGCCGGGAGCTCGGCGATCTGATTCCCGTCTTTATCGATTCGGTTCTGCAGGACGAGGAAGGGCTCCGCGCGGTGCTGAAGGAATTCATCCTGTGGACCCAGGACGTGAGCGCGGAAGCGGCTGCCGGCCAAGAGGACGAGTGGCGGCTGACCGAAGCCGAAATCGACGGCCAGGTGCAGGAGGCGATCGATTCGCTGAAGGAGGCGCGCAAGGAGCTGGACCGCATCCGAACGGACGAAGAATCGGGATGGAGCGATCTGTTCAGCGACGGCGCGAGCCTCGCCTTTGACGCGTATGTGGATGCTTCGCTGCAAATCCGCAAGCTGTCGGCCGAAGCGAAAATCGACACGTCGGCGCTAAGCGAAGACTCCGTTCCGCTGCGCGGCGTGACGATCCGGTTGGAGGAGGAGAACTGGAACCTGAACGAGGATCTGGCGATCCCGGCCGTGAACGTTCCGCGCAACGCTTTGACGGAGGAAGAACTGGATACGATTTCGCCGGTGCGACTGGTCCGGACGTTCGAGACCGATTCCGTCCTGTACGACTTGCTGAAAAACGACCTGCAGATCGACGATCAGGAAGTGTGGCTCAGCTCGTACTGGGGAGATTCCTATTTCTACGACAAAGACGAGGTGCTCTACATTCCGGTTCGGGAAACGGTATCCGGCTTCGACGATACGCTCGTTTACGACCAGGCGAAGCGTTCGATCAACTTCTACGACGAGGCGACCTGCCGAAGCGTCTCGCTCAAGCCGGGCTCCGCTTGGGTGACGGTGGACGGCAAAGCGGTAAAATGGTCCCATCCGGTCGTTTCCGTCGACGGCTTGGCGTATGCGCCGGCCGACGAGCTGCTCGGGCTGCTCGGCGCGACGTACTCGTTCGAGGAAGACGAGGACGGCGACAGCTGGTTGTGGATTGCAAGGGATTTGTAGAAAACCGTCCGAAGGCGTATAATGACCGTAAAACCAGCCGGTTTGCCGTCCGTAACGGAAGCGGGAAGCCCGCTGGCTCGGAGGGGCCGGTTTTTGCGGGGCCCAACTTGAGGAGGGACGGAGCATGCGCAAAATTACGGAAGAAGCCGCTTTCCGCGAGGCGATCGGAAGCCGGGGTCTGACGGTCGCGGTGTTCAAGACGACCTGGTGCAAAGACTGCCATTATATCGAGCCGTTTATGCCGGAAGTGGAGGCGGCCTATGCGGACCGCATTTCATTCATCGAAATCGACCGCGACGATTTGGCCGATCTTTGCCAGGAGCTTAACATTCTAGGCATTCCGAGCTTTATCGCGTTCCGCGAAGGCAAGGAGCTGATCCGCTTCGTCAGCAAGCTCCGCAAGACGCGCGAGGAGATCGAGCAATTTCTCGATCGCGCGATTGCGGTGTCCGATCATCTGCCCTCCTCCGTCTGAACGGAGGAGGCCGCCGAAGGACCGGCGGCATGAATCCGGAAGCCTTCACTCGCCGCTGCGGCGGCGAGTGAAGGCTTCTTCGCGTCAACAGGGCAGCGGCATACGCCTGCAACCGGCCAAATGTGTCGAAACGGGTACGAATTTTCCCGTGAGCAATCCGTCACAGTTTGAACATGGTATTGTAAAAGTCGGTCCGGTATAATGAGGATGGCTGACTTGAGCCGACTTTCACAAAGAAACCGGGGATGGGTATGACCGCTAGAAGATTTCGAATTTTGTCGCTGGCGTCCTGCATCGGCATGCTGCTGGTGCTGCTTGCCGGGGCTATCGTCACGAATACCGGGTCCGGCGAAGGCTGCGGAACGGATTGGCCGCTGTGCAACGGCAAATTTATTCCGGCGTATACGCTGGAATCGATGGTCGAATACTCGCACCGGTTCGTTACCGGAATTGAAGGGCTGCTCGTTCTCGCGGCGTTTGCCGCCTCGTTTTTCGTTAAGCCGCGCAGCCGCGAGGCGATAGGATACGCGTCCGGCGCGCTGCTGTTTACCGTCATTCAGGCGATTTTGGGCATGATGGCCGTGATTTGGCCGACGTCCGACGCCGTCATGGCGATTCACTTCGGCATCTCGATGATTGCGTTCTCGCTTACGTGGCTGCTGTATGTATGGGCAAGACGGCATGAGAAAGCGCTGGCGAATCCGCAGGCGGATGCCGCCGCCGAGCGCGCATCAAGCCGGAGCGTGCCCGCTTCCCTGTTCAAATGGGTCCTGGCCGTTATGGCTTACTGCTATATCGTCGTCTACCTCGGGGCCTACGTGCGGCATACGAGCACCGCCGGGGGCTGCGTCGGCTGGCCGCTTTGCAACGGGGAGCTCATTCCGGAACTGACCGGGGTGACCTGGCCCGCATTCGCTCACCGTTTGGGCGCGTTTCTTCTGGGCATTGTAATCGCGGTTTTGTTCGTCTACACCCGCAAGGTGACCGGTAGCCGGGAACTGACCCGAAGCGCCGCCATGGCCCTTGGACTTGTCGTTTTGCAAATCCTGAGCGGCTGGCTGCTTACCGAAACGTTGAACAACGAAGACGTGTACGTCTTTACAGCTTTGCTGCATACGTTTATCATTTGTATTCTTTTCAACACGCTATGCTTGCTGGCGGTGCGCGCTTATCAGCTGTCCCGCCGCCGTTAATGCCGCTTGGAGGGTGAATCCATTGAGCTTTTCGTCGCTTCGTCCGTTTTTGGAAGTTCTGCGCAAGGACAAGGATTTGGCGATTATCGAAGCGCCCGTCGATCCTTACCTGGAAATTGCCGAAATCCACCGCAGGGTGATTCAGGAGGAGGGTCCGGCTTTGCTGTTCACGAACGTCAAGGGCAGCCCGTTTCCCGTGGCGACCAACATGTTCGGGACAAGCCGCAGAGTCGATCTGGCGTTCGGCCCTCGGCCGGAGCAGCTGATGAACCGTCTCGTCGGCGCGATCGACAAGCTGCTGCCGCCGACGTTCTCCGCGCTCTGGCAGGAGAAGGACATGCTGCTCGATTTGCTGAAAATCGGCTTGCGCAAAACGAGCCGGGACACGGCTCCGGTGCTCGGCGTCTCGCGCACGGAGCGGCCGCTGGCGGGACTGCCCGCGCTGACCAGCTGGCAGGACGACGGGGGCCCCTTCATCACGCTTCCGCTGGTGTATACGGAGCAGCCCGGACAGCCGAAGCGGCATAATCTCGGCATGTACCGGATGCAGATTTTCGACGACAGCACGACCGGCATGCATATTCAGATTCACCGGGGCGGCGGCTTTCATTACAGCGAAGCGGAAAAGCGCAACGAGCCGCTGCCCGTCACGGTCTTTCTCGGCGGGCCTCCGGCGCTGATCGCGTCCGCCATCGCTCCGGCTCCGGAGAATTTGCCGGAACTGCTGCTCGCTTCGCTCATTATGGGCGGCAAGTTGCCGATGGTCGATGACCCGCTCGGCGGCCACCGCATTCCCGCGGAAGCGGAATTTGCCATTTCCGGCCGCATGCTGCCGTTCGAGCGCCGTCCGGAAGGGCCGTTCGGCGACCATTACGGCTATTATTCGCTTCAGCACGATTTTCCGGTGTTTCACGTCGATCATGTCTGGCACCGCAAGGATGCGATTTATCCGGCGACGGTCGTCGGCAAGCCGCGTCAAGAGGATTATTATTTGGGCGAATTTCTGCAGCGGCTGCTTTCGCCCGCGTTTCCGCTGGTCATGCCGGGCGTCCGCAGCCTGTGGACGTATGCGGATACGGGCTTTCACGCGCTGTCTGCGGCCGTCGTGCGGGAAAGCTACTCCCGGGAAGCGATGGGTACGGCGTTCAGCATCCTCGGACAGGGCCAGTTGACGCTGACGAAGGTGCTGATGCTGACCGACCAGCCTGTCGATCTGGAGCAGTTCAGGCAGCTGTTGACGACGGTGCTGGAACGTTTCGACCCGAAGCGGGATCTGTACGTGTTCGACAACACGTCCCACGATACGCTCGACTATACCGGGCCCCGGCTGAACCACGGCAGCAAGGCGGTGCTGCTCGGCATCGGCGATCCGATCCGGAAGCTTCCGGCCGAGTACACCGGGGCGGAAATTCCGGGCGTCGACCGGCTGAAGCCGTTCTGTCCCGGCTGTCTGGTCGTTCAGGGAGCGAGCTATACGCGCGATCCGCAGCTGGCGGACAAGCTGTCCGTTCATCTTGCCGAAACCGGCTGCGAATGGCCGCTGGTCGTTCTGGCGGACGACGCGGACATGGCCGACGGAGAGTCGTCCTTCCTGTGGACGACGTTCACGCGGTTTAATCCGGCGCAGGATATTTACGCCGTGAGCGAGGCGGGCCGCCACCATATCAGCTACGGCCTGCCGCTCGTCATCGATGCCCGGATGAAGCCCGGCTATCCGGACGAGCTTTTCCCCCGGGAAGACATCGTGCAGCTGGTCGACAAACGGTGGAAAGAATACGGCATCCGTACACGGTAAAAAAACGAACCGATGCCTCCGCTCGGCTTCATTTCCCAGCGAATAGAAGGGGGAGGTCCGCCACAGAGGGTCGATGTCAGCGGTCTGCCGAAGCCCGTCAAATGGTTTGCCTATTTTGTCCTTACGATGATGATGGGCATGACGGTGATTTTATGGGCGTCGAATTTCCTGAAATGACGAAGCGTTTGGAGTAAACGGCGAACGGCCCCTTAACGAATTAGGATTTCCAAGCGCTCTGTCGATCTTGTGATGAGCCCTATTGGACGGAGGGTTGATGATGCCCATGTCCAAGAATCGCGTCGTACCCATAACGAAAATCGGGAACGGCAAGTCGGCGGCCGAAGTTGCCCGGGATGGCGCAGCGGCTGGCTGTTCGTTCATTGCAATTTCGGTTATATAGTCACCTAGTCATCGTAATCGCAACCGCGGCTATACAGCAACCTCGGCAATTTATCGCAACCGTGACCATTTAGCCATCGCGACGATGAGCAACCGCAGTCTATGAGCAAACCGTAGCCTATGCATCTATATCTCTATCTCCATCGTGACTATATAGCAGCTCGGCTACGCGTCTATATTGGAAAAATCCAACCAAATTTGCCGTTCAGGCGCCGGAAGCCGATCTATGTTGGATATATCCAGTTTTTTGGCCCGCAGAAGCCGAATCCACACGGCTCACGGGCCTTTTCATTGGAGAAAATCCAATATACGATCCGGAAAAGGGCGAAAGGAGTCCGCATCCTGCACAAAATCCAATATAATCCATAGCCACTCGGGGCCATGTGAGGTACTGGACGGACTACATGGCGGATGAGCATCACGGCGGACAGCGATGTAGGGTACTGGATGGACTACATGGCGAACGAACCGGCTTCAACGCGTGGATTCCCTGTCTCTTCAAGCCGAACGGCCACGCGGGTTCGCTCGTTTGCTCGTTTATCGAAAGAGGCCCAAACGTAGACGGCTCCCAACCAATCCCGAACATGGCCTTAAAAAACGAAAAACAAAAATTGGATGTGAATGGATCAGTCGTCGAAAACAACGAAAGCCCTCCGGCGCCGACCTCAGCCTTTATCGGTTGAGCGCGGCGCTTTTTTTGCTTAAAATGAAGGAACGGACAGCCTGACGAAACGGTTGGAGGGTCCGGCGGGAGAGGATATGCGCGTTGGAGGAACGACATGCTAAGACTGATGTTCGGGGAACGGCCCCGGAAGTGGGAAGGGCAGTCTGCGGAAACCGTCCGGGAGATGGAGGCGTTTATCCGCTATGTGCAAAATGCGTTAGACCGGAAACCGGACGGCGGCGCGAAGTTCCGCAAATATTGGATCTGGTCGGAAGGGCTGCTGCGGTCGTTTGACGAGTTGGAGCAAAGCCGCTATGCCGCCATTCGGTTCGGAAGCCAAATCACCGCGGCGTCCCTGAAGGAGATGGGGGAAGCGGAGCGGCTGAATTACGACCGCTACGTCTATTTCGACAAAAATGCTTTTATTCGCGTCTTCTCGTTGTTGGACAAGCTGGGTACGCTCCTCAACGACGCGCTTGCGCTGGAGACGGAGAAGGTCAAGGCGCATTTCTCTTTTTTTACCGTTTTGCGCCGGATGCGGCAGGACGGCTTTCACCGGGAGCTCGGAGAGCGCCTCGGGCAATTGAAGGACGGCCATCAGGCCGCGCTGGGCCGGCTGCGGACAAGACGCAATATGGAAATTCATCATATGAATGCGGAACTGCAGGACGATTTGCTGCAAAGCCTGCATTCGGGAAAAGGGGACCTTTACCGGTTTCGGCTCGAGGATTTGTCGGCGCAAATGGAGGATTTGGAGGAAGGATGGCACATGATCGTCCAGACGCTGGCCATCTCCTTCCGCTATTTGCGATTCAACGTTCGTTAAAGTTTGATGCCGCGCTGCGGGGAAGGGGCGGGAACGGTTGGCAAAGCTGCTGGGAAAAACGGCGTTAGTGACCGGAAGCGCGAAAGGCTTGGGCAGACGGACGGCGCTTGAGCTTGCATCGCTCGGCTGCGATGTGGCCGTCAATTATGTAACGAGCCGCGCGGAAGCGGAGCGCGTCTGCGAAGAGATCTCCGCCATGGGGCGGCGCGCGGTTGCCCTGCAGGCCGACGTCGCGAAGGCCGAGGAAGCGGAACGGCTGGTGACGGAGACGGAGCGCCGGCTGGGCCAGATCGATATTTTGGTCAACAACGCCGGTCCTTTTATCCGGGAACGAAAACGCTTCGCCGATTACACGGTGGAAGAAATTCATTACCTGATGAACGGCAATCTCGTCGGCACGATGCTGCTCGACCACCGGGTGCTGCCGGGCATGCGGAAGAGGCAGTGGGGACGGATCGTGCATTTCGGCTTCGGCCATGCCGCCGAGGCCCGTTCGTGGCCGCACAGGGCGGTTTACGCGGCTGCCAAAGTCGGCCTGGTTTCGTTCACGAAGACGCTGGCCGCGGAGGAAGCGTGCAACGGCATTACCGTCAACATGATTTGTCCCGGCGACATTCGGGGAGATAATAAGGAGAAGGGGATCGCCGACGTGGAGGGCGTCGAGGACGAGGAATCGCCGCGCGGCCGGCCAGGCACCGGGGAGGACGTCGCGCGCGTCATCGGCTTTCTGTGCTTGCCCGAATCCGATTTCATCACCGGCAATTCGATCGACGTGTCGGGCGGATTCGACCCGATCGTCAGCAATATCAAGCGGACGTGAGCGCGTCCGTGTGCCGGATGCGGGCGCCGGATGGCCCGAAGACGGCAAAAGGTCCCGCCTCCGGCACAACCGGGGGCAGGACCCTTTTTCCATCCCGAGCAAGCGGGCCAGAATGTGACGATAAAATTAGAACACTTGCACGACTTCCTGGATGCCTTCGACTTCTTCGAACAGCGCGCGTTCGATGCCGGCTTTCAGCGTGATCGTGGAGCTCGGGCAGCTGCCGCATGCGCCCATCAGACGCAGCTTGACGATGCCGTCTTCCACGTCGACGAGTTCAACGTCGCCGCCGTCGCGCTGCAGGAACGGGCGCAGCTTGTCGAGAACTTCGAGGACTTCGTCGTACATCGAGTTCGCGGTTTGCGCGTTTTCGCTCATGGCTATCGACTCCTTTCTAACGTTATTATAGTACAAAATGCATTAAAGTAAAACGGACGTCCGCTAAAGAAAGGAAGGTGGCCCCGTGCACATTGTGGAATTTTGCGTCAGCAACATGCATCATGGAACCGACCGGGTGCTGCGGCGGCTGGAGGAGCTCCCCGACATCGAGATTGTGGAATACGGATGTCTTGGCAACTGCGGCGAGTGCTATCTGTCTCCGTATGCCTTGGTTAACGGGACGCCCGTGTTCGCGGAGACCGCAGACGAGCTGTACGATCGGATCGTCGAGGAGCTTCGCGCGCAGGAAGATGAACGTTCGGCGCTTGACAAATTGCTTGACGATCTATAAACCGAAAAACGATTACCCGAAATGGCGGCGGCTCTTCCAGAGTACGCCGCTTTTGAGCATGCGCGGGATGCGTCCCATAATCGGCGTCGACCCCATCAGGCCGAAGCCCGACTTCTTGCCCAGCGATCCGAGCGTGCCTTTCAGGCGAATGCGGGGCAGACTGATTTCCTTGTTGTTCCACCGTGCCGCAATAACCTGAGCCACCTGGTGGCCCTGCGCCTGGGCAAGCTGTCCGCTGGGGGAGAACGGCTGGCTGGAGCAATCGCCGATCACGAACACATTCCTCACATCCGGCAGTTCATGCCATTCATTGACGATCAGCCGGCCCTGCTTGTCCTTCGGGAACGACATCTTCTGCACCAGCTCGACCGGCTGGATGCCGGCCGTCCATACGGTCACGTCGGAAGGAATTTCCTCCGATCCGTTATAGATCACGCCTTCCTCCAGCTTCGTAATATGTATTTGCGAGCGGAGTTCGACGTCGTGTTCCTGGAACCAGGATGCGACAAATTTCTGCAATTTCCCGGGAAATGCGGACATGAGGCTGCTTCGGTCCAGGATGCGGATATTCAGATCCGGACGGCTCTCGCGCAGTTCCGACGCGACTTCGACGCCGGACAAGCCTCCGCCGACGATGTTGATTTGGCCGTAAGGCTTCGTATCGTTCAGCAGTTGGTACGTGCGGCGCGTGGCCGAAAGCGTTTGGACGCCGGTCGAATATTCGCTGGCCCCGGGAATGCCGTGATAATTATCGGTGCAGCCGAGGGCAATGACCAGGGAATCGAACGGCAGCGGGTCCCGATCCGCAATCTGGACGGTTCGGTCTTCGAACGAAACGGAAAGGACTTCGCCGTATACGATATCCAATTGAGGATGGGAAGGGAAAGAGACGCGAATATCGACTTCGGATGACGTTCCGGCAGCCAGCGCGTAAAATTCGGTTTTCAGCGCTCCGAACGGATTGCGGTCGACCAGCACGATTCGGACGTCCGAAGGAACGCGGTCCAACAGTTCGTGCACGACGGTCAACCCGCCGTAGCCTCCACCAAGTATTACGACAGTGCTCATGTATGATTTCTCCTTTGATGTCTGTTCTTCTTATTATGACCATACGTCGGACAGAATCCGCAGCAAAAAACAGCGGCAGCATCTGCCGCTGTCCCGTGCCTGCCTTTATTCGTAAACCTTCAATTCGTTATACAGCGTATCGCGCTCCACCGGAATGCGTCCCGCACCCTTGATGAGCCATACGAGATCTTCCCGGGTGATGCCGGCCGGCGTCAGCGCGCCTGCGGCGTGGCTGATTCGTTCCCGGACGACCGTGCCGTGGGCGTCGGAGGCGCCCATCGTCAGTGCG
Source organism: Cohnella laeviribosi DSM 21336 (assembly GCF_000378425.1). Classification (GTDB taxonomy): domain Bacteria; phylum Bacillota; class Bacilli; order Paenibacillales; family Paenibacillaceae; genus Cohnella; species Cohnella laeviribosi. Next base: position 56,024 of record NZ_KB899819.1, on the reverse strand, counting down.
ACTTGCGTAAGCTGCGTGCCGATGTTGATGAAGTAGGCTTTGACATGCTGGAAGTTGTCCAGCATCAGACGGCCGATGGCGATGGCTTTCAAATCTTCGAAAGCGGAATTGCGGCGGCGAATGCCGGCCTTCGGGCTGGTCGGCTGCATGGACAGCGGGATGAACACCTGGAAGCCGTTCGTCTCGTCCTGCAATTCGCGCAAATGCAGCATATGCCGCACGCGTTCTTCAATGGATTCGACCGGTCCGTACAGCATCGTGGTCGGCGTCTTCATCCCGAGCTGATGCGCGGTCCGGTGCACCTCCAAATACTGCTCGATGCCCGCTTTTTCCACCCGCATCTTTTTGCGGTATTGATCGGACAAAATTTCCGCGCCTCCGCCCGTCAGGGATTGCAGCCCGACATCCATCAGCCGCTCCAGCACCTCGCGGTAGCTCAAGCCGGACAGACGCGAGAAGAAGTCGATTTCCGCCGCGGTATACGCTTTGATGGTCACTTGCGGATAACGTTCCTTCAGCGCGCGGATCGACTCGACGTAGTAATCGAACGGAACGTGATTGTTGTGCCCGCCGACGATATGAAACTCCCGGGTGTTCGGCGTGATGTGCTGATCCACATACTCGAACATTTCTTCCGGCGTCAATGTATAAGAGCCTTCTTCGCCCAAATCCTTGCGGAAGCTGCAGAAAGCGCAGTGCGATTCGCAGACGTTGGTGAAGTAGAGGCTCATCGTTTCGGTAAAATAAACTTTTTTGCCGTTTTTGCGGAGATTGACTTCGTTGGCAAGCTGTCCGATCGTGAGCAGGTCGTCGGATTCGTACAGAAAGATGCCGTCCTCCAAACTCAGTCGTTCGCCGTTTCGGACTTTGTCCGCTATTTCCGCCATTTTGCGATCCGGATTCGTTATCATAAGGGACAAGGGAATGGCCTCCTTCGAAAGGGTGATGTTCGCGAAAACCGGTGCCGCCCGTATCGTATGTTTGTGAAAAAAATAACTTTCGACTCCGACGAAGCAACGTATAATCCCTAAACCGGTGAGCTGAATGTCAGCTTTCATTATAAACCTCTGTTTCAAACCCGGCAACTAAAAATAAATGAGGTATAATTAATCCCAAATAGGGGAATCAACTTGAATATAAAACAAAATATGGCTATGTTAGTTGTAACAATAATTTACGAAAAGGAAGGTGTTTGCGTTGAAGCCCGACATTCTGCCGATCTCCGAGCTGGAGAAAATGGAAAAGCCCGAAAAAATCGCAACTCTGCAAACATACAGGGCCCATTATACGATTAAAGATTTGAGCCAGGCGTGGGGATTTAATAACCCGATCCAATATTACATGTGGCTGAAAAAGCAAAACATCTACGAGCAGCTCGTGCGGCGCGCGGACAAGTTCGATCCCTCCAAGGAATGGAAGCGCATGCGCGAAACGGACGGCCGTGAAGCCGAACGGATTCCGGTCAAGGGACTGCCCGCCGACCAGTTCCGTTACGGACTCGATACCGATTCGACGGGACCGGAACTTGCGCACGTGTTTCGCCGGCTGTCCGAGTTTCTGTTAAATGAAAACGGCTACTTCCGGTGCCGGATCGAGCTTAAGGCGCTGCCCCAGCAGACGGCCTCGCAGCCGGAATGGAAGGAAGAAGACGCCGGCGCCTGACTCCGCGCCGGGCTTGCCGATTGCGGTGCCTCTTGAGGCTTTGACGGCCGAGGAGTATAATGGCTATAAGCAAGGCAAACATGCTTGCATACGGCATGATCGACTCCATATCCAAGGAGGGAACCGCATATGATTTCCATCAGCGAAGCGGCCAGCCGGAAAATCCAGGAAATGCTTGCGGCGGAGGAGTCTCCGAACCTGTTCTTGCGCGTAGGCGTACAGGAGGGCGGCTGCAGCGGTTTTTCATATGGCATGGGATTTGACGACGAGCAGCACGAGGACGACGAAGTGCTCGAAATCCGCGGCCTGAAGGTCGTCGTCGATTCCGAAAGCGTCAAGTACCTGCGCGGTCTCGAAATCGACTACAAGGAAACCGGCATGTCCGGCGGGTTTACGATTTTTAATCCCAATGCGATTGCCACATGCGGCTGCGGCTCGTCGTTCCGGACGGCGACCGACGCGGGCAAGCCGAGCCCGGAGCCGTGCTGAGCGGTTAAGGCGAAGTTTCTTTCGGTTTTACGCAAATTCCCGACGGCATCGGGACCTTTTTTCAAACGGGCCAAGCGTTTGCTTTCGTTTTGGAAGGCGGACGCTTGGTTTTTTTTGGTTTCTGCCCGTTCGTCAGACTTAAATCGTTGATCGGCTGCCGGCGATTTCGGGCGATTTGAAGGCGTCATTCATCCAAGAACCTGTCCTCCCGTTCTCGTATGTTATAAGCATAGAAATAGGAAAGGAGACGCAGATAATGGATACAGCGACCATATCATCGGGACGACAGCTGGCCAGCAAGTGGTTGAAGACAAACGCCCTGCTGTCCAATCCCTCCATCGCCCGCCATATCCCGCCTTCGCGGCTATTTACGTCCGCCAATCTGCAAGCGATGCTGTCCAAGTATGGAATGGTCGTCATCAAGCCGGTTTGCGGCGGCGGCGGCATCGGCGTCATGAAGGTTTCCCGATCGGCGGCAGGCTATTCATGCACATATATGGCGAAAACGCGCACATTCCATACATTCGCGGGACTTCTGTCCCACATCAACCGGTTGCGGGGACGGCGTTCGTACCTGATTCAAAAGGGCATCCGACTGGCCACGGTCCGGGGCAGACCGATCGATTACCGGGTCAAATACGTGAAGGCAAACGGAGTCTGGACGTTCCGGTCCATGGTCGGACGGGTCGCGCGCAGGGGATTGTTCGTCACCAATTTGTGCCGGGGAGGCACGAGGATCACTGCATCGCAAGGCATACGGCAATCTTTGTCGCAAAAAATGGTAGGCGCCAAGAAACGGGAAATGAGACGTTTGACGAAAATCGCGACAAGCTTGCTGGAAAGGCGTTTTCCGGGCGTCGGATCGCTCGGCTACGATTACGGAATCGACCGGAACGGACACATTTGGATTCTGGAGGTCAACACTCGACCCCAGTAAACGGGGAGAAATGACAAAATTTTCTATTCAAGCAATTAATCATCGCAAATTGCGCAATTAAAGTTTTTTATTCGAAATGTTGAAAATGACCTGTGTATAAGTTCATCCACAACATTCACAGCATAATATCGGGCCCGAACGACTCTTTTCAACATTATATCCACATGTTGTCCACTTAGGGGTGTGGATAGCGGGGAGGCTTGTCCGCCTTTTCGGTGACATGCTATGATGCCCTCACAATCCCAAAAAGGAAAGGGTGTGGGGAATGTTGCCGCTTCTATCGGATGAATTGCTGTTGGAGGCTTATCGTCATGCGCTTCGCCTGAAGCTTGAACAGGAGTTTTTGTCGCTGCTGCGGGCGGAGATCGATCGGCGAAAACTCGTCTTGCCGGAAGAGCAGCCGGCATAATCTCTCGCAACGGAACGGCAACAGATTCGCATGCGAAAACGTAAAGCAACGGGCATCCCATTGGCTGACGGAATCGCTCCATTCGGGATGCCCTGTCCTTGTTTTTGGAATGCGTTACAGCTTCAAGTTGCTGCTGTGGCCGGGCGACAGCTTTGCGTCCGGATCGATATAGACTTTGGCGTTGTTGATGGCGGTCGGCGCTTCGCCGAAGCCGACGGCGATCAGCTTCAGCTTGCCGGGATAGGTCGTGATGTCGCCTGCGGCGAAAATCCCGGGAACGCTGGTCTCCATCCGGGAATCGACCACGATGGAGCCGTCCCGGATCTCAAGTCCCCATTCGGCAATCGGCCCGAGGGAACTTACAAAGCCGAAGTTGACGATTACCGCGTCGACCTCCACGTCCGTCGTCTCGCCCGTCTTCGTATGCGTCAGCGTAACCTTGCGGATGGCGTCGTCGCCATGCAGGGCCGTAATTTCCGTCGGCACGACGATGTTGACCTTGGACTTCTTCAGCAGTTCTACGCTATGCTCGTGCGCGCGGAATTTGTCGCGGCGGTGGACAAGCGTAACCTGCTCCGCAATCGGCTCGAGCATAAGCGACCAATCGACCGCCGAATCCCCGCCTCCGCTAACGAGCACCCTTTTGCCGCGAAACGTCTCCAAATTCCCTACGAAGTAATGCAGATTGGATTTTTCGAACCGGGCCGCTTCCGGAAGCTCCAGCCTCCGGGGTTCAAACGCTCCCACACCGGCCGTAATGATGACCGCCCGGGCGTAAAGCACGCTCTTGTCCGTTTCGATCTCGAACAATCGTTCTTCGAGCTTGCGGACGTTCCGCACTTTTTCCTCCAAGCGGATTTCCGGCTCGAAATGGCGCATTTGGCGCCTCAGATTGTCGACCAGCTCCTGGGCCGTGATCTTGGGAAAGCCCGCAACGTCGTAAATGTGCTTTTCCGGGTACAACGCGGCAAGCTGGCCGCCGAGCTGCGGCATGCTTTCGATCAGCGTGACCGACATCTTCCTCATCCCGCCGTAAAAGGCGGCAAACATTCCGGCGGGCCCGCCGCCGATAACGGCCACGTCTCTTACTTCGCCTAGAGGCCGATTCATGTTGGGACACCTCCGTTCGCGCAAGCGAAATTTGTGGTAAACACGTTGCTGGAATAAGCTTCGTCAAATCTGCTTTTATTATAAGCTTGGGTTCCCGCGAAAGAAACCGGATGCGGAATAAGGAGGAAAAATTTGCAGGAAACTAGACATGGAACGCCGGGAAAAACGCGGTCAATTTTGTGGAGATGTCCAAACAATTTCGTACATATGAAACTTGAAAATAGCAGTGAAAGCCTATATGATTCAGTTGTACGGTGAGGATCGCGACTTGGAGAGAAACAAACACAGGATTGGATGGGATTGACCATGAGCAGCATACCCAAAATTGTCATTCTGGGCGCGGGATACGGCGGCGTGCTGACCTCCCTTCGGCTCCAGAAGGAATTAAACTACAACGAAGCGGACGTAACGTTGGTCAATAAACACGATTATCATTATATTACGACTCATCTTCATATGCCTGCGGCCGGCACGGACCATCCGGACAACGCCCGGGTGAGCATTTCCAAACTGATCGACGAGTTCAAGATCGATTTCGTCAAATCGACGGTCGTCCAAATCCGTCCCCAGGACCGCAAGGTGATTCTTGAAGACGGAACGCTTTCCTACGACTATCTGGTCATCGCGCTCGGCGGCGAACCGGAGACGTTCGGCATCCCCGGATTGGCCGAACATGCGTTCACGATCCGCAGCATCAATTCCGTCCGGTTGATTCGCGAGCACATCGAATACCAGTTTGCCCGGTACAAGCGGGAGCCGCACCGCACCGATTACTTGACGTTCGTCGTCGGCGGAGCGGGATTTACCGGCATCGAGTTCGTGGGCGAGCTGGCGGACCGCGTTCCCGAGCTGTGCAAGCAGTTCGACGTCGACCGCAGCCTGGTCAAGATTTACAATATCGAAGCGGCTCCGACGGCGCTTCCGGGCTTCGATCCCGAGCTGGTCGAATATGCGATGCAAGTGCTGCAGAAGAAGGGCGTCATCTTCAAGATCGGCACGGCAATCAAGGAGTGCACGTCCGAAGGCGTTGTCGTCGGGGAAGGAGAGGAGATCAAGTCGCAAACCGTCATCTGGACGGGCGGCGTGCGCGGCAATCGGCTGATCGAGGAAGCCGGCATCGAGACGACGCGCGGCCGCGTCAAAGTGGACGAGTATTTGCGTTGTCCCGGACACGAGAACATTTACGTCCTCGGAGACAATTCCCTGGTGTTCAACGAGGAAGGACGGCCTTATCCGCCGACAGCCCAAATCGCCATGCAGCAGGGCGTAAACTGCGCGCATAATCTGGTGGCTCAAATCCGCAACCAGACGCTCAAGCCGTTCGTCTTCCACAACAAAGGCACGGTAGCCTCGCTCGGCAAAGGGGAAGCGATCGGCATCGCTTTCGGCAAGAAATACAAAGGCCGCGTCGCTTCCTGGCTGAAAAAGGCGATCGACCTCCGCTACCTGTTCATTATCGGCGGCATTCCGCTCGTGCTGCGCAAGGGCAAGTTCCTCTGATGAGACACTGCAGCGTACAGGTCAGAGGGCTGCTGACCCGAAGCGAGCTGGACCGCTACAACGCGCTCATGGAGGTCGGCGCTTTCCTGGAGTCGCAGTCCCGTTACGACCTGTCGGCGATCGTGCAGGCGGAGATCGACCTTCTGATTCAGCCGGCCATCGAACGGCTCAAAGAGAAGAGCCGCGAACGGGACCGCAAAACTCAGGAGTTTCTGGAGGAGCAGCGCCGCGCGGAGTGGGAAGCGCAAATGCGGGCGCTGGACGAGGAATAAAATAAAGCCGAAGCGCGATCCCGTGCGGCATCCGCTTCGGCTGTTTTTTTTGCCTGACCGTTTGGAAAAGTCAACGATCCTTCGCGTCTTCTTGGTCCGGCAGGGCGACTCAACGCCCGGCTTTCGGCTCAACCCCGGAGCAAGTCCGCCAATTGCTCGCGGGAAAGCCGGTTGCCGACATAAAACGGACCGAATTCCCCGAACCGGGCGCTGACCTCGTCGAAGCGCATCTCGTAAACGAGTTTTTTGAACTGCAGCGCGTCGTCCGCGAACAGGGTAACGCCCCACTCCCAATCGTCGAAGCCGACCGACCCGCTGATGATTTGCTTGACTTTGCCGGCATAGCTGCGTCCGATCATGCCGTGGCTGCGCATCATCGCCTTGCGGTCTTCCATCGGCAGCATGTACCAGTTGTCCTGCAGCAAGCGGCGTTTGTTCATCGGATAAAAACAAATATGGTTCGTTTTCGGCAGGATCGGCTTCAGCCGGGCGGCAATTTCCGGCACCTGCATCGGATCGACGCCGGGCTGGCCCATATAGTTGCTGAGCTCGACGACGCTCACATAGGAATAGGAAGGCTTCAGGAACCGGCCGATGGCGGAACGGTTAAGCGCGTTCTCGATCGCGTTCAGCTCCTTGAGCGTTTCTCTTAAGTGCATAAAGACGATATCCGCCTTTTGTCCCACGATCGCGTACAGGCCCAGGCTGCCTTCCTTGCGCTGCTCGACCGCCTCCCATTGCTCGGCAAGGCCCAGCAGTTCGTTTCTGGCTTGTTCCCGCTGCGCGGGCGACGCATCGTTCCAGGCCGTCCAGTCGATTGTTCTGAAATCGTGCAGTACATACCAGCCTTCCAGCGTTTGGGCTGCTTCACTCATAAAAACTTCTCTCCTTGTCCGTGTATGGCTTGAGTATGGCTTGCGGGAATCGCTCTACTTCCTGATTGTAGCGGAACCGCCCGCCGCGGGCAAACGGCCTGCGCCGTCAAACGATGACAAAGAAGTGAACTTGCGTTTCCGGCAGGAAACGCGCCGGGGCCGCATTGACTGTCCGGAGAGCGATCCTGTAAACTGGATAGGACATCATCTCGGGAGGAAATTCGCACATGCGGGAGATTTTGCAGGAAATCGTCGGTACCGTACTGTTTTTCGTGCTGTTTTTCGGGATCGGCTTTATTTTGAATATGCTGGTGAAGACGACCTGGCTGCCGACCTGGCTGTATATCTTCGTTGTGCTGCCGATCGGCGTCGGATACTTCTGGAAGCCGGATTTGAGCTTGCTGGCTTTTCTCGGCGTGTTTCTGTGGCCTTTTTTGGCCGGCATCGGAGGGGCGCTTGCCAGCGGGTGGGCGATCCGATCGCTTCGCAAAAACGGCTACAAGATGTTTTGAGCCGCTCGGATCGGGGGAGTAGCCAGTGGCGAACAGGGAATGGCTGAGATTGGCGAAATTCGGGCTTGTGGGGATCGCGAACACGGGCGTGGATTTCGCCGTTTTTGTCGCATTGGTGTACGGTTTGGGCGTGATGTCGGCGGTCGCGCAGGTCTTCTCGTACGGCTGCGGCTTCGTCAACAGCTTCTTCCTGAACCGGCGTTGGACGTTTCGCGTCAAAACCCGCGCGAGCGCCGGGGAGTGGATCCGCTTCGGCATTGTGAACGGCGTGTCGTTCCTGTGCGCGACCGGCGTGCTGCTCGGCCTGGAGCACGGAGCGGGCGTTACGGCATGGGCGGCGAAGCTGGCGTCTGTAGCCGCTTCGCTTGCCGTCAATTACGGGGGAAGCAAGCTGTGGGTGTTTCGCGGCGCGGAGGCCGCGCAGGATTCGTAGGGAGGCTGCCGCCGGGAGACTCCGAATCTCTCGCGTATCCAGCAGCGCTTGCGTTTATGTTACAATAGGAAAATGATCGGACATTATTTCGAAAAGAGTGGACGGATTCGCCATGCGCGTATCGAACCGGTTGGAATTTACGGAACATCATCGCTTCGTCGTCTATCGGGATTTCGCGCTAAGCGGGCTCGATCGGAACGTGCTGGCGCAATTATATCAACCGATGGTCGGCGCCTTCGCCGTCGGTCTCTACTTGCTGCTCTATCATCATATGGCGGAGGATCGGACGGGCTATTCCGCTCTCGAAGCGCAGCGGAAGCTGTTTCTCGGCCTGGATTTGGAAATGAACCCGGACGGCCGGCAAACGCTGGCCGATCAGGCTTCCAGGCTGGAAGCGGTCGGTCTGCTGCAGGTGTTTCGCCAGTACGATCCCGTGCAGGACGAAACGATTTACGAATACGTGCTGCTGCGCCCGCTTGCAGCCGGAGAGTTTTTCGCCACGTTTCATCTTGCCCTGCTGCTCCGCGACAAGGTCGGCAAGATGGCGTTCCAGGAACTGCGCGAATCGTTTGCCCTGTCGGAGCCGCAAGGGCTGGCGAGATTTGTGAACCGGGAAGAGATTACGGTTCCGTTTTACGAGATTTTTCGTCTGAGCGCAGGGCCCGTCGATCCCGAACTGGAGGAGGCGTTGGCGGAAAGCGCGGCCGCAAACGAGAAGGCCAAAGAGGCGGTCCGGCCTCCGGAGCGCATCCGCCACAGCGACATGCTGCTGCGGTTTCCGCGGACTTCGCCCAACCGCCCCTATGTCGAACGGCTGAACAGGGCGCCGGAATCGATGGCCCAGCTCAATTATCTGGCGTACAAATACGATCTCGAAGTGCCGGAAATTTGCCGTTTGCTCAATGAGGACGGCGTGTTCCACGAAGACGGCACGCTGCGCTGGGAGGAGCTTCAGTTCAGGGCGAACCTGATGTACCGGCAAGACCGCAAGCGGGAGGAAGAGCGCGAGCGGTTTCTCGCCCGGACCGGCGCTGCGGAAGCGGCCGGTTCGGGGACGGCCGGTCCGGCTGCGGACCCGGCCGAGGAGTCGTCTGCGGCAGTTTCCGGCATTCCGCTGCTGCCGGTGCCCGAACGGTTCGGCCTCAAGGCGCCTGTCGAAGTCTACAACCAGATGCTGCGCCGGGAGCCGTACACCCGCATGCTTGAGCGGTACTTTCCGGGCGCGGTGCCGGATGCGTTCGCGCGGATCTTCGAACGGATCGATCTGAACTACAAGCTGCCGGAACCGGTCATCAACGTTCTGATTCATTACGTGCTCGGAATGAACCACGCGCAGCGGCTGACCAAAAGCTTCATCGATTCGGTCGCTTCCAACATGCTGGCCAAAGGCATCGACACGTTCGAGAAAGCGGTGCTTTACGTCCGCGAACAAGAGAAGCTGAACGAAATGCTCGCACGCAAGAAGCGGGGCGGAGACGGACCCGCCAAAGCCACGGCGGATGGCGGCTCCCGCGGCCGGGGCGGCGGGCGCCGCAAACCGGCGATATCGGTTGTCGAGGACCGCGGACCGAAAGCGGAGATCCCGCCCGAGGAAGTCGCCAAAATGCGCGAGCTGGTTCGCAAATTGAAGGATAAAAGCTGACCGGAAGGGAGGAAGCGGATATGGATTCGATGGGTGACGTCCTGCGCGCCTGGAAACGTTCGCCCGAGCTCCAAGACATCGAACAGTTGGCGGCCCGGGTGCTCGGCGATCCGCTCGTGCAAAAGCTTCGCTCCCGATATCCGGGACTCGACGAACGGACGCTGCGGCTCAATATGAACCGGCTGCATCAATGCGCGACGGAATACCGCAATTGCAAGGCGTGTCCGGGGTTGGAACGGTGTCCGAACGACCTGCAGGGACATTACACGCGGATCACGTGCGAGCAGGTGAACGGACGCTGGCAGCTTTACGACCATAAGACAGCCTGCCCGAAATGGGTCGCGCACGAGCAGCAGGAGCAAATCCGCCGCCGAATTACGAGCTTTAACGCCGATTTCGATTTTTCCGCCGATTACGACCTGGAGGAGATGTTCGATCTCGATCCGGAGCGGATCAACGCGGTCCATCAATTGCTCGCCTACATCGACCGGACGCAGGAGGAAGGACTTCAGAAAAAGGGATTGTTTCTGATGGGCAGCTTCGGAACGGGCAAGACGTACATGGCGGCGTTTTTGCTTCACGAGCTGGCCAAAGCCGGGTATTCCGGCGTTATCGTCTATATGCCGGAGTTCGTGGAGGACGCCAAGGCGCTCATGATGGAGCCGCAGAAGCTGAAGGAGACCCTGTCCCTGATGAAGGAATGCGACCTGCTCGTCTTCGACGACATCGGCGCGGAAAATTTGAGCCCCTGGGTGCGGGACCACGTGCTGGGCGCGATCCTCAATTACCGGATGAACCGCAAACCCACCTTCTATACATCTAATTACGATCTGGATTCGCTGGAAAAGCATTTCAGCTTTACGCACAAGGAAGGCGAAGAAATGCATAAAGGCCAGCGGCTGATGGACCGGATTCGTCCCTTCGTCGACGTCGTTCACGTTCGCGGCCGCAACCATCGCGGTTAGCATGCCGGGCTTGTTTCCGGCCGGCAGCGAGGGAGCGGAAGAATTTTTTTGACGGATTGTCACCGACTGTAAACGCAAGCTGTCCGCAATCTTCCTTACGGAGGACGCGGACGGCTTTTATTTTTTCCTATGGTCCCGGCCGATCGTTATAAAAGATAATAATGCTTATTTTAAAAATATCTTATTGACAGTTAAGCGCCCAGAATGCTATGATTTCAGCAAATACCAAAAGCATACTAAATAGGTAGGAATTCGAGGGAAAGGGTGCTTGGTCTTGAAGAGACGGAACGTTTTTAAGTCGACCGCTTTGTTCGTCGTTATCGCATTGTTGATTTCCGTATTATCCGCTTGCGGCTCCGGCAATAACAATGGAGGCAATGCCGCGAGCGGCTCGCCTTCGGCCGCATCCGGCGGAAGTTCGTCGCCAAGCGGCTCGCCTTCGGCGGACAGCAGCGCCAAGCCGGTTCCGAAAGACGTCGAGCTGCTGAACGTCTCTTACGACCCGACCCGCGAACTGTACGAAGAGTTCAACAAAAGCTTCGCGGCATACTGGAAGCAGGAGACGGGAGGCAACGTCACGATCAAACCGTCGCACGGCGGTTCGGGCAAGCAGGCCCGCTCGGTGATCGACGGGCTGGAGGCGGATGTGGTTACGCTCGCGCTCGCGTACGACATCGACGAGATAGCGACGGCCGGCCTGCTGGATGCCGACTGGCAGTCCCAATTCGAGTACAACAGCACGCCTTACACGTCGACAATCGTCTTCCTCGTCCGCAAGGGCAACCCGAAAGGCATCAAAGACTGGGGCGACCTGATCAAGGACGGCATTCAGGTCATCACGCCGAACCCGAAGACGTCGGGAGGCGCAAGATGGAACTACTTGGCGGCATGGGGCTATGCGACCAAGTCGCTCGGATACGACGACGAGCAGGCGAAGGATTTTCTGAAAAAGCTGTTCAAAAACGTTCCGGTTCTCGATACCGGCGCCCGGGGAGCGACGACGACTTTCGTGGAAAAGGGCATCGGCGACGTGCTGCTCGCCTGGGAGAACGAGGCGTATCTGGCGCTGAAGGAATACGGCGACAAATTTGAAATCGTCACTCCGTCGATCAGCATTCTGGCCGAACCGCCGGTCGCCGTCGTCGACAAAGTGGTCGACAAGAAGGGCACCCGCGAAGTGGCGGAAGCTTATCTGAAGTACCTGTATTCGGAAGAAGGCCAGGAGATCGCGGCGAAAAACTTCTACCGTCCGCGTCTGCAATCGGTAGCGGATAAATACAAAGACCAATTCCCGGCGCTCAACCTGCTGACGATCGACAACGATTTCGGCGGCTGGAAGGCAGCCCACGAAAAGCACTTTGCCGACGGCGGCACGTTCGATCAAATTTATACGCCGGGGTCCTGATCCCGTTAAGCGGCAGACGCCGCAAGGCCGCCCGATATTCAACACTGCCGAAAGAGGGGTTCAAGCGAAGACATGACCGCATTGATTCGCAAAAAAAGACGGGTGCTGCCCGGTTTCCGGCTGACGACGGGGATTACGGTCACCTATTTGAGCCTGATCGTTCTCATCCCGCTCGCCGCTTTGGTTGTCAAGTCGGCGGATTTGAGTCCCGATCAATGGTGGAGCACCATCTCGAACCCGCGGGTTGTCGCCTCTTATCGTCTGAGTTTGCTGACCGCGTTATGCGCCGGGCTGGTCAACATGGTGTTCGGATTGCTGCTCGCCTGGGTTCTGGTTCGCTACAAATTTCCGGGCAAAGCCATCGTCGACGGACTGATCGATCTGCCTTTCGCCTTGCCGACGGCCGTAGCCGGCATCGCGCTGAGCGCGATTTACGCTCCTAACGGCTGGGTCGGCTCGCTGCTGGAGCCGTTCGGCATCAAGGTGGCCTACACCCCGATCGGCATCACGATCGCGCTGATTTTTATCGGCGTACCGTTTGTCGTTCGCACCGTCCAGCCGGTTCTTCAGGATTTCGACAAGGGAACGGAGGAAGCCGCCGTCCTGCTTGGCGCTTACCGCTGGCGAACGTTCCGCAAAGTGATTTTGCCCGAGCTTGTGCCGCCGCTGCTGACCGGATTCGCGCTTGCATTCGCAAGGGGAATCGGCGAATACGGCTCGGTTGTCTTTATTTCGGGCAACATGCCGCTCAAGACGGAAATCGCGCCGCTTCTGATCGTCACGAAGCTGGAGCAGTTCGAGTACGGCCAAGCGGCCGCCGTCGCCGTCGTGCTGCTGGTGCTGTCGTTTTTGCTGCTGCTGCTCATTAACGTTCTGCAACGGTGGAGCAACCGCCGTTTGCGCACGGCATAGGGGGCGTGTCCGATGGCTGGCATCGTTACGAACCCTAAGCGCCGCAACAGCGAAGCCGCGCCGCGCCACCTGACGGAACCCGCTGCAGTCCGCTATATCTTGATCGGCATCGCCCTGCTGTTTCTCGGGCTGATTGTGCTGCTGCCGATGGTCACGGTCATCGTCGAGGCGTTCCGCAAAGGGTGGGCCGCTTATATCGAAGCGCTGTCCGACCCGGATGCGCTGGCTGCGCTCAGGTTAACGCTCGTTACGGCTCTTATCGCCGTTCCGCTGAATACGATATTCGGGCTTTGCGCCGCATGGGCGATTACGAAATTCAAATTTCGCGGCAAAAACCTGCTGGTGACGCTGATCGATCTTCCGTTTGCCGTATCGCCCGTGATCAGCGGTCTTATTTACATCTTGCTGTTCGGCGCCCAAGGTTTTTTCGGGCCTTGGCTGCAGGATCACGGGATCAAAATCGTGTTCGCCACGCCGGGGATCGTCCTCGCGACCATGTTCGTCACCTTCCCGTTTGTGGCCCGCGAATTGATCCCGCTCATGGAGACGCAGGGAGTCCAGGACGAGGAGGCGGCGGTCAGTCTCGGCGCCCGCGGCTGGCGGGTGTTCCGCAAGGTGACGCTGCCGAACATCAAGTGGGGGCTGCTGTACGGGATGATCCTCTGCAACGCCCGCGCCATGGGGGAATTCGGCGCCGTGTCCGTCGTATCCGGCCATATCCGGGGAGAGACGAACACGCTGCCGCTTCATATTGAAATCCTGTACAACGAATACCAATTCTCCGCTTCTTTTGCCGTATCATCATTGCTTATGCTGCTCGCCGTACTGACTTTGCTGATCAAATCGCTGCTGGAGAACAGAATGAGCCGCAGCCATGAGGCGTAAGGAACTACATTTTGAAGGAGGAACGGGCGAATGGCAAAACCTTTGGAATTGACGGAAAGCTGGGTGGCGAGAATTACGGACGCCGTATCCGGCCTGCAATACGGTACGGTCCAAATCATTGTGCACGACGGTCGCATCGTCCAGATCGAGCGTACCGAGCGGCGCCGGTTCGACGAAGTGTCGGAGCGGCGGGCCGTCCGGGACGGATCGCGGGGCGAAGCGTCCGGGAAATAAGGTTCGGGCGGGTGTCCGTCGCCTGAATAAACGCAACCGCAGCATCCCTGACCGCCATGGCGGTCAGGGATGCTGTTTTCGGATGGGGCTCCGTCGGCCCCAACAAACGAGAGAAGCTGTCCGGCCTGTTGACTGTTCAGGTCCGGACAGCTTCTTTCGTTGCGGGTGCGCCCCCGACAAGGAAGGCGCATCCGTATTGCTTGGGTTGCGTTTAGCTGATGATATACTTCACGACAACCGCAATCGTAAATACGACAAACATAAAGCCGAACATGCCGCTGAACCCGACGACCAGATCGTGCAGGTCGTTGCGGGGTTCCTCGTTCACGTGCAACCGGGGATCTTGAACGTTCGCGTTCTCCATGGGAAGCCTCCTGCAAACATCATTACGTTCAGTATACCCAATTTCGCTTTTTGTTGTAAAGCGGTTGCGCGGACAAGCGCAGGAATTTTATGCCTTTAGGCGAACGTTCCTCCGCGTCCGGGATTTTGCGCAAGCGATGCCTCCAACAAAACGAACTGTATGATACAATGGAATATACTTTATTCCCTGATTTTCAAAGGAGGCGCTCCGAAAGATGGACACGCCCGGGCAATCTCTTTCGGCCCCCTTCGCGGACCGCAAGCAGGCGATGGAAAATATCCGCCGCAAGCTGGCGCTGCTGCCCGAAAAGCCGGGCTGCTACCTGATGAAGAACGGCGAAGGCAAGGTCATTTACGTGGGAAAGGCGAAAGTGCTGAAAAACCGCGTGCGCTCTTATTTCAGCGGCAGCCACAACGCCAAAACCCAGCATCTTGTCGCGGAAATCCGCGATTTCGAATATATCGTCACCTCCAGCAACACGGAGGCGCTTATTCTCGAATGCAACCTGATCAAGGAATATCACCCGCGCTACAACGTGCTGCTGAAGGACGACAAATCGTTCCCGTACCTGAAGATCACCCACGAGCCGCATCCGAGGCTTGAAGTGACGCGCAAAGTGGTCAAGGACAAGGGCAAATATTTCGGCCCGTATCCGAACGCTTATGCGGCGCAGGAAACGAAGAAGCTGCTCGACAAGCTGTATCCGCTGCGCAAATGCCGCACGCTGCCCGACAAGGTGTGCTTGTATTATCACCTCGGACAATGCCTGGCGCCGTGCGAATTTCCGGTCGAGCCTTCCGAATACGAGCGGATGATCGCGGAAATCACGAGGTTTTTGAACGGCGGCCATATGGACATCAAGCGGGAGCTGCAGCGCAAAATGGAGCAAGCGGCCGAAGAGCTTGCGTTCGAGCGCGCCAAAGAGTACCGCGACCAGATCGCGGCAATCGAAGCGACGATGGAGAAGCAAACGGTCACGATGGCGGACGCCAAAGACCGCGACATATTCGGCTACGCCGTCGACAAAGGCTGGATGTGCGTGCAGATTCTCTATATGCGCCAGGGAAAAATGATCCAGCGCCACGTATCCCTTTTTCCCTATTATGGGGAGCCTTACGACGATTTTCTCACGTTTGTGACCCAATATTACAGCGATAATCCGGCGCTGCCCCGCGAGGTGCTGCTGCCGGCGCCGCCGGAGGAGGCCGCGGCGGGTCATGCGGACGGCGTCCATGCCGATGCCTTCGGCGAAGCGGATGAGGACGACGAGCCGGAGGCCGGGAACGGGGAGAACGGCGATATCGTCGCCTCGCTGCGAAGCTGGCTGCGGGTCAAGGTAATAATGCCGAAGCGGGGCTCCAAGCGCAAGCTGGTGTCGATGGCATGCGACAACGCGCGGGTGGCGCTCGAGGAGAAGTTCCGGCTCATCGAGCGGGACGAGGAGCGGAGCGTCAAGGCGGCGCAAGGCCTGGCCGACCGGATCGGCATTCCGTCCGCTCGCCGCATTGAGGCGTTCGACAACTCCAACATTCAGGGCGCGTCGCCGGTTTCCGCGATGGTCGTGTTCACCGACGGCAAGCCGGACAAGAAGGAATACCGCAAATACAACATACGCACCGTAAAGGGACCGGACGATTACGAGACGATGCGGGAAGTTATCCGCCGGAGGTACGAGCGCGTGCTGAAGGAAGGCTTGCCGCTGCCGGACCTGATCGTCGTGGACGGAGGCAAAGGCCAGATCGCCGCGGCGCTGGACGTGCTCGTCCATGAGCTGGGCCTCGACATTCCGGTGTGCGGACTTGCCAAGGACGAGAAACACCGGACCGCGCAGCTGCTGGTCGGCGATCCGCCGCAGGAAGTGCCCTTGCCCCGCGACAGCCAGGAATTTTATTTGCTGCAGCGGATTCAGGACGAGGTGCACCGCTTCGCCGTCACCTTCCACCGGGAGAAGCGGGCCAAGTCGATGGTGGCTTCGGCGCTCGACGCGATTCCGGGCGTCGGCGAGAAGCGGCGCAAGCTGCTGCTCAAGCATTTCGGCTCGCTCAAGGCCATTCGCGAAGCGTCGGTCGAGGACTTCCGCGCCGTATCGATCGGCGAAAAGCTCGCCAGCCGGATCTTGGAGGCGCTGAACGGGGAGCGGGGAGAAGAAAATTCGTAAACGGCGCTTTGGCACGTTGCCGATCCCGCGATCCCGATCCGCCTAAATCCGCCGCAGCCTTAAATCCGGAAGGACAATGGCGGCAAGCTGTATATGGACGAAGGGAGGTTTCGCGGGAATGCGAAGCCTTCTTTTTTTGCGGATTCTGCGGATATGTCCGGCGTAAAGCGGCGGAATTCGCATGTTTAAAAAGGGAAAAACGCCTCCAAAATCGCAGATGTTTTCAAATTGTACATTCCGTTTCAAATTGCCCATCGCAAACCCTGCTCCGACGTGTGTTTTCCGGTTCCGATGCGTGATATGATGGTCGAAAAGTCTTATGGCCATGCGCGCAGGCAAGAGGAGCAGGGGGATGTTGGATGGTTCTGGGAAGGGGAAACTTTTCGCGAAGCGTAGCGTTCCGGTGGATCGTCTCGTACGCCGTGATCTTGCTGATCCCCGTCGCGTTAAGCGTGATCGTCTACAGCCAGACCCGGGAAATCGTGGAATACGAAATCAAGCGGGCAAGCGTCGCGATGTTAAAGCAGGTGAAGTATATCGTGGACGGGGAACTTCGTCAGACGGAGAACTTGGCGGCGCAATTGACCGTTCATCCGGATGTCCGCCATTTTCTGGATTTGAAGGCCGAGACGGGTGCGAGCGCTTACCATATTTACCGTACGGAACAGCAGCTGAAAAAAATGTTGGCTGCAAACGATTTTCTTAAAGATATCTATATTTACTCGAACGCGCTGGATTCGGTGCTCTCAGGCGAAACGTACGCGAGCGCCCGGATGTTTTACGAGATGAAGAATCAGACCGGCACGTTTGCCTACGAAGACTGGCGCGAACTGATGATCGCGGATCACGCCGGACAGTATGTGCAGCTTCCCGTAAAAAACAAGGAAAAGAAAGAAAATACCCCTTCCTACATCCGGTCGTTTCCGGCTCAAGCGGGATCCGGGGCGGCGGGCACGCTGCTGATTCCGCTTAACGCCGAGAAGATCAAGACGATGCTTGAAAATATCGATTGGGTGAAGAAAGGCCAAGTTTTTATCGTGGATCCGAACGGCCAGATCCTGTTTCAAAATTCCGAAAACGTGGAAGCGTTATCAGCGACGTACCGAAAGTGGATCGGCCGCGGGACGAGCACGTTTACCGATACGTTTCAGGGAAAAAAGTCGATGATCACGATTGAATCGTCCGATACGTCGGGCTGGAGCTATGTCAGCGTGTTTCCGGTCGATGTGTTTTGGGAGCGCGCCCGCGCCGTCCGGACGTTGAATGTATTGGGACTTGCGCTTTGCATCGGAATCGGCGGATTGCTGATTTATTATTTTGCGCGCAAAAATTATGACCCGGTCAAGGAATTGGTGAACGTGTTCTCGCTCAGGCAACGCCAGGGGACAAGCCGGGATTTGGACGAGTATACGTACATACGAAGGAACGTGCTCGAAACGATCCGCGAGCGGGACGACATGAAGAATCGGCATGTTCGTCAGCTCAGGGTTCTTCAAAGCTACTATTTAAGCCGGCTGATGAAAGGCCAGACCGATCGGAACGTTCCGCTGGCGGAAGCGGCGATGACGCATCATTTGTCCTGGACGTCCGACCGTTTTGCCGTGCTGCTGTTTTATATCGACAGCGACGAAGGGGGAACGACGGACCTGCCGTTGTCGCAGTTTATCGTTTCGAATATCGTCAAGGATTCGGTCGAAGGCCGCCACGCCATCGATTTCACGGATGTGGACGGCACGTTGGGAGCGGTCGTGAACGTCGCCCCCGGCCGGGCCGATTGCTGGAAGGACGAGATCGAGGACGCGCTGGCTCAGGCTTACGAATTCATCACGGCGCGGTATAAGCTGCGGTTCACGACGGTCGGCAGCGACCTGCAAACCGGCCTGGACGGCGTTCACCAGGCGTTTCTGCAAGCGTTGGAAGCCCAGGAATACCGTATGGTTCTCGGAGAAGACGCGCTGATTTGGTACGGAAACGTGAAGCCCAGCGAAGGCAGCTATTTCTTCACGGTAAACGACGAAATGATCCTCCTCAATCTGCTGAAAGCCGACGAATTCGAGAAGGCGAAAGGAATGATCGACCAGATCGTGCAGCGGGCGTTCCAGCGCCAGACCCCGCTGGAAATGGCCAAGTGCGTCCTGCTTGACGTTGCGACCACGCTGATCAAGTCGATTCCCGGCCCGGAGCAGGCCGGCGTAGCGTGGGAGGAGTGGCGGCCGCTCAAGAGACTGTTGTCATGCGCCACGAAAGCGGAATTCCATCAGGAGCTTCACGACATCTTCGACAAGGTTTGCGGCGTGCTGCGCAGCAGGCAAACCGCACATGCCGGCGCCGGTATCGGCGATCAAGTCGCCGAATTCGTGAAGGAAAACTACCGGGACCCCAATTTAAGCGTATCGATGATCGGGGACCGCTTCCGCCTGACGCCGCAGTATGTGTCCCGGCTGTTCCGCGAACAGATCGGACAGGGGCTGCACGATTTCATTAGCCAAACCCGCGTAGAAGCCGCCAAGGCGCTGCTGCAAACCGGGGCGAGCATCGACGACACGGCGGCCCGGGTCGGGTTTGCCAGCGGCCATGCGTTTATCCGCGTCTTTAAAAAGTATGTCGGCATCACGCCCGGCAAGTACAAGGCGCTCCAATGACGCATCCGACTTATCGAGAGCGTGCGCTGGTCACGATATGCAAAGGAGGCGGATTGACATGTTCCGCAATCGAACGTTCGCTTGGCCGAAAATAGGCTGGATGGCGTTCATCGTCTTCATCTTGTGCACAGCCGGATGCTTCGGCGGAGGCGGCGGGGAAGAGAAGCCGGCCGGAGCGCCTGCGGGGCGGGAGGGGAGCGATTCTTTCCGCTATCCGATGGAAGGCGGTCCGACGCTGACGCTAATGGACGAATTCGACGTCGGCGGCAAACCGGAGCGCAAGCCGATCGACGAAGAATACGAGAAGCGCACCGGCATCGCGATCGAGCATCTGGGCGGCATCCCCATGCAGGACAACCGGTTTTCGCTGCTTCTGGCCTCCGGCCGTTTGCCGGATATTTGGATGAACACTTGGCTGCAATATCCGGGAGGTCCCGAGAAGGCCATCGAGCAGGGATACATCCTGCCGCTCAACGACCTCATCGACCGGTACGCGCCGAACTTCAAGCGGGTGCTGAAGGAGCGTCCCGACATCGACAAAATGATCAAAACGGACAGCGGCTTGTACTATGTCTTCCCGTTTATTCGCTCGGAGTCGGACCGGGTGTACGGCGGCCCGATCGTTCGCAAGGACTGGCTCGACGAGCTGGGACTGCCCGTTCCCGAGACGATCGGCGAGTGGTACACGATGCTGAAAGCGTTCAAGGAGAAAAAGGGGGCTGCGGCGCCGTTGACGCTGCGGAGCCTCTTCCTGGGCGAACGAACGGCAGGCTTCGCGGGCGCTTTCGGCGTGATGGGGAATTTTTACGTCGAGGACGGAAAAGTCAAGTACGGATACATCGAGCCGGGGTACAAGGCGTACTTGGCCACGATGCGAAAATGGGTTCAGGAAGGGCTTCTCGACAAAGACTTCGCGGTCGTGGATCTGGACACGGTGGACAAGAAGATGATGTCGGGCGCAAGCGGTTCGACGATCGGCTGGCAGTTCTACATCGAAAAATATAATCTCGCCGCCCGCTCCCACCGCTCGTCCGCCCGCTATGTCGCCGCGCCTTACCCGACGCTGGTCAAAGGGGAAATCCCGAAATTCGGGCAATTGGACAACGCCTACGCGGGCACCAGCTCGGCCGCGATTACGGCCGGCGCGAAGAACGCGGAAGCTGCGGTTCGCTGGCTGGACTACGCGTATTCGGAAGAAGGCAGCATGCTGAACACGTACGGAATCGAAGGCGTTACGTATACGATGGAAAGCGGCGTCCCCGTCTTCACGGATTTCGTCGTCAACAACCCCGACGGGGTCGCAAGCGACCAGGTTTTGCTGAAATACGCGCATCAGTCGAATTTTCCGATGATCCAACGCGAGTTTCAAAATGAATGGAAGTTCGAAGAAACGAGCCGCTCCAAAGAGATTTGGCGAAAGACCCGTCACGAAAACCATTTGCTCCCGCCGATTACGCCGACGGCCGAGGAGGCCGCCGAACTCTCCTTGCTGATGGAGAGGATCGACAAGTACGTAAAGGACGCGGAGCTCAGAATCCTTCTCGGCGAAGACCCGATCGACGCTTACGATGCCATGGCCGCTCATGTGAAAGCGATGGGGATCGAACGCGTACTGGAAATCAAGCAAGCCGCATACCAACGTTATCTGAACCGATAAGCGGCGAACCCGCCGCGGCGGACGATGGCTTCCGAATGCCGGAAGCCGTCTTTTTTTGGGGATTTCGGGAAAACGGCAATGGGTTTCAAATTGTCGATCGCCGTTTTCCGGTTATGGTCCATCGTTTGCGATATTGTACATTGAGGGCCGCGGCGGAGTTCGCTACATTGGGGGAGCGCCGCAAGCGAAAGCGAAAACGGCGCGAGCGCATGTTCAAAATCAAGAAAGGGGTGAATGCATGGAAGCCGCCGACAAACCTGCGCCCGCAGACGCTCTTTGGAAACACGTCCGAAAAGAGTGGAAGCTGTATTCGTTCCTGGTCGTTCCCGTCATTTACTTTCTCATCTTCAAATACGCCCCCATGCTCGGGAACATCATCGCTTTCCGGAAATACAGGGGCGGACCGAACATTTTCGGCACGGAGTGGGTCGGATTCGCTTACTTTCGGATGTTCCTGAAAGACCCTTCCTTCTGGAGAGCCTTTTTCAACGATTTAACCTTGAACGTCAGCTATCTCGCGGTCCGCTTCCCGCTCACGCTGACCTTTGCCCTGCTGCTCAACGAACTGCGGAGGGTCAAATGGAAGAAGTTTGTCCAAACCGTTTCGTATCTTCCCCATTTTATTTCCATGGTCATTGTGGCGGGAATGGTAAAGGAAATGGTCTCGCTGACGGGGCCGATCAACTCCTTCCTTGCATGGATGGGGTTCGAGCGGATTCCGTTCATCTCCTTGCCCGAGTGGTTTCCGGCGATCTATGTCGCGTCCGGCATCTGGCAAAGCCTCGGCTGGGGAACGATTCTGTATTTGGCCGCGATGACCGCGATCAATACCGAGCTCTACGAAGTGGCGAAAATCGACGGCGCGAACCGTTTCCGCCTGGCGTGGCACGTCACGATCCCGGGCATATTGCCGACCATCATGGTGCTTCTGATCCTGGACATCGGCGGAATTCTGGGTTCGAACTTCGAGAAGATCCTGCTCTTGTACAATCCCTTGACTTACGAGACGGCGGATGTCATCTCCACTTATGTCTACCGGATGGGGATCACCGGCGGCAACTTTAGCTACGCGACGGCGGTCGGCCTGTTCGAAGGCGTCATCGGCCTGATTCTGGTGACGGCCGCAAACCAATTATCCAAACGGACGACAAAATCCGGCCTGTGGTAGAAAGGAGGATGCACGTGAGAAAATCCCGGTCTTTCGGCGCGTTCGATTGGATCAACGGACTGATCATGATTCTGGTCGTCTTTTTCACCCTCTATCCGTTCCTCTATCTGGTCGCGCAGTCGTTCAGCTCGGAGGCCGCGATCTATGCGGGCAAGGTGACGATCTGGCCCGTCGAATTTACCGCCAAAACCTACGAGGTTATTTTAAGCAAGCCGGATTTTTTCCGCTACTACTGGAATACGATCGTTTACTCGGTCGTGGGCACGTTCATCGCGGTTGCCGCAACGGCCGTCATGTCGTATCCGCTTTCCAAGGACAAGCTGCGCCTGAACAAATTTTTCATCCCGTTCGTGCTGTTCACGATGTATTTCGGCGGCGGCCTGATCCCCAACTACCTTCTGATCGCCAAAACGTTGGGCATGCGCGATACGATCTGGGCGATCGTCATTCCGGGGGCGATCAGCGCCTTTAATGTCATCCTGATGAAGACGTTCTTCGCCGGCTTGCCGAGCGAAGTGGAAGAAGCGGCCCGGGTCGACGGCCTCGACGTTTTCGGAATCTTCGCGAAAATCGTTCTGCCGCTCTCGAAACCGATCCTGGCCACGATCACGTTATTCGTCATTGTCGGCCTCTGGAACAACTGGTTTGGGCCTTCCCTCTATTTGCAATCGAAGGAGAAGTGGCCGATCGCGCTGTATTTGCGCCAAATTATCGACAACGCCGTCAGCCCGACGGAAGTCGGGGCCTCGTCCGATCAGGCCGCCCAGATCGCGGCAAGCGTCAAATCGACCGCCATGGTGCTTACTTCCTTGCCGATCATCTGCGTCTATCCGTTCGTGCAGAAGTATTTCGTGCAAGGGATGATGATCGGAGCCGTCAAAGGCTGATCGGTATAACCGGAATGGCGGCAAGACGAATCCGCCGTTTGGCAGCCTTTTCCGATTATATACAACATGCGCAAAAATTTGAGGGAGGGTTCGGGTATGAGCAAATTTCGCAGAACGGCCGGACTGGTATTGACGGTGTTCATGATCGCCTTTATGGCGGCATGCACCTCTTCCGGAAACGGGAAGAATGCGTCCGGCAGCAGCGCAAACGCGCCGTCCGGCGGCGCGGGCAATGAAGGAGGAGAGGCGCCGGATTACACCTTCGGGGTCGATCGGACGTTTCATTCCAACGAACCGGTGACCTACTCGATGATGTACAGCGACCATGAGAATTACCCGTATCGGAAAGACTGGAGGCTGTGGAGCGCCATCCGGGAGAAAACAAACGTCACCTTCGATTTGTCGATCACGGCCAGAACGGAATACGAAAACCAGAAGTCCTTGCTGATCAACAGCGGCGACGCGCCCTACATCATTCCGAAAACGTACGACGAATCGGCATTCGTCTCGTCCGGGCAGATCGTCCCCGTCAGCGATTGGGTGCAGTATATGCCGAATTACATGAAGGCCGTCAAAGATTGGGGCATGGAAGAGGACCTGAAAGCCAAGCTGCAGGCGGACGGGAAATATTACGTGCTTCCGGGCATGTGGGAAATCGCCGGCGGCGGCTACTCCTATATTATCCGCAAAGATGTCTTCGAAAAGGCGGGCGTGGACGTCAAAGGGCAGGAAGCCAACTGGTCGTATGAAAATTTTTACGAAGCGATGAAGAAGGTTAAAGCGTACACCGGCGCGAAATACGTTTTATCCGATCAATTCCAAGGGAATTCCATGCTCAATATTGCCGCCGTTCAATATGGCGTAACCGGAGGGTGGGGGCTGTCCAACGGGCTCGTCTTCGACCACGGCCGGCAGCAGTTCGTTTTTGCCGATGCGTCGGAAGATTTCAAAGCCTATCTTGAATATTTCCATAAATTGATCAAGGATGGCATTCTGGATCCCGAATCCTTTACCCAGGAAGACGATGCGGCCCAAGCCAAGTTTTTCAAAGGCGACACTTACGTCATCAGCGGAATCTACCAGAATCTCGCGGATTTCAAGAGCAAAATGCAGGATCCGAACAGCGAATTGTACATGATCGTACAGCCCGGCGGACCGAAAGGGATGCTGCGGGTCGAGACTTCCCGTCTGGAAAACGGCATCATGATTAGCCAAAATGCGCTGGACGATCTCGGCAAAGACGGATTCATCAAAATGCTTCGCTTCATCGACTGGCTCTGGTATTCCAACGAAGGCCAGACGCTCAGCTTGTGGGGCGTGGAAGGGGAAACGTACACGGTCGATGCGAACGGCAAAATCTCGCTCAACCCGGACATTTATTATAACGGGCTGAACGAAGGAGCCCCCAAGCAATTAAATGTCGACTACGGCTTCGGCGGCGGGGTATTCGCATACGGCGGCTCCAAGGAGCTGAGAATGTCCAAGATGACCGACGGCGAGAAGGACTATATGGACCGGATCCTGAACAACAGGAAGCCGCGCAAGCTGGCGCCGCCGATTATGGCGACGCCCGAAGAAAGCGAGCAGTTGAACCTGATCACGACGCCGCTGATGGATTACGTCAACACGATGACCTTAAAGTTCATCACCGGTCAAGAAAGCTTGAGCAACTGGGATAAGTATGTCGCCCAGGTCGAGGCCAACGGCAGCCAACGCTTGACGGAGATGGCGAACAGCATTTTCCAGAAGATGAAGAACCTGTTGGGTTATTAAGGCTTTCGCAATGGCAAGGGTTAGGCGCGCGGCGGAGAGCTGCGGTGCGCCTGGCCCTTTTGTTCAAGCGGGTGCTTCTATCCTATGAAGAAAGCGGGTATGGGGACCGTGAATACGAAAACGTTATTTAATGACGGATGGGAGTTCGCCAAAAGCGGCCTCGAGGCGCCGGATTGGGCCGGTTTGGAATTCCGGCCGGTCGATCTTCCCCACGATTGGCTGATTTACAACACGCTGGATCTGTATGAAAACGGCATCGGCTGGTACCGCAAGCGGTTTACCTTGGCCAAGCGGGACGAGCGGCGGATTTTCCTGTGCTTCGACGGGGTTTATATGGATTCTTCCGTATATGTGAACGAACGGCTCGCAGGCGAATGGAAATACGGATATTCCTCGTTCGAGCACGAAATTACGGATGCTCTCGTAGAAGGGGAAAACGAAATCGTCGTCAAGGTCGTGCATCAAAGCCCGAACAGCCGATGGTACTCGGGGGCCGGGATTTACCGCAACGTGTGGATCCGGACAAGAGGGAAAAATTACATGGAAACGGACGGCATTTACGTCGCGGCGAAGCAAAGCGGCGACGGCTGGCTGGTGGAGATCGACACCGACATGCACATTCGCGAGGATGCCGTTCTCACGCACACGATCCTGCAGGGAAGTCAGGTGATCGCTTCCGTTTCGGATAGAGTCGCGGCAGGAAGCGGGCCCCGGCTGCAACACGGGCAGAGGCTGCACGTAAAGGACCCTTTGCTCTGGAGCACGGACGCCCCTCATCTTTACCGGCTTGAGACGAAGCTGCAGCTTGCCGCTTCGGACCGGGAACCGGAAACCGTCGAAACCGTGACGCAGCACATCGGATTTCGCACGATCGACCTTGACCCCTGCGAAGGATTGCGGCTGAACGGCAAAAAAATGAAGTTGAACGGAGTGTGCGAACACCACGATCTGGGCGCGTTGGGGGCTGCATTCAACAAAACGGCGCTCAGAAGAAGGTTCGGGATTCTGAAGGAAATGGGCGTCAACGCGATTCGGACCGCTCACAATATGCCCGCCCCGGAGCTGATGGAGCTGGCGGACGAGATGGGGTTCCTGGTCGTCTCGGAAGCTTTCGACATGTGGGAAAGGCCGAAAACCCGTTACGATTACGCGAGATTTTTCCAGGCGTGGGCGCCGCTCGATGTGAAGAGCTGGGTCAAGCGGGATCGGAACCATCCGAGCTTGCTGATGTGGAGCATCGGAAACGAAATTTACGATACCCACGCGGACGAGAGAGGACAAGAATGGACGAAGCGGCTCGTCGGGCTGGTCCGAAAATACGATCCGAAACAAAACGCGAGCGTGACGATCGGCTCCAACTATATGCCGTGGGCGAACGCGCAAAAATGCGCGGAACTGGTGGACGCGGTCGGCTACAATTACGCGGAGAAATATTACCGTAGCCATCATGAGAAGCATCCGCACTGGGTGATCTACGGCAGCGAGACCGGCTCGGTCGTGCAAAGCAGGGGGATCTATCATTTTCCGTTTGAAGCGTCCATTCTGGCGGACGACGACGAGCAGTGCTCGGCCCTCGGCAACAGCTCGACGAGCTGGGGGGCCAAATCGGCGGAGGCCTGCATCCTGGCGGAACGAGACACGCCTTTTTCCCTCGGCCAGTTTATTTGGACCGGCTTCGACTATATCGGCGAACCGACGCCGTATCATACGAAGAACGCCTACTTCGGCCAGATCGACACGGCGACCTTTAAGAAAGATTCCTTCTACGTCTACCAAGCCGCATGGACCGACTACAAAACGAAGCCGATGGTGCATATCTTTCCGTATTGGGATTTTAACAAAGGGCAACTGATCGATGTCCGCGTATGCTCCAATGCGCCGAAGATCGAGCTGCAATTCAACGGCGCGACGGTCGGGACCCATGAGATCGACCATGCGAAGGGAACGCAGCTTGTCGGGTGGTGGAAGCTTCCTTACGCCGAAGGCGAACTGAAGGCGATCGCGTATGATGAAAACGGCAATATTCTTTGCACCGACGTAAGGCGGTCGTTCGGCGATGCGAAGCGGATACGTCTGCGCGCGGATAAGGAAAGCCTTGTCGCAGACGGAACGGATCTGATTTTCCTGGAAATTTCCATGGAAGACGAAGCGGGCAATCCCGTCGAAAACGCGAACAACCGCGTGCGCGTCCAAGTTGCGGGAGCGGGCCGGCTGATCGGCCTGGACAATGGGGACAGCACGGATTACGACCCGTACAAAGGGGTAAGCCGAAGATTGTTCAGCGGCAAGCTGATGGCGATCATCGGGGCCACGCTGGAACCCGGCGCCATCCGCGTCGAGGTCTCCTCCGCGGGCTTGGAAAGCTGCGTCGCGGAATTGACGTCGCTGCCGGCCGAAGGCCGGGATTTGACGGGGATTTCGGCGCGAACGGCGAATCGGGAACTGCCGTGCGTAACGGGAAGCGAGGAAGAAATTCCGGTGCGCAAAATCGAAATCGTCAGCGACGCCGGGCAGCGGTTCGACGAATCCAGAAGGGAAATGCGGGTGAGGGCCAGACTATACCCGGAACACGCTTCTTACCGGGATGTGGAGTGGCGCGTCGTGAACGATGCCGGGATCGAGTCGAATATCGCCAAAGTGGAATCGTTCGGACTGGAAGCGAAGGTTACGGCTCTGGGCGACGGAACATTCCGGCTTCGCTGCATGAGCGGCAACGGCACCGGCAAGACGAAATTGATCTCCCAGCTGGAATTTACGGCGACCGGTCTCGGAACGGCTTATAAGGACCCTTACGGTTTTGTTTCCGCCGGGCTTTACGATTACAGCCGCGGCGAAGTCGGCAACGGGAACGAGAGAGGCGTCGCCACGAGCCGGGACGGCGAAACGCGGGTCGGGTTTTCCGGGCTTGACTTCGGCCCGAACGGATCGGATACGATCACGATCCCGATCTTCGCGTTGACAAGCGAACCGTATACGCTGCAAATCTGGGAAGGCATGCCCGATGAAGCGGGCAGCGAGTTGCTGGCCGACGTTGTTTATCAGAAACCGTCCAGGTGGAACGTTTATCAGGAAGAAACGTACCGTCTGAAGAAAAGGCTGCGCGGCATCACTTCGATTTGTTTCGTCACGCGGCAGAAGATGCATATTAAAGGCTTTTCGTTTGCAAGACCGAACAGGGCGTTCGAACAGCATTTCGCCGCGGAATGCGACCGGATCTACGGGGACGCCTTCACGGTTGCCGGAAAAAACGTCGAGGAAATCGGAAACAACGTGACGCTGGCGTTCGAACGGATGGATTTCGCCGACGGCGCCACGAAGCTTGTCGTGTACGGCCGGTCGTTCATCGATCGAAACACGATCCATGTCCGGTTCGCCGACGAACAGGGCGAAAGCAGCCAAATCGTCGAGTTCGCGCGGAGCGACGGCTACGAAGAGCGGGTGTTTCGCCTGGACAAAATCACGGGAATCCGCAGCGTGTCTTTCCTGTTCCTGCCCGGAAGCCGCTTCGATTTCGGCTGGTTCCGTTTCGAGCGGTAAAACGCCCGCGCCCCGCGGCGTTGGCCTGAGGGCCCGGTCGTGTTTGGCTTTCAATCCAACGGAAAAGTGGTGTATCCTTTTGATAGAAACATAGGAAATAGAAACATAGAAAAAGGGAGAGAAACGAAAATGCAGCTTTCCCGTAAACAGACCGTGCTTTATTTGGCGTTCCTCGTGCTGATGTGGGGCGTCAACTGGCCATTGTCCAAATATGCGCTGGCGTTTGCGCCGCCGATGTTGTTTGCGGGCATCCGCACTCTGATCGGCGGCCTGCTGCTGATCGCCGTCGCGCTGCCCCGCCGGAAGGAGCTGCGCCTTCGGGAAACGTGGCAGATCTATTTGCTTTCCGCGCTGTTGAGCATCGTCCTCTATTACGGTTTCCAGACGGTAGGCCTTCAATATATGCCGGCCGGACTGTTTTCGGCCATCGTCTTTCTGCAGCCCGTGCTGCTCGGCTTGTTCGCCTGGATGTGGCTGGGAGAGCGGATGTACGCCCGGAAAATCGCCGGCCTGCTCGCCGGCTTCGCAGGGGTGGCCGCCATGAGCGTCGGCGGCTTGGAGGGAGGCGTGTCGGCCGTCGGCATCGCGCTGGCGCTTGCGTCCGCCCTGAGCTGGGCGCTGGGCACCGTGTATACGAAGCGCGTGACGGCCAAAGTCGATTTGCTCTGGATGACGGCCATGCAAATGACCATCGGCGGCATCGTCATGCTGGCCTGCGGCTTGTCCGTCGAAAGCTGGGCGGCCATCCGCTGGACCGGACCGTTCGTGCTCGACACGCTATTCATCTCGGTGTTCGTCATTGCGCTGGGCTGGCTCGCTTATTTCCGCCTGATCGGTTCCGGCGAGGCAAGCAAGGTGGGGGCGTTTACGTTCCTGATTCCCGTCGTCTCCATCCTCTGCAGCGTGCTGTTTCTGCACGAGAAAATTACGCTCAACCTGGTGGCGGGACTGGTCCTCATCATGGCAAGCATTCTGCTCGTGAACCTAAAGCCGAAGCGGCTAAGCGGTTCCGCTTGATCCGCATACGTCTAATTGGTTCCGCGTGATCCGGAAGCGTCTATGCGGTTCTGCGTGATCTGGAGGCGTCTCAGCGGTCCGCTTGATTCGCAAGCGGCCGCTCAAGCCTTTCGGCTCGCTGAAGGCCATTTGCGAAGCGCCGGTCGGGACTATCGCGCCGCATCGATCGGCGAAACGCTCGCCCGCCGGATTTTGGAGGCGCCGATCGAGGAGCGGGAGGAAGGAAAGGGCGAGGCTGTCTTGTTGTGTCTCTGCGTTTCCATCGGCCGGGCAGGTAAGGCGGACACAGCATCCGCTATTTGTTCAAAATCCCCCGATTTCCGCCATCTCGCGGACAGACGATCCGTTAAGGGCCGTGAGCCCGTAAAAATTCGCCGATGAACGAACGGATAACGGAACCTCTGTCCGCACACTCGCTCATTGGACAAGATTGGCCGGATATAGCAGAACGACGGTCCGCACACCGGTACACAAGTCCGTACATTGGTCCGAACAACCAGTCCGCACATCAGTCCATACATCGATCCGTACATGATCCTTACAACGATCCATATGCCGGTACGCACGCGATTGCCCGTGCCGGCTTCTCAACTTCTGATTTCGGTGGTGGGCCGAAACTTTCCCGTCCCTAAGCGGGACGGGACGACAGCCGCCGGTGCAGCCGCCAGATCGCCCAGCCGGCCAGCGCCGGCATGAGCAGGCTGAACAGGCCGCTCAGCATGCCGTAGGGCAGGCCGTCCAGCATCAACTGGACGCCCATCAGCGTCGCGTCCAGCGTGACATGCGCGAAGATGACGGTCATCAGGCCGAAGCGCAGCATGAACCAGCCGAACAGCAGGCCGAGCAAGGTCAGCTCGATCAAACGGGTATAGAAGGGATAAACCGCATACCCGGCATGCCCGAACGCCCACAGCAGCGAAGGCGGAAGCATGGCGGCAACGGTCAGAACGGCGGCGGCCCTGCGGGACGGTTCCCGGCGCAGCAGCCGGCGCGCGCCGCCGGTTAGCCAGCGGCGGAACAGCCCGATGCCGAACAGGCGCGTCTGCAGCTCTTCGGAAATGCCGGCGCACCAGGCGAGCAGCGGCAGCAGCCAAGGGTACGTCATGTTGTACGTCGATTGGGTGACGTCGGACGACGTGAACGACCCGAGCAGCTGCGTCAGCGCGAGCAGGATCACCGATTGCGCGCCGAGCAGGATGAACGCCAGCACGTAGCCTTGCCCCATGCTGGCCAGCACTTTCCGCCCGTATCCGGGCTGGCGCCAGCGCGGCCACAGGTTGCGGCCCATCGCTTTCCATAGGCCGTCCCCGGCTACCGCGGACACGTACGTCAACAGCGCCATCGCCGCGAGCATGACGATATTAACAACGATGTAGCCGCCGACGGCCGCATCGGGCGGAAACAGGCCTTGCTCGATCGCTTGAGCGCGAAAGGCGGGGGCCATATTCAGCGTAAAGCCGACGTACAGAACGAAAAACAACGACGCCAGAAAAACGCCGCGGCGGTACGACGTCCATCCGCCGCAAACCTTCGCGTAGACGACGGCCAGGACGAACAGGGCGAGCTGCGGCAGAAGGGAGCCGTAGATCGAGAGCCGCGACGCGGCTTTGTTCTGCTCCTCCCAATATTCCGCAAAGGAGGCGGGCGCAAGCAGCCTGTACCGAAGCTCGCCGCCCGGCCGCGCACGGGATGGAGAGTCCTCCGATGCAGCATCCGGTGCGGAGCCGCCAAGGGCGGAGGGAGCGGCCGGCGTCTCCGCCTTGACGTAAAGCTGCAGCTTCGCTTCGCCGAGCCCGGCTTTGCGGGCTTGGAATACGACCGCGCCATCGGCGGCGAGCTTGCCGGTCGGTTCCCATTCCTGCGGATCGTATCCCCATCGTTGCAGCGCGTCGCGGGCGAGCCGGATTTCGCGGTCCGACGCCGTCCGGCCGTCTCGAAGGTCCGCCGCCGAACGCGCATCCGCCGCATCCGCCGCGTTCGCCCCCGACGCTCCCGTTCCCGTCCCATCCGCTCCCGTCCCGCCCGTCCCGGCGGCGTCCGGCTCGAACCGCCAGGCCACCAGCGCGCCGCTTTTCATATGCAGCGACAGCTCGAGCCGGTCCCGGTTCGCGCCAAGCGGGATGTCGACGCGGTAGACGTCGGTCGGGAAGCGGGCGCCCCAAATCTTGTCGTAATCGTCCAGCAGCCGCTGCTTGGACAAATAGCCTACGCCGGCGCTGTCGGACAGGTGGGTGACCTCCACATCGTCCGGATTCGCCGGCGCAACGCCGAAACGCTGCTTCGCCGCGGCAAGCGCCGCCGCTTTCGCTTCTTCCCGGCTGAGCATGCCGGAGCCGCCGGAGGCAAAGAGGGAACCCGATCCCGGGAATACCTGAATGCAGACGAACAGCAATAGTCCGATTGCCGACCATGCCAGCCATTGCTTTGACATCAAACGCGATCCCTCCGCCCTTCGGAAAAATCATCAAGTAAACGCATACACCGTACGCTTTATTCCCGTTTCCCCGTTTTTCACCCGATTTCAAGCTAAATGGACGCAAAAGAAAGAGAAAAGCGCAGATTAACGCATCTGTCCTCCTTACATCCGCATTCCGGAGATTTTGGCGCCCAAGAATGCACGAAATAGACGTATTTGGCGGTTGTCCGCGGATTCAGGAAGGACTATAATTCAGTGTAATGTTTTTATCTATTCTTCATCATACACTTCAGCCGAATTTCCGCAAGAAAACGGGGGAACCAACTTGCCGCCGCCCTTCCGATCGGGCAAGCGGCTCAGGGGTGAATTCCGGGGCGCGCCGTGCGCCGGATAGGGCTGCCTGTTCAGGCCCGAATCCGTCAGCTAACCTCGTAGGCTGCTTCGAACAGGACTCAGTGTGTGTAAAGACACCGGAGTGCCGGTGTCTTTTTTTTTTGCAATTTCGGAAAAAGCAAGTTTTCCCGACGATCCATTTTGCGAAACGTCTTGTCCTTCAGGACGTTGATTTCAATTGAGGTGACTGACTTGCCCCAAAAAGCCTTGCGCTGGTTCTATGCGTCGCCGTCCCGCTTCCTGGTGTGCGGATTCGTGGCCATTATCGCCGCCGGAGCCGCGCTGCTCAAGCTTCCTTTTTCCGTTGCGGAAGGGCAATCGCTGAGCTGGCTGGACGCCTGGTTTACGTCCGTGTCGGCGATGTGCGTGACCGGTCTGGTCGTGGTGGATACCGGCACCCATTTTTCAATCTTCGGCCATTGGGTCATTCTGACGCTCATCCAGGTCGGAGGCCTGGGCTTCATGACGATGGGCACGCTGTTTGCGCTTTTCCTCAGAAGGAGAGTGTCGCTGCGGGAAAGGCTCGTGCTGCAGGAGTCCCTCAACCAGCAAAGCCTGGAAGGCATCGTCCGCCTGGTCCGCAAAGTCATTTTCTATGCGCTGACGATCGAAGCGGCCGGGTCGCTTATGTACACGCTGCGCTTCATGACGGAGATGAGCTTCAGCCGGGCGCTGTATTTCGGCATTTTCCACGGCGTATCGATCTTTAACAACGCGGGCTTCGACCTGTTCGGCGACTTCCGCAGCATGTCCGATTACGCCTCCGATCCGTTCATGAATATCGTGTCCATCCTTTTGATTTTATGCGGCGGCCTCGGCTTTGTTGTCCTGGCGGATCTCGTCGAGCTGCCCCGGCGAAGAAGGCTGACCCTTCACTCCAAAGTCGTGTTGACCATGAGCGCGCTTTTGTTTGTCGGCGGCGCGGCCGTCATCTTTATCTTCGAATATACGAACGGGAAAACGTTCGGCCGGCTGAACTTCGGGGATCAGCTGCTCGCCGCGTTTCTGCATTCCGCCACGCCCCGCTCGGCCGGGGTCAGCACGCTCAACATGTACGATCTTCGGCAGGCGACGCAGTTTTTTATCGTCTGGCTGATGTTTATCGGCGCCTCGCCCGGCTCGACCGGCGGCGGCATCAAGACCACGTCGTTCGCCGTGCTGCTCGCGGCGGTTTACGCCGTAATGCGCGGAAAGCCGGACGTCGTGCTGTTCCGCTACCGGCTCGAGCAGGGGCAAGTGTACAAGGCGATCATGATCACCTTTTTCTCCCTGGCGACCGTCGTTACGGCCACCATGATCCTGTCGGTGACGGAGAACGCCCCGTTTATGAGCGTCCTGTTCGAGGCGACATCCGCTTTTGCGACCGTGGGGCTGTCGATGGGATTGACGACGGAGCTTTCGCCGGCGGGCAAAATCCTCATCATGCTGCTTATGTTCATCGGCCGGATCGGACCGTACACGCTGTCCTTCGCGCTGAGCGTCAGGGAAGACCGCATGCTGTACCGGTATGCGGAAGGGAAAATCATCATCGGATAAACGAGGTGCGTTATGAAGGCAGCCGCCAAATGGCTGACAGCATCGCCTCCCCGGCTTCTGGTGCTGGGGTTTGCGTTCATTATTCTGGTCGGGTCGCAGCTGCTAAGGTTGCCCGCGGCGTCTGCAAGCGGCGAGCCGATGCCGTGGCTCGACGCCTTGTTTACGGCGACCTCGGCCGTCTGCGTGACCGGTCTTGTCGTCGTGGATACGGGAACCCATTTTTCCCTGTTCGGCCAAATCGTCATTCTGATCCTCATTCAGATCGGCGGGTTAGGGTTTATGACGATGGCGACGCTGTTTGCATTCGTGCTGAAAAGACGAATATCGCTGAAAGAGCGCCTGATTTTGCAGGAGGCGCTGAACCAATCGAGCATCGAAGGAATCGTGCGGCTCGTCCGCAGAGTCGTTCTGTTTGCCTTGGTTATCGAAGCGATTGGCGCGCTTTTGTTCACGGTTCGCTTTCTTTTCGACATGAGTCCGGGACGCGCCGTCTTTTTCGGCGTTTTTCATGCGGTTTCCTTCTTTAACAACGCCGGCTTTGACGTCATGGGCGACTTCCGCAGCCTGACCGAATACGTCGGGGACCCGCTGGTCAACATCGTGACGATGCTGCTGATTGTAACGGGCGGAATCGGGTTTATCGTGCTGTCGGACTTGGCGGACTTTCGGAAAAACAGGCGGCTGTCGCTCCATTCCAAAGTCGTGCTGAGCATGACCGGGTTTCTGATCGTTTTCGGCGCGCTCGTGATCCTGGTCTTCGAATTCACGAATCCGAATACGATGGGACCGCTTTCCCTCGGCGAGAAGATTCTGTCCGCCTTCATGCAGTCCGTCTCCCCGCGGACGGCCGGCGTCAACACGCTGGATATCGCTTCGCTGAGGCAGTCGACGCAGTTTTTTATCGTTTTGTATATGTTCATCGGAGCTTCGCCGGGCTCGACCGGCGGGGGCATCAAGACGACGACCTTCGCGGCGCTGCTCGGCGCGGTGCGGGCGATGATCCGGGGCAGGCAGGATGTGACGTTGTTCAAATACAGGCTGGCGCAGGAGCGGGTTTACAAGGCGCTGACCGTCACGCTTCTTTCGCTGGCGCTGGTCCTTGCCGCGACGATGATTCTGGCGACGACGGAGGATCATCATTTTCTGATGATTTTGTTCGAGGCGGCGTCGGCCTTCGGCACCGTCGGATTGTCGATGGGGCTTACGCTGCAGCTTTCGGTTGCGGGCAAGATCATCATGATCCTGATGATGTTCATCGGCAGGCTCGGCCCGCTCACGTTGGGCTACGCGCTGGGGCCGAAAAAAGAACGCGTGCTGTACCGGCATGCGGAAGGAAAAATTATTATCGGATAGAGGAAGAGAGAAGCCGGACATGAAGTCGAATCAATTTGTCATTATCGGATTGGGACGTTTCGGATCGAGCCTGGGCCGGGAATTGGTCGAGCTTGGCGTTGAGGTGCTGGGCGTGGACCGGGACGAGGAAAAGGTGCAGGAAATGAGCCATATCCTCACGCACACGGTCGTGGCCGACGCCACGGAAGAAGAGTCGCTTCGGTCGATCGGCGTCCGCAATTTCGACTGCGGCGTCGTCGCGATCGGCGACGATATCCAGGCGAGCATTCTGGCGACGATTTTGCTGAAGGAGTTCGGCGTCAAACAAGTCGTCGCCAAGGCGGTCTCCGATCTCCACGGGCGCGTGCTGGAGCGGCTCGGCGTCGACCGGATTATCTATCCGGAGCGGGATATGGGCATTCGCGTGGCGCACCAGCTCGTGTCGCCCAATCTGCTCGATTACATCGAGCTTTCCCCAACGTACACGATCGCGGAATTGACCGTTCCGGAATGCCTTACGGGCAAATCGCTGGCCCAGGTCAATCCCCGCGGCAAATACGGCTGCAGCGTCGTGGCGATCAACAAGCCGCAGGGCATCGTTATTGCGCCTACGGCCGACGATCGGCTGGAGAAAAAAGACGTCCTGGTCGTCATCGGCACAAACGAGCAGATCGAAGAGTTCCAGGCCGCGATTTCAGGATAAGTCCGGATTGTCCGGCCGCCGGAACGCATGTATGAGAAAACGGCCATCCGTTAACCCTATGGGAAGCGCAGGCTCTTTTGGGGAGTGGATGGAAAAGATGTTCAAACGATTATGGGGACGGTGCGCAGCCGCGGTCTTGTGCGCCGTTCTTTTGTTGTCTGCAGGCGTCCGAACGGCATCCAGCCATGGTTCCCAAGATGCGTCATTCAGGGACAGCTCGTCCGAAGCCCGGACGGCGATCCGGAATGCGGACCAACCGGGAACAAGCTGGACCGACATGCAGCGCAGGTACCGAGGCGCGTTTTTTCTGTCGGCGCCCGGGAGGCCGCGGCAGGTCGCGCTGACGTTCGACGACGTGCCGGACCCGAGATTTACCCCGCAAGTGCTCGATATTCTGAAGCGCAAGCAGGTTCGGGCGACTTTTTTCGTTGTCGGCGAGAAAGCCTTGAAGCATCCGGATTTGGTGAGGCGAATCCGCCGGGAAGGCCATGCGATCGGCAACCACTCGTTCGATCATCCGAATTTTGCCCGGATGTCGACGGCGGAGGTGAGGCGCCAAATCCGGCGGACGGAGGCGGTCATCCGGCGGCAGGTCGGCTTTGCTCCCCGCCTTATCCGGCCGCCGTACGGAGAAATCCGGGAGCCGCAGCTGAAATGGGCGAAATCGGAAGGCTACGCCGTTGTCAATTGGAACGTCGATTCTCTGGATTGGCGCCAGCTTGGGGCGCAGGCTGTGTTTCGGAACGTGACGACAGCGGTGCGGCCGGGTTCGATCATTTTGCTGCACGCGGGCGGAGGCGTCGGGCAGAACCTTTGCGGTACGATAGAGGCGCTGCCGGTCCTGATCGACTGGCTCCGGAGCAAAGGATACGAAATGGTTGCGCTGCCGCAGATGCTCGGCAAGTCCGAGCGCAAGGCCTAAAAAAATCCGGAAGGCGCCGATCGGCCTTCCGGAATCCGTTACTTAAGAATGTACAGTTTGACGTATTGAAACCCGAATTGGCTTACCTTCTCGCGGGAGCCGGGAATGAAGATGTCGATCCGGCTGCCCTTGATGGCGCTGCCGGCGTCGGTCGCGGTGGCGATCATGCCTCCCGCGGGCAAGCCGTCGAAATCGTAACCGGTGATGTACACCTTCGTCCCCAGCGGAATGACGTTGGGATCGACGGCGATCGTGCCCAGCTTGAGCGGGTTGCCGAAGTAATCGACGGCTCCCCAGGGATTTTCTTCGATGGATGCGGAATAGGCGGTCGCCTTGACCGTCAGGGCCTTGGAATAGGAGAGTATCTTGCCCCCGGTTGTCTTGACGGAACTGGCGGTCACTTTGCCGGCGGCCGATGCGCCGGTCTGCGCGGCCGGCTTGGCAACCGTCGGGATGGTTAGCTTCAAACCGGCGTAAATGTTGAGCGGATCGATTTTGGGATTGGCGGCCATCAGTTGTTGTAGCGGCACGTTGAATTTTTTGGACAGCTTCCAGAACGTGTCGTTGTCCGTCGCCGTGTAGGTCGTGGCCGCGGAAGCGGAAACGGCGGGCAGCAGCATCGCTCCGCCCAGCGCCAGAACGGCCGCGCGGAGTCCCAGTGATTTGCGGATGTTCATGTTCTTTGCGGTTCCTCCTTGAATTGCCGGCGAGGTTAGTTGTCGGATTCGGACCTGGAGCAGGCCCTAGGCGCCTTTCGGGCGCCATTCACCCCGAGCGCGGGCGGGACGGGCGTCCTGCGCCGCGCGGTGATTCGTTCCCCCGCACCTATGAAGGTTTTGGCAGATGAAGCGCGGATTCCCTGAAGTTAAGGATCGTATCCAGCTTGTTAGTGAGGATACCATACTCGTTGACGGGAATGGAACCGGTAAGTATCGCCAATCATGGAAATCACGGCGGCGAAAGCTCCGTCGTCCGGCGGGCGCCGCGGGAGAAATAAGCGATCGTTTCCTCGATGAGATAGCGGACCGACGGCACAAGCAGGTTCGGATCGCCGTAGATCAGCGAGGTCGTCCGCTTGGTCATCTCCAGCTCCTTCAGGCGGACGACGTACAGATCGTTGTCTTCCAGCAGCTGGGGACGCAGGTAGGACATCGGCAGCAGCGTTCCGGCCCGGCAGGCGGAAAGCAGACGGACGATCGCTTCGAACGAATCGATTTCCATGCGCACGTCCGGCTTGAGCCCGTGGCGGCGGAACAGCTCGTCCGTCAAGGTGCGGTACCAGGTCCCGGGGGCGAACAGAATCATCGGCAGGCCGTTCAAATCCTTCATTTCAAGCTGCGTCTTCTCCAAAATGAAATGCGTCCGCGGCAGCACCAGCATCAAGGTGTCGTCGAACAGGGGAACGCTCGTGATGGCCGCGTCGTCGTCGACGGCGGAGGCGACGATGCCGAAGTCGACCTTGCGCTCCTTCACCAAAGTGGCGATCTCGTGCGATTTTCCCGTGACCGCCTTGATTTCCAGGTTCGGGTGCTTCTCCGTCATCGCCTTGATGAGCCCGGGAAGCGTCGTCTGCAGCGTCGTCAGGCTCGCCCCGATGGTCGTCACCTGGGCTTCCTCCGTCTTGTAAGCGCTAAGACGCTGCAAATATTCTCCGTGGAACCGGCGCAGCTCGAGCGCGAACTCGTATGTCAGCTTTCCGGCCGGCGTCAGCTCCAGTCTTTTGCCGATGCGCCGGAACAGATCGACTCCGAGCTCCCGTTCCAGCCTGGCGATCCGGCGGGACAAGGCGGGTTGGGTCAGGTTGAGCCGCTCCGCAGCCCGGTTCAGGCTCGAGTGCTCCACAACGGTAGCGAACAGCTTCATGTCCTCAAGCATCCAGCGTCTTCCTTCCGCTTATGCGTAATTGTAATAACTTTTAATAAAAAATAAGCAGTTCCATTATAAGCGAAAATGGAGTAACCTTAGAAGAGTGACAAATTCGTGACGATATCGTCAAAAACGAACGGATTCGAAAGGAGCAGGCACAACGACATGAGTGGAAATTCGTATTACTCCCGCAAGCTTCATTCGCTGCTCGGAGTCATTCCGCTCGGGCTGTTCTTGATCGAGCACGCCCTGACGAACTATTCCGCATTTGAAGGCGGAAAGGAAGGATTTGCAGAATCGGTCGATTTTCTGCACGGCCTTCCGCTCATCTTTTTCCTCGAGCTGATCTTGATTTGGCTCCCGATTGCGTTCCACGGCATTTACGGATTGTATCTGGCGTTCACGTCGGACCTGAACGTCACCCGCTACCAGTACGGGCGCAACTGGGCGTTCGCGCTCCAGCGCATTACCGGGGTCGTCACGTTTATCTTCGTCATCTGGCACGTCTGGACGACCCGGGTTCAAGTGGCGCTCGGCAATACGTCGTACGACGAGCTCGGCAGCCACATGCACAGCATCGTCAGCCAGCCCGCTTATTTTGTGATTTATTTCATTGCCGTTCTGGCGGCCGTGTTCCATTTTGCCAACGGTCTGTGGGCATTTCTGGTTAGTTGGGGCATTACCGTCGGCCCGCGCGCGCAGCGCATCTCCTCGAACATATGCATGGGCATCTTCGTGATTGTCTCCGTATTGTTCCTGTTGTCGCTGTTCGCGTTCCGCAGCGACGAGTTCGCGGCGGCAGGGGCGGCGCTCGGCTCGATATCGCTTGGTTAAGGGGAGGAAACAGCAATGGCAAATCAAAAAATCATTGTCGTCGGCGGCGGCCTTGCGGGCCTGATGGCGACCGTCAAGGCGGCGGAAGCGGGAGTCAGGGTCGATCTGTTCTCGCTCGTTCCGGTCAAACGGTCGCACTCGGTGTGCGCGCAAGGCGGCATCAACGGCGCCGTCAATACGAAGGGCGAAGGCGACTCCCCGTGGGAGCACTTCGACGATACGGTGTACGGCGGGGACTTTCTGGCCAACCAACCGCCGGTCAAAGCGATGTGCGAAGCCGCTCCGGGCATCATCCACCTGATGGACCGGATGGGCGTCATGTTCAACCGCACGCCCGAAGGCCTGCTTGACTTCCGCCGGTTCGGCGGCACGCAGTACCACCGGACGGCGTTCGCGGGAGCGACGACCGGCCAGCAATTGCTTTACGCGCTGGACGAGCAGGTTCGCCGCTGGGAAGTGGCCGGCCTCGTGCAGAAGTTCGAGCATTGGGAATTCACCGGCGCGGTCATCGACGAAGAAGGCATCTGCCGCGGCATCGTGGCGCAGGACCTGCGCTCGATGG
The DNA here is from genome assembly GCF_000378425.1 of Cohnella laeviribosi DSM 21336. Lineage (GTDB taxonomy): Bacteria > Bacillota > Bacilli > Paenibacillales > Paenibacillaceae > Cohnella > Cohnella laeviribosi. The sequence goes on along the minus strand of NZ_KB899819.1, from coordinate 16,015 downwards.
AAGTGAGGACGTTCCGCTCGGATGCGGTGATTCTGGCGACCGGCGGCCCGGGCATCATCTTCGGCAAAACGACGAACTCCGTCATCAACACCGGCACGGCGGCCAGCTCCGTGTACCAGCAAGGCGTTTATTATGCGAACGGCGAATTCATCCAGATTCACCCGACCGCGATTCCGGGCGACGACAAGCTGCGCCTGATGAGCGAATCCGCACGCGGCGAGGGCGGCCGGATCTGGACATACAAGGACGGCAAGCCGTGGTATTTCCTCGAGGAGAAGTATCCCGCATACGGCAACCTCGTGCCTCGCGACATCGCGACGCGGGAAATTTTCCACGTGTGCGTGGACCTGAAGCTCGGCATTAACGGCGAAAACATGGTCTATCTCGACCTCTCGCACAAGGACCCGAAAGAGCTGGACGTCAAGCTCGGCGGCATTATCGAGATTTACGAGAAGTTCATGGGCGACGATCCGCGCAAAATCCCGATGAAGATTTTCCCGGCGGTTCACTACTCGATGGGCGGCCTGTGGGTCGACTACAACCAGATGACCAACATTCCGGGGCTGTTTGCCTGCGGCGAATGCGACTATCAATACCACGGCGCCAACCGTCTGGGCGCGAACTCCTTGCTGTCGGCGATTTACGGCGGCATGGTGGCGGGACCGAAGGCGATCGAATACATCAAAGGGCTGAAAAAATCGGCCGAAGACATCGCCGAGAGCGTATTCGAACGCGAGCGCGCGAAGCATGTCGAAAAATACGAATCCATTCTGAAGATGGACGGCAACGAGAACGCTTATGTTCTCCATAAAGAGCTTGGCGAATGGATGACGAACAATATGACGGTCGTCCGCTTCAACAAGAAGCTCGAGGAGACGATCAACAAAATCAAGGAATTGAAGGAACGGTACAAGAAAATCAACATCAACGATACGGCGCGTTGGAACAACTCCGGCGTCGCGTTTACCCGCCAGCTGTGGAACATGCTGGAGCTGGCCGAAGCGATGACGCTCGGCGCCCTGCTGCGGAACGAAAGCCGCGGAGCGCACTACAAGCCGGAATTCCCGAACCGGGACGACGAGAACTTCCTGAAGACGACCAAGGCGAAATGGACGAAGGAAGGTCCGCAAATTTCGTATGAAGACGTCGACGTTTCGCTGATCAAGCCGCGCGTTCGCGACTATTCCACCAGCAAGAAGAAGGAGGGATAACCGATGGCTGAAACGGCTACTGCCAAACGCACCGTCAAGTTCATCATCACGCGCCGGGATCGCCCGGACTCTGCTCCATACAAAGAAGAATTCGAGATTCCGTACCGACCGAACATGAACGTCATCAGCGCCCTGATGGAAATCCAGCGGAATCCGGTCAATGCCCAAGGCACTAAGACGACGCCGGTATGCTGGGAATCGAACTGTCTGGAAGAAGTGTGCGGCGCTTGTTCCATGATCATCAACGGCAAGCCCCGCCAGGCTTGCTCCGCGCTGATCGACAAGCTGGAGCAGCCGATCCGCCTCGAGCCGATGACGACGTTCCCGGTCGTGCGCGACCTGATCGTCGACCGCCAGCGGATGTTCAACGCGCTGAAGCGGGTCAAAGCTTGGATTCCGATCGACGGAACGTACGATCTCGGACCGGGTCCGCGGATGGCCGAATCCAAGCGCCAGTGGGCTTACGAGCTGTCCAAGTGCATGACGTGCGGCGTCTGCCTGGAAGCCTGCCCGAACGTCAACGACCGCTCGAGCTTCATCGGCCCGGCGCCGATTTCGCAGGTCCGCCTGTTCAACGCTCACCCGACAGGCGCCATGAACGCTCACGAGCGTCTGGAAGCGCTAATGGAAGACGGGGGCATCGAGGGCTGCGGCAACTCGCAAAACTGCGTGCGCTCCTGCCCGAAAGGCATTCCGCTTACCACCTCGATTGCGGCGATCAACCGCGAAACGACGAAGCACATGTTCAAGCGTTGGCTGGATCTGTAATCGCCATAGAGACGACAGCGCCAATGCCGCCGGAGATGCCGGCGGCATTGGCGTTTTCGGAAGGCAGCGCCGCTTGAATTTCGGAGCGCGCGATTCGGGACGGCTTGGAGGGAGTTTATTGGCGCAGCTGTATTACAAATACGGAACGATGAACAGCGGAAAATCGTTCGAGATCATCAAAGTGGCGCACAATTACGAGGAGCAGGGCAAGCCCGTCGTTCTGTTCGCGCCCGCGATCGACACCCGAAACGGGGAGAACCGGATCGGCACCCGCGCCGGGCTGACGAGGGAGGCGATCCCGGTGGACGCGGAGACGGATCTATTTTCCAGCGTCAAGGCGCTGCAGCTCCAAGACGGACGCAAACGGATTTATTGCGTGCTGGTGGACGAGGCCCAATTTTTGAGCAAGCGGCATGTGCTGGACTTGACGAGAATCGTCGACGAGCTGGATATTCCGGTCATGGCGTTCGGCCTGAAAAACGATTTTCAAAACCGTTTGTTCGAAGGAAGCTACTATCTGCTGGTTTATGCCGACAAGATCGAAGAGATCAAAACGATTTGCTGGTACTGCGACCGCAAGGCGACGATGGTGCTCCGTTTCGAAAACGGACGGCCCGTCAACAAAGGCGAACAGATCCGGATTGGCGGCAACGACGACTACAAGCCCGTGTGCCGCAAGTGCTACCGCAACGCGTTCGAGCAGCCGGAACAACTGTCCTGAGCGGCAGTTGTTTTTTTGCGTCTTCCAAGCGATTCATCTCATATTGAGATGATATTGATAGGAATTGATTATTTTTAACATCGTCAAGGATATACTATAATTTCTAGGGTGACTCATTTACGCGACTTTTAAAAATCGGCTTTTTATCGACAAATCCATGAACTCGAGGGGTAGGACCATGGCGACAGAAGCGTGTACCCAATCCGAATTTTGGGAAAAGTACTACGGACACAACTTGGGCTACATCCAGGAGCAGTATGAGTTGTATTTGAGCGATCCGGAATCGGTAGATCCGGAATATCGCGAACTGTTTGCGACAAAAGGGGCGCCGCCTCTTCCTCGCGCCGGTTCGGCCGTTCCCGCCGGGCAGTCCGCCGCGCTCGATCCCCGCAAGCTGAGAAACGCGGTGCTCGCGGGCAAGCTGGTCTGGAATATCCGGGCGTACGGGCACCTGGCTGCCGACATCGATCCGCTGGGCATCGGCCCGAAAGCCGACACCAACATTCTGGAGCCGTCCTCGATCGGCTTAAGCGAAGCCGATCTGGCGGAGTTGCCGGCCGATCTGGTGTGGGAAGGCGCGCCCGCGGGCCTTGCGAACGGCTGGGAAGCCATCCGGAAGCTGCGCGAGACCTACACGGGGACGATCGCTTACGAGTTCAGCCATGTCCATAACGAGGACGAAAGAAAATGGCTCAACCATTACGCGGAACAAATCATTCCCCGCCAGCAGCTGAATGCAGAAGAGCGCAAAAAGCTGCTGACCCGGCTGATCGAAGCCGAACAATTTGAAGATTTCCTGCATCGCACGTTTGTCGGCCAGAAGCGTTTCTCGGTTGAAGGCAACGACGTGCTGGTCGCGCTTGTCGACGAAATCGTGCACGAGCTTACGAACGACGGCGTGCGCAATATTACGATGGGCATGGCGCACCGCGGCCGGCTGAACGTCCTGGCTCACGTGCTGAACAAGCCGTATACGAAGATCTTTTCCGAATTCCACCACTCGCCGAACAAAAATCTGGTTCCGTCCGAAGGCTCGATCGGCATCAACTACGGCTGGACGGGAGACGTGAAATACCACCTCGGCGCGAACCGCTCGATCAAGACGGGCGAAACGGTGGAAACGCGGATCACGCTGGCCAACAACCCGAGCCACCTGGAATATGTCAATCCGGTCGTGCAAGGCTTTGCGCGCGCCGCGCAGGAGGACCGGACGAAGCCCGGCTATCCGGAGCAGAACGTCGAATTGGCGGCGTCCATCGTGATGCACGGGGATGCGGCATTCCCGGGCGAAGGGATCGTATCGGAAACGTTGAACCTGGGGCAATTGAGAGGTTACGGCATCGGCGGCACGATCCATATTATCGTCAACAACAAGATCGGGTTCACGACCGAGAGCGCGGATTCCCGCTCGACCCATTACGCCAGCGACGCGGCCAAAGGCTACGAGATTCCGATCGTGCACGTCAACGCGGACGATCCGGAAGCGTGCATCGCGGTGGCCCGCATGGCTGCGGAATACCGCAAGCTCTTCAAAAAGGATTTTCTGATCGACCTGATCGGATACCGGAGATACGGCCACAACGAGGGCGACGATCCGGAAGCGACGCAGCCGCTCATTTACAAGAAAGTGAAGGCCCATCCGTCGGTCAGCCGAATTTATTTGAACAAGCTTGTCTCGCAAGGCCTGATCAGCGAAGAAACGTACGAGCAAATCAAAAACGAAGTCGTTTCCCGCTTGAAAGAAGCCTACGAGCAAGTGAAGCAGAACGAGGACCAGGAAGCGGTTCATCAGTCTCCTCCTTCTTCCGGCAACGAGCAGCCGGCGTTTCCGACGGCCGTCCCGCTGGAGAAACTGCGCGAGATCAACGCCGAACTGCTCCGCTGGCCCGAAGGCTTCACGGTGTATCCGAAGCTTAAGCGGATTCTCGAGCGCCGCGCCGACGCGCTGAACGACGGGGAAAAGGTCGATTGGAGCCACGCGGAAACGCTGGCGTTCGCGACGATTCTTTCCGACGGCCGGCCGATCCGGATTACCGGCCAGGATGTGGAACGCGCGACGTTCGCCCACCGCAACCTCGTGCTTCACGACTCGGTGACCGGCGACGTGTTCTGCCCGCTGCACCGTCTGCCGCAGGCGCGGGCGTCGTTTGCGATCCATAACAGCCCGCTGTCCGAAGCGGCCGTTCTGGGCTTCGAATACGGCTACAATGTCTTCTCTCCCGAGACGCTGGTCATCTGGGAAGCCCAATTCGGCGATTTTGCGAACGTCGCTCAGGTGCTGTTCGACCAGTTCATTTCCGCCGGCCGTTCCAAATGGTCGGAAAAATCGAGCCTGGTCGTGCTGCTGCCGCACGGCTTCGAGGGACAGGGCCCCGAGCACTCGAGCGCCCGCCTGGAGCGGTTCTTGCAGCTTTCGGGCGAAGACAACTGGACCGTGGCCAACGTGACGAGCGCCGCTCAGTATTTCCACCTGCTGCGCCGCCAGGCGTCTTTGCTCGGCACGGATGCGGCGAAACCGCTTGTGCTGATGAGCCCGAAGAGCTTGCTGCGCAACCCGCGCGTCGCTTCTTCGCCGGCCGAGTTCAGCGAAGGCTCGTTCCGTCCGGTGCTGGAGCATCCCGGCCTGGGCGAGAAGAAGGATAAGGTCGAACGCCTTGTGCTCTGCTCCGGCAAAGTGGCCATCGATCTTGCCGAAGCATTGGACAAGGAAGAACAAGGCAAGACGGACTGGCTGCATATCGTTCGCGTCGAGCAGCTGTATCCGTTCCCTGCGAACGAAATTGCGGAAATCGTGAGCCGTTACCCGAAACTGAAGGAAATCGTTTGGGTTCAGGAAGAGCCGCGGAATATGGGAGCTTGGAGCTTCGTCGAACCCCGGATCCGGGAACTTGCGGCCGGAAAGGTCGCCGTTTCGTACATCGGCCGGCCGGAGCGTTCGAGCCCGGCAACCGGTTTCCAACAGGTACATGCCTTGGAGCAACAATATATCGTGTCGCAAACGTTGAAGCCGAGCCGTGCTTTGACACTTAACTTGGGGAGGTAACATCAGTGCAAGAAATCATTGTGCCAGCCATGGGTGAATCGATTACGGAAGGAACCATCGCCAGATGGGCCGTCAAAGTAGGCGACACGGTTCAGCAAGGGGATTTGCTGCTTGAACTGGAGACGGATAAAGTCAATCTGGAAATCAGCGCCGAACAAGCCGGCGTGATCGCGGAAATTCTCCGCCAGGAAGGCGACACCGTGCAAATCGGCGAAGTGGTGGGACGCATCGCGGAAGGCGGCGCAGCGGCCGCTCCGGCTCCGGCTGCCGCCGAAGCCCCGGCGCCTGCCGCCCCGGCTGCGCCCGCTGCGGCCGCCCAAGCCGCTCCGGCTGCTCCGGCTGCTGCCGCCGCTCCGGCACCTGCCGCGCCGACGGCGTCCGCAGGCGCCGCCGTCGCTTCGCCCGCCGCACGCAAGCTGGCGCGCGAGCAAGGCATCGATCTGAGCCGTACCCCGGCTCGCGATCCGCTGGGCCGCATCTACCCGGACGACGTTCGGGCAGCCGGCGCCGCAGCCTCCGCTCCTGCAGCGCCCGCACAGCCGGCGGCCAAGCCCGCCGCTGCGCCTGCCGCGGCTTCCGCCGCCGTCAATCCGGCCAAGCCCTTTGAACGCAAGCGGATGTCCCGCCGCCGCCTGACCATCGCGAACCGTCTTGTCGAGGCGCAGCGCACGGCTGCGATGCTGACGACGTTCAACGAAGTCGACATGTCGGCCATTCTCGACATCCGCAAGCGCCGCAAGCAGCAGTTCCAGGAGAAATTCGACGTCAACCTCGGCTTTATGTCCTTCTTCACCAAAGCCGTTGTCGGCGCGCTCAAACGGTTCCCGCTGCTGAACGCGGAAATCGACGGCGAGGACATTATCGAGAAGCACTACTATGACATCGGCATCGCCGTTGCCGCCAAGGAAGGCCTTGTCGTTCCGGTCGTTCGCGACGCGGACCGCCTCAGCTTCGCGGAAATCGAGCGTACGATCGCCGATCTGGCGAAAAAAGCGCGCTCCAATACGCTGAGCCTGTCCGATCTGAGCGGCGGCACGTTTACGATCACCAACGGCGGCGTGTTCGGCTCGCTGATGTCGACGCCGATTTTGAACGCCCCGCAGGTTGGCATTCTGGGCATGCACAAGATTCAGTACCGCCCGGTTGCGGTCAACAACGAGACGATCGAAATTCGTCCGATGATGTACATCGCGCTGTCCTACGATCACCGGATCGTGGACGGAGCCGAAGCGGTCAGCTTCCTGGTCACGGTCAAGGAAATGCTCGAAGATCCGGAAACGCTGCTGCTGGAAGGCTGAGCCGCAATCCGAAGACCTACCCCTATACACCGCAGCTTTCAAGCCGCCTCGCAGGCCTATCCGGCCGGAGGCGGCTTTTTGCCATTGGCTGAAAATAGGGCCATGAGAGGCGCCGGAGCGAGGGGTGCCAGAATCCCTGTTGCCGCAAACCGGCGGACAGGGATTTTTTTTGATTGGCCAAAACCGCAAAGGGCATTTCCGGGTCTAATAGATGAAAGGGGGATGAAGCGTGGCCGAAAAAACACCGGTTGAGGCGGATGGGGAACATCCGGCGCCTATGACCCGCTCCGAGCCAGCCGCAGAGCCTTCGGAGGAATATGGGACGGTCGAGCGGGTTTTGGCTGCCCAGCGCGGGGATGACGACGCACTGTACGCGCTGATCAGCAGCGTCAGGATGAAGCTGTACGCCATCGCGTACGCATACCTGCGGGACGAAGCCGATGCGCTGGAAGCGATCCAGGAAGCGACATGCCGGGCCTACGTCAAGCTAAAAAAACTGAAAGAACCCCGGTTTTTCCATACGTGGCTGATCCGAATCCTGATCAATTACTGCATCGACGAACAGAAACGCAAGCGCAAGACGTTGCCGCTGCCCCGGCTACCCGAGCCGCTGGCCGCGGAGCTGGCGCTTGACGAGCGGATAACGCTTCGCATCGCCATCGACCGGCTTGCGCCCAAATACAGGCACGTCATCATCCTCAAGTACGATCAGGATCTGACGCTGACCGAAATCGCGAGGCTGTTGGGGAAGCCAGAGGGCACGATCAAAACCTGGCTGAATAAGGCGTTGAAGGATTTGAGGCGGCTATGCGGCCGGGAAGGAGGCGGCAGCTATGCAAAATCATGACCGGGCATTTCCGGAGGAGTTGGCCGAACGGACGGACCAGGCGATTGTGGAAGGCATGAAGCGGGGCCGCAGAGAGCTGGAACACCGCCAAAAACGGCTGCGCAGACGGACGGGAGCGTCCTTGGCCATCGCCTTGCTGCTTGTCGCGTGCTTGTTTACGATTCGCGTGTCGCCCGTATTCGCCGCGATCGTCCGGGACATTCCGGGCTTGAAGGCGGTCGTCGACCTCGTTAAAGGTTGGGGCGACCAGGGACTTGAACTGGCCGCGGACAACGACTTCGTGCAGCCCGTGGGCGTCTCCGACGAGCATGACGGAATCCGGCTGACGGTGCAGGGGGTTATCGCCGACGATCAGCGGCTCGTCATTTTTTACGAGGTGAAAGCGGCGGAAGGCAAACGGCTCGCAAGGGTGACGTATCCCGAAGTTCGGCGTCCCGACGGCCAAAATCCGGAGGGAGTCATCAGCTACGACGACCCGACGGCCAGGGAGGAGGCGCCCAAGGGGACGCTGAACGGCACCATTGACGTCCAATTCATAGACGGCGCTTCGATGCCGGATGAAGTGAATCTGCTCATGAGGGCGAAGGCGGTCCCCATAGGAGAGGACGGGGACGAGCGTCCGCTGCTCAGAGGCGAGGCGTCGGAAGACGATCCTTCCGCCGGTCCGCTGTTCAAGGTGAACATCCCGATCGACCGCGAGAAATTCGCGGGTTTGGCCAAGGTGTATACGTTGAACGAGACGATCGCGGCCGAAGGCCAGAACGTCACCTTCGTCAATGCGACCGTATCGCCGCTGCGGGTCTTCGTACAGCTTCGATATGACGAGGCCAACCGCAAGCAGATCACGGGACCCGGGGACATCCGGCTCGTCGACGAAAAGGGAACCGAATGGAAATACAAAGGCGGCTTCGGGCAAGACCGGATTTATTTCGAGAGCCCCTATTTCCGTCAGCCGAAGGAGCTGTATTTGGAGGGAAGCTGGTTCCGCGCGCTCGATAAGAACCGGGCCTTTCTCGTCATCGACACGGACAGGGGAGAGCTGATCCGGGCGCCGGACGATAACCTGAAGCTCGCGACCGTTTCCCGCGTCGGAGGCCGCATCAAGATCGTGTTGACGCTCAACATAACGGAGCCCGGGGACAATATGGGTTACGGGCTTCTGGTGCACGATTCGTTCACGGACGCTTCCGGCAAGAAATATTCGAAGGTCGACTATAGCGGAGTAGTCGCATCGTTCGCTACGGCCGAACCTGGGAAACAGACGATCACCTTTGCGATCGACGAGAAAGACTACAAGCAGCCTTTGACGTTCAACATCTACGATTATCCGAACTACATCCGGCAGCCCTATAAAATTCGCATCCGATAATGCGGTTTATCGGTCCATGGTCGGAAGACCGCACGAAGGACGGGCACGAGTTTGCAGCAACAAAGCCCGGCGCGCCGGCGCCGGGCTTGTTCGTGTGCCTATGTTATTTGGAAGCGGACACCTCGGTCGTGCCCGAATATTGCTCCATGAATTCCTCGAGCGTAATGCCTTGCTCCATGACGGCCTGGGCGATTTCCTTGCCGACGTAGCGAATGTGCCAAGGCTCGTAGGAATAACCGGTGATGTCTTCCTTGCCCTTCAAATACCGGATAATGAATCCGTATTCCGCGGCGTGCGCTTTCAGCCATTTGCCTTCCTTCGTATCGCCGAACGATTCCTCCAGGGCGTAGCCTGCGCTTTTGCTGGACACGTCCATCGCCAGTCCGGTCTGGTGCTCGCTTTGGCCCGGACGTGCGCTCGTCCGGTTCGCGGTTTCGATCCCTTTTTGCTCGGCATTGCGGTTGAAGATCGACCGTTGCGTCTCGTACGAGCGATAGCCGGATACGGCTTTCAGCTCGATGCCGTCCTTTTCCGCTGCGGCAAACAGCGCTTCAAGCGCTTCCGCCGCCGGCTTGCGGAGCTTTTTCTTCGGCGAATCGCCCGAGAACGAAAATTCCACGTCGGGGACGACGAGATCGACCGGCGAATAGTCTGCAGGCAGGTTCCGCTGCTTATTGACCAAAACGAGCAGGCTGGACGCGTTGGTGACGACCGCAAGACCGTCTTGATTGGTTTCAATCGTCGCGTTCGGCGCGTTTTCGCGCAGCATGGCCGCCACGCTCGCCGAAACGGGCGATGAAGCGGGCGCTTCCTCGCTGCCGCCGCTTGCGGCTTGTCCGCCGTTAGCTTGCTCGCTGTCTACTTGCCCGCCGCCGGCTTGTCCGCCGTTAACTTGCTTGCTGTCCGCTTGCCCGCCGCCGGCTTGTCCGCCGTTTCCGGCCGCGCTTTCCGCAGGTTCGGAACCGAGAGCATTCGATGCGCTCCCCCAAACGTTCCCTTTGCCGATTTCGGCGGCTCCCCAAACGATGACGGCAGCGGCGATCGCAAGTATTCCCCATTTTCTAAGCTGCATGATTTTCCCCTCCGGAAATACAGACGACACAATTCGGCAAATAGTTGCGTTCGGATGTAGAACCGCATCGAAACGAGCGAACGGGGAAGCGGACGGACCGTTAACGCAACGCTCCTGTAAATTTTGATCCGACAGAGCGCCTTTCATTCCGCTTTAAAAAGAAACGCGAAATCCGTCCCTCAAAGAACAAAGCCCTGGAGCCTGCGGTCGCGGCTTTCGGGCTTTGCGTTCTATATCCATTTCTCGGCCCATGTCTGGATCGAGTTGGTCACATCTTCCAGGTCGTGGCCTTTCTCGGTCAATTCGTATTCGATTCGCACAGGCATTTCGGGATAAACGGTCCGTTTGACAATACCGAGCGATTCCAGTTCTTTCATCCGGTCGGTAAGCATTTTATCGCTCATGTCGGGGATTTGTTCTTTAATATCCTTGAACCGTTTCGGGCCTCCCATGAGCACTCGGATAATGAGCCCCGTCCACTTTTTCCCAAGCAATTCCGCCGCCGCCTCGTATTTGGGACACATCTTGGAGTAGTCCATTCGGATCCCCCCTCTCCTGACGTATTATAACACAAATTTTACAAAAAACAAAGAAGGTACAATATAATATTTATAAACTATAAAAAATAAAGTTATACGGATTTGCACAACATTTAGATGCGCACGAGCGCAAGGCCCAGTAGCAGCAGCACAAACGCGAGGCGCTGCGCCGGTCCCAGCTTCTCGCCGTAGATCAGAAACGAGCCCAGCGCCACCACAAGGCTGTTCGTGGCGAAAATCGGCGCGACAAGATGCGACGGACCTTCCCGAAGCGCGGCCGAATAGAGCTGCAATCCGCCATAGGAGCACACGCCGGCCGCCAGTCCCCATGCAAGGCCTGTGCGGACGGAAGCCGGAGAGGAGACGCGCCCCGGCGAACCGTCTGCCTTCAACCGGTCCCGAAGCGACAAAACGCCAAACCAGAGAAACGACAACAAATAACCGGACCAGAGCACGGAAGCGTTGTCGAGCCCGATTTCCTCCGTCACCTTCAGTCCGCCGTTGCGGAAAGCGAACAGCAGCGTAGCCGCGGCCACAAGCGCAAACCACCGGCGGTTCGCTTCTTTGCTGCTGCCGCCCGGCTTGACGGATAACAGGACGACGGCGGCAAGCAGCGCGGCGACTCCGGTAATGGCGGCGGGATGGGCCGGCTCCTTGTAAAACAGCGCCCCCATGGCGACGACCAGCACGATATTGCTGTTGGTTAGCGGGGAGGTGAGGCTGGCGGGACCGCACTCCAACGCTTTCATGAACAGCAGATTGCCCCAGGCGGATCCCAGGCCGATGATCGCGCCTGCGATCCATATCCGATAATCGAGAGGAGCCCAGTTTTCGGACAAGGCGGCCTGCAGCCAAAACCCGCACGTGCCCGAAGCGTACAAACCCAGCAGCATAGGGGAGAGCGCCCCTTCGCGCATCTGGCTGACCTTCATCAGCAGACCGGCCAGACCGAACACCAGCGCGCTGCCGGCCGCCAGCGCAAACCACCACACAGTCAACATCCTTTCTTTCGACAAGAACCGAACGGTCGATCCGAAATCGAAACGGGCATTTTGTTACACAATTGAAATCTCTCTGTCATTTTTCTGTCTTATAGACTGGATATAATGAGACTCAAGACCCCCTTTTTCATTTCTTGGTGAGCCTGTCCGCACTGACGGGTTCTTTTTTTTAACGTTTTTTGCCCCGCCAACCGCTTGTCCGTACAACCAGCAAAAACCGCCGTCAGGACACAAGGCCCTGTCGGCGGTTAATCTGGGCAGTCCCTTCGGGCGCATTACAAAGAAACGACGACTTTGCTTTTCCGGCGGTAATACACCCAGCGGCTGAAGCCGATCTCCTTCAGGCGCCGCCGCACCTCTTCCCATTCGTCGCCGACCCGCGACGGCACATGGGCGTCCGAGCCGAAGGTCACGTCGACTCCGAAATGCAGCGCCCTCTCCAATATATCGTCGGACGGGTACCAGCCGCCCACGTCCTTCGTTTTGCCGCTCGTGTTGATTTCGATCGCGATATCCTCTTCGGCAACGGCCTGCAGCACCGCGTCAATCTCCTTCTCCGCGCCGGCAATATCGGAGAAAACCGGGTAGTATCCCTTCATGGCGTCGATATGCCCGAGCACCTGGAACAGTCCGCTCCTTGCCGACTGGCGAATCAGATCGTAATAATGCCGCTTTTCCTCCGTTTTCTGCTCCTCGCTCAAGTTGTTCCAACGTTTCCGGTTAAATATGCTGATCCCTCTCGTCTGATGGACCGAGCCGATGATATAGTCGAACGGATAGGGCTCGTAGGAGGCGCGGTACAGTTCGATCTGATCCGGGTAGAAATCGGATTCCACGCCCAGCAGCACCTCGATTTTGTCCCGGTATCGTTCCTTGAGCCGGAGCACTTCGCTGACATAGTTTGCGAATTCGCTTTTGGCCATGCAGGTGCCCGGTTGAGGATGGTCTTCTTCGCGGGCGAAATAGGGGGAATGGTCCGAAATCCCGATGGCGGTCAGACCGGCGGCGATCGCCGATTCAATGTAGTCCTCGATGGTGCCTTCGGCGTGTCCGCAGCGGTAATGGTGCGTGTGCAGATCGAATTTTTCCATGATGAAGGTCCTCCTTCTGGGTTATTATTCGCTGCCGATAAAATGGTCCTCGGGCATTCCTTTCAAGTCGTTCAAAAACTGCCGCATGGCGCTGTTCAGATAGCGTCCGGACTTGGTAATGACGCCGACCGGATGGGTTGCGTCGAGTTCCGGGACCGGTATCATTTTCAGGGTGCCCCGTTTTAGCTCGCTGGCAATGGACAACTTGGAGACGAAGGCCGCGCCGAGATTAAGCTCGACCATCCGCTTTACTTCTTCGCTGCTGCTCAGCTCCATAACGACGTTGGGCTGAATATGGTATTCGCTGAAAACGCGGTCCACAAACCTGCGGCCCTGGGTATCCGGCGAAAGCATGATCATGGGCACGTCCTTCAGCATGCCGACGGTCACTTTTTCCTCGGATGCGAGCGGATGGACGGGAGCGACGACCAGCTCGAACGTGTCGTAGTAAAGCGTCGAGGTTTCGACCTGGGCGCTTCGCTCGGACAAATAGCCGATGCCGATGTCCACCGTGCCGTTCTCTACGCTGGCCATCACCTGCGAAGAGGGCATGGACATGATCGTGGTCTTGATCAGCGGGTATTGATTCTGGAAGTAAGAAAGCACGCGGGGCAAAATTTGAATGGCGATCGAAGCCGTCGTGCCGAGCACGATGTGGCCTTGCGGCGTGTGGTCGAGATCGGCGAGCTTCTGCTTCAGTTCCTCCACGATGGCCAAAATCCGCTCCGCATGCTCGAGAAAAACTTGTCCCCGATCCGTCAGCGTCACCGGATGATTGCGGTCCACCAACACCGCTTTGAATTCGTCTTCAAGACTTTTGATTTGGGCGGAAACGGCAGGCTGCGTCAGATTGAGCAATTCACCGGCTTTCCGAAAGCTTAGCGTCTTCGAAATCGTAAGCAACGTCTCGAGCTGGCTGATGTTCAATTGCAGCGCCTCCCGAAATTGAAATCATTTATCACGTTAATGAAGAGGCATAAAAAGCTTTTGTCAGTACGTTTAATTATAGGCGATTTGCGTTTGCCTTGCAAAAGCCGGACGGATGGACGGCGGCGGCTTCGGCCCGTTCGTTGCGCGGAAACGGACCGGCGGCTTCGGGATCGGGGCGCAAAGCGTTCAAGAGCGCGAAAATGCCGTCCGGACAAGGCGCGGCAGCCGCGTCGTTCCCGTTTTGGGCCCCCTGTTCGGGACGCGCGGCCCTATCGTCAATATAATTCATAAGTACTATTTTTTTGGAAATATAGTATACTTGACGAATCGATTAAAGTATAATGAAGGAAATTATCTCCGACCAAGGGATTAATCATCCGGATACAAGCAGGACGAGGAGCGGCGTCAATACATGAAGGCAGAGGTCATCAATCCGTTTTTGGAATCCGCGAGCAACGTCATCGAACAGATGGTGCAAATTCGGCCCAGCACAGGACAGCTTTCGCTTAAAGAGATCAGGCTGGTTGACCACTACGTCTGGATCCATATCGGGATGTCCGGGCAAGTCAACGGAAATATCGTGTTCGGATTGAGCGAAACGGTTGCGCTGCGCATGATTTCGGCCATGATGGGCGGTTTTGTCATCACGGAAATCGACGAGATGGGCAGGAGCGCCATTTCGGAGCTCGGCAACATGATCAGCGGCAACGCGAGCACGCTGCTGTACAATCAGGGCGTTCGGGTCGATATTACGCCTCCGCGCGTGCTGCACGCCGAGGCGCTGTCGGACTTCTCGCCCGGACGGGCCCTGTCGGTGCCGCTGATTATGGACGGGATCGGCGAGCTTGAAATTCAGGTGCTGATCGCCTGATCGGCATCCGGCAAACGGCGGTATACGTGCCCACTTAGGCCCTCGGGGCCTTTTTTTTATGGCGGGGATGACCGCAGCGGGCGAAAGGTTGCCGGAATGCGCCCCGTTTGGTGTATGATGGACAAGAGAACGATCCGGAGGCGATTATCGATGAGAACTTCGCTTAAAGGGCGTGTCGTTTGGATTACCGGCGCATCGAGCGGCATCGGGGCGATCACCGCGCGCAAGCTGGCGGAAAAGGGCGCGATTCCGGTCCTGACCGCCAGATCCGCCGGCAAGCTTCGGGACGTAGCCGCAACCATTGGCGGCGAGCATGCCGCGATGGAGATGGACGTGACCGACCCGGACGCGGCGGCCGCAACGGCCGCCCGCATCCATGAGCGGTTCGGGCGGATCGACGTGCTGCTCAACAATGCGGGGTACGGGGAGTTTATTCCGTTTGCCGACGCGCCGCTGTCCCATTTTCAGGACATCATGGACGTTAACTATATGGGAGCCGTCCGCTGCATCAAAGCGGCGCTGCCTTATATGAAGGCTGCCGGAGACGGGCATATCGTCAATGTCGCGTCGATCGCCGGCAAGCTGGGGACGGCCAAATCGACGGCCTATACGGCGTCGAAGCACGCGCTGCTGGGATTTACGAACGCGCTCAGGCAAGAGCTTGCGGGGACCGGCATCGCCGTCTCGGCGATCAATCCGGGGCCGATCGACACTCCGTTTTTTGACCGCGCCGATCCCGACGGGACCTATGTGCGCAACGTTCGCTGGTTTATGTTGAAGCCCGACAAGGTGGCCGACGCGATCGTAAGCTTGATGGAAACCCGAAAAGCGGAAAAGGATCTGCCCTGGACCGCTTCCGCCGGGGCGAAGCTCGTGCAGCTGTTCCCCGGCCTTACAAGCGGCATTCTTGGCCGCCTGACGAACAAGAAATGACGTCCGGACGGAACCCGGGAGGGTTGCCGCCGGACCTAAGAAGTCCAGCGGTAAGATGTCAAGTCCCTGATTCGTGAGAATTGGAAATTTTCTTGGCTGCAGAGCGCAGGAGTCAGGGAAAATGGCAGCACCAAACAAAACCCAGTCGAAAATCGAGTCAGTTACCAGATTTTAACTGGGAATCCGTGAAGGACTTTGGCAAAGGAGGAGTTAATCCTTCGCAGTCGTCACCTTCCTTCGAGGCGTGTAGAGTTGGCCGTTGCGTAGCAGCACATCGACCAGACGCACAAGTTTTCTTGCCGTTAAGACGAGGGCGCGTTT
>NZ_KB899818.1 GCF_000378425.1 Cohnella laeviribosi DSM 21336 | reverse complement strand
CGTCGTGCGCAATTGTTGCATCAGTCTAGCGACCGCTTCTTTCGTATGCACGATGGTTCCCCAGTAACGGGCTTCTTGTCTGCCTTCTTCCGCGACCGCTACTGCAATTTTTGACTTGGATACGTCTAAACCGACGTATTTTATGGAATTACTCATGATAGACCGACTCCTTTTTGTTTGTAGCTCTGATTTGGTTGCAATGGTGTTTTGCTAATCTCATTGTTTCCAAATGTAACCTACGGATAAGCAATCAGGATGTCGGTTTCGTTCATTATAACTATGAAGGCCATTTGGCAAGAAAAACGAATGGTTGCGGACAGGAGATCCGTTAATCTCCGGGAAAACCGTAAAAAGGCGCAAGTTTTTCGTAAATAGCGAAACCTGTGTCCGGAGTTGCTTGATTTCAGCGGTCTTTGGATCGTATAAGGGAACGGTGGTCCGATGTTCCCGGATAAACGGGTTGCGGACGGGTTTGCGGAAGGCCGGACCCCAATCGTAAAACGGCCCCTGCCGATATCCGCTTACCTTGGAGCGTCAAGGGATCGGCAAGATTGTCCGTGGGACCGGCTTTGCAGGGATTATCCGTCAGGACAACCCCGGCTTTTTTCCCGTCGGGACGTTCCCGGCTCTCCAATTGTGATATAATGGAAGCGGCGGAGATTTTCGTTTCTCATTATTCCGTTTTGGAGGGTTCAGGGTGCTGCCCAAAGTCAACCAGACGATGTTCATCCAACCCGTGCGGGAGCAGGGCGACGGCGACTCTTCGACGCTTCGTTCGCGTCTAGCCGATGCCGATGAACATTCGCTTTACATTGAAGTTCCGCTTGTGGAAGGAACCGGAAGGCTGTATCGCACCGAAATCGGCGAGCGGCTTCGCGTGTTTTATTTTACCGCGGAGGGCGTCAGGCATCAGTTTGCGACGCAGGTGACCGGCTATCGCGAGGAAGCCGTCAAGCTGGTGGCGCTGCAAAAGCCCGAACCCGATGCGATCGCCAGAGATCAGCGCCGCAGCTTCCTGCGTGCGGACGCCCAGCTCGAAGTCGCGATCCGGATCGGCGAGCGGCTGCGGTTCGTCGCCCTGACCGAAGATGTCGGCGGAGGCGGCTTGTCTTTCCGCTGCGAGCGCAAATATCCGATCGCTCCGCGGCTGAAGCTAAACGGCTGGCTGCTGATTCCGTACCGGTCGGGCGCCGTCACGCACGCGAATTTCGACGCCGAGGTCGTGCGATTCGAACCGGCCGAACCGAACCATTACAACGTGATGGTCCAATTTACCCATATCCCGGATTCGGAACGGCAAAAGATTATCCGCTATTGTTTCGAACGCCAGTTGGATTTACGCAAGGAATGATGACATTGAAGAAACGCGACGGCAACGAAGCAAATTTCGTCCGTTGGGCGGATCGGGCCGAACGCAGGCTGCTGCAAGTCGCGGCGGGTCTAGCCGCGGCGCTGATCGCCGCGCAGCTGTTGCTGCAAATTCCGGCCGTCCGCCATGTTCTCTCAGGCGCCGAGTCGCGCGAAGGGATCGTTTATCACGCTCGTTAGCGTCTGCCAAAAGCGGGCCTTTTTGCATATGCAGATAGGGTGTGGTATAATTTTCTCGAGTGCACGCAGGCTGAGCCTGCTGCTTTTTTCTTACGGTAGGTTGAGTAGGAGGCCCTTTCGTACCCCATGATTGAACATTCGACGCATCCCATCAATATCGCGATCGACGGCCCGGCCGGCGCGGGCAAGAGCACGGTTGCCAGGCTTGTCGCCGAACGGTTGCGATATATATACGTGGATACGGGAGCCATGTACCGAGCGGTAACCTTTATAGCCTTGAGGCGGGGGATTCCGATCGAGGACGAGCGGCGGATCGGCGATCTTGCGCGGCAGCTCGATATCGTGCTGCTTCCCGGGGATGCCGGACAACGGGTTTTGGCGGACGGGGAAGACATCACCGCCCACATCCGTTCGTTGGAAGTCAGCCGCAACGTGTCGCGGGTGGCGGCGATCGAAGCGGTGCGCCTGCGAATGGCGGAGCTTCAGCGCCAAATGGCCAAGTCCAAGGGCGTGGTCATGGATGGAAGGGACATCGGCACGCATGTGCTGCCGGACGCCGAACTGAAGGTGTTTTTGACGGCTTCCCCGAGAGAGCGGGCGCTTCGGCGCTATCGGGAATTGGGGGACGCCCCGCAGGTCACTTTGGAACAGCTCGAACACGAAATCGCCGAACGCGACAGAATGGACCGGGAACGCGAGATTGCTCCGCTTGTTCAGGCGCCCGATGCCAGGTACATAGACTCTACCGGACGGACGATCGAAGAAGTGGTAGATGAAATCGTGGAATGGGGACGAGCGGCTTCAAGAACCATTTCGGCGGGGGAGAAGTAAGCTATGTTATATCGTATCGGCCGGGTGATTTTGCGTGCCGTATTCGCCGTCCTGTACCGCTATGAGGCGCGGGGCGTCGAGAATATCCCGCCGCATGGTCCCGTCATCCTCGCCAGCAACCACAAGAGCGTGCTGGACCCGATCGCCCTCGGCATTGCAGTGCCGAGAGAGCTTCATTTTATGGCCAAGACCGAGCTTTTCGCCATTCCGCTCTTCGGAAGCCTGATCCGCAAGCTTGGCGCGTTTCCCGTCAAACGCGGAGGCGTCAGCAAGGAAGCGATTCGGACGGCGATCCAATTGCTGGAGGAAGGGCGGGTGATGGCGATCTTTCCGCAGGGAACCCGCAACGAGGATATCGGAGTGGGCAAGAGGGGCGCCGTCACGATGGCACTGCGCGCGGACGCGAAAATCGTGCCGGTAGCCATCATCGGCAATTACCGCCCGTTCCGGAAGATGATCGCGGTGTATGGAGCGCCGTTGGATTTCAAGGCGTACGCGGAGGCCGGGGAAGATATGGAAACGATGACGGAGCGGCTGATGTCCCGCATCCGGGAGATGGCGGCGACCGGACGGCCTTCGGCGTAACGGCGGTTGCGGCGCGAAGCAGGCGAAAGGCACTTTATCTTTTTTTTATGCCGATGATCCTTTTACGCCGATCTCAACTTGGTATAAGATGATTAATGTGATTTAAACACCGCTTTTTACGCTTGCGGGTTTAAATAAAGCTGTGGTAGAACTGAGGAGGTATTTTCATGTCTGAAGAATTGAATGTCCAGGAAACGGCGACCGCCGAAACGGTCAGCCAGGATGCGCTTGAAAACATCGTATCCTTGAAAAAAGGCGACACCGTGAAAGGAACCGTCGTTAAAATCGAAGACAACCAAGCTTTCGTAAGCCTTGGATATAAATACGACGGGGTCATTCCGCTGAGGGAATTGTCCGCCGTTCATTTGGATAACGCATCTGATGCCGTGCAAATCGGGCAAGAAGTCGAAGCGAAAGTCGTCAGCATCGACGACGACAAGGAAAAGCTTGTGCTTTCCAAACGCCAAGTCGACAGCGTCCGTGCATGGGATGATTTGCAAAAGAAATTCGAAAGCGACGAAGTGTTCGAAGTGACGGTTGCCGACGTTGTGAAAGGCGGTCTTGTCGTCAACGTAGGCGTGCGCGGCTTCATTCCGGCTTCCATGGTCGAGCGCCATTTCGTCGAAGATTTCAGCGGCTACAAGGGCCGCACGCTCCGCGTGAAGGTCAAAGAACTGGACCGCGAGAACAACAAGGTCATTCTGTCGCAGAAAGACGTTCTGGAAGCCGAGTATGAAGAGAAGAAACAACAAATCATGGCTTCCCTCCAGCCGGGTCAAATCATCGAAGGCACCGTTCAACGCCTGACTCCGTTCGGCGCTTTCGTGGATATCGGCGGCATCGACGGCCTCGTCCATGTGTCCGAAATCGCCTGGACGCACGTCGCCCATCCGGCCGACGTCGTGTCCGAAGGCCAAACCGTGAAAGTCAAAGTCTTGAAGGTTGATCCTTCGATCGGCAAAATCAGCCTGAGCATCAAGGCGGCGCAACCGGGTCCGTGGGAAACGGCGGCCGACAAGTTCCATACCGGGGACATCGTGTCCGGCGTCGTCAAGCGGATCGTCAGCTTCGGCGCTTTCGTCGAAATCGCCCCCGGCGTCGAAGGCCTGGTGCACATTTCGCAAATTGCGCACCGCCACATCGCTACGCCGTTCGAAGTGCTGAAGGAAGGCCAAGAAGTGCAAGCCAAGATTCTGGACTTCAATCCTTCCGAAAAACGCGTTTCCCTGTCGATCAAGGAAACGGAAGAAGCGCCGCCGCGCGAAGAGCGCGCTCCGCGCTCGCCGAAGCAGGAATCGAACATTCCGGCTCCGGAAAGCATGAGCTTCACGCTTGGCGAGAAATTCGGCGACAAGCTGAGCAAATTGAAATAAAGCTGAAAAAGGCCGTCTTCGCCGACATCATGCCGGCAAAGGCGGCCTTTGCGCTTGTCAACCGCTGCCGGAAACTTCGCAATGCAAAGGGATTGTGGACGTTTTGATTGCTATTTTGGGATAGCCGCTTCTGCAATTGAGCGTCACACCGGCACTTCTTCGGGTTTTTTAATATGCAGGGGAGGCGGGACAAGCCATCCCTTTTCCTTGGTAAGCCGCAAAATTTTCAGTCCGATTGCGGCTTTCGTCGTATGATACTTCGCGAACAAGGCGGCGACGTCTTCCCGGATGGATTTGCCCATGATTGCCGCCATGGAAAATTGCCAGATGTCGCAGGCTTCCCCATAGTGCAGCGGCTCATCTTTCGGATTTCCGCTTAAAATCCCCATTTTCAACACTCCTTTTGTTAAATCGAAGTTGTTTCCTAACGTATTGTACCTTTGAAAACAATTAATACGCGTAATACGCGGTTGCCGGGATGCTGTTCTGAATCGCAGCTTTTTTAAACTTCCGAATGAGGGTTCGTCCGCTTAAAAGAGCATACTAATGGCATTGACGAGAGGAGGGATTGCTTCATGCTGCCTCCCGGCTACGCAGCGGGATTCGGATGGCTGATCACGGCCGTTCTGTGGTGGAGCGGCTGGAGGGCCGAGTTGGCGGACACCTTGCCCGTGCGGAGCGTCAGCCTGTTCCTGGCCGGTTGGCCGCTCGCTTTCGCGGTTAACGTGCCGGTGACGGAAGAGCTGTCGCTCAACGGCACGTTCGTCTGGACGGCCTTGCATGCGATCGCCCTTTTTCGTTCGATGGAGAGCAGCCGCCGGTGGACGTCCTTCGCCGCAGGGTTATTGATCGCCGCTGTCACGCTGTTTCTCGGCAGCTTGTTCGCCTCCGCCTCCCCGGGCGATGCCGAGGCCGTCCTCTATGCGGCGATCTTGGCGGGATCGGCGTCGGCCTTCATGCTCGGCTCCGCCGCCGAGCAGCTTGCGGCGCTTATGCTAGGCTGCCTTGCGGCGTCTCTCGCCGTATCGGTTTGGCGCGAAAATCCGGCGATCCAGCAGTCGATGGGCGGCGCCGTCCGGTTTCATCCGTGGTGGATGCCGATTCTTGCCGCAAGAGCGCTGTCGGTTGCCTTTCACCGGTGTGCAAAGTGGCTGAGCGGCCGGCGCAGCCGCAGGAATTGGCGCAGAGGAGGAGAAGAGTATTGATGGCAAGCTGGCTAAGCGGGCATCCGGATCTTGCGGGCGTCGCCCTCGGAACGTTTTTCGGCGCTTCGACCCGCATATTGATGCTGCGGAGCGATTACCGCCAATATCCGGCCTATCCTCACGGCCGCATCATTCATATGGCGCTGGGTTTAATCGCCGGGGCGCTCGGCGCGGTCGCCGTGCCGGCGCTGTTCAACAAGGACTATACGGCCATCACCTTTTTGGCTCTGGCGGCCCAGCAATTCCGGGAAGTGCGGAACATGGAGCGCAACACGCTTTCGGCGATCGACCAGCTGGAACTGGTGCCGCGCGGGGCGGCCTACATCGAAGGGATCGCCGTCGTGTTCGAAGGAAGAAACTATTTGTCGATATTGGCGGCCTTATTGACCAGCTTGGCGGTGACGCTGGCGGGCTGGGGGGCGGGAATAGCGGTCGGCGCGCTGTATCTGGCGCTGATGCTGAAGTTCCGCAAAGGCAAGACGATTCGGGATATCGCGCGGGTGGAATTTGCGGACGTCCGGCTTGACGGACCGGATGTGCATGTCGGGGGCATTTACATGATGAACGTGGGACTTGAGGCCAACCGCCGGATTATCGCCGAGCAGGGAATCGGCTTTGTCCTC
The DNA here is from genome assembly GCF_000378425.1 of Cohnella laeviribosi DSM 21336. Classification (GTDB taxonomy): domain Bacteria; phylum Bacillota; class Bacilli; order Paenibacillales; family Paenibacillaceae; genus Cohnella; species Cohnella laeviribosi. Next base: position 119,445 of record NZ_KB899818.1, on the reverse strand, counting down.
ACGCCGAAATCGGACGACGCGAAAGTGACGCTGGCGAATTTGGGGCAGCGGCAAGCGATTCTGCACGATGTGTCCACCCGGCTGGGAATTTACCGGGACGACGGGGAGCCGGCCTTGCTTCCGCTCGCCAAGCTGGAATTGGCTTCGGGGAAGCTCGGCTTGCTTGTTCTGCCGCGGGAACGCGACCGGGACAAAGCGATGATGGCGGTGACCGGCGTGCCGCTGCTTGAGGCGGCCGTCAGGATGCCGACGGAAGCCAACAGACGGAAAGGGGGCGCTTAGCATGGCTAGAATCGCCGCCATTGTCACGACGCGCAAAGACGAAGCTGCCGGCGGGGCGCCGATTATTCATGTCGCGGACCGCGAACGCCTGAAATCGGTGTCCAATCTGCTGGAAAAAGCGCTGGACTGCGCCGCCCATCAGATTCACGAAGACATGATCATCCTTGTGGACCGCCATCAAAAGAACCGTTAGCCAAGCCGTCATATTTTTGTTATGATGTAGGCTGTATATAAACTGGTAACCATATTAGGGAGTGAAACGAATGGCAAGACCCGTCATCGCTATCGTGGGTCGGCCGAATGTAGGCAAATCGACGATTTTTAACCGGATAATCGGCGATCGACTGGCCATTGTGGAAGACAAACCAGGAGTTACGCGTGACCGGATTTATGGCACGGCGGAGTGGAACGGCGTTTCGTTCAGCGTCATCGACACGGGCGGCATCGAGATCGACGGCGAGGACGGCCTGCTCAGGCTCGTGCGGATGCAAGCGGAGCTGGCCATCGAGGAAGCGGACGTCATCATCTTCATGGTCGATGGCAAAGCCGGACTTACGAACGCGGACGAGGACGTTGCGCAAATGCTGTTCCGTTCGGGCAAGCCCGTCGTCCTGGCGGTGAACAAGGTGGATAATTTTCAACGGATGGAGGACATTTACGAATTTTATTCGCTCGGCTTCGGCGATCCGGTGGCGGTGTCCGGTTCTCACGGCATCGGGATCGGGGATTTGCTGGACGCGGCGGTCGCGAAGCTTCCGGCCAAAGAGAACGACGAATACGACGACGATGTCATCAAGGTGGCGCTAATCGGGCGGCCCAACGTCGGCAAATCGTCGCTCGTCAACGCGATTCTCGGGGAAGAGCGCGTCATCGTCAGCGACGTGGCCGGAACGACGCGCGACGCGATCGACACGCCCTTCGAAAAGGATGGGCAAAAATACGTGCTGATCGATACGGCCGGCATGCGCAAGCGCGGCAAAGTGTACGAGTCGACCGAGAAATACAGCGTCATGCGCGCGATGAAAGCGATCGAACGGGCCGACGTGGCGCTTATCGTCATCAACGCCCAGGAAGGCATCATCGAGCAGGACAAGCATATCGCCGGTTACGCGCACGAGCTCGGCAAAGCTTCCGTTTTTGTCGTGAACAAATGGGACGCCGTGCCCAAAGACGACAAGACGATGCAGCAGTTCACCAAAGCGATCCGCGAGCAGTTTCTCTTTATGCACTACGCTCCGATCGTGTTTCTGTCGGCGCTCACCAAGCAGCGCCTTCACCGGCTGTTCCCGGTGATCAACCGGGTGGCGGAGCAGCATGCGATGCGCGTGCCGACGCACGTGCTTAACGATATTATCGCGGACGCCGTGGCGGTCACGCCGCCTCCGACGGACAAAGGCCGCCGCCTGCGCATCAATTACGCGACCCAGGTGTCGGTCAAGCCGCCGACGATCCTCATTTTCGTGAACGATCCGGAACTGATGCATTTTTCGTACGAACGGTTTTTGGAAAATAAAATACGGGCTGCTTTCGAGTTCGAGGGGACTCCGCTTCGGATCTACACTCGCCGCAAGTCCGATCAGGAATAGGAGAGACCGGCCGTGTGGTTAGCGATCATTGCGATTGTCATCAGCTATTTGCTGGGTTCGGTTTCGTTCAGCATCCTCTTGGCCAAATCGCTGCGGAAAATCGACATCCGCCAGTACGGGAGCGGCAATGCCGGAGCCACCAATACGCTCAGGGTACTGGGCAAGGGGCCGGCGCTTGCCGTCTTTGTCCTGGACATCGCCAAAGGGATTGCCGCCGTTGCGCTGGGGCTCGCCCTCAAGGACGGCGATTACGGATGGCTGCCGGTCGCTTGCGGCCTCGCCGCCATCGTCGGCCACAACTGGCCCGTGTTCTTCAAATTTAAAGGAGGCAAGGGCATCGCCACTACGATCGGCGCCATGGTCATGCTCGCCGCGATCCCGTCGGTCATCGCCGGCGTCGTGGCGATCGCCGCGATCGCGCTGACGCGTTACGTCTCGCTCGGTTCGATGATTTTTGCCGTTTTGCTGCCGGTTGTCTCGGCTGCCTGCGGCTACGGCCCGGCGATCGTATGGGGAGGTGTCGTCGTGGCGGCGCTGGCGTTGCTTCGCCACCGGAAAAACATCGTCAAGCTGTTAAACGGCACGGAAAACAAACTCGGCGGCAAAAAGGAGGAGTCCCATGGCGTCTAAAACCGTCGCTGTCCTGGTGGCCGGCAGTTGGGGGACGGCGCTGGCGCGCGTTCTGGCCGACAACGGCCATTCGGTGACGTTATGGACCCGCAGCGAGGCGCAGGCCGAGGAAATCCGCAGCTTGCGCCGCAACCGCAAATATTTGCCGGACGCGGAGCTGCCCGAAGCGCTTGAGGCAACGTCGGACATGGAAGCCGCGCTGAAAGGGGCGGACGCGGTTGTGTTCGCCGCCCCGTCGTCGGCGATGCGCGACGTCGCCCGCATGGCGGCGGTACATATTCGCCCGGAAACGCTGATCGTGCATGCGACCAAGGGCTTCGAAACCGACACGCTCAAACGGATGTCGACGGTCATCTCCGAGGAGCTGGGCCGTCCCGAAGAGGAAGTGGTCGTGCTGTCGGGACCGAGCCACGCCGAGGAAGTCGCCCAGCGCCAACCGACGACGGTGGTCGTCGCCTCGCGCACCGTCGCATTGGCGGAGGCCGCCCAGGATCTGTTCATGAACGAAGCGTATTTCCGCGTTTACACCAATCCCGATGTCATCGGAGTGGAAACGGCGGGCGCGATCAAGAACATTATCGCGCTCGGAGCCGGACTTTCCGACGGGCTCGGCTTCGGCGACAACGCCAAGGCGGCGCTCATTACCCGCGGTCTGGCCGAAATCGGCCGCCTGGGCACCGCCATGGGGGCCAATGCCCTGACGTTCTCCGGGCTCGCCGGCGTCGGCGACCTGGTCGTCACCTGCACGAGCCGACACAGCCGGAACTGGCGGGCGGGCTCTATGCTTGCCCAGGGGCTTGGGCTGGAAGAGGTGCTGGAGCGGATGGGCATGGTCGTGGAAGGCGTCCGGACGACGAAGGCCGCTTTTCTTCTGGCCCGTCGTTACGGCGTCGAAATGCCGATTACCAGCGAGCTGCATCAGGTGCTGTTCGAGAAAAAATCGCCCGCGGAGGCCGTCGGCGCCCTGATGGGACGCGTCCGCACGCACGAAATCGAACCGGCGGTCTTCTCGTCCTTTGACGGGAAACGCTGACCCGCGAACGGAACCGGCCGGGTCGGCCGCCGTGGGCAGCCGCCGCTTTTCGGCACCGATTGTCTCTCCTCCTCATAAAATGCATTGGAGTAGGACCCGGAGGAGGGGAACAATGGACAAGAAACTTTCCAAGGACATCTTGAACACCGTAAGCAAAAAAACAGGCAAACCCATCTCGGAGACGTCGATCAAAAAAATCGCCAGCGGCGTATCGCCGAAAACCTTGCAAAGCGACGCGCAAATCCGTCAGCTGGTCAAGCAAGTGTCTGCGATGGCCGGCGTCCCGGTCACGGAAGAGACGATCCGGGAGATTACTTCCGCGGTGAGGAAAAGCGGATTGAATCTGAACAACCTGGAAGGGCTCATGAAAATGATGCTGAAAAAATAACGGCGCGGGCGAACCCGGCGGATCGGACCTCGTCTTCTTCGGAAGAATCGGGGTCCTTTTTTTGTGCCATGCCGGCAGCAAGCGGGGGCAGGACGGCAGCATAGCGGACGGGCGGCCTGGGAAAGGATAAAACGATCGATCCGAATCAAGGTTTTCGGGTTGTCCGTATTACGCATGTCATTAATATTCAGGAGGTTTGGAAGGAAGATGACCCTGGCAACCGCAACCGATTTCCTTGCCGCCGTCAAAAAACGGCGCTCGTACTACGCGATAAGCAAAGAATCGGTCATTCCGGACGGGAAAATCGAGCAGATCATCAGCGACGCCGTCAAATATACGCCTTCGGCATTCAACTCCCAAAGCACGCGGATCGTATTGCTGCTGGGCGCCCACCACGACAAGCTGTGGGAGATCACGGAAAAGACGCTGCGCCAAATCGTCGGCGACGACGCCAAATTCGTTTCGACAAAGGAAAAGATGGACGCTTTCCGCAGCGGTTACGGCACGGTTCTGTTTTTCGAGGACCAAAACGTCGTGCGGCAGCTTCAGGAGCAATACGCGCTATACAAGGACAATTTCCCGGTCTGGTCCGAGCATGCTTCCGCCATGCACCAGTTCGTTGTCTGGACAAGCCTGGAAGCGGAAGGGCTGGGCGCGTCGCTGCAGCACTACAATCCGGTCATCGACGACGAAGCGAAGCGGACGTGGAACATTCCGGACAGCTGGAAGCTGATCGCCCAGATGCCTTTCGGCAAGCCCACCGCTCAGCCGGGCGAGAAGACCTTCCAGCCGCTCGGGCCGCGGATCAAAGTGTTCAAGTAAACGCTGCGCCTGCCGCTATGGAGCCGAACGAAGAGGGGCCGTCCCGCAAGGTCTGTGCAAGACCGGTGCCGGTCCCTTTTCGTTTTCTTTTTTTCGTTGAAATGGTATAATATTCACCGTTTTGTAGGGTAAAAACGGAAAGGAACGGCGCACATGGATCCAATGACGAAAATGTGGGTATCGTTTGTCGGGATCGGTCTGATGATTTTGTCGGCGGTTCTTATTATGTTTACCCGCGCCAAGACGAAAGGAATCATCCGTTTTGTGTTATCGCTTGTCTCGTTTGCGGTCCTGCTGCTCGGGATGATATTCGGATTGTTTTCCATCATTTAAACTTTTACGTTATTCAGGCTTTAGTAGCGAACATGGGAGGGCGAGCCATGCTGACATTGACCGGACGAACCCTCACGAAAAGCGGCGAGGCGCAAGTCGGCTCCAGCCTGCTGGCCGCCGCCCGCAAGCTGGGCGTCGACTGGCAGTTCAACTGCTCCCGCGGCACATGCGCGCGCTGCCGCTGTCTGGTCAAAGAGGGCAGAGAGCTGCTGAATGAAGCGACGGACGCGGAATGGGACCGCTTGGGGCCGGAGGAGCTGGATGAGGGCTACCGTCTCGGCTGCCAGGCCGTAATCGTGAAGCCGGGCACGATCACGGCGGTGAACCGGACTTATTTTTGATGCGAGGAAAGAAGGGATTGCCGTGCTGCCACCCAATCTTGAAAGAGCCGTCCGGCGATTGGCCGAACTGACAAGAGGCTGCGGCGTCCGGTGGACGATCGGCGGCAGCGCGGCGCTGGCCATCCGGGGGGCGAAGCTCGATCGGCCGCCAAGGGACGTGGACATTTACGCCGACGGCCAGGACATCCCCGTGCTGCACGAAAGGCTGCGGTCCGCGGCGCTGGACCGTCCGACGGAAGACCGGACGGATCGGTACCGCTCTATTCTGTCCCATTACGATTTGATGGGAACGACGGTCGAACTGGTGGGCGCGTTCCGCGTCGGCTGCAGAAATTCGGTGTATATCACGGAAGTTGCGGCGATTTTGTTTCCGATGAGCGAGCGGGTGCGCTTTGGCGACGACGAGCTGTTTCTCGTCCCGCTTGCCCACGAGCTGCTGTTCAATTTGCTCCGGGAACGCTACGACCGGGTGGAGACGGTCGCCCGGCTGATGAGGGCGAATCCCGAGGCGCATGCGCCGGGGCTCAGGCGGCTGCTGGAACGCAACCGCCTGGCGCCGAATATCGCGGAAGAGGCGCTGCGCCTGGCCGGAGTGGACGAGAGGGGAGCGTACGCCGATGGGCGGTCCCCCGTCCGTTAAAGTCGTGTTTTTGCCCGGCGGTCGGACGGCGGTTGTCCGTCCGGGCACGACGCTGCTGGATGCGGCGCGCCGGGCGAAGGCGCCGGTTCGCACGCGCTGCGGCGGCGTGGCCGGATGCCTGATGTGCAAGGTGGCCGTCGACGAGGCCTTCCGGGACCGCTTGAGCGAGCCGTCGGACGCCGAGCTTCGCAAGCTGGGGCCGCTGCTGCAGCAGGGCATGCGCCTTGCTTGCCAGGCGAAGGTCTGTCGCGATGCGGTCGTGCAGGTGCCGGAAGATCCGCTGAAGGCGGCCGTGCGCAAAAAGCTTGCCGAACAGGCGGAGGAAGATTTGTGGTGAACGTAGGAGGAAAGCGATGAAGGTTGCGTTTCGGGCTCGTTTACGCGGCATGCTGCGCGCGGCGTCGTGCGGCATGCTGGCGGTGTCTCTTCTGGCCGTTGCCGGGTGTCTGTACCCGGACGATCAAACGCCGGGCAGCGGCGCGTCGGCGCGCGAAGCGGTGCTGACCGTGCAGGACGCCGTGGACCGCTATCAGGAGGCGACCGGCCTGCTGCCGATCATGAACGCCGACCGTTCGGTGCCCCTGTACGAGAAGTTCAAAGTCGATTTGGGGAAATTGAAGCGAATGGGCTTTTTGTCAACCATTCCTTCGGCCGCATTCGAGAGCGGGGGAAAGGATCAGTTTCTGATCATCGACGAAGAGACCGATCCCAAGGTCAAGCTGCTCGATCTGGTCGTTTACCAAAGCGTAGCGTCCGTGCAGAAAAAAGTGAACGACTATATGGACAAGCGCGGCGGGCAGGCTCCTGCAGGCGAAGAAGTCTATCCCGGCTTTTATGCGCTGGATTTCGGCAAGCTCGGAACCGAAGAGCCTGACGTTCGCAGCATGTTTTCCGGGCAAAGCCTGACGTTCCTCGTGGATGGCGGGGGAACCGTTTATCTCGACTACGGCGTCGACATCGCGACCGCGATCCGCAAGTCGGGAGCCGTTCCCGACGGCAAACAGGATCTCCGCCGCCTGCTCGTCGACGCCTCCTACTACGTTCCGGTCAAATCCCCCGTGTACAACTGGGTGAACGGGGCGCCGCAAGCGGTGCCCGAGCGGAAATAACAAGACAGCTTCATACGGCCGGCATCGCCGTTCTCCGGATTTCCGGAGGACGGTTTTTCTTTTTCCCGCCGCCGTCTTGCGGCTTTGCGCCCGATTCCGCAATTGCCGAACCGAAGACATAGTCGGATTTTTCCATACATACAATCAAGGGGAGAGCGGAACGATCCGGAAGTTTGCGTTTCGCACGAATTTTTTTCGGGATCGTCATAAAGAAGAATTTCCCACATACAATGTTACCAGTCCAAGTTCGTGTACGAGTTCCGTCGCGCTGACGGATTCACGCAGGCTTCGCGATTAAGCAGGGGAGGGAATCGAAGTGGAAAAAGTGGACATTTTCAAAGATATCGCCGAACGCACGGGCGGAGATATCTACCTCGGGGTCGTCGGCGCCGTCCGGACAGGCAAATCGACCTTTATCAAGCGTTTTGTGGAAACCGTTGTGCTGCCCAACATCACGCATGAAGCGGATCGCGTGCGCGCCATCGACGAGCTTCCGCAAAGCGCGGCGGGACGCACGATTATGACGACGGAACCGAAATTTGTCCCGAACAACGCCGTGCAGATCAAGGTGGCGGAAGGTCTGGAAGTCAACGTCAGGCTGGTGGACTGCGTCGGCTATACGGTGGAAGGGGCCAAAGGCTTCGAGGACGAAAACGGACCGCGCATGATTACGACGCCCTGGTTCGAGGAAGCGATTCCGTTTCAGGAAGCGGCGGAAATCGGAACGCGCAAGGTGATTCAGGAACACTCCACGCTGGGCGTCGTCGTGACGACCGACGGCACGATCTCGGAGATTCCCCGCAGCGCCTACATCGAGGCGGAAGAGCGGGTCGTGCAGGAGCTGAAGGAGGTCGGCAAGCCGTTCGTGCTTGTCGTCAACTCCACGCGTCCGCGCAGCGAAGAAGTGCAGGCGTTGCGCAGCGAGCTGGCTGCGAAATACGACATTCCGGTTCTTGCGCTGAGCGCCGCCACGATGGGGGAAGACGAAGTGATGGGCGTGCTGCGGGAAGTGCTGTACGAGTTCCCGGTGCACGAAGTGAACGTCAACCTCCCGAGCTGGGTCATGGTGCTGAACGAGAAGCATTGGCTTCGTTCGAGCTATGAAAATTCCGTCCGCGAGACGGTGAAGGATATCCGGCGTCTTAGAGACGTAGACCGCGTCGTGTCGCAGTTCATGGAATACGATTTTATCGGCCGGGCGGGCCTCAGCGGCATCAACATGGGCCAGGGCGTTGCGGAAATCGATCTGTTTGCGCCCGACGAGCTGTACGATAAAATTTTGCAGGAGGTCGTCGGCGTCGAGATTCGCGGCAAAGACCATCTGCTGCAGCTCATGATGAGCTTTGCGCACGCGAAGCGCGAATACGACCGGTACGCGGAAGCGCTGGAGATGGTGAAGACGACCGGCTACGGCATCGCCGCCCCGTCGCTTGCCGAGATGACCCTCGACGAGCCGGAGCTGATCCGGCAAGGTTCCCGCTTCGGCGTCAGACTGAAAGCGACGGCGCCGTCCATTCACATGATCCGCGTCGACGTCGAATCGGAGTTCGCCCCGATCATCGGCACCGAGAAGCAAAGCGAGGAACTGGTCCGCTATCTGATCCAAGACTTCGAGAAAGACCCGATCAAAATTTGGGAATCGGATATGTTCGGCCGTTCGCTTCATTCGATCGTGCGCGAAGGCATTCAAGGCAAAATCGCCATGATGCCGGACAACGCCCGCTACAAGCTGCAAGAGACGCTGGGCCGGATCATCAACGAAGGCTCGGGCGGTCTGATCGCCATCATCCTGTAAGCCGAATCCCGACAGGGGCTGTCCCATAAGTAGTTAAAACTACTGTGGGGCGGCTCTTTTTGTTTAGGCCATCGTGTGGGAAGGGGAGCCGATTCCGCTTATGGCTTGTCTGTCGCGCGTTCCGTTTTCGTTCGCTTTTACCTCTCGGCTTCATTCAACTCTCGAAGCAGTTGGCGAATTGGATTGGCCACCTCCAGCTTACCTCCCCTTTTTCGATAAGAAGCTGATTTTTCATGCACTCCGAGAAGCCAGCTCCTCCGTCATTTGACTTCGGGGCAGATTCGGGCGCTCGCCCGGCCGGTCGAACGAGCCGGATGACCGATTCAATTGCCGTTATCGCAATTGAATCGGGGGTGTACGCGAAAAACGGGCTGTGCAGTTGCGGTTATGGCAACTGCAGTTCCGCCCGGCCGGCCGGACGGGGGCGCGTGCAAAAACAGTTCGCCTTTTGCACGACCTTTTGCGCGGTTTTGCTTGGACGAGACGGGCGCGATTATCCGCGAATTCGACAAAGGTATTGTAAAATAGACAAAAATCTCATAAAATCAGATTTTGTTGAGTTCTTTTTTTGGCGCCATTTCTTAAAAAACCGATTGACATAGTAGGAAATAGGGGCTATATTAGCATTGCAATTATGAGATACAAGTTTAAGGGGAGGCACTACAATCTATGAAACATTCGGCACGTTATAGCGTCTGGGCTGCGCTCGCGCTGGCGATCGTTCTGGCGCTTACCGCCTGCGGCAGCAAGAACGGAAACACGAACGCCGGCTCGAGCCCGTCGGCGTCCGCTTCGGCGTCGGCATCCGCTTCGCCCGCCGCATCCGGTTCCGAAGCCCCCGCCGATATCGAAGCGCTGAAAGGGAAGAAAATCGCCCTTGTCATGCAATTCATGCAAGGGACCTTTTCCGCCCAATACGTCGACGGAGTGAAAAAACAAGTCGCCAAGTACGGCGGCGAATTGAAAGTCTTCAACGCGAACGGCGACCTGAACGTGATGGCGGCCAATCTGGACAACGCCGTCAACCAGAAGTTCGACGGCATCCTGATCGACCACGGCAACGCGGAAGCGTTGACCGCCGGCGTCCAGAAAGCCGTGAACGCGGGCATTCCGGTTGTCGAGTTTGACGCGGGCCTTTCGATCGAAGGCGTGACCAGCGTGGCGCAGAACGACCAGCTTCTCGCCCAGAAGACGCTTGAACAGCTTGCCAAGGATGCGGGAGACAAGGGCAACATCGTCAAAATCTGGGTGGCCGGCTTCGCTCCGATGGAGCGCCGCCAGCAAGCGTATGATGCGTTTTTGAAAAGCCATCCGGACATCAAGGAAGTTGCGGCGTTCGGCCAATTCGACAACGCGCAGCTGAACGCGCAAACCCAGATGGAAGCCGTGCTCAGGCAGTATCCGGAGAAAGGCAGCATTACCGCGGTATGGGCGGCCTGGGACGAATTCGCCAAAGGCGCCGCAACCGCGCTGAAGCAGGCGGGCCGCACCGAAATCAAACTGTACGGCATCGACCTCACGGACGAAGACCTTGCCATGATCCAGGATCAAGACGGCGCATGGGTCGGCAGCGCAGCGGTTGACCCGAGCTCCATCGGCGTCGTGCAAGTGCGCTATCTGTATCAGAAGCTGCACGGCGACAAGACCGACGCGCGTGTCGAGCTGGAGCCCGTCTACGTCGGACGCGACGCGCTGCCGAAGGACAAGCAGATCACGACGGCGGAGCTTTCCCAGTACATTCCGGAATGGGGCCAAACCGAAACCGGAAACACGGAATACTTGAAACAGCTTGAGCAATCCGTAGGCGCACAATAATCCGTCTGCATGGCGATTGCATTACGGCGCGGACACGATCCGCGCCGTTTCCTGCTGTCTGGATGAGAATAAGGGAGGGAATCGGCGGATGGCAGCACCTAGCGTGCTTGAGATGAAGCGCATTGCGAAGGCGTTCGCCGGCGTTCAGGCGCTGGACGAGGTCGATTTTCGCGCGCAAGGCGGAGAAATTCACGCGCTGCTCGGCGCGAACGGAGCGGGCAAAAGTACGCTGATGAAGATTTTGTCCGGGGCGTATGCGGCGGACGGCGGCAGCATCGAGCTGAACGGAGCAAAGCTGTCGATCGGCTCTCCCGCGGACGCCAAGGCGGCCGGCATTCATTGCGTCTACCAGGAAGTGGATACTTCGCTTGTGGCCCAGATGACGGTGGCCGAAAATATTTTTTTGGACCGGCTCGCTTCCTCCCGCGGCGACGCCTTCGTCAAATGGAACGGCCTGTACGAGGAAGCGGCGAAGGCGCTGAAGCAGCTTGAGCTGGATATTCCGGTTCGCAAGCGGGCGGGAGAGCTGACGCTGGCGGAGAAGCAGCTTGTCCTGATCGCCCGGGTGCTGGTGGAGGACGCGAAGGTCGTCATTCTGGACGAGCCTACCGCGCCCTTGAGCATGGAGGAGACGGAGCGGCTGTTTGCGATCATGAATCGGCTGAAGGAAGCGGGGATCGCGGTCATTTTCATTTCGCACCGGCTGCCGGAAGTGTTTCGGATGAGCGACCGCATTTCGGTGATGCGGGACGGGCGCATGATCCTGACCGAGCCGGCAAGCGGGCTGACGCCTGCGGACGTCATACGGGCCATGCTCGGGCGGAGCTTTGAGGAAGAATATCCGAAGCGCAGCGTCGCGATCGGCGAAACGCTGCTGACCGTCGAGGATCTGGCGGCGGGGCGCAGAGTCCGCGGAGTGAATCTCGACGTGCGAAGGGGCGAAATCGTCGCCGTCGTCGGTCTGGTCGGAGCGGGGAAGACGGAACTGTCCCGCCTGCTGTTCGGAGCGGACCGGGCGGAGCGGGGACGGGTCTTGCTGGGCGGCAAGCCCGTCGATCTCTCGTCGCCCGCTTCGGCGATCCGGGACGGGATCGCCCTCGTTCCGGAGGAGCGGCGCAAGGAAGGCATTCTGGTGAAAGAATCGGTGCTGCATAACTTAAGCCTGACGATGCTGCGTCCGCTCAGCAGGTTCGGCTTCCTCTCCCCGGCCGCCGAACGCAGCCATGCAAGCGGCCTGATCGGACAGCTCGGAATCAAGGCGGCGTCGCCGTACCAATTGACCGCCACCTTAAGCGGCGGCAACCAGCAGAAAGTCGTTATCGGCAAATGGCTGAGCACCGGAGCGGAAGTGTTTGTGCTCGACGAGCCGACCAAGGGAGTCGATATCGGAGCGAAGCGGGACATCTTCAACATTATCGGCGAGCTTGCGGAGATGGGCAAAGGCATTCTGTACCTGACGTGCGAATTTCCCGAGGCGCTTGGGCTTGCCGACCGCATTCTCGTCATGTGCGACGGCCGGATCGTGAAACAATTCGCCCGCGGCGAAGCGACGCAGGAAGACTTGCTCTATTATGCCAGCGGCGGACGGGAGGAATAGAAGTGAAAAACAAAGTGCTGGATTTCTCGTTCAAATACGGGGCGCTTATCTTCATCGGCATCATTTTGCTGTTTTTCTCGCTGTACAACGAATACTTTTTCACCTATTCGAATTTGACGGACATCCTCCGCTCGATTTCGATCGTCACCTTCGTCGCCATCGGCGTGACGATTTCGCTGATGGTGGACGGCTTCGACCTGTCCGCCGGTTCGACGGTCTCGCTGTCGACGGTCGTCACCGCCACGCTGATGATCTGGTACGAATTGCCGCTGCCGGTCGTCATCGTCGTGCCGCTGCTGGTCGGCGCCGCCGTCGGGCTGCTCAACTCCTTTCTGATCGTGAAGGTGCGCATTCCGGATTTGCTTGCGACGCTTGCGGTGATGTATATCGTCAGCGGGCTTCACCGCACGTACACGAAGGGCTACTCCATTTATAACAACATGCAGCTTGCGGACGGATCGAAGGCGCCCGGCAAAATGTACGATTCGTTTTTGTGGATCGGCCAAGGAAAGCTCCTCGGCGTTCCGTTTCCCGTCATCCTGATGCTCATCGCGGTCATTGCCGCCCACCTGTTTTTTAAATATACCCGCTGGGGCAGACAGGTGATCATGACGGGCGGCAACGAGGAGGCGGCACGCTTGTCCGGCCTCAGAGTCAAGCGCATCCGCGTGTGGGCGTACGTGGCGTCCGGCGTGTTCGCCGCCATCGGCGGCGTTCTGTTCGCGGCGCGCGTCGGCAGCGGCCAGATCGACGCCGGCGCGCCGCTGCTCATGGAATCGGTGGCCGCCGTGTTCGTCGGCTACTCCGTCTTCGGGGCGGGCCGTCCGAACATTGTCGGCACGTTCGTCGGGGCGGTGCTGACGGGGATTTTGATCAACGGGCTGACCATGATGAACGTCCAGTACTATTCCACGGATATCGTCAAAGGCGGCGTGCTCGTGCTCGCGCTTGCCGTCACGTTTATCCATCTGACGCGCCGCAAAGTGTAAAAACGGCCGGGCAATGCCGCAAACCTCGCGCCGCGCTTGAAACTTCGGCGCTATTGTGTGTATAATTTCTGATGAAACGGTTAAACAGTTAACAGGCCAGTACCCGTCCGGGAGGTGAAAGTCATGAACAAAACCGAACTGATCGCCAAAGTATCCGAACTGGCCGATCTGTCCAAGAAGGATGCGACCCAAGCGGTTGACGCCGTGTTCGAGGTTATCTCCGAAGCGTTGAAAAACGGAGAAAAAGTTCAGTTGGTTGGCTTTGGCAACTTTGAGGTGCGCGAACGTTCCGCCCGCAAGGGGCGCAATCCGCAAACCGGCGAGGAGATCGAAATTCCGGCAGGAAAGATTCCCGCCTTCAAGCCGGGAAAAGCGCTCAAAGAAGGCATTAAATAAAAATGTTTTTTGCCTAGTTTTGTGATGGTTTCAGGGTTGCGTACTGCTTGCCGCCTGTGCTATAATCACTCTCGTGTTCATCGGGGTATAGCGCAGCCTGGTAGCGCGCATCCTTGGGGTGGATGAGGCCGTGGGTTCAAATCCCGCTACTCCGACCATGACATACTTACACGAAACTGCTTTTTCGCGAATTGCCGCGGAAAGGCAGTTTTTGTTTGACAGAGCGATAAGCTTTCCTTCATCATGAAGATAAAGAAAACCTAAAAGAAGCTGGAGGATACGCCATGGATTCGACTCCCGCGCAAGGAGAATATATCGTTGTAAAAGCCAAGGACAACGGGGTGAACGTCATCGGCCTGACGCGCGGCCAGGATACCCGGTTTCACCATACGGAAAAGCTGGACCGCGGGGAAGTGCTCATCGCGCAGTTTACCGATCATACGTCGGCGATCAAAATCCGCGGCAAGGCCACGGTGCTGACCAAGTACGGCGCAATCGAGACCGACGCTTGACGGCCGCGGCCGCCGGCAGCAGGCCAAGCGTCTTCGTGCGCCGCTCATTCGCCGGGCTGTTCCGGTCGCCGAACTTCGGCGGCTTGCCTAAAAACCGGCGGCGCAGGCATAGCTTTCCTCTCCGTGCCGTACAATGGGTAATGGGACAACGTTGCGGATGAGGAGGGGAACGGGGTGGCGTATTGGCGTCGCTTGCTGGGACTTGCCGCGCTTGGCTTTGCGGTCGTCGTGGCGCTTGGCCGGCTTTCCGGACTGGAGCCGGAGAACCCGCATTCGCGCGAAGCGGAAGCCGTCTTTACGCCGCTCAAGGTCACGAAGCTGGCGGACGATACGCTCGTCGATGCGCTAATCGAGCTGCCGCTTGCCGATCAGCTGATCCGGGCGGGATGGGATCACGAAATTTTGACCGTCGATCTGGCGCTATCCCCTTCCGCGGCGCATCCGCAGAGCTGGTGGCAGGATGCGTCGACGATGGTGGAGCTTGCCTTCGGACGGTTGTCCAACGTTCGCCAGCTGCTGCTCAGGCTGTATCGGGAGGACGGCGGCAAACGGACGCTGCTTGTGACGGCGGACACGCGCCGGTCCGATTGGACGGACGGACAGCTCGGCGCCTTGGAGCCGAACGCCGGTACCGGGTTCCCCGCATGGGCGCCGAAGCTGCGGTTGTCCTGGACGGCGGATGGAAAACGCTGGATCGAAAATATTACAATTGAATGAATCCTGTCCCGGCGTTATGCGGGCGACAGGCGGGTGTGTTATAATAGACGAAATTTGAGAGTACGATGGTTGCTGCGGATGCTCGGAGGCTTAAACGATGACACGTAACCGAATGGCTCAGATGGCCCAGAAATATATGGAATATGACATGATCGGACTTCATACCGAGCTTCCGGAGTTTCCGGAGGGCCGAATTCGCCTGCTTCACGCGGTGCTGTCGCATCAGGACGAGAGCGCGAAGCTGAAGGATCTGATGGCGATCGTCGCCTCGCTCGCGCAGATGGGGCTGGATACGCACGATCTTGTCGGGAACGAATCCGCTGCAGGCCGCGGCGGATTGCTCGTTATGCGCGCAAGGCAGCTGAAGGTGCTGGCGGGCGATTATTTCAGCGGCCGCTTTTATCATCTGCTTGCCCAGGCCGGGCAGGTGGAGATGATCCGAAGAATCGGCGACGCGATTTGCGAACTGAACCGGATCAAGATCGGTTTTTACACGAAGATGAGGCAGATGAAGCTGAATGCGGAAGAATACCTGCTGCACGGGGCGGAGCTGAAGTCCGGCTTGTTTTTGTCGTTTGGGCATTTGATGACCGGCCTTTACGAGCGGCTGTGGCCCGAAATCGTGGACCGCTACAGCCGGTGCGAGCTGCTGCTGCAGGAGCTGACGCGGCTCGAGAAACCCGGCGAGCTGGGCGGCAGCTGGGGATTTTGGCATGTGCTGAACGAAGGCAGCGACGAGGACCGCTCGGCGCTCGCCGACAAGCGGCACGACGCCGGCTTTGTCCGCCAATTGTTCGACAAGTATTCCGTTTCCGACAAGCTGTCCGGCATGCTGAGCCAGACCGCCGCGCAACTGCAGGGGCTCATGGAGCGGATACCTTCCGATAAGCTTGTGCAAGAGCTAAAGCCGCTGATTGCGCCGTTTCTGAAGGCGGCGGGTCCCATGCCCGCGAAGGTGGCGACTGAACTGGGGTGAACCGCCAAATGGATGCAGAGTCCAAACAGAACCATGTCCATTCCGTATTTGAGAGCATCGCTCCCAAATACGATCTGATGAACGATATTTTGAGCTTTCGCCGCCACAAGGCTTGGCGCCGGTTTACGATGCGCAAGATGGAGGTGAAGCCCGGCCAGACGTCGCTCGACTTGTGCTGCGGCACGTGCGACTGGACGATCGCGTTGGCGCAGGCGAGCGGCACCGGCCGCACCGTCGGGCTCGATTTCAGCCGCAACATGCTGGAAATCGGGCGGGCGAAGGTGGAGAAGCTGGGGCTGGACAAGCAGATCGAGCTTGTTCAAGGCAACGCGATGTCCCTGCCTTTTCCGGACAATTCGTTCGACTTCGTCACGATCGGCTTCGGTCTTCGCAACGTGCCCGATTACATGCAGGTGCTGAAAGAGATGAGGCGGGTGGCGAAGCCCGGCGGCAAAATCGTCTGCCTCGAATTGTCCAAGCCCAACTGGCAGCCTTTCAAAGGCATTTATTATTTTTATTTCGAAAAGCTGCTGCCGCTGCTGGGCAAATGGATCGCCAAACGCTACGAGCAGTACCGCTGGCTGCCCGAATCGCTTGCGGCATTTCCCGATATGCAGGAGCTGGCGGAAATGTTCCGCGATGCCGGGATGCGGAATGTGCGCGTCTATCCGTTAACGTTCGGCATAGCGGCGCTGCATATCGGTACGAAAGGGAACGACAAACCATGATTCGCAAAATCCGCATTTTCCTTGAAATGATCAAAATCGAGCACACGCTGTTCGTTCTCCCGTTCGCGTATGTCGGCACGATTCTCGGGGCGGTAACGGAAAACCACGCCCTTCCGACCTGGGCGCAATGCGGCTGGATTTTGCTCGCGATGGTCGGGGCCCGTTCGGCGGCGATGGGCCTGAACCGGGTCATCGACAGGGCGATCGACGCCCGCAATCCGCGCACGGCCCAGCGGGCCATTCCGGCCGGGCTGCTGAAATCCGCGGAAGTTCTCGTTTTTATCGTTGTCTCGTTCCTGCTGCTGTTCTGGGCCGCTTCCGAGCTGAACAGCCTGGCGGTCAAGCTGATGCCGATCGCCGTGTTCATGACCGTTTTTTATTCGTATACAAAACGTTTCACCTGGGGTTGCCATTTGGTGCTCGGCCTGACGCTCGGCCTGGCTCCGCTGGGCGGCTGGATCGCCGTCACCGGAACGGCGTCGCTTCCCGCCTTTATCTTGTATCTTGCCGTCGCTTGCTGGACTGCCGGTTTCGATATTATTTACGCCTGCCAGGACATCGAATTCGACCGCAAGGAAGGTCTTTATTCCATTCCCGCGCGCTTCGGAATCAAAGGCGCTCTCCGCATCGCCCGCTGGCTGCACCTGCTTACGTTCGTCGGATTTGCGCTGCTGATCGCGCTGACCGATTTGAGCTGGTGGTATCTGATCGGCATCGTGGTCGCCGGAGCCTTGCTCGTCTATGAGCACCGGATCGTCAGCCCCGACGACTTAAGCAAGCTCAACGCGGCGTTCTTTACGATGAACAGCGTGCTGAGCGCAGTCATGTTCGTCTTCACGTTTATCGATCTCGTGCTGGTGAGATCATGGTAAGGGACGGGCAAGGGGAGCAACTGCGGCGCTGGATTGTCGGCATTACGGGCGCGAGCGGGGCGGTTTACGGCGTTACGCTTTGCCGCGAGCTGCTTGCCGCCGGCATTCATCTGCACGTGGTCGTGTCCGACGCGGGATGGCGGGTGCTGAAGGAGGAGTTGGGCTGGGATGCCGCCCGGCGCAAGGAATCGCTGTATCGCGGGCTCGGGTTGGAAGAGGGCGATCCCCGGCTGACGTACCACCCGCCTTCCGATATCGGGGCTTCGATCGCCAGCGGTTCGTTCCGCACGGAAGGAATGGCCGTCGTCCCGTGCTCGATGGGAACCTTGTCCGCGATCGCGCACGGCGCTTCGGACAATCTGCTCGCCCGCGCGGCCGACGTGATGCTCAAAGAGGGACGGCCGCTGCTTCTGGTTCCGCGGGAAACACCGCTGCACGCGATTCATCTGGAAAACATGCTGAAGCTTGCCCGCCTCGGCGTGCGGATCATTCCGGCGATGCCGGCGTTCTATTACGGACCGCAAACCTTGGAGGACGCGGTGCGGTTTGTGGTCGGCAAAGTGATGGACAGCATGGGCGTTCCGCACCGGCTGTTCAGAAGGTGGGGGGAAGCGGGCGATGAATGACGGCAAACGGCCTTTTCGCATCGGACGGATCGACTACGCGAACGTTTGGCCGGTATTTCATTATTTCGACCCCGGGCGCTTGTCCGGCGGGATCGAAATGGTTTACGGCATGCCGGCGGAGCTGAACCGGCTGCTGCGCGAAGGCGAGATCGATCTGGCGGCGGTGTCGTCGTTCGCGTACGGCCTGTCGGCGGAGGATTATTGGCTGTTGCCCGATTTGTCCGTCAGCACGTTCGGGCGGGTCCAATCGCTGCTTTTATTTTTGAAGAAGCCGCTGGAACAGGTTCTGAACGGCAAAATCGCCTTGACGGCAACATCGGCCACCACCGTCAATCTGACCAAAATCATCATGGAAAAATTTTACGGCGGCCATCCTTCCTACGAAACCGCCGAGCCGTCGCTGGAACGGATGATGGAAAAGGCGGACGCGGCTTTGCTGATCGGCGACCATGCGATCCGCGCCTCCTGGACGGACCATGGCTACCAGGTGCTGGATTTGGGCGAATTGTGGCGCGAGCTGACCGGGCATTGGATGACTTATGCGGTCTGGGCCGTCAGGCGCGATGCGGCGGCGGCCCATCCCGAAGCCGTCCGCGAAATCTACCGGGAAATGGTTCGCGCCAAGCGGCTCGCCGCCGCCCGGCCGGAGCCGCTGGTGGCCGAGGCCGTGCGCCGGATCGGCGGCGACAGCGCCTATTGGCAGGGTTATTTCAACGGGCTGTGCCACGATTTCGGCTCTCCGCAGCAGGAAGGTTTGCGGCTTTATTACCGTTACGCGAGAGAGCTCGGGCTGATGGACAACGCCGTTGCGCTCGCCGAATGGTCCGAATCCGTTTCGGCCTGACGGCCGATTTCCCAAACCGAGGGTGAAGCTATGAAATTAATGCAGCTGTACGCAGCGATGAAAAAAGACCTTCAAACGATCGAGAGCACGCTTGCCCAAAGCGTGGCGTCAGAGCTGCCGCTGCTCAACGAATCGGCCCAGCATCTGCTGAAAGCCGGCGGCAAAAGGCTGCGGCCGGTATTCGTGCTGTTGGCCGGAAAATTCGGCGACTATTCGCTGGAGCGGTTAAAGTATGTCGCCGCCTCGTTGGAACTGATCCATATGGCGTCGCTCGTTCACGACGACGTCATCGACGATGCCGAAACGAGGCGGGGACAGCCGACCGTCAAAGCCAAATGGGACAACCGGATCGCCATGTACACCGGCGACTACATCAACGGCAAGGCGCTGGTGGTGGCCAGCGAGCTGAACGACGCGCGAATCCATCAGATTCTGTCCGCCGCCATCGTTCAGATGTGCATCGGAGAGATGGAACAAATCCGCGATTTTTTCAATACGGACCAAAGCGTCCGAAACTACCTGCTCCGCATTCGCCGCAAGACGGCGCTGCTGATCGCCGTCAGCTGCCAGCTCGGCGCCGTGGCGGCCGGCGCGCCCGACCGGGTCTGCAACGCCCTTTACCGCTTCGGCTACCGGGTGGGCATGGCGTTCCAAATTACGGACGATCTGCTCGATTTGTGCGGCACGGAAAAGACGATCGGCAAGCCCCCCGGAAGCGATTTGCGCCAAGGGAACATCACGCTGCCCGTGATGTACGCGCTTCAGGAGGAGGACATCCGGGACGAGCTGCTGCGGGAGATCGGCCGGATTCGGGAAAGCGAAGGGAAGGCCGATTCGCGGGAGGCGGTCCGGCTCGTCCGTTCCAGCGGCGGCATCCGGAAGGCGGAGCAGCTGGCGGACCGCTATATCGCCAAAGCGCTCAAGGCGGCTCAGGAGCTTCCGGATTTGCCCGCCAAAAAAAGCCTCATCGAAATCGCCAAATTCGTCGCCGAGCGAAAATACTGAAAATATGGTAAAATATTTTCACAACGCGGCCGAAAGGAGATGGGTATGGAACGGACGTACATCATGGTAAAGCCCGACGGGGTTCAGCGCGGGCTGATCGGCGAGATCGTCGGAAGGCTGGAACGCAAGGGACTTCAGCTTATCGGAGCCAAGCTGATGCGGGTTACGCCGGAACTGGCGGCGCAGCACTACGCGGAACATAAAGGCAAAGACTTTTACGACCGGCTGATCGAGTTCATCACTTCGGGACCTGTGTTCGCCATGGTTTGGCAAGGCGACCAAGCCGTAGCGGCGGCCAGGCAGCTCATCGGCAAGACAAACGGTCTGGAAGCGGCGCCCGGGACGATCCGGGGGGATTACGCACTACATACGAATTACAATCTGGTTCACGGCTCCGATTCGGTTGCCAGCGCGGAGCGCGAGATCGGCATTTTCTTTGACGAGTCCGAATTGCTTTCATACGAGAAAGCCGTTCAAGTCTGGATTTGACGGCGGCATACGGGGGAGCGATCAACCGGCATGAGAGAGACTTGGGCAAGCGGGGCAAGCCCGCTGCCGCAATCCGCGGAAGACGAAGATTTTGCCCGTTTCGTCGCCGATATCCGGAAGGCGACGTCCATCGATCTGTCCCAATACAAAGAAGCGCAGATGCGAAGGCGGCTTACGACGCTGCGCGTGAAGCACGGCTTTGCGGATTTCGCGTCGTACTTCAAGGCGCTGATGAACGACGGCAGGCTGTACAATGAATTTTTGGACCGGATGACGATCAACGTCTCCGAATTTTGGCGCAATCCGAACCGCTGGCAGGTGCTTAAGGACCGGTTTTTGCCCGCGATGCTGAAGGAGAATCCGCGCCTTCGCGCGTGGAGCGCGGCGTGCTCGACCGGCGAGGAGCCATACACGATCGCGATGATTCTCGATTCGCTTCAGGCGCTGGGCGCGGCGTCCATTTTGGCGACCGACATCGACGAAGGCGCGCTCGCCAAGGCGAAAGCGGGGGCCTACCTCGAGCGTTCGCTGCGGGAGGTGCCGCCGGAATTCGCGCGGACGTATTTCCGCGAAGAAAACGGGGTCTATCACGTGGCCGACCGGCTGAAGAAAGCGGTCCGCTTCGAGAAGCAGAACTTGCTGCTCGACCGGTTCGGCGAAGGGTTCGACCTGATCGTCTGCCGCAACGTCATGATTTATTTTACGGAAGAAGCCAAGCAGTCGCTTTATCAAAAATTCGCCCAGGCGTTAAGGCCCGGCGGCATCCTGTTTGTCGGCAGCACGGAGCAGATTTTTTCGCCGGGGCAATACGGGCTGGAGACGGCGGAGACGTTTTTCTACAGACGGACCGTATGAGTGCAGGACGCGCGCGCGATACTATGGATAACCTACATCCTCGGAGGGATCCATGGACAAGCGAAAAGTCATCGAAGCCTATCGGCGCCGCCTGATCTCTTCAAGGGAATGCGCGCAAATTCTCGGTCTTGACAACGTGGAATTGCTCGGGCTCCTGCGCGAAACGCCGCAAAGCCGTTCCGGTTCCGCCAAGCAACAGCCCGTCCGTTCGTGACGGGCTGTTTTCTTGTCAAATTCTTCTGGGCTGTACTATAATGAGCAAAGACGTTTGCAGGACGCAGAAAATTCGGGCTGCAAAGCCATCGCACCAGGGCGAGAGCGATCATGCCGCCATCCGGCGGCCCGATCGGCGCCTGCCGCGAACGGTCCGCGTTGCGGCGCATTCATTTGCCATACTTTTAGGAGGTCACTTCATTGAGTTTACGCTACTTGACTGCGGGGGAGACGCACGGCCCGCAGCTTACCGCCATTATTGAAGGTTTGCCGAGCAATCTCGAAATCGATTTCGAAGCGCTCAACTTTCAGTTGCAGCGTCGGCAAAAAGGCCATGGCCGCGGCCGGAGAATGCAGATCGAGAAGGATGCGGCGCAGATCGTCGGCGGAGTCCGCCACGGCAAAACGACCGGGGCGCCGGTAGCGCTGGTGATTACCAACAACGACTGGAAGCATTGGACGTCGGTAATGAACATCGAGCCGATCGAAGGCAACGACGAGACCAAACGGCGGGTTCACCGTCCGCGTCCCGGTCATGCGGATCTGAATGGAGGCTTGAAATACAACCTGAAGGACTTGCGCAACGTGTTGGAGCGCTCCAGCGCGCGCGAGACGGCGGCGCGGGTTGCGGTCGGCGCGGTGGCGCGGCAACTGCTTGCCCAATTCGGCATCAAGGTCGCCGGACACGTCGTGTCGATCGGCGGGATCGTCGCGCCGGCGCCCAATATGGATATCGACGAACTGATCGAACGGACGGAGCAGTCGCCGGTGCGCGTCGCCGACCCGGAAACCGAGCGGCGCATGATCGAGCTGATCGACAAGACGAAGGCGGACGGCGATTCGATCGGCGGCGTGGTCGAATGTATCGTCACGGGCGTTCCGATCGGCCTCGGCAGCCACGTGCAGTGGGATCGGAAGCTGGACGGACGGATCGCGCAAGCCGTCGTTTCCATTAACGCGTTCAAAGGCGTGGAATTCGGCATCGGCTTCGATGCGGCGAATCGTCCCGGTTCGCAGGTGCACGACGAAATTCTGTACTCGCCCGAGCGCGGGTATCACCGGGCGACCAACCGACTCGGCGGCTTCGAAGGCGGCATGACCAACGGGGAGCCGATCGTGGTCCGCGGCGTCATGAAGCCGATCCCGACGCTTTACAAGCCGCTGCGCAGCGTCGATATCGACACGAAGGAGCCGTTTACGGCGCAGGTGGAACGTTCCGACGCCTGCGCGGTTCCGGCGGCCAGCGTCGTGATGGAAAACGTCGTCGCCTGGGAAGTCGCGAAGGCGTTTTTGGAAAAGTTCGGCGGCGATTCGATGGAAGAAGTGCGCGCGAACTATGACAACTACCTGAGACAGGTGGCGGAATATTGATGACGGCGGGGGAGAAGGAAATCCGGAAGCTGACGGTGGAACTGGGCGACCGCTCTTATCCGATCTTGATCGGCAGCGGGCTGCTGCATGCGTCCGGCGCGTTGTTCAAAGAGCGGAATATACCGGTCAAATCGCCGGTTTTGCTGGTGACCGACGCCGCGGTCGAGCATCTGTACGCGGGGATCGTGGAGACGTCGCTGCGCGAGGCCGGTTATACGGTAGCGAGGGCGACCGTCCCTTCGGGCGAGCAGTCGAAGTCGCTGGAAGTGTTCGACGAGCTGATTACCAAGGCGCTTCAGGCCGGGCTGGACCGCAAATCGACGGTCGTTGCGCTCGGCGGCGGCGTCGTGGGCGATCTGGCGGGGTTCGTTGCGGCTTCCTACATGCGCGGCGTCAAGTTCGTGCAGATGCCGACCACGATTTTGGCGCACGACAGCAGCGTCGGCGGCAAGGTGGCGGTCAACCACAGGCTGGCCAAAAATATCATCGGCGCTTTCCATCAGCCGGAATTCGTGCTGTACGATCTCGACACGCTGGCAAGCTTGCCGAAGCGGGAAGTGCGGGCGGGCTATGCGGAAGTGGTCAAGCACGGCCTCATCTGGGATAAAGCGTTCGTCGACTGGTGCGACGCCAACGCCGACCGGTTGCTGGCGCTGGAGCCCGACGCGCTCGGCTACGCCCTTTACGAGGGGTGCCGCGTAAAATCGATCGTCGTCTCCCGGGACGAGCGGGAAAACGATCTGCGCGCGATCCTGAATTTGGGCCATACGATCGGCCATGCGCTGGAGGCGGTGGCGAACTACAGCGAGCTGCTGCACGGGGAAGCGATTGCGATCGGGATGGTCGGCTCCGCGCGCCTGGCCGCAAGGTTCGGATACGATCCGGGCATCGAAGCGGAGACGGAGCGGCTGATGCGCAAGTTCGGACTGCCGGTCCGCATTCCGGCCGGGTACGACACCGACGCGATCATGGAAGCGATGATGCACGACAAGAAGTTCAGCGAGGGCCATATGGTGTTCGTCGTCCCGACGGCCATCGGTTCGGTGGAAATCCGCAAGGACGTTCCGGCCGCATGGGTTCGCGAAATCGTGGAAACTCTGAAAGGAGAAGCCGGTCGGTCATGAGCGTAAGAGGAATTCGAGGCGCCATTACGGTAGAGGAGAACGAACCGCAGCAAATTTTGGACGCCACGGTCCGGTTGCTGAAAGCCATCGTCGAAGCGAACGGAACCGCTCCCGAGGATATTTGCAGCATTTTCGTCACCGTAACCCAGGATCTGGACGCGGCATTTCCGGCGAAGGCGATCCGTATGCTGGAAGGCTGGGAATATGTACCGCTCATGTGCTCGGTGGAAATTCCGGTCAAAGGCGGCTTGGAAAAATGCATCCGGCTTATGGTGCACGTCAATACGGACGTCCCCCAATCGGAAATCCGCCACGTGTATCTGGGCCGGGCGCAGGCGCTTCGTCCGGATCTGGCGGGATCGCAAGGGTAAACCATTGACTCGCGCCGGGAAGCGGTGATATAGTGGTAACAGGATTGGACGCGGAACCTTGGACCGCAGGGCCCAAGACTTACGCGGGAATCGGCGAGCAGAGACGAGATGAGCGGAGCTAGCGGAGGGCGATGGACCGGTTCGGTCCTGTTGCTTGGCCGGCTTGAGGCGGGTGCCGTTTGCCCGGAAGCCGGAAGGCATGATTGCCCGCTTTCATACCCTTGTCTACGAATGCATCTCTGCGGTCGCGGAGGTGCTTTTTTATTGCAGATTCGGATGCGGATTCGGAAATCCCGCAATCCGTTTCCCATTCGTTTCCGAATCGTCTCGCTCGGAACGGCCGCACCACATTGGCGAGCTTTCGTTTGCGGACGAGGCTTGGAGAGGAGAGAGAAAAACATGGAGCAGCGCGAACAGGAGCTGAAGAAGGTCATCCGCCTTGCGGGCCGATACAATGTCATTCCCATCGTCAGACGCCTTATGGCGGACACGGAAACCCCGATCCGGGTGTTTCAGCAATTAAGCCGAGGCCGTAGGGCGTTTCTGCTGGAGAGTGTGGAAGGCGGCATCAAATGGGCCCGGTATTCGTTCATCGGCACCGATCCTTTTTTGACGCTGAAGCTGAAGAACAACAAGGTGACGCTGGAAGAGGGAGGCCGGACGGATACGTTGGTCACGGATGACCCGCTGCAGCTTCTGCGCGAAAGGCTGCGGTCGTACCGCTCCCCCGCGCTGCCGGAGCTGCCCCCCTTCACGGGCGGGGCGATCGGGTTTTTCGGTTACGACCTGCTGCGGTATTATGAGCGAAAGCTGCCGGCGCACGCCGTGGACGATCTGGAAATGGAAGACATGCACTTTATGTTCTGCGACCGGGTCGTCGTGTTCGACCATCTGAAGCAGCAGGTGCTCGTGATCGGAAACGTGCACGTTCCCCAAGGAGCGACCGACGGGCAAATCCGGGAGGCGTACGAGTCGGCGTGCGCCGGGCTGGACGACATTCTCGCGCGTTTGAAACAGCCGATGCCCGCGACGGCCGCGCCCGTCGGCTCCCCGCCGGCCGATCCCGAACTCGGCGAGATCCGCTCGAACCTGACGCGGGAACAGTTTATCGCGAACGTCGAGAAGGCCAAGGAATATATCCGGGCGGGCGATATTTTCCAAGTGGTGCTGTCCCAGCGGTTCCATATCGAAACGGAAGTCGATCCGCTGCAGGTGTACCGGGTGCTCCGGACGATGAATCCGTCGCCGTACATGTATGTGCTGAAGCTTGACCAGGAAGTCATCGTCGGAACGTCGCCGGAGCTGCTCGTCAAAGTCGACGGAGACCGCGTCGAGACGCGCCCGATCGCCGGAACGAGGCCGCGGGGCCGAACGCCGGAGGAGGATCTTGCGCTCGAACGGGAGCTTTTGGCGGACGAAAAAGAGCGGGCCGAGCACGTGATGCTCGTCGACCTGGGCCGCAACGATCTGGGCCGCGTCTCCGAATACGGCAGCGTGAAATGCGACGCGTACATGGAGATCGAACGTTATTCGCACGTGATGCACATCGTGTCGAACGTGTCGGGCAAGCTGCGGGAGGACAAGGACTTCTTCGACGCCTTCCTGTCCTGCCTGCCGGCCGGAACCGTCTCGGGCGCCCCGAAGCTGAGGGCGATGGAAATCATCGCCGAACTGGAAAACGAAGCGCGCGGGGCCTATGCCGGAGCGATCGGTTATCTCGGGTTCTCGGGCAATCTCGATACCTGCATCACGATCCGGACGATCATCTTCAAAGACGGCAAAGCCTACGTGCAGGCCGGCGCGGGCATCGTATGGGATTCCGTTCCGGAAAAGGAATACGAGGAAACGGTAAACAAGGCGAAAGGGATGCTGAAGGCGATTCGGGCCGCGGAAGCGGTCTTCCCGACCCGCCGCGAAGGCCTGCTTGCGGCCGCTTACGAACGACGCACGAATCTCGATTACGATTAAGCCAAGGGGAGCGATGAACATGAACGCAAATACGCCGGTCGTGTCGATGACGCAGGCGCTCGCCCGGATCATGGGCGGCGAGGATCTTACGCTGAGCGAAGCGCGCGAGGTCATGAGCCTCATGATGAAGGGCGAAGCGACGCCCGCCCAAATCGCGGGGCTTGTGATCGCTCTTCGCATGAAAGGCGAAACGGTGGACGAAATCACCGGCTTCGCGGAGGCGATGCGCTCGTTCGCGAGCCGGGTGCCGACCGAACGCCGGGACCTTCTCGATACATGCGGTACGGGCGGTTCGGGCATCCACAAATTCAACATCTCGACCTCGTCGGCGATCATCGCGGCCGCTGCGGGCGTGCGCGTGGCCAAGCACGGCAACCGCGCCATGTCGGGCAAAGCGGGAAGCGCGGACGTGCTGGAAGCGCTCGGCGTCAACATCTCGCTTTCGCCGGAGGAAGCGGCCGAATGCCTGGAAAGAACGGGCATCTGCTTCATGTTCGCGCAGACGTTTCACCCCGCGCTGAGGCATGCCGCCGCTCCCCGCCGGGAGCTGGGCGTGCGCACGATCTTCAACATGCTCGGCCCGCTCGCCAATCCGGCGGGAGCCGACTGCCAGTTGATGGGCCTGTACGACCGTTCCCGGACGGAGACGGTCGCCCATGTGCTGAAGCGGCTGGGCCTGCGCCGGGCGCTTGTGGTCGGCAGCTACGACGGTCTGGACGAAATCAGCATATCCGCTCCGACCCAAGTATCCGAGCTGAGGGACGGCAAGGTGTCGACCTACGACATTACGCCGGAGCAGCTCGGACTCCGCACCGTGCCGCTGAGCGAAGTGAAGGGCGGCGACGCGCGCGAGAACGCCGCGATCATCCGCCGGGTGCTGGCAGGCGAACGCAGCGCTTACCGCGACGTCGTGCTGCTTAACGCCGGCGCTTGCATCTATGTGGCCGGGCGGGCGGCGACGCTTGCCGAGGGCGTGCGGACGGCGGCGGAGACGATCGATTCCGGCAAGGCGCTGGACAAACTTCAGCAATGGATTGCGACGACGAAAGAAGTGAGCCATCATGTTTCTTGACCGCATCGTAAACACCAAAAAAGCCGAAGTCGAACGGCTTCGCGAGACGCTGCAGATTGCGGACGCGGAGCGCGCCATCTCGGAGCTTCCCGCTTGCCGGGGCTTCGAAAAAGCGTTAAGATCGGAGAATCGGCGCCGCTCCGTCGGCCTGATCGCCGAAGTGAAGAAAGCGAGCCCTTCCAAAGGGCTGATCCGGCCCGATTTCGATCCGGTCAAGCTGGCCGGCATTTATGAAGAGGCCGGCACGGACTGCATTTCCGTGCTTACGGACACGGAATATTTCCAGGGCGCGAACGACTACCTGACCCGCGTGCGGGCCGCCGTCGGCGTTCCGCTGCTGCGCAAGGATTTTACGATCGACGAGAGGCAAATTTACGAAGCCCGCTTGATCGGAGCCGACGCGATATTGCTGATCGCGGCGATTCTGACGAAGCGCCAGCTGTCGGCATTCCACGACCTCGCCCGCGATCTCGGCATGGACGCGCTCGTCGAAGTGCATAACCGCGAGGAACTGGAGACGGTGCTGGACATCGGCAAGGCGACGCTGATCGGCGTAAACAATCGCGATTTGCGCACGTTCAAGACGGATTTGCGCGTGACCGAGGAGCTGATCGGACATATGCCCGAGCATGTGCTGCCCGTCAGCGAGAGCGCCATCTCCACGCCGGAGGACGTCGCGTTCGTCCGCAACGCCGGCGCGCAGGCGGTGCTGGTCGGCGAGCATTTTATGCGGCAGGAAAATCCGGGGGACGGCGTTCGCGCGCTGCTCGGTCCCGTGACGAAAGAAGGGGCGGTGCAATGAACGGCCTCGGCGGCGGGGGAGCCCGCGCGGACGGCGCCGTCAAGCGTGTCCCCCTGGTCAAAATTTGCGGCATTATGGAAGAGGAGACGCTGCGTGCGATGGACGGGCTCCCGGTCGATTATATCGGCTTCGTGTTCGCCCCGAGCCGGCGGCGCGTCGTCCCCCGGCAAGCGGCGCGCCTTGCCGCCGCGGCTCGCGGCGCGCGCATGGCGGGCGGCCTTGCGCCGCGAATCGTCGGCGTGTTCGTAAATCCGACGCTGGAAGAGCTGTCCGCCGTGCTGGCGGAGGTGCCGCTCGACGTCGTCCAGCTTCACGGCTCGGAAACGCCGGAGCTGTGCCGGGCGGTCGGGGAGCGCTTCGGCGTCGAGGTGTGGCGCGCGCTTGCGGTTGACGAGCCGGACAAGCGGGAGGCTTCGCCGGAAGGAGCCGGCCCGCAGCGGCTGGCGGCGTTTGCGGGAGCGGTATCGGCGATATTGCTGGATACGGCAGGCGGCGGCACCGGCCGCGCGTTTCGCTGGGACCTGATCCCGGCGTACCGGGAAGCGGCGGCAGCCGGCGGCTTGAAGCTGTTTGTGGCCGGCGGCCTTCATCCCGGCAACGTAGGGGAATTGCTCGCGTCCTATGCGCCCGACGGCGTGGATGTTTCCAGCGGTGTGGAGACGGACGGCGCGAAAGACAAGGAAAAAATCGCCGCATTCGTGGAAAGGGTGAAAC
The DNA here is from genome assembly GCF_000378425.1 of Cohnella laeviribosi DSM 21336. GTDB lineage: Bacteria > Bacillota > Bacilli > Paenibacillales > Paenibacillaceae > Cohnella > Cohnella laeviribosi. The sequence continues at coordinate 90,430 of NZ_KB899818.1, read as the reverse complement.
TGCGATCGTGACACAGACACAAGTACCGGACCGTCATGGCCGCTTCGGCGCGTTCGGAGGGCGCTATGTGCCGGAGACGCTGATGAATGCCCTGTTCGAGCTGGAAGAGGCTTATCTCCGCTACAAGGACGACCCGGAATTTTTGGCCGAACTCCGTTATTTGCTGAAGCAGTATTCCGGCCGGCCGACCCCGCTGTATTTCGCGGAGCGGCTGACGAACCATTTGGGCGGGGCGAAAATCTACCTGAAGCGCGAGGATTTGAACCATACAGGCGCGCATAAGATCAACAACACGATCGGTCAGGCGCTGCTGGCAAAGCGGATGGGCAAGAAAAAAGTGATCGCCGAAACCGGTGCCGGCCAACACGGCGTCGCCACGGCGACCGTTGCGGCTCTGCTCGGCCTCGAATGCAAGGTGTTTATGGGCGAGGAGGACACGAAGCGGCAGCAGCTCAACGTGTTCCGGATGCAGCTGCTCGGCGCCGAAGTCGTGCCGGTGACAAGCGGCACGCGGACGCTGAAGGACGCCTGCAACGAGACGCTGCGCTATTGGGTCAGCCACGTCGACGATACGTATTACATTCTCGGCTCGGTTACGGGACCGCATCCGTATCCGATGATCGTGCGCGATTTTCAGCGCGTGATCGGCTTGGAGACAAAGGAACAGATCCTCGAAGCCGAAGGCCGCCTGCCCGATGCGATCGTCGCGGCGGTCGGCGGCGGCAGCAACGCGATGGGCATCTTCCATCCGTTCGTGGACGACGCTTCCGTCCGGCTGATCGGCGCCGAGGCGGCGGGGCGCGGCATCGATACCGGCGAGCATGCGGCCACGATGACCAAAGGGCGCCCGGGCGTATTCCAGGGCTCGCTCAGCTACGTGCTGCAGGATGAAGGCGGCCAGGTGCTGCCGGCCCATTCGATTTCCGCCGGTCTCGACTATCCGGGAATCGGTCCGGAACACGCCTATTTGAAGGATTCCAAACGCGCCGAGTACGTGCCGATTACCGACAGCGAGGCGCTGGAAGCGCTGCAGCTGTTGTCCAGGCTGGAAGGCATCATTCCGGCGCTGGAGTCGGCGCATGCGGTCGCGCATGCGATGAAGCTCGCGCCGACGATGGGCAAGGATCAAACCGTCGTGATCAGCCTTTCGGGACGCGGCGACAAGGACGTCGAATCGATTATGCAGTACCTGGGAGGTGCGAAGGCGTGAGCGTAGCGACATCGAACGCGATCGACACCGTTTTTGCGGAACTGAAAGCGAGAGGCGAGACGGCGCTGATTCCGTTTCTGACGATGGGGGACCCGGATCTGGAAACGTCCGTCTCCCTCGTTCAGGCGGCGGAAGCCGCCGGGGCGCATATGATCGAGCTGGGCGTTCCGTATTCCGACCCGCTTGCGGACGGTCCGGTCATCCAGCGCGCGTCGGAGCGGGCCTTAAAGCGCAAGATCTCCCTGTCGGACTGCATGGCGGTCGCCACGGAAGCGCGCCGCCGGGGCGTGAAGATGCCCTTTATTCTTTTTACCTATTTCAACCCGGTGCTGCAGTTCGGTCTTGACCGCTTCTTTTCGCAGTTGAAGGAGCATGATTTCAGCGGTATCATCATTCCCGATTTGCCGCTGGAGGAGGATGCGGAGGTGCGTGCGAAGGCGGAAGAGACGGGCATTCACCTGATTCCGCTCGTTGCGCCGACCTCCGAGGCGCGCGTCGAACGGATCGCCGCGAGAGCGCGCGGTTTCGTCTACTGCGTATCCTCGCTGGGCGTAACCGGCGTACGTTCCGAATTTTATGCCGGCATCGACCAATTTCTCGAAACGGTCCGCAACGCCGCCAGCGTGCCGATCTGCGTCGGCTTCGGCATTTCGTCGCGCGAGCAGATCGAGCGGCTGTCGCGCTCGTGCGACGGGGTCATCGTCGGCAGCGCGATCGTCCGCAAAGTGGAGGAGGCCTTGCCGCTGCTGACGGACGGCGATGCCGGCAAGCGCCGCCAGGGCGTGGAGCTGGTGCAATCGTTCATCGCGGGCTTGAAGCCGGCGCGGTAGCCGGCGAAACCGGACGCCGGTCCTGCCCGCTTGCGGCCTGCGGCCTTCGGCGAATGCGGAATGAAGCGGGCGGATCGTACCGGACTCCGCCGGGCCGAAGCCCGAGGCCGCGGCGGGCCTGCCGGCCGGGAGCAACGGGCTGCGCCCGAATCGCTTTGCCAACCAATAACGGTCAACCAACCGGCCGTTATTGGTTTTTTTGTACGCCGCGAAGATGAACGGCGGGCGTTTCGGAACGCGCGTTTTTGCCGTTTACCATCTGTACAGCCATACCGCAATATGTCACAATAGAAGCATATCGCACGGCAGAGCGCGCTGCGCTCTTTTTCGCTGTTATGAAGAGGATATCAGGAGGAACATTATGCAACCGAAACCGAATATCGTTCATCTGCCGGTCTATCAGCCGGGCAAGCCCATCGAGGAAGTGAAGCGGGAGCTGGGACTGACGGAAGTCATCAAATTGGCGTCCAACGAGAATCCGTTCGGCTGCTCGCCGGCCGCGGTCGAAGCGATCCAAAACGAGCTTGGCCAAATCAGCATCTATCCGGACGGGGCGGCGGTCGAGCTGACCGAGGCGCTGGCCAAGCATCTGGGCGTCGGCACCGACCAGCTTATTTTCGGCGCGGGTTCCGACGAAGTGATTCTGATGATCGCCCGCGCGTTTCTGCTGCCGGGGGAAGAGACGATTGCGGCGGATCAGACGTTCCCGCAATACAAGCACAACGTCGAGATCGAGAACGGGGTGTACGTCGAGGTTCCGCTTAAGGACGGCACGCACGATCTCAAAGGCATGCTGGAGAAAGTGAATCCGAAAACGAAAATCGTCTGGATCTGCAACCCGAACAATCCGACGGGCACGATCGTCACCCACGACGAGGTGGAATGGTTCCTGTCCAACGTGCCGCCGAGCGTGATGGTCGTGCTGGACGAAGCCTACTGCGAGTACGTCGACGATCCGTCGTTCCCGGACGGGATCGCGCTGCTGAAAAAGTATCCGAACCTGGTGCTGCTCCGCACGTTCTCCAAAATTTACGGCCTGGCTTCGCTCCGCATCGGCTACGGCATCGGCCGACCGGAAGTGATCCGCTCGATCAACCAGGTGCGGGAGCCGTTCAATACGTCCCGATTCGGCCAGGCCGCCGCGCTGGCCGCGCTTCGCGACCAGGCGTTCATCGACCGCTGCCGCAAGGCGAACCGGGAAGGGCTGGCCTACCTGCGCGCCGAATTCGACCGCCTGGGGTTGTCCGCTTTTCCCGCTTACGGCAACTTCATTATGGTCGACGTGCAGCGCCCGGCGCAAGACGTGTTCGAAGCGCTGCTGCGCAAAGGGATCATCGTGCGCGCCGGACACCGGAAGTACCCGACGCATATTCGCGTGACGGTAGGCAGCGCCGAACAAAACGCGAAATTCATCGGAGCGCTGGAATCCGTGCTTCAGGAAATCGCGGTGCGGGTGTGAAGGATGGCGGGAGACTTTGACGGTTTCGCAAACAAGAAGAACGAAGGCACTTCCGCCAAACCGAAAACGCGAATCGCCATCTTCGGCGTCGGGCTGATCGGCGGATCGCTGGCTCTCTGCTGGAAAGGCAAGCCGGGTTACGAGGTGGTCGGACACTCCGTCAACCCGGCCTCGGTCGAGAAATACAAGGCGCTGGGGGTCGTCGACGTCGCCACGACTTCGATCGCCGAAGCGGCTATGGATGCGGACTTTATTTTTCTGTGCGTACCGGTAGGGAAGCTTAACGACTACGTCGACGAACTGGCGCGGCTGCCGCTGAAGCCGGGCTGCGTGCTGACGGACGTCGGCAGCACGAAAGCGTCGGTTGTCGCCCATGCGCAGCGGCTCGAGCTGAACGGAGCGGTGTTCATCGGCGGCCATCCGATGGCGGGCTCGGAGCGGAGCGGAGTGGAGGCGGCGACGGCGGATTTGTTCGAAAACGCCTATTACGTGCTGACGCCGACGGACCGGACGCCCCCGGAAGCCCTCAACCGGCTGGAGGAGCTGCTGCGCTGGACCCGAGCCAAGATCGTGAAGACGGACTCGGCGTTGCACGACGAAATCGTGGGCGCCATCAGCCACCTGCCGCATATTATCGCGGTAGCGCTTGTCAACCAGATTGCCGCGTACAACGAAACGAACGACCTGTACCGGAGTCTGGCCGCGGGCGGTTTTCGGGACATTACCCGCATCGCCTCCAGCGACCCGACCATCTGGCGCGACATTCTGCTGAACAATCGGGATGTGCTGCTCCGGCTGCTTCAAGATTGGCGGAAGTCGATGGACCGGTTCGCGGCGCTTCTCGAAGCCGGCGACGGGGAGGGGGTGGCGGAGCAGTTCCGTTTGGCGGGACGGTTCCGCAGCCAACTGCCGGAGCGGCGCAAAGGCATGATCTCTTCGCTGTACGAATGTTATGTCAACGTGCCCGACCAGCCCGGCATTATCGGCAAAATCGCCACCGAGCTCGGTCAGGAAAAAATCAATTTGAGCAACCTGCACATTATCGAAAGCCGGGAGGACGTTCCAGGCGTGCTGAGGTTGTCGTTTCGCCAAGGGAACGATTTGGAGCGGGCGGTCGCCTTGCTTCAAGCGCTTGGTTATGAAGTGTTTTTCTGAACAGGCGTCTGCCGGAAATCCGGCCAAACACGGGCTGCATGCGACGGGCCGACAACGCTCTTCGCACGCAGCCTTAATTTTTTCTCATCAAACGGCGGACAAAAACAAAAAACGCCACTTTGCAAGTGGCGCGAGTGTTACCATGAACACTCAGATTATTGGATAGGAGTGGAGAGAAACCATACTGTAATTTCAGTATATGTATCCGTTTACATTTTGTCAATAAGCGTTTTCATTTTTTTTAAAGCGTTTTCGATATTTTTTTGCGTTCCGATTCCGGAGTTTGGGCTCGCGCCGGCTCGATGCCGATTTTGGCTTTGTTTGTGCAAAGGCGACGAAATCCTTAGCGGCAAATTTAGAATATTTTAAGATTCCCGATTCCGCCTGTATGTTACAATAGCCTTTAGATTATGTAAAAAAATGGGCCTGTTTTGAATCGTGCGCTTTTGCGCAACTTTTTCGTTTATGGCCGGTATAAAGCTTGTAGACCGGCTTGCGAACAATCACCCTGCAAAGAGGGGAGGATCGCAGGGTCGATGACCGATTCTCAATTGATTCGGGAGATCAAGGACGGCAACGTAGAACTTTATTCCGTATTAATGTCGCGATACCAGAAGAAAATTCTTTCATTTATATACCATATGCTGCGCAGCGCGAAGCTGGAGCTTCTCGCCGAGGACCTGTGCTCCGAGACGTTCTACAAGGCGTACCGCAGCTTGCATTCATTCCGCGAAGTGGACGCTTCGTTTTCGACTTGGCTATATACCATTGCACGCAACACGGTGTTAAGCGAGCTGCGCAAACAGAAAGCGACCCATCTGTCGCTGGACGATTCAACGTACATACCCGCCGCCCCGCCCGAGGCGGCACCGGAGCAAAGGCTTCTGCGCAACGAGAAAGTGCTTATGGTTCGGGAAGCGATCAACAATTTGCCGGAGAAGCAGCGCTCCGCCCTGATTCTTCGGGAATATGACGGACTGGACTACCAGGAAATCGCGAGCATCCTGGGACAGACGGTCAGCGCCGTGAAGTCCCTGCTTTTCCGGGCGAGGGCCAGCGTCAAGACGCAGATGGAATCTTATTTTAACGAGCCGGTTTTGCTGAAGGACATGGAGGAGTTGAAGTCGCGATGAAGAGCAGATGCGATCTTACGCAGGAAAAATTCAGCGATTACTGCGACGGAGGCGTTTCCGATCGGGAGCGGCGGCAGATCGAGGAGCATTTGGCCTGCTGCGCTCATTGCTCCGAGCAATACCGCCTCTGGGAAGAGAGCGCCAATCTCATCCGCTCGTTGCCTTACGACGAGGAATTCGAAGCTTATTTGGCCAAATCGGTTTCCCTCGAGGAAATGAACCGCAAAGTGATGAACCGGATCTATGCCGAACAGAACGGGTTCATGCCCGCGATGCAGCGTTCGTACGCGTTCGGCAAGGCGTTTCGCCTGCGCGTCGCCGGGCTGCTCGCTTCGCTTTTGGCCGTGTTTGCCTGCGGATTCCTCTATGTGCTGGTGCAGCGCGCGGTTTCGTCCAAGTCCGGCAAGACCGGCGTCATGGAGGCGGCGGACGCCATTTCCGCTTCCGGCCAAGGATCTCGGTTGTCCGTGGACGTTCCGGTCGCCAGCCTTAGCGATCCGATCGTGCTGCATGCCGCTCCGACCGTCCCTGAATACTGGATTGCGCTGTCGCTGCTCGGCATCGTGATGACGCTGCTGACGCTGAACTGGTTTACGAGGGTCCGGACATGAGCGCTTCGATCCGGCTCGGGTGGGTCCGCCACGGGCTTACCGAATGGAACAAGGAGGGCAAAATCCAAGGCACGACCGATATTCCGCTCAGCAGCGCCGGCGAGATGCAGGCCGGGCGCTTGGCCGATCGGCTGCTGCGGGAAGGAGCGGTCTGGAACGGCGTCGTCAGCAGCGATCTCCAGCGCGCATGGCGGACGGGACAAATTCTGTCCGAGCGGCTGGGCATTCCGCTCCTGACGGACAAGCGGCTTAGGGAAAGGAGCTTCGGTCAGGCGGAAGGCACGACAGAGGCGGAGCGGCTTGCGCGCTGGGGGACGGAATGGCGCAGGCTCGTGCCCGATCAGGAATCGGATGAGCGCGTCCGCGAGCGCGGGCTCGAATTCGTCGAGCAGTTCTGCGATCGCCATCCGGGCGAAAGTTGGCTGGTCGTCACGCACGGCAGCTTTTTGGCGCAGATGCTGAAGGCGCTGGAGACCGGAGCGGATGAGACGCTGATCGCGAATGTGTCGCTGACCATTCTCGAACGCCGGTCGAACCGCTGGATTCCCATCCTCCAAAATTGCACGGCCCATTTGGACGGCGATATTAAAGTATAAAGAGCGAGCGGTCGCGGACCGGCGCTCTTTTTTTGCCGCCGAAGACGTTTAAACCGCTTTAAATCCACCGATACTTGCATATAAATCCTCCGGAAACGGGGAATGCCGATGAATCTAGCGGATATGCTGTCCTTCGCCGACATCGCCCAGTTGATGCGCATCGCCGAAACCTACGATTGCCGTTCCACCAATCACTCGAAAAACGAGCTGATCCAGTCCATCTTGTCCGCCGTGCAGAAGCGCGACGTGCTGGAACGAAAAGTGGACGCCATGAGCCCGGAAGATTTGCGGCTGCTCAACTCGCTTTTGTTCGAGCCGAGAGAAATGTACAGCTTGGAGGACTTGACGGCTCGGGCTTTGTGGACGGCCTCCGACACCCATGCCGGCGCGGCGCGGCCGGAAGCCGGAGAAGAGGCAAACAAGCCGGCCGTCGCCGTCCGGACGACGCGGCAGGCGGAGCCCAAATCCGCCAAGCAGCGGAAACGGCCGAAGCCGGATGCCGCCGAGCCCGCGCCGCAGGCGCCCGAGCAGTCGGCACGGCATGCGATCGTCCGATTCATGCGGTACGGATGGCTGTTTAACGGCATCACGCAGCATACCCGGTATTTGTACCAGGTGCCCGAGGATGTCAAGCGCCGGCTTTGCGAAGTGCTGGAAGCCCGGTTTCGCGCCGTGCTGGACGTTCGCGGGGAACCCGAAGCGTACCGGGACGAAGGAACGCTCCTGTCGGCCGACGCGGTGCTGTTCTTGCGCTTCGTCCGGGACCATGATGTCGCGCTTACGACCGAAGGCTACATGTACAAACGGCAGCTTGGCCAGGTGCTCGGCTTGCTTTCCGTAAGCGAAGGGCTGCCCGCCCGCACCGCCTGGCGATTCGGGTACGGCCGCCGTTTCCGCGAATATCCGGAACGCTTCTCCCTGCTTTATGATTACTGCTGCCATCGGAATTGGCTGCGGGAAAACGGCGAGAGGCTCGAACTGACCGATGCGGGCCTGCTGGCGGCTGCAGGCGACGTTGCGGCCGAGCCTTCGGATCTTTACCGGTTCTGGCTGCGCGCGTACCGGGTTCCCGTACCGAACATTATGGCGGTGGCGCAATGGACGATTCGCCTCGCGTCAGCGTGGACGACGGTTGCCTCGCTCGGCAAAGCGCTGCTGCCGCTCGTTCGTCCGTATTACTACGATTCGGCGGAGGACGTGCTGAACCGGAGAGTGCTCAAAATGATGGTGCATCTCGGACTGCTTCGCTGGGGCGAGGCGTCCGACGGAACGGCGCTGGTCCGCGTCACGCCGCTCGCTGCGCAAATGGTTCCGGCAGGGGACGCCGGGCGAAAGCGGAATGCAAACGCCTGAATGTCCATGGCGGGAAAGGCGGAGATCGAATGTCAACTTTGGCGGTCAAATTAGGAGGACCGGCAAGGGGCTTATGACCTGAACGAAGCCGACAGCGATGAATATGCTTTAATGGGAGCTGGAATGATGGGGGCCCTAAAGCCGGATATTGGAGGTGCAACCGATGGACATGAAAATCGCCTACGAGACCATGCTCGGTTTGGAGGCGGAAATGGTCCTTGACGAAGCGCTGCGCAAATACCGGACGGCTAAAATCTACGAAGCAATCGACGCGGCGCTTGCCCAAGGAGATGCCGAATCGTTTCGGCGCTTGACGGATGAACTGAAAACGATGCAACCTTGATGCTCCAGGACGATCTTTACGGATTTCCCGAACGGCGACCTCACGGCCGGCGCAAGCGGTTTGCGCGCGGCGGGAGGTCGTTTTCGTTTGGCTATCGGATGTCGGTCCCCTAAACAAGAAAACGCTTTTCTGTCCGGCGAATTTGCAGTAGGATGGAAAGAGGACGGATTCGACCGCACATTCTGCCCGGGAAGGAAGGATCAGCTTGCCTTTGATCGACATGCCGTTGGATCAGTTGAAGACGTACGCGGGAACCAATCCGAAGCCGGCCGATTTCGATGCGTACTGGGATCGGGCGCTTGCCGAGATGCGCGCGGCGGACCCGCAGGTCGAACTGGTGCCGGCCTCGTTCCAGGTGCCGTTCGCCGACTGCTTCCATCTGTACTTTACGGGGGTTAGGGGCGCCAGAATTCATGCGAAGTACATAAGGCCGAAAAACGTCAAGGAGCCGCATCCCGCCGTCGTCCAGTTTCACGGATATGCCGGAAATTCGGGGGACTGGGTTTCGAAGCTGGGATACGCGGCGCTCGGATTTTCCGTGGCGGCGATGGACGTCCGCGGCCAGGGAGGCAAATCCGAGGATACCGGCGGCGTGAAGGGCAATACGCTCCGGGGACATATCATCCGGGGGGTGGACGACCATCCCGACCATTTGCTGTTCCGTCATATTTTTCTGGATGCCGCGCAGCTGGCCGGGATCGTCATGACGATGCCGGAAGTGGACGCCTCGCGGGTGGCGGCGACTGGCGCTTCCCAAGGCGGCGGATTGACGCTCGCCTGCGCCGCCCTGGAGCCGCGCATCAAGCGGCTTGCTCCGATCTATCCGTTCCTGAGCGACTACCGCCGGGTTTGGGAAATGGATTTGGCCAAGGATGCCTACGAGGAGCTAAGAACGTATTTCCGGCTTTTCGATCCGCTGCACGAGCGGGAGAACGAATTTTTCGAACGGCTCGGCTATATCGACGTCCAGCATCTGGCTCCGCGCATTCGCGGCGACGTGCTGATGGCCGTGGGGCTGATGGATACGATCACGCCGCCGTCGACGCAGTTTGCGGCTTACAACAAGATCGCCGCGCCCAAGCAGCTTGCCGTCTACCCGGATTTCGGCCATGAGGGGCTTCCGGGAATCGACGAGAAAATCATGACCTTCTTCAGCGCATTGCTCTGATTCGAAAGGAAGAAAGACCAGCATGAAGTTCAGCGAATTCGACGCCATCGGCTGGCCCGGGCTGCAGCCTTATTTTGACACGTGCCTGCTGCCCGTGACCGGCTTGACCGGAACGGAGAGCCCGCCGGAAGCGACCGAAAAGGCGGCGCGGACGGGGGACTGGCTCTCTCCGCTGGAAGCGGCGTTCCGGGGCCGTACCGTCACGCTGCCGGCCTACCATTATTACGACGGAGCGGACCCGGACGACGCCGCCCGGCTCGCCCGTCATTGCGGCCGGCTCAAACAGGCGGGCTTCCGCTTTGTCGTGCTCGTGTCCGGCACGCCGGGATTGTTGCCCTCCCCGCCGGCGTCCGCGGACCTGCTTGTGCAGCCTTCCGCGCCGGACGAGCAGCCCGACGCGGAGGATATTTGCCGGGCGGTCGCGGCGATGTGGAAAGACGCATAATTTTCCTCTGCTGGGGAATACCATTTACGTCTCCACAACTCGGACAAATGTGACAAATTTGAAACAATTTTGACCAACGTTTTCAACCAAGGCGTTTATTCCTCTTGGCAATTGTTGACGCCCCCATATGCGTGTACTATTATAGTTATGTCTTGTGAACAGTAAGGCAAGGGTCCATGAAGGACAGCGACATTGGTGGGCAAAGGGGGTAGAAACAATGGAACATAACGGACAGCACGAAACCGCGCATAAGCCGATCAAACGCCAGGAAATGACGAGACGTCAGTTTCTGTCTTATACGCTGGGCGGTGCGACTGCATTTATGGCCGGCGGCGCCATCCTTCCGATGCTTCGGTTCGCCGTAGATCCGATTCTGCAGAAAAAGACGGAAACCGGCTTTGTCAAAGTCATTGAAGAGGCCAAAGTGACGAAGGACCCGCAAAAGGTATCTTTCAAAATCCATCAGGTGGACGGATGGTACGAAAGCGATCCGAAGCTGGAGGCTTACATCGCTAGAGGCGACGACAACAAAATTTTCGCCCTGTCGCCGGTGTGCAAACACCTGGGCTGCACGATCAGCTGGGCGGCGGAAAAGCCGAACGAATATCATTGTCCTTGTCACGGGGCACGGTACTCGAAGGACGGCAAAAATCTGGCGGTAGCGCCTAAAGCGCTTGACGAGTACGAAGTCAAGGTCGAGAACGGGTGGGTGTATCTCGGACCGCTAGTATCGAATACGCGCGTTAAGTAGAAGGAGGGCGTTTCGTCCCATGTTTAAAAGCATGTACAACTGGATTGACGAACGTCTTGACGTAACGCCGATGTGGCGCGACATCGCGGATCACGAAGTGCCGGAACACGTCAACCCGGCGCACCACTTCTCCGCATTCGTCTATTGCTTCGGCGGATTGACGTTCTTCATTACGGTCATTCAGATCCTTTCGGGGATGTTTTTGACCATGTATTATGTGCCGGACATCATCAACGCCTATTACAGCGTGGATTACCTCCAGCATCAGGTCGCCTTCGGCGCTATCGTTCGGGGCATGCACCACTGGGGAGCGAGTCTGGTCATCGTCATGATGTTCCTACATACCCTTCGCGTCTTTTTTACCGGCTCTTACAAAGCGCCGCGCGAAATGAACTGGGTCGTTGGGATGCTCATTTTCTTCGTCATGCTGGGCCTTGGTTTTACGGGTTATTTGCTTCCGTGGGACAACAAGGCTTACTTCGCGACCAAGGTCGGCATGGAAATTGCCGGTTCCGTTCCTTGGATCGGGGGTTATATCAAGGAGTTGCTTGCTGGAGGCACGATCGTCGGAGCCCAAACGCTTACCCGTTTCTTCGCGATCCACGTGTTCTTCCTGCCTGGCCTGCTGCTTACGCTGCTAGCTGCGCACTTCTTCATGATCCGAAAACAGGGCATCTCCGGGCCGCTGTAAGAGAGAGGGGAGTGGCAAGCTTATGGCACACGGACCTAAATCCGATGAGAAAATCGTTTACGTAGGCGATTCCCGCATCCGCAAGGGCAAAGGAATACAGCCTCCGCCAGACTATTCGGCTTTTCCCGGGAAGTCCGAGGCATTCATTCCGAACTTCCTGCTCAAAGAATGGATGGCCGGCGTCGTCGTTCTGGTCGGATTCCTCGTCCTGACGATCGCCGAACCGGCTCCGCTCGGCTATCCGGCCGACCCGATGAACGGTTCGTTTATCCCGATGCCGGACTGGTATTTCTTGTTCATCTACCAGTTGCTGAAATATCATTACACGTCCGAAAACTACGTCGTGCTCGGCACGATCGGGATTCCGGGCATCGCGTTCGGCGCCCTGCTGCTTGCGCCGTTTCTGGACACCGGCAAGGAGCGCCGGTTCTACCGCCGCCCGATCGCGTCTTCCCTGATGTTCGTGTCGCTGGTCGCATCGGTCTATCTGACCTGGGTCTCGTGGCACCACTATCAGGAGGAGCTTGAGAAGAGCGGCATCGTTCCCGAGCATATCGAGCGCGAGGAGAAAAACCGCGAATCGATCGAACAGGGCAAAGGACGCTTCATCCCCGGCAGGGAAAAGCTGGTCGCGCTGGTGAATCCCGACGATCCGGCTTTCAACGTGATGAAGGAAGCGCAATGCGTCGCCTGCCACGGCGCCGAGCTGGAAGGGGCGAACGGTCCTTCGCTTCGCGGCATCGGCGACAAGCTGTCGAAGGAAGAGCTCGTCGACATCATCACGAACGGCAAAAACGAAGGCATGCCTGCTTTCGGGAAGGCCAAAGCCGGCGAAAGCGGACTTTCCGACGAGCAAATCGATCAAATCGCCACGTGGCTGTCCGAACAGAAGGCGGCTGCGGCTGAATAACGCAACGCCAACAGACCTGACCGTTCCCGGTCAGGTTTTTTGCAAATGCGAGGAGGCCGTTCATGAGCTGGAAATGGTTGCTGTCGCGCGATTGCCTGCTGCATAGGGCGACGCTGACGCTGCTTTTGATTTTTTACGTTCCCGGAACCGTCTACGGGTATTACTGGTACAAAGGCCAGCTCCTCGATACGTGGGAAACCCATCCGGCCTGGCAGCTTCCGTTTGTGCCGGACAGTCCGACGGCGTCGCTGTTTTTCGCGGTCGCGGCCGTCTGGCTGTGGGCTCGCCCCAACCCGCCGCGAAGCGGGTGGTTGAAGGGGATCCGCTCCCTCGTGGAAGCGTTGGCCGTCGTCACCTCGATCAAATACGGGATATGGGCGGCGGCGATCATCTTCATCGGCGCGGGCCTTGGCGACCGGCTGGTCTGGCAGGACTGGATGCTGGTCGTGTCGCATGCGGCCATGGCCATTTGCGCGCTGCTGTACGCCCGGTTTTTCCGGTTCGGCGGATGGGCGCTCGCTTCGGCGGCCTGCTGGACGTTTCTTAACGATACGATCGATTACGGCTACGGCGTATATCCGTACTTGCCTTCGCAGCTGGACCCGGCTTATGTGCGGGAGGTTGCCTGGTTCACGTTCATGCTGACCGCCTTTAGCGTCATGGCGGCGGGACTTGCCCGCTATGCCGATACGCTTTGGGGAGCTGCGCCGCTGCGCAAGGACAACCGGTTCTAAGGCCGGACATCCCCTCATATGGTAAGGCAGGAGGGGATGTCCAAATGTTTTGGGCTTCAGCTGTTGTTCCGGCAAGAAAAAGACGGTGGATTCGGTGGCTGCTTGCGGGAGCCGCCGCGCTGCTGCTTGATCCGTCCGCAGCCGCGGCGGAAAGCCCGGCAGCTGCGCCGGCATCCGGACAGGCGCAAGCGGACCGTCCGACGGGCAGCTCAGCCTCCCGTTCGGACACGCAGGCGATCGAGAAGTTCCGCGAGGCGGCGGAATCTCTATATCAGGCGGTAAATCGGGGCGACCGGCTTGCCGCCGTTCGGTCCATGAAGGAGACGGAAACACGGCTTAGAGAGCTGCCGATGATGCGGATCGCGACTGCGGAAGGCATCGAGGCGCTGGCCGACAGCGTGGCCGAGATGAAGCGGGCGATGGCCGCGGTCACGCAGGACGGCCGCCGCGTCCAATCCGCGGCGGGGGCGATACGCCTTGCGGCGAACGCGCTTGCGGAGCCGCAGCGGCCGCTTTGGCTGCAATACCGCTCGGTATTGCGGGAAGATGTCGACGCCCTGGCCAAAGCGTTGGGCGACCGGCCGCAAAGCGTAACCCCGGAGGCGCGGGCCGCGTTCGGGCGTCTCGCCGAACGTTACGGCCTCATTCGGACGGCCGTCGCGTTGACGAGCGAGCCGTACGTGATCGAGCGGGGAGATGCGGCGATCCGCTACGCGAAGCGCTTGCTTCAGCAGGACCGGCCCGATCCGAAGCTGCTGGGCGGACTGATCGCTCCGCTGCGGGAAGCGATGGAGGGGCTGTTTCCTCCCGAAGGGGAACGGCCGACGACCGTGCCGGCCGTCGTACCGCCTTCCTGGGGGTTCGGCGCGACGATCGGCTCCTTTATTGTCGCCATCCTCACCTGGGCGGGATGGCGAAGGTTCCGGTTCGACCGGACGCATCCGAATCACGGTTCCAACAGGGAGCGTAGGGACCCGGCGGACCGCTGGTTCAAGTCGCTTCTTCGCCTTCCCGGAATCCTTCTCCGAGCACGTCATGCACGTCGTTGATGACGATAAAAGCCTGTCTGTCATGCTGGCGGACCAGGCTTTTCAATTTGCGGATTTCAAACCGGCTGACGACGCAGTACAGCATCATGCGCGGTTCGCCGGAATAGCCGCCGATCGCGGGCAGCAGCGTCACGCCGCGGTCGAGTTCCCGCGCGATTTTTTTGGCCAGCGCTTCCGGGGATTGGCACACCACCGTGAACGCTTTGGCGGCATAAGCGCCTTCCTGGACGAAATCGATGACTTTCGAGGCGATAAAGACGCTGACGAGCGTGTACAGCACTTTTTCCTTGGAGATGAAAAACAATGAGGAGCCGATAATGACGAAATCCATGACCAAAATGACCTGCCCCATGCTGAAGCCGCGCCAGCGGTGAACGATGCGGGCGACGATGTCGGCGCCCCCGGTCGTGCCTCCCGATCGGAAGACGAGGCCGAGGCCGGTTCCAAGCGTCACGCCGGCGTAGAGCACGACAAGAAAATGGTCGTGTTCGGTCGCAAACGGAGTGATCCATCCGGCTGCGATGGCGCGCTCCCAAACCCACAGGAAAAAAGACAACAGAACCGTGCCGCCGATCGTATAGATCATGGCGCTGCGGCCGAGCTGCCGCCAGCCGATCAGAAACAGCGGAAGGTTGATGAGCAGGGTGGTCGGGCCGGTCGGCAGGCCCAAGGAGTAATGAAGCAGGACGGCGATGCCCGTTACGCCGCCTTCCATCAGCCGGTTCGGCAGGATGAAATATTCCAGGCCGAAGGCGTAGAGAGCGGCGCCGGCCGTCAGCATCAGCCAGGTGCGAACCGATTCTTTCGTTTGCCAAATTCTCACGTTCAGCTCCTCCTCCGCTTTCAAAAATGGGGTTTGTCTTTAAAAGAATCTTAAGCTAACATAGGGATAAGTCAACGGCTGTCTTGCCCGGTTCGCCGGGAAAAGACAAAATCAGAATTTGCGCGCGCCCGCGCGCAGCGGAAAGGAAACGTTTCGAATGGGAGAATCGCGCATCGCCGGCATGCCGCTGGCCGAGAAGACGCTCGCCGATATTCAGCGGGAAGTCGACGCTTACATTTCACAGTTTAAGGAAGGCTACTTTTCGCCGCTCGCCCTGCTGGCCCGGCTGACGGAGGAAGCCGGCGAACTGGCCCGGGAAGTGAACCATCGCTTCGGAGAAAAGCCCAAAAAACCGGACGAAGCGGAAAATTCGGTCGAGATGGAGCTTGCCGACGTGTTGTTCATCGTGATCTGCTTCGCCAACTCGCTCGGAATCGACTTGACCGCAGCGCACGACAAAGTGATGCACAAATTCAATACCCGCGATGCGGGAAGATGGACCAAGAAGGACGCAGACGAACGCTAATCATGACAGGCCGCATCCGTCCCCTGCCAAGGAGGACGGTCGGCATGGAACGCATTTCTCTATTTATAGCATAAGGGACAGGTGAACGAGATGTCGCAACGAATTTCCGTCGCGGTCGCCGGCGCGGCCGGGCGCATGGGCCGCGAAGTCGTCAAAATGGTGCTGGAAGATCCCGAACTCGAGCTGGTCGCCGCCATCGGCAGGTCGTCCGCGGGCGTAGACGCCGGTTCCCTTGTCGGCAAGCCGGAGACCGGCGTCGTCGTGACGGACCGGCTGGAGGACGCGCTGCAGTCCGCAAAGCCGGATGTCCTCGTCGACTTTACGAATCCCAAATCCGCCGTGCCCAACACGGAAGCCTGCATCCGCCACGGGGTCCG
Source organism: Cohnella laeviribosi DSM 21336 (assembly GCF_000378425.1). Lineage (GTDB taxonomy): Bacteria > Bacillota > Bacilli > Paenibacillales > Paenibacillaceae > Cohnella > Cohnella laeviribosi. Next base: position 74,266 of record NZ_KB899818.1, on the reverse strand, counting down.
GCCCGTTGTCGGCACGACCGGGTTTACGCCCGAGCAAATCGAACAGCTGGACAAGCAGTGCCGGGAGAAGGGCATCGGCGGATTGATCGCGCCCAATTTCTCGATCGGCGCCATCCTTATGATGAAGTTTGCCGCAATGGCGGCGAAATATTTACCGCATGTGGAAATCATCGAATATCACGGCGACCAGAAGCTGGACGCTCCGTCCGGAACGTCGATCAAGACGGCGGAATGGATTTCGCAGACGCGGCGGGAGCTGCGCCAGGGCAACCCGAACGAAGAGGAAGTGCTGGAAGGGGCGAGAGGCGGATACTATAACGGGTTCCGCATCCATAGCGTCCGTCTGCCGGGCGTATTCGCCCAGCAGGAAGTCATCTTCGGCGGCAACGGACAAACGCTGAAAATCCGCCACGATTCGTACGAACGGGCCGGTTATATGCCGGGCGTCAATACCGCGATCAAAAAGGTGATGTCCGTTACGGGACTTGTGTACGGGTTTGAGCATTTCCTGGACGACTAGGGGCATCGGCCCAAAGAGGGGGAACGGAACATGTTGCAGATCGCTTTGATCGCCCATGACCGCAAAAAAGAAGAAATGGTCAATTTTACGATTGCGTACGAGCATGTATTGAAGCCGCACAAACTATACGCGACGGGCACGACGGGAGCCCGCATTATGGAGCATACGTCGCTGAACGTGCATCGTTTCATGTCGGGTCCGCTCGGCGGCGACCAGCAAATCGGCGCGCTCGTCGCCCAGAACGAAATGGACCTGATCATTTTTCTGCGCGATCCGCTGATGGCGCAGCCGCACGAACCGGATATTATCGCTTTGCTCCGTTTGTGCGACGTTCAGGGCATCCCGGTGGCCACCAACATCGCGACGGCCGAGCTGCTGATCAAAGCGCTGGAGCGGGGCGACTTCGCTTGGCGCGAGCTGGTTCACAAATACAAGCCGGGGATCGACGCATGAGCGGCCGCACGGAATACGGGCTTGACCTGCTGGCTTTCGCGGCTCATCCCGACGACGCGGAAATCGGCATGGGGGGCACGCTGGTCAAGGCGGCGCTGGCCGGGCAAAAAACCGGCATCGTCGATCTGACCTTCGCGGAAATGAGCTCGAACGGGGATGTCGATACGCGCCAGCGGGAAGCCGGGACGGCATCGGCCATTCTCGGGCTTGCCGTGCGCGAGAATCTCGGCCTGCCCGACCGCGGGCTGTCGCAAGCGGACCGCTCGCAGGTGGATAAGCTGGTGTCGGCCATCCGGCGCCATCGGCCGCGCGTCGTGTTCGCGCCGTATTTCATCGACCGCCATCCCGACCACGTCATGTGCAGCCGGATGGTCGAACAGGCGGTGTTCAACGCCAAGCTGCGGCGCTACAACCCTGAGGAGCCCGCCTGGACGGTGGACATGCTTTATTATTATTTCATCAACGATGCGCACACGCCGCAGCTTGTCCTCGACGTTAGCGACGTGCACGAGCGGAAAATGGAAGCGCTGCGCGCGTACCGTTCGCAGTTCGAGCCGGCCGGCGATCTGGCGGATTGGGTGCCCACTCCGCTGACGACGGGCTACTTGGACAACGTCGCGGCGCGGGACAGGCTGTTCGGGCAAGCGCACCGATTCGCCTTCGCGGAAGGCTTTATCGCCAAGGGGCCGGTGGCCGTCGACCGATTTTGACCCGACGTGCGCAACAATATCGGCAAGGAGGCATGCTTTCGGGGAATAAGATGTAGAAAGGAGGAGAGAGGAATGGAAAGGCCGCTCAAAATCGGCATCACCTGTTATCCTTCGCTCGGAGGCTCCGGCGTCGTCGCGACGGAACTCGGCAAGCTGCTCGCGGAGAAGGGGCACGAAATTCATTTTATTACGCACAGCATGCCGTTCAGGCTGGGCAAGTTCCAGCGCAACATTTATTATCACGAAGTGGAAGTGACCGATTATTACGTCTTTCGGTATCCGCCTTACGATTTGTCGCTGGCAAGCAAAATGAACCAGGTGGCGCAACTGCAGCAGCTCGACCTGCTTCACGTTCATTACGCCGTTCCCCACGCCCTGTGCGCTTATTTGGCCAAACAGATGTCCGGGGACCGCTTCAAAGTCGTCACGACGCTTCACGGCACGGACATTACGGTCCTTGCCCAAGACGAATCGCTCAAGGACCTGATCCGCTTCGGCATTCAAAACAGCGACGCGGTCACGGCGGTAAGCAACGATTTGATTCGGGAAACGCGCGAGCTGCTGGACATTACCCGACCGATCGAACTCACCTATAATTTCGTGGACAAACGGGTGTACTATCCGCGGGACTGTTCCGACTTGCGGGCGGACTACGCCGAACCACACGAGAAAATCCTGATGCATATTTCCAACTTCCGCCCGGTCAAGCGGACATGCGATGTGGTCGATATTTTCGCGCGCGTGAACGCCCGGATTCCGGCCAAGCTGCTGCTGGTCGGCGAAGGTCCGGACCTGCCGAAAATCCAGGCCAAAATCGATGCGATGGGCCTAAGCCACCGCGTCTTCTACTTAGGCAAGCAGGACGACGTGGCGCAGGTGATTTCGCTGGCGGATCTGCTGCTGCTGCCTTCGGAGAAGGAAAGCTTCGGCCTGGTCGCGCTGGAGGCGATGGCCTGCGGCGTTCCGACGATCGGCTCGATCGCCGGCGGCATTCCGGAGCTTGTCGTCAGCGGGGAGACCGGATTCCTGTCGCCGATCGGGAATACGGAAGAAATGGCGGCGAACGCGTTGCGGCTGCTGACCGACGACGGCCTGTACGCCAGCTTCCGGGAAGCATGTCTCCATCGCGCAAGGACGGAATTTTGCAACGACAAAATCACGGCTCAATACGAACGGATTTATTACCAGGTGCTCGGCATTCCCGCGAAGCTGGAGCTTCCGGTCTGCTGAGCGCGACGCAGGAGGGGCGGGAGATGACCGAAACGAAAGAGTCGGCCTGGTCGGCGGGACTTCAGCTGCTCGGCCGCTTGGAGTCGGCCGGTCATACCGCTTTTTTGGTCGGCGGCTGCGTGCGCGACCGGCTGCTCGGCCGTCCCCTGCGCGACGTCGACATCGCGACTTCGGCGAGGCCGGAGCAGGTGATGGAACTGTTTGCAAGCGCCATTCCGACCGGGTTGAAGCACGGGACGGTGACGGTGCGCGAGGGCGGCCGGCTGTTCGAGGTGACGACTTACCGGCGGGAAGGGAAATACACGGATTCCCGCCGTCCCGACGATGTATGGTTTGTCGGGAGCATCGAGGAGGATTTGGCGCGCAGGGATTTTACCATTAACGCGATCGCCTTCGGCTCGGACGGCCGTCTCGTCGATCCGTTCGGCGGCGCGGACGATCTTCGCCGCGGAGTCATCCGCACGGTCGGCGATCCGTCGGAACGGTTCGGCGAAGACGCGCTCCGCCTGCTTCGGGGCGTCCGCTTTGCGGCGGAATTCGGGTTCGATTTTGCGCCCGATACGTGGGATGGCCTGCTGGCGCAGCGCGCCAAACTGCGGCATATCGCAATGGAGCGGGTCGGGGCGGAGCTTGACAAAATGGCCGCGGGCCATGATCCCGAGCGGGCGTTCCGGCTGCTGGCGGAAAGCGGGCTGCTTCGCTATGCCCGCGAGCCGCTGCCGGCATGCGCAACGCCGGCCGAGCCGCAGGCGGATTCGGGCGAGCGGAGCGTGCGCGGGCTCGCGGACCCCGATCTGCGCTGGGCGGCGCTCCTGCTGCGATGGGGAGCGGACGAGGCCGAAGCGGAGGAGCTTTTTCGCACGCTTCGGCTCGGAGTCCGCCGCGGGGCGCGCGTCGCCGCCGTCGTCGGGCTTGACCGCATGCTCGCCGCTGACGGCGGGGAGCTGCCCGATTTGCGCGCACGGTGGATTTCGGCCGTGCTCCGTTTCGGCCGCGCGGCAGCGGAGGATTGGCTTGCCTTGGCGGCCGTAACGGCCGGCAGGCAGCTGCCGCCCGATGTTGCCGGCCTGGCCCGCTCCTGGCTGGACGGCATGGCGGCGGCTTCGGTGGCGGAGCTTGCCGTCAGAGGCGACGAGATCGTTCGGGCCACGGGCAGGAAGCCCGGCCCTTGGGTTGCGGCAACGCTCAGGCAACTGCTGTCGGACGTCGCCTTGGGAACGCTGCCGAATGAGCGCCCGGCGCTGCTGGTCGCGGCGGAAACCATGGCTTGCGATGGCGACGGATCTTTTTACTCAAAGGAATGATCAACTTGAACCAACCGTCTTTACTTGCCCTATTGGAAGCGGCGGATCGGGACGCGTACGTGTCGGGAGAAGAGATCAGCAAACGGCTGAACGTAAGCCGCACGGCCATCTGGAAGCAGATTCGCAAGCTCGAAGCCGAGGGTTACGTCATCGAAGCGGTTCCCCGGCTCGGCTACCGGCTTGTCGGACGCCCTTCGCGGCTTACCCGCCAGGAGGTGCAGACCCGGCTGCAGACCCGGGAATTCGGCCGGCATCTGCACCTGTTCGACAGCGTGTCGTCCACCCAGGACGTGCTGCGGGAGCTTGCCGAAGAAGGCGCGCCGGAGGGGACGCTCGTCATCGCCGAGCAGCAGACGCAAGGGCGGGGACGAATGGGGAGAGTGTGGGTGTCGCCCCCCGGCAAAGGCGTGTGGATGAGCCTGCTGCTTCGGCCTCAGGTTCCGCTTCAGGCGACGCCGCAGCTTACGCTTCTCGCCGCGGTGGCGCTGAGGCGGGCCGTTTCCGCGGCCGTTCCGCTGGATATCGGCATCAAATGGCCCAACGACCTGCTGGTGGACGGCAAGAAAATCAGCGGCATCCTGCTGGAATCCGCGGCGGAGGAAGAACGGCTTCGTTACGTTGTGGTCGGTTTGGGCATATCGGCCAATCTGGAGCCGGAGGATTATCCGGAGGATGTGGCGTCCAAAGCCGTATCTCTGAAAATGGCGGCAGGCCGTCCGGTGGACCGGGCGGAATTGATCGCCGTCACGCTGAAGGAATTCGAGGAGCTGTACGAACTGTATTTGCGAGACGGCTTCGAACCGATCCGTGCGCTGTGGGAAGCGCATTCGATCAACCTGAACCGGAAAACGACGCTCGCGACCCCGAGAGGCCCGATCGAAGGCATACCGCGGGGGTTGAACGACATGGGAGGACTGCTTGTCGAGCTGTCGGACGGAACCCTCATGCCGGTCTATTCGGCGGAAATCCAGTCTTCGACGTGACGGTTCCGGGCACCGCCGAGACGCTCGGCGTCGCGAATGCGATCGCTTTCGCCCACGTCCGCCCATCGTTCGCCCATTATTCGCTCTCGTTCGCCTATCGTTCGCGCCGTCCGTGGACGTTTTGGATACGGTCTGCTATAATGAAGCGGCAAGGCGTTATCGGAAACGAATCGCACTTGCGCATGGACATGGAGGACAAACGAATAACCGTGAATTTCTCGCGGCGGATTCTGCTCAGAGCCGAAAGGACCGAGACAGAAGGACGTGAAGCGCGTGCCTGCTGAATGGAAACCTTTCTTTGCTCATGGGCAAATGAAGGTTTTTTTGTTTGTCTGAGCCCAAAGAGGAGGCGCTTCGCATATGAAAAAACCGTTAACTTTGCCTCGATTGCGCACGATGAAGAAAGAAGGAACGCCGATCGCGATGCTGACGGCTTACGACTACCCGTCCGCGCGGCTGGCGGAAGAAGCGGGAGTCGATCTGATTCTCGTCGGCGACTCGCTGGGCAACGTCGTGCTGGGATACGACACGACGGTGCCGGTAACGCTAGACGATATGATTTATCATACCCGTGCGGTGGCGCGCGGAGCGCCGGGCACGATGATCGTAACCGATATGCCGTTTGCGACGTACCGGCTCGGTCCGGAAGCGACGCTTCGCAATGCGGCCCGAATCATGCAGGAAGGCGGGGCACACGCCGTCAAGATGGAGGGCGGAGCCGAGCTTGCGGAAGAAATTCGCCGGCTGACCGCCGCCGGCATTCCGGTGCTCGGCCATCTGGGACTTACCCCCCAGTCGGTGCTGCAAATCGGCGGCTACAAGGTCCAGGGCAAAGGGCCGGACGAGGCCGAAAAATTGCTCGCGGACGCCAAAGCCTTGCAGGAAGCCGGCGCGTTCGGCGTGGTGCTGGAACTGGTGGCGGAACAGGTGGCGGCGCTGATCTCCCGTTCGCTGGACATTCCGACGATCGGCATCGGCGCCGGACGGGGCTGCGACGGCCAGGTGCTCGTTTTTCACGACCTTGTCCGTTACGGTTCCGATATACGCGACAAGCGATTTGTCAAAACATACGCGGACGTCGGCGCGACCATCCGGACGGCGATCTCCGACTACGTCGCGGACGTCAAGACCAAGCGTTTCCCGGAAGAGCGGCACGGATTCGCCCTGGACGAACAAACGGCCCAGTCGCTTTCCCATTCCATATACGGAGGAGATTCCCGATGAAGATGACCGTTGCGGCGCCCGAGGTCGTCCGGACAATCGCGGATTTAAGGAGCAAGATCGCGGAATACCGCCTGCGTGCCGGACCGGCCGCCAAAGTCGGCTTCGTTCCGACCATGGGCTATTTGCACGAAGGGCATGCGAGCCTGATTCGGCGCTCGGCGGCCGAGAACGGGCTGACGGTGCTGAGCGTATTCGTCAACCCGCTTCAGTTCGGCCCGAACGAGGATTTCGAACGCTATCCCCGGGACGAAAAGCGGGATTATGCCGTGGCGGCCGAGGCGGGCGCCAATCTGATCTTCATGCCCCAAGTCGAGGAGATGTATCCCCGGCCGATGCAGACATCCATTTCGGTTCGAGGCGTGACCGAACGGCTCTGCGGCGCGAGCCGTCCAGGCCACTTTGACGGGGTCGCCGTCGTCGTCACGAAGCTGCTCAACATCGTCGCGCCGGACAGAGCTTATTTCGGCCTGAAGGATGCGCAGCAGGTCGCGGTCATCTCCCGTATGGCCGAGGATCTCAACATGCCGGTCGAAATCGTTCCTTGTCCGATCGTCAGGGACGCCGACGGACTTGCGCTCAGCTCGCGCAACGTCTATTTGAGCGCCGAAGAGCGCAGCCAGGCGCTGGTGCTGTCCCAGGCGCTGAAGAAGGTTCCGGAATGGATCGAAGACGGCGCGACGGCTCCGGAGCTGACCGGCCGCATCGCGCGCCTGATTCGGACCAAACCGCTTGCCGATATCGATTACGTTGAAGTGCTGTCCTATCCGGCGCTCGAACCGCTTGCGGAAACGTTGCCGCTCAAGCAGGCAAGAGAGCGGATATTGGTTGCGCTTGCCGTCCGCTTCGGGAAGACGCGGCTGATCGACAACGTCTTAATCGGCTAATGGAAAGGAGAGGGCCATATGCTGCGGCAAATGATGAAATCCAAAATCCACCGGGCGACGGTAACGGAAGCGAACCTGAACTATGTCGGGAGCGTAACCATCGATCAGGATCTGATGGAAAGCGTCGATATTTTGCCCGACGAAAAAGTGCAAATCGTCAACAACCACAACGGAGCCCGTTTCGAAACCTACGCGATTCCCGGACCGCGAGGCTCCGGGGTGATCTGCCTTAACGGCGCGGCGGCGCGGCTCGTGCAGCCCGGCGATACCGTCATCATCATCGCTTACGGATATATGACCGACGAAGAGGCGAAGCGCCATAAGCCGAAAGTGGCGATTGTGGACGGGAACAATCGAGTGGTCCGAATGATGGGCGAAGAGCCTCATTCGACCGTTCTGTAACGCGTATGAAACCCTCCCCCGAAACGCAGAATGAGCATACGGCCGATTGCGACAAGGGGGGGATCCGAATTGATTTTGCAATGGTTTGAAACCTTGAACGAAACGCTGGAAGAACTTATTCGCCGTTATCCGCACGCTTCCGCCGACGAAAAAAAACACCTCGACGAGCAATGGAATGTGTTAAAATCATTAAGTGACGAGATGATTGAAGCCTGGCTGCAGTTCGAAGACAAAATGGCCGCTTACCGGGAAATGAAAGAAGACGCCGCCGCGCAGAGCAAACCCGAGGCCGTCTGCGAGCCGTTCGTGAAGGGCCAAGGCTACTTTAAGCTTCAGATGTACGAAAAAGGCGCCCGCTGCTTCGAGGAGACACTTGTTCTTCGGCCCGACATGCTTGTCGCCCGGGTGCTGCTGGCGATGTGCCGAATGTATTTGCGCGACTTCGCGGAGGCGCAGCGCCATTTCCAAATGATCGCCGCCTTGTCCGACGATCCCAAGCTGCGGGCCATCGCGTACAATGCGCTGGGCTGCGTTCAGGCGGTTTACGCGAACATGCGGCAGGCGCAGCATTATTTTGCAAAAGCGGTGGAGGCGGATCCCAGTTTCGATGAGCCGCGCCGCAATCTGGAAACCTGCAAGAGCCATACGGGACAGCTTCAGCTGCAACTTGGCTGCGGCGAATTACAGGCCCTCGTTTAAGTCCGATTCGCAAGCGGGAACGGAGCTTGTACCGGATAGCCGGCGAATCGGCTTTATGGTTCACCGAAAGGAAGTCAGGCATGAAATTTGCCGTTCTCGATTTTGAAACGACGGGAACTTCATCCGATAAAGACGAAATCATTCAAGCGGGTCTGGTGCTGATCGACGAGGCCGGAAACGTCGTCGAGACGTTTTCGCGCCTTGTGAAGCCCGAAAAACCGATTCCCGCCTGGATCAGCCGGCTGACAGGCATCGACGACGCGCTGGTTGCGGATGCCCCCGGCGTCGAGCATTTGCTCGCCGAGCTTGTGCCGCTGCTTGACGATGCCGTGCTGGTCGCTCACAATGTCGGTTTTGACGCCGCCTTTTTGCAGGCCGCCCTCGATCGGTGCGGCTATTTGCCGTTTTCCGGGCGAATGATCGATACGGTCGATTTGGCCCGAATCGCTTTTCCGACCTTGCCGTCCTACCGTCTTGGCTCGCTGACCCACAGCCTGAACTTGCGGCACGACCGTCCGCATCAAGCCGACAGCGACGCGGCGGCGACGGCGGAGGTCTTTGTCCGCTGTCTTCAGCGGTTGAAGAAGCTGCCGCTGCTGACGCTGCAGCGGATCGCTTCGCTGTTCAGCCCGGAGCGCAGCGACCTGGGCTGGCTGCTGGCGGAAATCGCGGGCGAGCGGGAGACGGAATTTCAGCCCGACGAAAAGGAGTACCAATATTACCGCCAATTTGCGCTGAGCGTAGGCGATTGGACCGACGACGGCACGGACGCGGAAGACCCGGATTCGGACCGGACAAGCGCCCGGCTTCCGGCGGATCTTTCCTTTTCCGATTATATGGATTCGGTGCAGAAGAAGCTTCGCGAACGGCTTCCCTCCTACGAACCACGCCAAGGGCAGGAGATCATGTTCGGGCGCGTGCTGGAAGCGTTCGAGCGCGATTCGCATCTGCTGGTCGAAGCGGGAACCGGCACCGGCAAATCGCTCGGCTATTTGCTCCCCGCTCTTTATTATGGATTGAAAGAATCCAAAAAAATCATGGTCAGCACGCATACGATACAACTGCAGGAACAGCTTCGCCAGCGGGATTTGCCGCTGCTTCAGGAAGCGCTGCCCGTTCCGTTCAAGGCGGCCGTATTCAAGGGCCGCAGCAATTATTTGTGCCTTCGGAAATTCGAGCAGCAGCTTCAGGTTCCGGAATACGCGATGTCCGAAGACGAAGCGGTGGTACGCAGCCAAATGACGGTTTGGCTGGCCGGCACCGAGCGCGGGGAAGCGGAAGAACTGAATCTGCAGGGAAAAGCCAAGGACGAGTGGAGCGCGGTCGCAAGCGATGCCGATTCCTGCCTGAACCGGAGCTGCCCCTGGTTTCGCAAATGCTTTTACCATCGTTCCCGCAACGAAGCCGGCAAAGCGGATCTGATCATTACCAATCATGCGATGCTGTTTACCGATTTGCGGGCGGAAAACCGGCTTCTGCCGGCGTATGACCGCTTGATTGTGGACGAGGCGCATCATCTGGAGGAAGTGGCGAGCCATCACCTCGGCCAAAAGACGGGCTACGCCTCGGTGCAAAACCCGCTGCAGCGGCTGTGGAAGGACGCCCGCACCGGGCTGCTGCCGCAATTGATCGGCCACTTGGCGGCCGATCCGGATCCGAACGCGCAGGCCTGGGCCGAAAAGCTGGAGGAAGTCGTGCCGACCGTTCACGAGATCCGGGAGAGCTGGGACCGCTGGGCGAACCGGATGTTCGATATGCTCGCCAAGCTTGCCCCGTCCGACGAAAGCGGCAACCTGACGCTCCGGCTCAAGCCGGACCAGCTTCCCGACGAATGGGAAGCGGCCCAAACGGACGGGCATAACGTCATCCAGCTGTTGTCGGACCTGATCCGGCCGCTCGATAAGCTTTTGCCGGACATTCGCGAACATGCGGACGAGCTGGCGATGCAAAGCCTCTTGACCGATCTGAACGGAGCGGTCAAGGATTTGGCGGCCGTGCGCACGGAGCTTCAGTCCTTTGTCACGCTTGCCGATCCCGATTTCGTGTACTGGATCGAAGGGCATGCGCAGTACCGGAACCGGTCCGTCTGGATGTACGGAATGCCGGCCGACGTAAGCGGCAAGCTGAAAGAGCATATTTTCGACCGCAAATCCAGCGTCGTCCTGACGTCCGCCACGCTTACGGTCGACAAATCGTTTCGCTATGTGACGGAACAGCTTGGGCTTGCGCATGCGGATAAGGAAGGCAAGCTCATGACCGCGCAGCTGCCTTCTCCCTTCAACTACAGGGAGCAATCGCTCGTGCTGATTCCGCGCGATTTCCCCGCCATCCGGGGACGGGACGGGGAAGCCCGCTTTGTCGAGGAACTGGCGAAATCGCTTGCCGAGGTGGCCAAGACGATCGGAGGGCGCATGCTCGTTCTGTTTACTTCCTACCGGATGCTGAAGACGGTGCATGCCCTGCTCAAGGAATTGCTGGTTTCGAGCGGCATCGAAGTGATGGGCCAAGGCATCGACGGCAGCAGCCGAAGCGTCCTGACCCGGCAATTTCGCGAGCAGCCGGCCTCCGTGCTGCTGGGCACGAGCAGTTTCTGGGAAGGCGTCGATATTCCGGGAGACGCGCTGACCTGTCTGGCTATTGTGCGGCTGCCGTTTCAGCCGCCGAACCATCCCGTCGCCGAGGCCAAATCGGAACGCCTTGCGGCGGAGAAGAAAAATCCGTTCATGAGCCTGTCGCTGCCGCAAGCGGTCATCCGCTTCAAGCAAGGCTTCGGCCGGCTTGTCCGCACGACCAACGACAAAGGAATCGTTGTGCTGTACGATACGCGCGTGCTGGAAACCAGCTACGGCAAATACTTTTTGTATTCGCTGCCGGGACCGAAGATGGAGCACCTGCCCACCGGCGGGCTGGTGAACCGAATCCGCGAATGGCTGGAGACGCCATCCGGAACATAAACGAAAGCAGACGGTTTTAGGGGGAAGCGGTTGTGAAGCAGGACAAAATTTCGGAGGTTGTCGTTCGCAGGCTGCCTATCTACTTACGGTATCTCGACGAATTGAACAGACGCGAAGTCCATACGGTTTCCTCCCAGGATTTGGGGGAGAGGCTGGATCTGAATCCCGCGCAAATCCGCAAAGACCTGGCCTATTTCGGAGACTTCGGCCGCAAGGGAGTCGGCTACAATGTGCCGTATCTGATCGAGAAGATCCGCCAAATACTGAAGCTCGACCGTCCGCTTTACGTCGCCCTGGTCGGCACCGGGAACTTGGGCCGGGCGCTGTGCAATTATAATACGTACTTAAAAGAAAACATGAAGATCACGGCCGTTTTCGACCGAGACCCGTCCAAGGTCGGGACGACCATCAACAATTTGACCGTGCTTCCGATGGAGCAGTTAAACGAGACGGTCAAGGCGAAAAACATCACCGTCGGCATTATCACGGTGCCGGCGTCCGAAGCGCAGAACGTATCCGACCAGTTCGTCGCGGCCGGCATCCGGGGGATTTTGAATTTCGCCCCCACGGTGATCCGGACGCCGCCGGGCGTGCGCCTGCACCAGACGGACTTTACGGCGGACCTGTTTAGCTTGGCCTATTACTTGAATCGCGACGAAGACGAACAATAAATCGAGAGGAATCGTGAACCATGAAACGTTGGTTGGTTGAAAACGGCATTTTCATTACGATGAGCCCGGAACGGCCGGTGCTGCAAGGGTGGATGGCCGTGGAAGGGACCCAGATCGCCGCGATCGGCGAAGGGACGGCGCCGGAAGCCGAAAGGCGGGCGGCGGCCGAAATCGTGAACGGCGAAGGGCTTCTGTTTCTTCCCGGTCTGGTCAACACGCACGGGCATGCCGCCATGACGCTGCTTCGCGGGCTGGCCGACGATCTCAAGCTGCAGGACTGGCTGCAGAACCATATCTGGCCGATGGAAGCCAAATTTACGGGCGACGATGTCTACTGGGGCTCGGCGCTCGCGGCGGCGGAAATGATTCTGAGCGGAACGACGACTTTTGCGGATATGTACGATCATATGAACCGCGTCGCGGAAGTCGTGGAGCAGTCGGGGTTAAGAGCGGCGCTGGCCCGCGGCGTTATCGGCCTGTGCCCGCCCGAAGAGCAAACCGTCAAGCTGGAGGAGGCGATCCGGTTCGCCAAAGACTGGCACGGCAAGGCGGACGGCCGGATTCGGGTCATGATGGCGCCGCATGCTCCTTACACGTGCCCTCCGGACTATATCGAGCGGATCGTCGCCGCCGCCCACGATCTCGGGCTGCCTCTGCACACGCATATGTCCGAAACTGCGGCGGAAGTGGAGCAGAACGTGCGCGATTACGGCGTCCGGCCTGTCGAGCATTTGGACCGGCTCGGCCTGTTTTCGCGCCCCGCTCTCGTCGCGCATGCCGTCCATCTGACCGACGACGAAATCGCCTTGCTCGCGGAGCGCAACGTGGCGGTATCGCACAATCCGGTCAGCAATCTGAAATTGGCCAGCGGCGTTGCCCGCGTGCCGGATTTGCTCCGCGCCGGGGTTACGGTATCGCTCGGCACCGACGGCGCCGCCAGCAACAACAATCTCGACCTGTTCGAGGAAATTCGGCTGGCCGCGCTTCTGCACAAAGGCGTATCCGGGGATCCGACCGCGGTTCCCGCGCTCGAAGCGCTGCGGCTCGGCACCGTCTGCGGGGCGAAGGCGCTCGGCCTCGAAGGCGTTACGGGCGAGCTGAAGCCCGGCCTGAAAGCGGACTTTATTGCCGTATCGGTCGATAAGCCGCATTTGACGCCGGCTACCGACTACATTTCCCACCTTGTATACGCCGCATCCGGGGCGGATGTCGTTCACGTCTGGGCGGACGGGCGCCAGCTGCTGCGCAACCGCGAGCTGCTGACGCTGGATTTGGAACGGATTCGCTTTGAGGCGCAGCGCTGCTTCGAGAGGTTGCGCGCATGACGCCGAGCCGAAGCGACGCTTATCGGCGGCGGTCTCCGCTTACGCCCGGGCGGTGGGCGCTGTTGATCGGCGGCTTCCTTCTGTTTCTGCTCGTCCTGTTTGTCGTCACGGTGCGCAACGCCGACGCGGACTATCGCCGGGACGAAGCCCGCGCGGTTGCGACCGCCAAGACGGAAGCGGGGCTGAAGCGGATCGGTTCGGTCAGCAAGCATGTGTGGGACGAGACGGTTTGGGTCGTTACCGGCAAAGATGCGGAAGGCGTCGAATGGATCGTATGGGAGCGCGCGAGCGGCCTCGTCAAAGAGAAGCTGGAAGACGGCCTGTCCGAAAAGCGGATAAGGGAGCTTTTCGCATCGCAGCATCCGGGTTCGGACATTGTCCGGCTGCTCCCCGGATGGTTCGACAATCAGCCGGCATGGGAGATCCGCTATGTCGCCGACCCGGACACCGGCCGCCAGTCGATCGATTTTTACGCCTTCAAGGACGGCACCAAGCTCAAAACGTACGATTTGCCCGGCCGGACGGCCGGATAAGCGCCAGGATCGATAGGCGCGAATTCGGAAAATCCGAATCGCATAAAGCAAGCCGGAAACGTTCCGGAGTAACCTCCTTCGTCTGACGCTTGCGAACCTCAGGTTCGCCGCGCCGGTCGAAGGAGTTTTTTTCATGCGCCCGCGGCCGCGTTGGCATTGTTGCCAAGCTTTATATAACGATGAATATATCAATTTATGATATACTCATTTATGTATTCCAATCTATATCAAAGAGATGAATGTTTATATAAAGCAAGGAGGACAATGCGGCATGAAATTGCGTATAGGTCCCATCGCTGCAACAGCCGCGCTGTCTGCGGTCTTGTTGTTTGGCGGTTGGCATTTGTATCGGCATTACGGCATCGAACAGCCGCTGGACCGGTTGGCCAAATCGGTTCCGGGCGTGCAGTCGGCCGAAACGGAGCTTAACGGAAACGAAGTCGTGCTGAAAGTCGGACTGGCTGCCGATGCGGATTTGGCGGAAGTGTACCGGAAAGTGACCGAAAACGGCGCTTCGTCGCTTGGCGGACGGACGCTGCAGCTTGTCGTGGAAGGGAAGCCGAGCGATCAGCTTGAGCAAATCTGGAGCCAGGCGCTGTTCGACGTGGCGCAGGCGATGGATCGCAGCCAATATTCGGATATTCGCGAAGCGATGCGTTCGCTGATGAAACAATATCCCGGCCTGACGGCCGTTACGGAAATGGACGAGCATAACGTTTACGTTACGCTGCGCTCCGGAAACGAGGCCAAATTCGTGGTCCTGCCCCGTCAACCGGCGAAAATCGGGGTGTGGCCCGATGCGTAACGTTCACCAATACGGCAAGGAGATCGCCGTCGGCTTTTTGCCCGTTCTCGTCGTTTTTTTGATCTATACGGGCTTTCCCGGCTTGCCGCTGATTCTTGGACTGGGTCTGGTGGGCGGCTTGCTTTTCCTGGCGAGCGCGCGCGGCGGGACGGCGATAGGGACCGCCGCCCGGAAGCGGCCGGCGCGCGAGCCGGAACCGCTGTCGTTCGACGACATCGGCGGCCAGGAGCGGGCCAAGCGCGAGCTGATCGAAGCGCTCGAGTTTCTCGTTCGGAGCGAAGAAGCCGAAAAGTTCGGGATTCGTCCGCTGAAAGGGATTCTGCTGACGGGGCCGCCCGGCACGGGCAAGACGCTGCTGGCCAAAGCCGCGGCGCAGTATACGCGTTCGGTTTTTTTGTCCGCGTCGGGCAGCGAGTTCGTCGAGATGTACGTCGGGGTCGGCGCCGGCAGAATCCGCGAGCTGTTCCGGGAAGCGCGGCGCCTTGCGGTCAAGCAGAAGCGGGACAGCGCGATTATTTTCATCGACGAAATCGACGGCATCGGGGGCAAGCGCGACGGCGGCCAGCAGCGCGAATACGATCAGACGCTCAATCAGCTGCTGACGGAAATGGACGGCATTCAGGGCAACGTGAAGCCGCGCGTGCTGCTCATTGCGGCCACCAACCGCAAAGAGCTGCTCGACCCCGCACTGCTCAGGCCCGGGCGGTTCGACCGGCATATCCAGGTCGATTTGCCGGACCGGACGGGGCGCGAACATATTTTGCGCCTGCACGCCCGCAACAAGCCGATTTCGGCGGAAGTTTCGCTGGCGAAAATCGCGGAAGAGACGTTCGGCTTCTCCGGCGCGCAGCTCGAAAGCGTGATGAACGAAGCGGCCATCTACGCGATGCGGGATGACAGCCAGCAGCTTGGCGCCGAGCATTTCGGCAAAGCGATCGACAAGGTGCTGATGGGAGAGCGGATGGACCGCGAGACGACGCGCGAAGAGCGCGAGCGGGTCGCGATTCACGAGCTCGGCCACGCCATCGTCGCCGAAACGGTCCGGCCGGGCAGCGTCGCCCAGGTTTCGCTGACGCCGCGCGGCGGAGCGCTCGGCTATGTGCGCCACCATCCGGATCAGGACCGGTATTTGTACACCAAAGAGGCGCTTGAAAACCAGATTATGATCGCCCTCGGCGGCGCCGTGGCCGAAGAGCTGCATTACGGCGGTAGAAGCACGGGCTCCAAGGGAGACTTCGAGCAGGCGACGAACATCGTGCGCACGATGATCGAATCCGGCATGTCGGGGCTGGGCATCGTGCACCCGCAAGCCGTCACCGTCGAGCAGTGGTCGCAGGAAAATGCCGTCATTCTCGGCGATCTGACCGAGCGGACCCGCGAACTGCTGAATCGGCACGCGGATACGTTCCGCCGCCTGTTCCCCATTCTGGTGAAGGAGGAGACGCTGTCCGGAGACCGGCTGCGGGAGCAGTTGCGGCAAGCCGATAGATCCGCATAAATATGGCAAACCCGGGGTTTTGATCCCGGGTTGTTTTTTTGTTATTGAAATCAAAAATATGATAGCATATGTAGAGGATTTGGACGGTCTTCGTATCGGGAACGAATTCATATATATTTTTGAACCTGCGGGGTATTGGGATCGTCAAACAAAGAGGTGGAAGGTTTGAATTCCGAAGCGAATTTCGATTATTTAAAATACATGACCGAATCCGAAGACCGCAAGGCCCTGCTGAACGAGCTGATGACCGCATACGGCAAAGAGGTGTGGAATTATGCGTTCAGCATCACGCGAAAATGGGATATGGCGGACGATATCGCCCAGGAAGTGTTTATTAAAGCGTACAAAAATTTGCACGCCTTCCGCAGCGATTCCTCCGTCAAAACGTGGCTGCTTACCATCACGAGGAACACCGCCATCGATTTCAAGCGGTCGGCGTTTTTGCGAAAGGTTACCCTTACGGATCGGATCGGCGATTCCGGCGGGGTTCGTCCTTCGGCCGAGCATGAGGCGGTCGAGGAGCTGGCCGCGAGCGAGATGTGGAAGCTGGTGCTTCAGCTTCCGGTCAAATACCGGGAAGTCCTGATTCTATACGCTCATTATCAACTGTCGCTGAAAGAAATCGCGGACATGCTCGGGGTGACCGAAGGCACGGTCAAGTCGCGCATGTTTCACGCCCGCCGAAAATTATCGAAGATGAAGGGGCGACTCGGCTATGGATCTGATGGATAAAGAACTCAAAGACCAACTGGCTCGCGATCCGTTTAAGAGACATGGTTTCGACGATCGCCTGCGAAGGCAAATCGAAGAGCGGCTGGACGAACCCGTCCGCAAGCGGCGCGGCGTGTTCCGCCTGGGCTGGAGAAGCTCGGGCATTGCGCTTGCGGCTATGCTTCTGGTTCTGGCCGCCGTCTGGGCATGGAAAGGACCCGATATCCGGCCGCTTGCGGGCGACGGAGAAGAGTCCTTGCTCGTGACGGCGTCCGGAGAGCAGACGGAGCCGGCGCCGCTGGAAGCGGGCGAGGCGGTCGCGTCGGCGCTGCTTGTCGGTCTGCGCAACGATGCGGAGGAAAGCGGCGGCAACGGCAGTTCGTACCGCACCGTGCTGATCGCTCCCGATCGCGGCAAGCTTGCGGTCGTCGCGGAAGGCGGCGGGATCTTGATGCCGTACAAGCAGGATTTCTGGAAAATCGAACCGGTGAAGACCCGCAGCGGCGGCTCGCTGCGGCTGATCGCCTACAACGCCGAGAACGGCTCCGCGCCGAAGTCGGCGGAATCGCTCTCAGCGGAGCGGTCGTCCGTGAACGAAAAGCTGCTCTATGTCGGGAATCAATACGTTTCGCTGGCGCAACTGCGCGGGTCCGAAGACGGTTCGGCGGCCCGGGAATACCGGTTTGTCAAAACCGTCGAGCAGCTGGCCGCGGATTCGCTTCGTCCCGAGTCCGATCCGGCGGCGGAATCGCACGTGGCGTTCGAGGAGCTGTTTGCCGGCCGCAAGGTCGGGAAAGGAGCCGACGCCCTGCGGCAGGCGCAAACGGAGCAATGGTCGATCGTCCGGCAACCCGGCCGATGGGTCGGCGTCAAATTCGCCGGCTCCTCGTCGCTTAAACCGGTGGACGCCGCCTCCACGGAGCCGATCGGAACGGAGCTTCCCGAAACGGTCGTCAAAAGCGACCGGCTTGCGGTATCCTGGGAAGACATTTTGCGGCTCGAGCCTGCCGCGGAGGACGCGTTTACTTCCCCGAACGGGGATTTGCTGGCGGTTGTCCTGCAGAACGCAATCGACATTTACCCGTACAAGCAAAAGGACGCCGCGCAACAGAAGTTGACGCTGGAGCTTGCGCCGGCGGAATCGGTGATTATGGTGCAGTGGGCGGCTTCGGAAAGCTATGTGGAATCGTGGAAAGAACGGGTTTCGGCGATTTTGGAGGGCAGCTAAGCCGGGCGTAACGATTGAATACGGAGCGGCTTTGAAATGCGGTTCGCTCAAGCGCAAGCGGTTCGCCGGATATTCCGGAGACCGCTTGTTTGGTGGTTTAAAACTTTACTCCAATACAGAATTAACGTATTATATAAATACAGCAATAAAGGATCGGGAGAGGGGATGTTCCATGAACCACGCTGATGGGCGCCGGCACGGATCAACCGGGAGCTTCTTCAGCGGGGCATCATTCTCCGTCCGGGCCGGGGCTGGGGATACCCGGAATACGTCCGGATATCGGTCGGCAGCGAGGCGGAGAACGAGGCGCTGCTTCGCGCGCTGTCCGAATTGTGGCGAAATTTTGGAGAACGGCTCGAAGGATGTTAACCGTTTTGCCACGAGTCGTCGGTTTCGGCAACGTTTCGGGTATGTTAATATGGTATAGGTTGCGATTTTTGCAAGAAGAAAGAGATAAACGGATCTGTTGGAGGGACATACGTCATGTTTCGCAGCGTCGGTGTGGTGGGAGCGGGCACGATGGGCCAGAGCATCGCCGAGATGCTTGCCGTCAAAGGACTGGACGTGCATCTGGCCGAGAAAACGCCCGACCGTCTGCACAATGCGTTGAATGCGATCGAGATGAGCTTGGACAAGCAAATCGAGAAATGGGCAATCACGCAAGCGGAGAAAAAATTGATTCTCAATCGTATACATACAGAGCCTTCGCTGGGGCATCTGGCGAACTGCGATCTGATCATTGAAACGATCAGCGAGGATTTGGACAGCAAGCTGGACGTGTTTGCGCAGCTCGATGCCATTTTGCCGGAAGAGACGATCATGGCCAGCAACACGTCGACGCTGAGCTTGACGGAGCTGGCGGGGGCGACCCGGCGGCCGGAGCGGGTGATCGGCATGCACTTTGTCTATCCGGCGATGCGGGTGGACGTGGTGGAAATCATCCTCGGGCTGCAAACGTCGGACGACACGTTCCGGAAAACGAAAGATTTTATCGAAAACGTCTTGCACAAAAAAGGCATCATGGTGTACGAATCCCCGGGCTTCGTCACGACGCGGCTCATCTGCCTGCTGATCAACGAAGCGCTTCATCTGCTGGAGGAAGGGGTCGCGTCCGCCGAAGATATCGACAGCGCCATGCGCATCGGCTACCAGTTCCAGCACGGACCGCTGGAGATGGCGGACCGCTTCGGGCTGGACTCCATTCTTGCCGCCCTGGACCGGATGTTCCGCGAATACGGGGAACTGAAATACAGACCGTCGATTTTGCTGAAAAAGAAAGTGCGCGCAGGGCAGCTCGGCGTCAAGACAGGACGGGGATTTTTCACTTACGACAAGGACGGTGACCGGATTCAATGAACGTATTGGTCATCAATGCGGGCAGTTCTTCGCTCAAGTACCAGTTATACGACATGTCGACCGAGCGCGTTCTGGCCAAAGGACTGGTCGAGCGGATCGGCATGGATTCTTCGATTTTGACGCACGAGGTGGAAGGACAGCCGGAGGTTCGCGAAGTCAGCGAAATTCTCGAGCATACGACCGCCGTGCGCAAAGTGCTGGATATGCTCACGCACCGGAAATTCGGCGTAATCGATAGCGTCGACGAGATCCAGGCGGTCGGGCACCGGGTCGTTCACGGCGGCGAAACGTTCCGCGAATCGGTGCTGATCGATGCGAACGTCAAGCTGGAAATCCGCAAGCTGTTCGATCTGGCGCCGCTTCACAATCCCGCCCATATGATGGGCATTGTCGCGGTCGAGACGAATTTGCCGGACGTGCCGCAGGCGGTCGTGTTCGATACGGCGTTCCATCAGACGATGCCCCCGACATCGTATCTGTACGCGATTCCGATGGTGCTTTACCGCAAGCACAAAATCCGCCGCTACGGCTTTCACGGCACCTCGCACGATTACGTCAGCCAAACGGCCGCGGAGTTTCTGGGCCGGCCGCTGGAAAGCCTGAAGATGGTGAGCTGCCACATCGGCAACGGCGCAAGCTGCACGGCCATCCTGCACGGCAAATCGTACGACACGAGCATGGGCATGACGCCGCTTGAAGGGCTGATGATGGGAACGCGGAGCGGCGACTTGGATCCGGCGGTGGTTCCCTTTACGATTAATAAAGAAGATCTTACGCTCAATGAAGTCAATTCGATGCTGAACAAGCACAGCGGCCTGCTCGCGGTATCCGGCGTCAGCAGCGACATGCGCGAAGTGGTGCAGGCGATGAACGAAGGCAACGAATCGGCAAGGCTTGCGTTCGAGATGTATGCCTACCGCATCCGCAAGTATATCGGCGCGTACGCGGCCGCGATGAACGGGCTGGACGTGATCGTGTTTACCGCGGGCATCGGCGAGAATTCCGACCTGCTGCGCAAAAAAGTGTGCGAAGGATTGACGTTTCTGGGGCTCGAGCTGGACGAGGAGCGCAATCAGGCGCGCTCGAAACAGACGCGCCGCATTACGACGGACAGCTCGAAGGTGGACGTGCTGGTCGTGCCGACCAACGAAGAGCTGCTGATCGCCCGCGATACGTACCGGCTGGTGCAAAAAGCGGCGATGGCAAAATCCGAAACCCCGTCGTAAAAGCCGCGAAGGCTCCGGACCGACGGGCGACCGGGATGGATCGTGAAGGATCGGAAAGGAGGAGGCTTGAATGAGCGAACGCGCTGCGCTGGCCCGCGGGCTGGCGGAAGCTTATATGGACGGAGCGGTAAGCCTGCCGTACGCGCTGCTGCGAAGCTACCGGATGCTGGGTTTGACCGATACGGAATGCATGCTGCTGATTCAGTTGCTGGCGTACCGCCAATTGGAACAGAACGAGTTTCCGACGATGGAGCAGCTGCAGGAACGGCTCGGGATGTCCCAAGCGGAAGTGGGCAAAACGATGCAAAGGCTGCTGAAAATGGGCTTTATCGCCATCGACGATGTCGTCGATCCGATTTCCGGCGTGCAATCCGAGCGGTACAATCTGGCCGGCTTGTTCAGCCGGATCGCAGACTTGCTGTCGTCCGGGGAACTCCCCTTGCGGGCCGGAACGGCGTCCGAACGCCCGGGCGGCCCGCAGCCTGCCGTCCGCGGCTCGGCTTTGGGCGCCGGCCCGGCGAACCGCCCCGGCGGCGAGACCGATTTGTACAGCGTATTCGAGCAGGAATTCGGCCGGCCCTTGACGCCGATGGAGTGCGAGACGATCGCCAATTGGTACGATCAGGACGGGTACCCGGCCGAATTGATTTTGTTTGCGCTGAAAGAGGCGGTATTCGCCGGCAAGCTGCATTTTCGTTACATCGACCGGATTCTGCTCGAGTGGAGCCGCAACCGCGTCGAGAGCGTCGACGACGCCCGCGCCCACGTGCAGAAGTTCCGCAGCGGCAAAGGCTGATGCCGGGCCGATTCCGCTAGTCCCCGCAAAGCTGGTTTGCGGGGAATTTTTTTTGCGGCGAGAACCTTTCTTTCCCGTGTTTCCGTTTATGCCCATCCTTTTGCTTTTCCTTTCCGAACCTTCGAAAATAACGGACGGCCGCGCCCAAAAGCGCGGCCGTTTCCCTTGGCAGGCACCCGGTTTTAGGCGGCTGCATACTATGTGCTGTGCAAGGGTAGCGGAAAGGAGGGATGACGTCATGCTTACGGGGGTGGAGGTCGTTCTGGCCGGCGGAGACGCCCGGCAGCTGGAAGTGATCCAGAAGCTGACGGAGATGGACGCAAGCGTTTCGATCGTCGGATTCGACCGGCTGGACACACCGTTTCCGGGCGTCTCCAAAGCGGAATGGACGCCCGAACTGCTCCGGGCGGCCGATGCACTGCTGCTGCCGGCGGTCGGGACCGACGACGACGGAACGATCGCGGCCGTTTTTACCGATCGGGAGCTGAAGCTGTCCGATCCTTTTTTGGAGGCGATGCCCAAATGGGGCAAGGTGTATACCGGCATGGCGAAGCCGTATTTGCGGCGATTGTGCGAGAAGCACCAAATCGGCTTGGTCGAGCTGTTCGAACGCGACGACGTGGCCATCTACAACTCGATTCCGACCGCCGAAGGCGCCGTCATGATGGCGATCCAGAACACGGACATTACGATTCACGGATCGACTTGCATCGTGCTCGGCTTGGGGCGGACGGGGATGACGCTGGCGCGGACGCTGCAAGGGCTCGGCGCCAAGGTAAAGGCGGGAGTCCGGCGCGAGGAGACGTTCGCGCGGGCGTTCGAGATGGGCTACGAGCCTTTCTACATCGCGGATTTGGCGCGTCAGGCCGAAGGATGCGACTTGCTTTTTAACACGATTCCGAATATGATAATCACAGCGCAAGTGATCTCCCGACTTCCCTTGAACGCGGTGATTATCGATCTGGCCTCGAAGCCTGGCGGAACCGATTTCCGCTTTGCCGAGAAGCGCGGCATCAAGGCGATGCTGGCGCCCGGATTGCCGGGAATCGTCGCTCCGAAGACGGCCGGACGCATCATCGCCAACGGGCTCATTCAGATGATTCTGGAGGACAGCCGACAACGGGGGGAACAGCCATGAATTGGCAGGGAATCACTTTAGGTTACGCTTTGACCGGATCTCATTGCACGTTGCCGGAAGTCGTGCCGCTAATCCGGCGGTTCAAGGACGCGGGGGCGGATGTCGTTCCGATCGCCTCGCAGGCGGTCATGACGACCGATACGAGATTCGGCACCTCGGCGCATTGGCAATCGGAATTGCGCAATTTGACCGGAAACGAAATCATCAGCACCATCGTCGACGCGGAACCGCTTGGTCCCTCCAAGCGGCTTGACATTTTGCTCATCGCGCCCTGTACGGGGAATACGACGAGCAAGCTGGCGAACGCGATCACGGACAGTCCGGTGCTTATGGCCGCGAAAGCGCAGATGCGGAACGGCCGCCCCATCGTGCTCGCGATTTCGACGAACGACGGACTCGGCCTGAATGCCGCGAATATTGCGAAGCTGCTGGTGACGAAAAACATTTACTTCGTGCCGTTCGGCCAGGATAATCCGCAGGCGAAGCCGAATTCCCTGGTGGCGAGAATGGATTTGGCGCTGGAAGCTTGCGAGGCTGCCCTGCAGGGGAAGCAGTTACAGCCGATGCTCATTGAGCGTTACCTTTACGCATGAGATATAAACGCAGTACCGAAGAGGGGAGAAATACACCATGTCCAATCCAACTTCGTTCAACGTTGCCGTCGTGGGAGCGACCGGCGCCGTTGGAGAACAGATTATCCGACTGCTCGCAGAACGAAACTTCCCGATCAAGAGCCTGAAGCTGCTGTCTTCCGCTCGTTCCGCAGGGACCCAAATCGAGTTCAAGGGCAAGACGTACACCGTCGAGGAGGCGAAGCCGGAAAGCTTTGACGGCGTCGAAATCGCGCTGTTCAGCGCGGGCGGAGACGTCAGCAAGGCGCTGATTCCGGAAGCCGTCGCCCGCGGCGCGGTGTGCATCGACAACACCAACGCCTACCGGATGGATCCCGATACGCCGCTTGTCGTCCCGGAAGTGAACATTCACAAGGTCGCCGAGCACAAAGGCATCATCTCGAACCCGAACTGCTCCACGATTCAAATGGTCGTGGCGCTGAAGCCGCTGTACGACCGCTACGGCATTTCCCGGATCATCGTTTCCACCTATCAAGCGGTTTCCGGAGCGGGCGCGCGGGCGATCAACGAACTGCTTCGTCAGTCCCGCGCGGTGCTTAACGGAGACGACGTGAACCCGGATATTTTGCCCGTCGCTTCTTTGCCCGTCAAGCATCAAATCGCGTTCAACGCCATCCCGCAGATCGACAAATTCCAGGACAACGGCTTTACCTTGGAAGAAATGAAAATGATCCGCGAGACGAAGAAGATCATGGGCGACGATTCGATCGACGTGACCGCAACCTGCGTTCGCATTCCGGTCGTTTACGGCCATTCCGAGTCCGTTTATGTCGAGCTGAAGCAGGATTTCGACCTTGAAGAAGTGAAATCGCTGCTTGCAAACGCTCCGGGCGTCGTCCTTCAGGACGATCCCGCCAATCAGGTGTATCCGCTGGCGACGGAAGCGGCAGGCAAGAACGAGACGTTCGTCGGGCGCGTGCGCCGCGACCTGTCCAATCCGCGCGCGCTCAACATGTGGATCGTATCGGACAATTTGCTGAAGGGCGCCGCTTGGAACGCCGTGCAAATCGCCGAGCATATCGCCGCGTCCCGCAGCAACGGATAAGCGCTATAAGCCCCATCGTTCGCACCGCACGCCTTTGCAAGCTTCGAAGCACGCCATCCCAATCGGGACGGAGGGAAGGGCTGCGTCATGATATTGGTGCAAAAATTCGGAGGGACGTCGCTGTCTGACGAACAAGGTCGACGCAACGTCCTCCGCCATATTTTGAGGGAAAAGTCGGCCGGGCGGCAGCTTGTCGTCGTGGTGTCGGCCATGGGACGAAAAGGCGAGCCTTATGCGACCGATACGCTGCTCGATTGGATCGGCAGCAACGGAGGGGCGCTTTCGGACCGGGAAAAAGACCTTTTGCTCAGCTGCGGAGAGATCATATCCGCGGCCACTTTGTGCAGCCTGCTGAACGAAGCCGGTTCTCCCAGCGTCGTTCTGACCGGAGGCCAGGCGGGAATCCGGACCGACGGCCGCTTCGGCGCCGCCCGGATCGTCCATATCGATCCCGGCCGGATCAACCGGCACCTGGCGGAAGGCCGCATCGTCATCGTCGCCGGATTTCAAGGCGTTACGGAAGACGGCGAGATTACCACGCTTGGCCGGGGTGGGAGCGATACGACGGCGACGGCGCTCGGCGCGGCGCTTCGCGCTTCCGTCGTCGACATCTATACGGACGTCGACGGCATTCTGACTGCCGATCCGCGGCTGGTCGCCCATGCGCGGCAGCTTGAATGCGTAAGCTATGAGGAAATTTGCAACATGGCCTACAACGGGGCGAAGGTCATTCATCCGCGGGCCGTCGAAATCGCCATGAAAGCCGGCATTCCCGTCCGGGTGCGGTCGACCTTTTCCGATGGGGAAGGAACGCTTGTCACGCACGCGGAATCCGTCCGCAGCCGGAAAGGCTGGAGCGACCGGACCGTTACGGGCCTGGCCCATGTCGGGGGCGTAACCCAGCTTTCGGTTCAAACGCCCGAAGGACCTTCGGACGTGCAGGCCCGCATCTTCCGGGCGATGGCGGCAAACGGCATCAGCGTCGATTTCATCAGCGTCACGCCGGCGGGCGTCGTTTACACCGTGGCGGGCGCGGAAGAGCGCAAGGCGGTGAACCTGCTCCGGGAGATGGGTTTTCATCCGAAAGTTCGTCCCGGATGCGCCAAAGTGTCCGTAATCGGCGGCGGGATGAACGGGGAGCCCGGCGTGATGGCCCGCATTGTGGAAGCGCTGACCGATCGAAATATTCCGATTTTGCAATCTGCAGACTCCAACACGACGATATGGGTGTTGGTGGCTGAAGACGATATGGTGCCTGCCCTGCAGGCGTTGCATTCTGCTTTCGGCCTGCATCTGGCATCCGGAGCGAACCTTGACGCTTTCGAACGTCCGGAGCGGGCCGGCGCCGAACACGGCGCATATACCGGAGGAGGATAAGAACATGAGCTTTGGCCGGTTAATTACGGCGATGGTGACTCCGTTCAACGAACAGCTGGAAATCGACTGGAACGTGACGGGCAGGCTGATCGACTATCTCATCGAAGAACAAAAATCGGACAGCCTTGTCGTTTGCGGAACGACCGGGGAATCCCCGACGCTTTCCGAGGAGGAGAAGGAGGCGCTCTTCCGGTTTGCGGTGGAACGGGCGGCCGGACGCTGCAAGATCATTGCCGGAACGGGCAGCAACGACACGCGGCATTCCATCCATTTGACCCAGATTGCGGAGCAATCGGGCGTGGACGGCGTTCTTCTTGTCGCTCCGTATTACAACAAGCCGAGCCAGGAAGGATTGTACCGGCATTTTAAAGCCGTTGCCGAATCGACATCCTTGCCTGTCATGTTGTATAACGTTCCCGGTCGGACAGGCGTCAGCATTTCCGCGGAAACGACGCTCCGGCTGGCGCAAATCCCGAACATCGTCGCGACGAAGGAGTGCGCTTCGGTGGAGCAAATCACCGAAATCGTCAGCGGCGCTCCGGATTCGTTCGTCGTCTACAGCGGAGACGATGCCATTACCTTGCCCGCGCTGGCCGTAGGCGGATACGGGATTGTCAGCGTGGCCAGCCATATTATCGGAGCGGACATGAAGCGGCTGATCGAAGCGTATACGGAAGGGCGGACGGCCGAGGCGGCGCAAATCAACGCGCGCTGCTACCCCGTTTTCAAAGGGCTGTTCCATTGCCCTCATCCGGTGCCGAATCCGGTTGCCGTCAAGGCCGCGCTTCGCCTGAAGGGGCTGCCGGTCGGCGGCGTGCGGCTGCCGCTTGTCGACGCGAACGAGCAGGAAACGGCGTTTATTCGCAATCTGATCGGCTGACAACCGGAACGTATGCCTCCTGAAACGGCTTGATCCCGCACCTAAGATAAGCATCGGCAAAGCGGCTTGGGGAAACAATAACGCCCGACGGCAAGCCGGCGATAAGCGTTGCCTTGAATTCCACAAATTGCTTCATGTATAATTAAGTTGAGTGATTGGGTGCGGCTATTTTCTTTTGCAGCTTGACAATTCCATAATGAGCGGGATCGTCGACTTATCGTAGGAGGTACTAGACTTTGTCCAAAAAGAACAACCAAGATAAATTGCTCATTTTCGCACTGGGCGGCGTCGGCGAGATCGGCAAGAATATGTACGTCATCCAGTATGCAAACGACATCGTCGTCGTCGATTCGGGATTGAAATTTCCCGAGGAAGAAATGCTCGGCATCGATGTCGTCATTCCGGATATTACGTACTTGACCGATAATCGCGACAAAGTGCGGGCGATCCTGCTTACTCACGGACATGAAGACCATATCGGCGGTCTGCCTTATGTCCTGAAACATCTTAACGTTCCGGTTTACGGAACCCGGCTGACGCTGGGGCTCGTCGAGAACAAGCTGAAGGAAGCCGGACTGCTCGGCGATACGAAACGCCATGTCATTACAGCGGATTCCGAATTGCAGTTCGGCACGATCAAGGCGAGTTTCTTCCGCACGAACCACAGCATACCCGACTCGGTCGGCATCTGCCTCGAGACGCCGGAAGGCGTCGTTGTGCATACCGGCGACTTCAAATTCGACCATACGCCGGTTAACGAGCAATTCGCGGATTTGCAGCGGATGGCCGAAATCGGCAAGCGCGGCGTCATCGCGCTGCTGTCGGACAGCACCAATGCCGAGCGGCCGGGCTTTACGCCTTCCGAGAGCAATATCGGCAAGGAGCTGGAAGACATTTTCCGGAGCGCGAAGCAGCGCGTCGTAGTCGCAACCTTTGCTTCCAACGTGCATCGGATTCAGCAAATCATCAACGCGGCGATGGAGACCCGCCGCAAGTTGACCGTTATCGGCCGAAGCATGGTGAACGTCGTCACGATCGCTTCGGAGCTCGGATATTTGCAAATTCCGGAAGGCATGCTGATCGAACCGGAAGAGGTGAACAAGCTTCCCGCAGACCGGGTCGTCATTCTGTCGACGGGCAGCCAGGGCGAACCGATGTCGGCTTTGACCCGCATGGCCCGCTCGACCCACCGCAAGGTAGACATTCTGCCGGGCGATACCGTCGTCATTTCGGCGACGCCGATTCCGGGCAACGAGAAGTTTGTCGGCCGTACGGTTGACGAACTGATGCGGCTCGGAGCCCACGTGATCTACGGGCCTGGATCCGTCTCCGGCGTTCACGTATCCGGACACGGAAGCCAGGAAGAATTGAAGCTGATGCTCAACCTGATGCGTCCGCAGTATTTCATTCCGATTCACGGCGAATACCGGATGCTCAAGCATCACGCGATGCTGGGCGAAGCGGTAGGCATTGACAAGGAGAATATTTTCCTGATCGATATCGGAGATACGGTGGAAATTCAGAACGGCGTGGCGCGCAAAGGCGGCAAGGTGCCATCGGGCAACGTCCTGATCGACGGGCTCGGCGTCGGCGACGTGGGCAACATCGTCCTGCGCGACCGGAAGCTGCTGTCCCAGGACGGCATCCTGGTTGTGGTCGTCACGCTGTCGAAGCAGGATGGCTCGATTTTGTCCGGACCGGATATTATATCCCGAGGCTTCGTTTACGTTCGCGAATCCGAAGGATTGCTCGAAGAAGCGAACCGAATCGTATCCGGAACGCTGCAGAAACTGATGAACGAGAACGTGAACGAATGGGCGTCGCTCAAAACGAACGTCAAGGAAGCGCTTGGCCGTTTCCTCTATGAACAAACAAGAAGAAGACCGATGATCCTCCCGATCATTATGGAAGTATAAACGGCGCTTCAACCCTCACTCACTCCAGCATTCCCCTTGCCTTTGCGGCAGGGGGATTGTTTTTTCCGGCGCAAGCCGAGCGGTTCGGCGTTGTCCGCATATTCGCGTCCGGTTGGCCCATACTATGTCAAGCCCCGCATGACGGCGGTCCTTTAAGGAGGCAAGCCATGAGCGACAAGGGAAAACCGGAAACGACGGCGGAACAGCCCGCCCAAGGCCAGGAAGAACGTCCGCCGCAGCCGACGGACAGCCTGGTGCAGCTTGGCCAGACCGCGGTTCCGGCAGCCGAATCGAACGTTTTTTGCCTGACCATCATCGGCCAGGTGGAGGGGCACATGATGCTCCCGCCGCAAAACAAGACGACAAAATACGAGCATGTGATTCCGCAATTGGTCGCGGCCGAGCAAAATCCGAAAATCGAAGGGCTTCTGATCGTGCTCAACACGGTCGGCGGAGACGTTGAAGCGGGACTTGCGATCGCCGAGATGATCGCTTCCCTGTCCAAGCCGAAAGTGGCCGTCGTTCTGGGCGGAGGGCATTCGATCGGGGTGCCGATCGCGGTCTCGGCGGATTATACGTTTATCGCGGAGACGGCCACGATGACCATTCATCCGATCCGTCTGAACGGAATGATCATCGGAGTGCCGCAGACGTTCGAGTATTTGGAGAAAATGCAGGAAAGAGTCGTCCGCTTTGTCACGAAGCATTCCCGGATCCAGGAGGAGACCTTCAAGGAGCTCATGTTCCGAACGGGAGAACTGACGCGGGACATCGGAACGACGGTGATCGGATCGGAAGCGGTGCGCAACGGTTTGATCGACGAGGTCGGCGGCATCGGCGCCGCGCTGCAGGAGTTGAAACGGCGGATCGCGGACCGCAAGGCGGCCGCGTCCGGAGGAGGCGCGAACCCATGATTTTGTATACCTGCATGCCGGCCGAACTGGTGCTGGAAGGCCTTCATTCTCCGCCCAAGCCGATGATTGAAGTGACGGTTGGGGATCTGATCATGCTGGTCGCTCCCGTCGCTCCCGGAATCGGCCGCATCGTGCGGCTGGTGTCGGCTCCGCTCGACGCCTATCTGCGGCCGGACTTGGCGCCGGGACAAACGATTCATTTTGCGGCGGCGGGAAAAGAGGCGGGGGCGGCGGCTTCCTCCTCCGGTTCGACTGAAAACCCCGGACAACTGTGATATAATGGTGTACCGGGAGGTGGCGCGCTTGGCCAAACGCAAACGCAAAAAGGCCTCGTTCGGAGCGACCTTGAAATATGAAATTTACGGAATCATTCTGATCACGCTTTCGGTAATTGCTTTGTACGGAGAAGCGGCCGGCGGCCGTTCGTTGTCCAAGCTGTTCGCCTACCTGCTTGGACAGTTTTATTTTCTGCTTGCTCTTGTCGGCATATGGTTGGGTTTGCATGTCATGATAAAACGAAAGTGGCCGCGCGGGTGGACCGCCCGCCGGACCGGGTTCGTGCTGCTGTCGCTCGCTTTCGCGCTGTGGAGCGCAATGGGCTTTGCCGACTCCCGCTTGGGTCCGGTGGATGCCGTCAGTCCTTCCACCATCATGAGCCAGTCGATGAGTCAGCTATACGAGCAAATTTGGCAAGCCCCGATCGAGCCGGAAGTGCGGATCTGGGAAAAGGACGTCGGAGGCGGACTGCTCGGCGCGCTGCAGTATTCCATCCTGTACTGGCTGTTCGGCTATTACGGCTCCAAGTTCGTGCTGCTGGTCGAATTCGCCATTTCGCTGATGCTGATCACCAACCGCTCGTTCGTGGAAATGGCGCAGGCCGTGCGCGCCTTCTTGCAGCGGTTCGCCCCTCTTTTTGCGGCCCGCTTGTCTTCCGGCAGAAAAGCGCTGAGGGCGAAAGCGGTGCCGGTGAAAGAAAAGAAAAAAACGCCTGCGCCGCTTGTCGACGAGCCGCTGCAGGACGAACCGCCGCTTGAGTCCAAGCCGGGGAAAAAGCCGATCTTTTTCCAGCTGTTCCACGGCGACGAGGAACGCGAGCCGTTTCGGTACGAGGAGGACGACGACGAACCGATCGTGTATCCGGCCGCGGGTCCTAAGGTGAACTTTCAAGCCAAGCAGCCGCAAGATTTCGGACAGCAGGATGAGGGGATCGGCCGCCTGTTCCCCGACAAAGGAGCGGCTTCGGAAGGCGCGTTTCAGCCGCAAGCCGCATATGGGCGGCAGGAGGACGGCGACGGCGGGGAAGGTTACGATTCCCGCGATGAGGATGCGGCGAGCGAACGGCTGGGTTCGTTCTCGGACCTTCCCGAGGACGAAAGAGATGAAGAATGGGAGCCGAATGTCAGCGATGCCGACGCATACGACGATCCTGACGAAGAAGAAGGCTCGGGCGCGGAGCGGGCCGACGGCGAAAGCGCCGGCGCGGCCGCCTCGTCCGGAGCCCCGAAACCGCTACATAAACCGAAAAAACCGTACCGCATTCCGCCGTTGCATTTGCTGAACAAGCCGCAGGGCGGCGGCAGGGGGGGCAGCGCGGCGGATACGCGCGAAACCGCGCGCAAGCTGGAAGCCACGCTGGAAAGCTTCGGCGTAAGGGCCAGAGTGCTCGACGTCGCCCGCGGTCCGGCCGTCACCCGCTACGAGCTGCAGCCCGATGTCGGGGTCAAGGTCAGCCGCATCGTCAATCTGACCGACGATATCGCACTGGCTTTGGCCGCCAAAGACATCCGCATGGAAGCGCCGATCCCCGGCAAGTCGGCGATCGGCATCGAAGTGCCGAATTCCGAAGTCAGCATCGTTACGCTGCGCGAAGTGCTGGAGTCGCAGGAATTCCGGGACGCGCAGAGCAAGCTGTCCATTGCGTTAGGACGGGATATTTCCGGCACCCCGATCATCGGCAATCTGGCGCGGATGCCTCACCTGCTTGTCGCCGGGGCGACCGGATCGGGCAAATCGGTCTGCATCAACGGGATTATCGCCAGCATTTTGTACAAGGCGAAGCCGGACGAAGTGAAATTCCTGATGATCGACCCGAAGATGGTCGAGCTGAACGTTTACAACGGAATTCCCCATCTGCTCGCCCCCGTGGTAACCGATCCGCGCAGGGCGGCGCTTGCGCTGAAAAAAATCGTCGTGGAAATGGAAAAGCGCTACGAGAAATTTTCCAAGTCCGGCACGCGGAACATCGAGGGCTACAATGCGTTGATGCTGAACGGCGACAATCCCGACGCGGTTCTGCCTTACTACGTCGTCATCGTGGACGAGCTGGCCGATTTGATGATGGTCGCGGCGGGAGACGTGGAAGATTCGATCATGCGGCTGGCCCAGATGGCCCGCGCCGCCGGCATCCACTTGATCATCGCCACGCAGCGGCCGTCGGTCGACGTCATCACCGGCGTCATCAAGGCCAACATCCCGAGCCGGATCGCGTTCGGCGTCTCCTCGCAGGTCGACTCCCGCACCATTCTCGATATGGCCGGGGCGGAGAAGCTGCTCGGACGCGGCGATATGCTGTTCCTGCCGATGGGCTCCTCGAAGCCGATCCGGGTGCAGGGGGCCTTCCTGTCGGACGCGGAGGTGGAGGCGGTCGTATCCCACGTTCGCAGTCAAGCGGAAGCCGAGTACAACGAGGAGCTCGTTCCCGAAATCAGCGAGGAGCAGGAGGGCGAGGAAACCGAAATCGTCGACGAGCTGTTCGATCAGGCCGTCAGCATCGTGCTGGAGGCGAAGCAGGCTTCCGTCTCGCTGCTGCAGCGGCGAATGCGGATCGGGTATACCCGCGCCGCCCGGCTGATCGACTATATGGAAGCGAAAGGCATCGTCGGCCCGTACGAAGGCAGCAAGCCCCGCGAAGTGCTGACGAGCCTCGAACAATATCAGAACAACCGCGCTTCTTCCTGAGCGCCTTCACGCAACCTTGCGGATTTTGACACCGCAGGGTTGTTTTTGTTCGGAAAAGAAGGAATCCCTCCATAGCCAGAATCGGCGTATAACCGAAGCTTCCCTTTCTCATACTAACGACAGTGAATGCGCCGTTCGCGGCAGCATCAATCGACTGGGAAAGGCGTGACTTGGTCATGGGCTATCGACTGGTGGTATTATCGCTATGCGTCGTGCTCGGCCTGCTGGGGCTGTACACGCTGGAAAACTCCAAGCACTCGGTGGATACGTTTGGAGAGGCGGTACTCAAGCAGGGCGCGTCGGGCAAGGACGTATATGAATTGCAGGGACGGCTGAAATATCTCGGCTACTACAGCGGCAAGGTGGACGGCCAGTTCGGGCCGGTAACGCTGAATTCGGTCAAATGGTTTCAATGGAAATTCGGCATGAAAGCCGACGGAATTGTCGGCGCGAAAACGAAGCTGAAGCTGTGGCAGGCGACCAAGGACTGGAAGCCGACAGCGGAGGATCTGCCCCGTTCCGCCACGGGCGGAGGAGGCAATGCGCCGGCGCGAAACGAGGATCTGCCGGCTTCCAACAATCTCGGTCTGTCCGCCAGCGATCTGAAGATTATGGCGAACGCCGTTTACGGCGAAGCCCGGGGCGAGCCGTACGAAGGCCAGGTTGCGGTTGCGGCCGTTATTTTGAACCGGGTACGGTCTCCCGAGTTTCCCAACACGGTTTCCGGCGTAATCTTTCAGCCGGGCGCTTTTACCGCGGTCGCGGACGGGCAAATTTACCTGGAACCGAACGAAACGGCCTACAAGGCGGTTAAGGACGCGGTCAGCGGCTGGGACCCGGTCGACGGCTGCCTGTATTATTTCAACCCGGCGACCGCCACTTCCAAATGGATTTGGACCCGGCCGCAGTACAAGACGATCGGGAGGCATATCTTCTGTCGATAAAAAAACGCTTTGAATCGCTGGAAAGGATTTGCTTCCAAATGGGCCATCGGTTAGAATGGGGCTGAATCGGAAAAGAGCCAAAGGGGTATGATGCCTTGTCTACGGAAAATTTCCAGCGGGGACGCTTGGGACGGCTGCGGCTTCACGTGCTGCCGACCAAACGATTCAAGACCTTTGCATTGTCGTTGTTCGTCGGAATTCCGTTAACCGAATCGAGGGTGACGCCGGTAGCGCTCACCCCTTTTGTGCTGCGCCGGGGCACCGCATCGTATCCGGAGACGATCTCCTTCCGCGAGCGGCTGGACGATCTGTACGGAGCGGGCTTCGGATTCGACATCTATAAGCGCGGCGATTTTCAGATCGTGCAGTTCAAGCTGGATATCATCAACGACCGCTTCGTGTCTTCCAGGCAGCCGCTCCTGAAGGAAGCGGTCGATTTTCTCGGCGAAGTGCTGACCTCTCCCGCGCTGGAGGAGGGACGCTTTCGTTCCCGTTACGTGGAAGCCGAAAAAACGACGGTGCGCAAGCGGATCGAAGCCATAGTCAACGATAAAATCCGCTATGCCGCCGAACGGTGCGTCGAGGAAATGTGCAAGGACGAACCGTACCGGCTCCCGGCGCTCGGACGAAAGGACGATCTGGACGGCCTCGACGCCGAAAAACTCTACGAGGCTTACCGAAACTGGTTGAACGATGCCGTGCTTGACTTGTACGTATCGGGCGACACGACGCTGGAGGAAGTCGAGCCGCTCGCGGAAGCGGCGTTCAAGCTTTCGGGCGGCTCTCCGTCGTCTTATGCGCCTCCGCGCCTCCGGAAGGCGAGAAACGAGCCGCAGACGGTTGTCGAACGGCTGGATGTCGGCCAAGGCAAACTGAATATGGGGCTTACGACCGGCATCAGCTTCGGAGACGAGCGGTACCCGGCACTGCTTATGTATAACGGGCTGCTCGGCGCTTTCCCGCACTCCAAGCTGTTTGTCAACGTACGGGAAAAAGCGAGCCTCGCCTATTACGCCTCTTCCCGTCTGGACGGGCACAAGGGGCTGCTTACGATTCAGTCCGGCATCGAGATCGGAAACTACGAGAAGGCGGTCGGCATCATTCGGGAGCAGCTCGCCTCGATGCGCCGCGGCGAAATCGGCGAAGCGGACCTGTTGCGGACGAAAGCGATGCTGGCCAACCAGCTTCGGGAACTGCAGGACTCCGCGTTCGAACGCATCTCGTTCGATTTCAACAACGTGCTCGCCGGAACCGACCGGAACGGGGACAGCCTGCTCGAAGAGCTCGAGGCGGTGACCCCGGAGCGGGTGGCCGAGGTCGCGCAAAGCGTCGAACTCGATACGATCTATTTCCTGCGGGACCGGAAAGGAGGAAGCGGCGATGGCGACTAAACGGTACGACAAGCTTCAGGAGACGCTTTATTACGAGAAGCTGGACAACGGCCTCGACGTGTTTGTGCTGCCGAAGCCCGGATTTACGAAGACGTACGCCACCTTTACGACCCGCTACGGTTCGATCGACAACCGTTTTCGTCCTGCGGGGGGCGAGGAGATCCGGGTGCCGGACGGCATCGCTCACTTCCTCGAGCATAAAATGTTTGAGGAGCCGGAAGGCGACATTTTTGCCACGTTCGCATCCCAGGGGGCTTCGGCCAACGCCTTTACGAGTTTTGACCGGACGGTGTATTTGTTCAGCGCCACCCGCAACATCGAAGCGAATCTCG
The DNA here is from genome assembly GCF_000378425.1 of Cohnella laeviribosi DSM 21336. Lineage (GTDB taxonomy): Bacteria > Bacillota > Bacilli > Paenibacillales > Paenibacillaceae > Cohnella > Cohnella laeviribosi. The sequence continues at coordinate 39,227 of NZ_KB899818.1, read as the reverse complement.
CAACGCTGCTCGATTTCGTCCAGAATCCTTATTTTACCGATGCCAACGTGGAAAAAGAAAAAGGCATTATCGTGCAGGAAATCAACATGTACAGGGACAATCCGGACTGGCGCGTCTATTACGGCCTGATCGAAGCGCTGTACAGCGTCCATCCCGTCCATATCGACATTGCCGGCACGGAGCAATCGGTCCGGTCCATCACGAAGGAAATGCTGTACGACTGCTACCGGACGTTTTACCATCCGTCCAATATGACGCTTTTCGTCGTGGGCGGCGTCGACGGCGAGGCGACGCTGGAGCTGGTCAAAGCCAACCAGGCGGCCAAAACATTCCCCGAGGCCGGTCCGGTCGAGCGGATCTTCGAGGAGGAACCTCTTCAGGTGCGGGAGAAGCGGAAGGAGATCCGGCTGCCCGTTTCCCTTCCCAAATGCCTGTTCGGCTATAAGGAAGAGCCGGCTCCCCGGGACGGAAGTGGCGCGATCCGGCGGGAACTGGTGACCCGGCTGATGTTCGATATTTTGCTTGGTCCCAGTTCGTCTCTGTACCAGGAGCTGTACGAAGCGAATCTGATTTCCGACGGTTTCGGCTACGAATTCAATACGGGTTCCGGCTATTCGTTCTCCGTCATCGGCGGCGATACAAGAGATCCGGACGCCCTTGTCGCCAAAGTGACGGCAGCGCTGGAAGAAGCGGCGCAAAAGGGCGTCGCCGAAGCCGAATTCGAGCGGGCCAGACGGAAACGGATCGGCGCGTATCTCCGCATGCTGAACAGCCCCGAAGCCATCGCCAACGAGTTTACGCGCTACCGCTTGAACGGCGGCGACTTTTTCGAGCTGGTCGGCCTGTACGAAAGCTTGACGCCGGGCGACGTGAACGCCCGTCTGCGCGAGCATGTGAACGCGGACCGGCTTGCCGTTGCCGTCGTCCGGAGCGATGCGGTGTGACCGCGGGGCAGGCGCGTTCCCTTCCGCTCGGCGCTTTGCGGACCGCGTTGGTGACGGGCTCGTCGCGCGGCATCGGGGCGGCGGTTGCGCGGCGGCTTGCGGCGGACGGCATCGACGTGGCGGTTCACTGCCGCACGGCGCTGGATTTGGCCGAGCAAGTCGCAGACGAATGCCGGCGACTGGGGGCGAAACGCTCGGCTGCCGTCCGGGCCGACGTCCGTTCCGGCGACGCGTTGAAACGGCTTAAAGACGAGCTGGAGCGGGAAGGTCTGATGCCGGACATCGTGGTGCATTGCGCCGGCACCGCTTATTACCGGTTGCTTGACGATACGGAGGAAACGGCGTGGGATGAGCTCTTTGACGTCCACCTGAAATCGGCGTATTGGCTCGCCAAGCTGTTCGGGCCCGGAATGGCGTGGAACCGGAGGGGAAGGTTCGTGTTTCTGTCCAGCATTTGGGGGATCACGGGCGCCGCCGGCGAAGTCGCCTATTCCGCCGCCAAAGGCGGCCTGAACAGCTTCGCCAAGGCGCTCGCCAGGGAAATGGCCGCGTTCGGCGTGACGGTCAACGCGGTCGCTCCCGGCGCGGTCGACACGGACATGCTCGCTTCGCTTTCGCCCGAGGAAAAGGCCGAACTGATCCGGGACATTCCGCTCGGCAGGCTGGCCCGGCCGGAGGAAGTGGCGGAGCTGGTGCGCTATCTCGTTTCGGAAGAAGCCGGTTACGTGACCGGCCAGGTGATCAGCCTCTCCGGCGGCTGGATGGTTTGACAAGTTTGCGCAGGGGATGGAGCGCATACGGGTTTGGCGCGCTGGACATATTATTCGCTGTAGCATTCATTCCAATCAGGCAGGAGGCTGAGCGATGTCGACCGTATTGAGCAACTTTGAAACCTGGAAAAAGTTTTTGGGCGACCGGGTGGAAGCCGCCAAAAATATGGGCATCAGCGAGGAAGCGATCGCGAAGCTTGCGTACGAGATCGGGGAATTTCTCGAAAGTAAGGTCGATCCGCAAAACGACGAGGAACGCGTTCTGAAGGATCTGTGGGAAGTCGGGGACGAATCCGAACGCAAGACGATCGCCCGTTTGATGGTAAAATTGGCCAACCGCAGCTAAAAATGCAACCCAAGCGGCGTTTCGTTCGTCCAAATGGATTGAACGACGAATGAGAAAGCTTCATCAACGGCTCCGCCGTCTTTCCGGCGGGGCCGTTTGGAGTTGACGTTTCAATACCCGTGAAATCTGGGACTTTAGACGCATTCTTGCCCCGGAATTTTGCAGGAGATTGACGAGTCTTGTAGAATACAAAGTAGGCGGGGGAACCCGATTTTTGCCCCGGCCGGCAGAGGTGCGCTTAATGGAAAAAAAGCAATGGTACATGGAATATAAAATTCATAAAAACCGTCCCGGACTTTTAGGAGATTTGGCCTCATTGCTGGGCATGCTCGAAGTGAACATCATTACGATCAACGGGGTTGAGGACCGCACGCGGGGATTGCTCCTGCAAACGGACGACGACGAAAAAATCGAACTGCTGGGCCGCATGCTTGCAAAGGTCGAAAACATTTCGCTCATCACGCTGCGACCGCCCCGCCTTACCGATATTTTGGCCATCCGCCACGGGCGCTACATCGAACGGGATTCGTCGGACGGCAAGACGTTTCGTTTTACGCGGGACGAGCTGGGGCTTCTCGTCGATTTTCTCGGCGAATTGTTCAAACGCGACGGCAACCAGACGATCGGTCTTCGCGGCATGCCCCGCGTCGGCAAGACGGAGTCCATCATCGCCGGCAGCGTGTGCGCGAACAAGCGCTGGACGTTCGTCTCCTCCACGCTGCTTCGCCAGACGGTGCGCAGCCAGCTTTCCGAAGAAGAGACGAATCCGAACAACGTGTTCATTATCGACGGCATCGTCAGCACGATCCGTTCGAACGAGAAGCATTACAGCCTGCTGAAGGAAATTATGGCGATGCCCTCGACCAAGGTGATCGAGCATCCGGATATTTTCGTCCGCGAGTCCGATTTCGACTACGACCTCTTCGATTGCATTATCGAGCTTCGCAATACGCCGGACGAGGAAATTACATACGAGAATTTTACGACCGCCGGATTGGACGACGGCTTCTGACAACCGGCCGGGTCAAGCGCTTGGCCGAATAAAGATCAAATAACGGAGGTGACAACATGTCGGATTTGGGACAGCTGCTGCGCAAGGCAAGAGAGCAGCACGGCTATACGCTCGATGACATTCAGGAAGCGACCAAAATCCGCAAACGATATCTGGAAGCTATCGAGGCTGGAGACTACAAAGTACTGCCGGGTTCTTTCTACGTGCGCGCTTTTGTGAAAACATACGCGGAGACGGTCGGGTTGGACGCGGAAGAAGTGCTTCGCCTGTACCATAAAGAGCTTCCGAAAACGGCTTCCCAGGAAACGGCGGCGAGCGAACCGATGCTCAAACCCAGAAGCCGATCCGTTACGCATAGCGACCGGTGGGGGAAAATCGCGGTCAATTCAGTCATGTGGCTGTTTCCCCTGCTGATCATCGCCTTGCTGTACGTATACTACGTCAACAATTCGGGCAAAGACGCGGAGGAGCGGGACAACGCGACAGACATCACGTCCGAAACCGCGCTGCCTTCGTCGACGGTTTCGCCGTCTCCCTCCGCGACCCCGACCCCGACCCAATCGGCTTCGGCCGAGCCGAGTCCGAGCGAGACGCCGTCCGCGACGACGCTGACGCTCACCAAGCAGTCGGGGAGCACCTACTATTACGACGTGTCCGGCACCGGCACGCACGTTCTTTCCTTTGCGTTTTCGGGGGATTGCTGGGTAGGCGTTCGGGAGAACGACCGCCACGGGAAATACATTTACCAAGGGACTCCCGGAAAAGACCAAACGCTGACCTTCGAAATCGACGGCCCGTTCTACGTCAATGTCGGCAGCGCCGCCAAGGTGTCGATCTCGATCGACGGCGTCGCGGTCGACGATACGGACGCGCCGAGGTCGCGCAAATTTCAATTCACTCCGGCGGCCGCCGAGACCGAACCGTCGGCATAGCGCCGCCGTCTTCGGCGCCGGAATTCGGGTTTTCATGAATGAGCGGCCATCTCCGCGGTTATGATACTAACGTATTTTCATTTTGCACCGCGGAGGTCGGGATATATGGCAACGAGTTGGGTCGTTACCGGGATCGGCGTCATCGTCAGCCTGATCGGCTGGTATTTGACGCCAAGTGCTTGGGGGAACGGAATTCTCGGTTTCGGGCTGGCCTGGATCGTGCTCGGCATTTTGGACATGTTCCGGGAGCCGGCCCGCTCGCGCTCTAGCTGAAGAAAGACGGCAAAACGAAGGGGCCCTTGGTGAAGGGGCTCTTTTGTTTTGGGTTCGTTCGCGATAACTGCTATAATAGGATACAAAGTTTGGTTTACAGGAAAGGAAGTCGAATCGATGGCGTCGGAATATTCGTTTGACATCGTATCGAAAGTGGATTTGCAGGAAGTGAACAATGCCGTTACCCAGGCGCTTAAGGAAATCGAAAACCGTTTCGATTTCAAAGGCAGCAAAAGCAGCATCAAGCTGGAGGACCGGTCGCTGGTCATCGTCTCCGACGACGAGTACAAGCTGAAAAGCGTGATCGACATTTTGCAGTCGAAGCTGATCAAGCGCGGGGTGCCGATCCGCAATCTGGAATACGGGAAAATCGAACCGGCTTCGGGAGGCACGGTCAGGCAAACGGTGACGCTCAAGCAGGGCATCGATCAGGAATCCGCGAAGAAAATCAACGTGTTGATCCGGGATTCGAAAATCAAAGTCAAAAGCCAGATCCAGGGCGACCAGATTCGCGTTTCCGGCAAAAGCAAGGACGATCTGCAGGCGGTCATCGCGCTGCTTAGGGGAGCGGATCTCCCGCTTGAGCTGCAGTTCGTCAACTACCGTTAAGCGCCTTCCATCGCGCGTCAAACGGCGCTTCCTCCGGGCCGGAGCGGCCGGCGGGAAGCGTCTGTCGCTCTTTTGACACATGTTGCGGCTTCGTTTATACTGGTTTCGAATTGAAAGGCAGAACGGCACAACAGGGGGGAAGGCATTCGGATGCGCGAGATATCGAATCGAATGAAGCTTGATTTCGGGCTCAAACGGCGGGAGGAGGAAGCGGCTTGAACCTGGCCAATCGGATTACGCTGGCACGGATTTTTCTCGTGCCGATCGTGGCGTTCTTCCTGCTGGTCAGGCTGGACGTTTCCCCGCTTACACTCGGCACCTATTCCATCTCGTACAATCAGATATTCGCGTTGCTTCTCTTTATAATCGCGGCCAGCACGGACGGGCTTGACGGATATATCGCCCGCAAGCGCAAGATTGTCACCAACCTCGGCAAGCTGCTGGATCCCCTTGCGGATAAGCTGCTCGTGGCCGCCGTTCTGATCTCGCTTGTGGAAATGGGCAAGCTTGACGCCTGGGTCGCGATCTTCATCATTGCGCGCGAGTGGGCGGTTACGGGTTTAAGGCAAGTGGCGCTGCTCGAAGGCGTGGTGCTGGCGGCCAGCAAATGGGGCAAGTGGAAGACGGCCATTCAGATTGCGATGATCGTGGTGCTGCTGCTGAACAACTTCCCGTTCGAGTTCCTACATATTCCGGTGGACACGATTATCGTCTGGGCGGCGGTGCTGATCACGATTTATTCGGGTATCGACTATTTCGTTAAAAACAAAAGCCTGCTCAATCCGCCGGCGGACCATCCGCCTGCCTCCGGAGCGGGCAAAGAGGTGCGGCGCGACGGATGAAAGCGGAAATTATCGCGGTCGGCACGGAACTGCTTCTGGGCCAGATCGTAAACACGAATGCGCAATTTCTGGCGCAGGCTTTGGCCGAATTGGGCGTGGACGTTTATTACCAGACGGTCGTCGGCGACAACGAAGCCCGCATCCGCCAAGCGATCGAAACGGCGCGCGGCAGGGCGGACCTGCTCGTCTTTACCGGAGGTCTCGGCCCGACGATGGACGATCTGACCCGGGATGCGCTCGCCTCTTATTTGGGCCGCAAAATCGTGCTGCACGAGCCGACGATGCGGAAGATCGAATCGATGTTCGCCGGGCGGGAAGCGGCGTTCGTCGAGAGCAACCGCCGCCAGGCGATGCTGATCGAGGGCGCCGTGCCGCTGCGCAACGACACCGGCCTTGCGGTCGGCAACGCGCTGTCGGCGGACGGCACGCATTACCTGCTGCTTCCGGGGCCGCCCCGCGAAATGAAGCCGATGTTCGAAAACGACGGTTCCGCCTGGTTGCGCAAGCTGCTGGGCGAAACGAACGTTTTGCGTTCGGTCGTCCTGAAATTCAGCGGCATCGGCGAATCGGCGCTGGAAGAGCTTCTGATCGACCTGATCCGGGAGCAGACGGACCCGACGATCGCGCCTTACGCCAAGGAAGGGGAAGTGGCGATCCGCGTGTCCACGAAGGCGGCGGACGCCGAAGAGGCGGCGCGCCGGATGGAGCCGACGCTGCAGGAAATCCGGCGGCGGACGGACCGCTATCTGTATGCGGAAGAGGACATCGCGCTGGAAGCCGCGGTCGTGCGGCTGCTGGCGCAGCAGCGCCGCACCGTGTCGCTCGCCGAGAGCTGCACCGGCGGCATGATCGCGGCGATGCTGACGACCGTGCCGGGCAGCGCGGACGTATTTGCCGGCGGCGTTGTCAGCTACAGCAACGCGGTGAAGCATAAGCAGCTCGGCGTGCCGCAGGAGCTGCTGGAGGGACCCGATGCGCCGGGCGCGGTCAGCGCCGAGACGGCCAAGGCGATGGCCGAGGGCATGCTTGCCGCGGCGGATACCGACCTCGCGGTATCGGTCACCGGCGTGGCGGGGCCGGCTTCGGCCGAGGGCAAGCCGGTCGGGCTCGTGTTCGTCGGCCTCGCCGAGCGCGGGCGGCCGACGAAGGTGGAGCGGCTGCAGCTGTCGGGCGACCGCGAAGGGATTCGCCTGCGCGCGTCGAAGCGCGCGTTGTACCTGCTGTGGCTGACGCTGACCGGACGCGGATAATAAGGCAAGAAGCGCCTTCATATTCCCCTTTTATCGCCATTTTGCGGCAATGCGCGACAATAAGCGCAAAAAGGGGTTGTCAGCCCGCCGCGGCTGTGGTAAATTGGTGAGTGAAAGTTGCGGAAGAACCGTAGCGAAGATGACTTTGCTGCGGTTCTTTTTTGCAACGCGAACAGAACGAATGTTCGCAAAACGCTTGGCAACGGCAGCAAAAACAGGTATGATAAAACTATTAAAACGATAAGGATGTGGGTGTGTTGTCGGATCGTCGCGCCGCATTAGAGATGGCTTTGCGCCAAATCGAGAAGCAGTTTGGCAAAGGATCGATCATGAAATTGGGCGAGCAAGCGCAGCTTCAGGTGGAAACGTATCCCAGCGGCGCGCTGGCATTGGATATCGCGCTCGGGATCGGCGGATTTCCGCGTGGGCGAATTATCGAAGTGTACGGACCCGAATCTTCCGGCAAGACGACGGTCGCGCTGCATGCGATCGCGGAAGTCCAGAAAGCGGGCGGCCAGGCGGCGTTTATCGATGCGGAGCATGCGCTGGACCCGATTTACGCGCGCAACCTCGGCGTCAACATCGACGAGCTGCTGCTCAGCCAGCCGGATACCGGCGAACAGGCGCTGGAAATCGCCGAAGCGCTGGTGCGCAGCGGCGCGGTCGATATTATCGTGGTCGACTCGGTTGCGGCCCTCGTGCCGAAGGCGGAGATCGAGGGCGACATGGGCGACTCGTTCGTCGGCCTTCAGGCCCGCCTGATGTCTCAGGCGATGCGCAAGCTGTCCGGAGCGATCAGCAAGTCGAAGGCGATCGCGATCTTTATCAACCAGCTTCGGGAAAAGGTCGGCGTCATGTTTGGCAACCCCGAAACGACGCCGGGCGGACGGGCCCTCAAATTCTATGCGAGCATCCGTCTGGACGTGCGCCGGGTGGACTCCATCAAGCAGGGCAACGATGTGGTGGGCAGCCGTACCCGCATCAAGGTGGTCAAGAACAAGGTCGCGCCGCCGTTCAAGCAGGCCGAGGTCGACATCATGTACGGGGAAGGCATTTCGAAGGAAGGCAGCATCATCGACATCGGCACGGAGCTGGATATCGTGCAGAAGAGCGGCGCTTGGTTCTCCTTTAACGGCGAACGGCTTGGCCAAGGACGGGAGAACGCGAAGCAATTCCTGAAGGATCACCCGGACATCTGCGCGGAGATCGAGCGCCAAATCCGCAGCATCAGCCTGAATTCGGACATCGTCTCGTCCGCGCTGCGTCAAGGCGGTTCCGTCGACGAAGAAGACGATATCGAATTCGCGGAACTCGACTAAGACGACGGTTAAGCCTGACCTCATGCATTCGGGAACAATCGGGACATCCGCCGCGCGCGGATGTCTTTTACTATTGGAGGAAACGGCATGGAACGGAAGGAACAAGCGGCGGCTGAAATCGTAGCGGTCCACCCGGATCCGAAAAGGCAGTCGATGTACAACGTCACCGTTCGCTTGCCGGAATCCGGGAAGGCGGAAACAACCGCGCAGGCGAAGCTTCCCGCGGAATCGGCAGAACGCATAGAGGCGCCTTCGAACGCGGATGCGGAGACGGCCGTCGTTGCCGTGCATGAAGATACGCTCGTAAGCTGGCGTCTGCTGCCGGGGAAGAAGCTGAGCGCCGGAGAGTGGGAAGCGCTGACCAAGCAGCAGGAAGTCGAGGAGGCTTACCGGGCTGCGCTCGCCATGCTGGACCGCAAGCCGAGGACGAAGCGGGAGCTGGCCGCCGCGCTGAGCCGGAAAGGCTTGTCCGCGGAAGCGGTCGCCGGCTGTTTGGAAAGACTAATCGCGTACCGGCTCGTTGACGACGCCGCATACGCGAAGCGGTATGCCGAGCAGAAGCTGAGCATCCAGCGCAAAGGCAGCCGGTTGATCCGCCAGGAGCTGCTGCAGCGGGGCGTTGCCAAGCGCGAGGCGGACGAGGCGATCAAGGAACTGGACGATGGCGCGGAGCGGCAGGCCGCCTTCGAGCTGGCGAAGAAACGGTGGCCGAACGTGAAGGGAAAAAGCTTGCGGGAACGCCAGTACAAGCTGATGGGGCTGCTGATGCGGCGGGGATTTTCCGGCGGAGTGGCCCGCGATGCGGTCCGCCATGCGATGTCCGGGGAGGAAGCGGACCCGGCCTTTCCGGAAGACGGCGGGGACGGCTTCTAAGCGGGACGATGGAAGCGGGTCAAGCCGAAATGCTTTGCTTGACAATCCATTTTCACAAAAGCTACAATGTTTCTGTATTCCATCTTCCCATTCCGAACCCTTTTTTCCTTCCAAAAAATGATTCGGAACTTGTTTTTTCGACTTTTAACGATTCGGGAAAGCGATGGGAATCCATCGCCTTTCTTGATTCGTCACCGGTAAAACGCGGCTTTCGCGCAGGGAGAAAGTGGCAGCCGTTTTACCCGCAACAAAACGAAACGGATCGGTTTGAAAGCCGGCACACAATTTTATACGTGTCCCAAGCGTTTGCCTTGGCGATGCAACGAGGAGGTGAAAGACCATGCAGGACTGGATCTGGGTCTTGATCGTCATCGTTGTTGGCGCGCTTTTCTTTGGGATCGGTTATGTTGTACGCAAGTCCTTTGCGGAAGCCAAGATTTCCAGTGCGGAACAGGCGGCTCTGCAAATTGTGGAGAATGCCCGCAAAGAAGCGGAAGCTATCCGCAAGGAAATGGTGCTGGAAGCCAAAGACGAGGTGCACAAGCTCCGTAACGAGGCCGAGCGCGATATTCGCGAACGACGCAACGAGATCGGGCGGCAGGAACGGCGGCTGGTGCAGAAGGAAGAGTCGCTTGACCGAAAGCTTGAAGCGTTGGAACGTAAAGAGGAGCAGGTTGCCAACAAAGAGAAACGTATCGAAGAGATTCAGGAGCAGATCGAGACGCTTCATAAGCAGCAGATCAGCGAATTGGAGCGGATTTCGAATTTGACGATGGAAGACGCGAAACAGTTGATTTTGACGACTGTGGAGCAGGAAATTCGCCACGAAACCGCCCAGCTGATCAAAGATATCGAACAGCAAGCGAAGGAAGAAGCCGACAAACGCGCCCGCGACATCATCTCGCTCGCCATTCAGCGCTGCGCGGCGGATCACGTTGCCGAAACGACGGTATCGGTCGTGGCGCTGCCGAACGAAGAGATGAAGGGGCGCATTATCGGTCGGGAAGGCCGCAATATCCGGGCGCTTGAGACGTTGACAGGCATCGATCTGATCATTGACGATACGCCCGAAGCGGTTATTCTATCGGGGTTCGATCCGATTCGCCGGGAGATTGCCCGCACCGCTCTCGAGAAGCTGGTGGCCGACGGAAGAATACACCCGGCCCGCATCGAAGAGATGGTGGAAAAATCCCGCAAAGAAGTGGACGAAAGAATTCGGGAATATGGGGAGCAGGCGACGTTCGAAGTCGGCGTGCACGGTCTCCATCCGGATTTGATCAAGATTTTGGGACGGTTGAAGTTTCGGACAAGTTACGGCCAGAACGTGCTGAAGCACTCGATGGAAGTAGCTTACTTGGCTGGATTGATGGCGGCGGAGCTCGGAGAAGACGTCACGCTTGCCAAACGCGCCGGCTTGCTGCACGACATCGGCAAGGCGCTCGACCACGAAGTGGAAGGTTCGCATGTCGAGATCGGCGTGGAGTTGGGCAAGAAGTACAAAGAGCATCCCGTTGTCATCAACAGCATCGCCTCCCACCATGGAGATTGCGAAGCGACGTCGGTCATCGCCATGCTCGTCGGAGCCGCGGATGCGCTCAGCGCCGCGCGCCCGGGAGCAAGGCGGGAGACACTCGAAACGTATATCAAACGCCTGGAAAAGCTGGAGGAGATTTCCGAGTCGTTCGAAGGCGTCGAAAAATCGTACGCCATCCAGGCCGGACGCGAAGTCCGCGTCATGGTACAGCCGGACAAAATCGACGACGCGGAAGCCTTTCGATTGGCCCGCGACATTACCAAGAAAATCGAAAGCGAGTTGGACTATCCGGGCCATATCAAGGTCACGGTCATCCGTGAGACTCGAGCGGTGGAGTACGCAAAATAAGTTTCGGGAAGGCTGAAGAAGTGGCTGCAGCATAGCGGCCACTTCTTCCCTTTCCGCCGTTGTTTTCTTTGTTCGCCGCATGCCAACAATTCGTGTTCAAAGCAGGGAAGGTGTCTTATGAGAGTGATTTTTATCGGGGATATCGTCGGGAGCGTCGGCAGGGAGACGGTCAAGCGTCTGCTGCCTTGGCTCAAGGACAAGTACCGGCCGCACATCATCATCGCCAACGGCGAAAATGCGGCGGGCGGACGCGGCATCAACGCCGCCATTACCCGCGAGCTGTTCGAATGGGGCGTTCACGGGATTACGATGGGCAACCATACGTGGGACAACCGCGAAATATTCGAGTTTATCGACGACGAGCCGCGGATGGTCCGCCCCGCCAATCTGCCGCCGGGGACGCCGGGGGCGGGCAGCGCCGTCATTAAGGCGGGCAACAAGGAGCTTGGGATCGTCAATCTGATCGGACGCACGTTCCTGCCGCCGGCCGATTGTCCGTTCCGCGCGGCCGACGAGATCGTAGACGAGCTCCGCCAAAAAACGAAATGCATCCTGGTCGATTTCCACGCCGAGGCGACCAGCGAGAAAATCGCCATGGGGTGGCACTTGGACGGCAGAGCTTCGCTTGTGGTGGGCACGCATACCCATGTTCAGACGAACGACGAGAGGATATTGCCGGGAGGAACCGCTTACTTGACGGATGCCGGCATGACCGGACCTCGCGACGGCGTTCTCGGGATGGAGAAGGAAGGCGTGCTTCGCAAATTCAAGACGGGACTGCCCGCAAGGTTTCAGGTCGCGGAAGGCAAATGGCATCTGCACGGCGTATTTGTCGAAATGGACGAGTCGACGGGACGGGCAACCGGCATCCAAACGATCCGGATCGACGAGGATTCCTGGATCGCTTCCTGACCGAACCGGAAAATGCCGGGTATTTGGGCCTCATGGCGCAAAATACCCGTTCTTCCCCGCGTAAATATCAGAATTTTTCGCGATTTTTGCGGCCGCTTCCTTCCAAAGAAGCAGGAATTAACGGGGCTCCTACCGAATATGTATGCCTTAGTGGGCCCATCCTTTGATCCCCGAGGAGGAACTGGTCATGGAAGTATTAAAGGTTTCTGCAAAATCCAATCCAAATTCTGTCGCAGGCGCTTTGGCGGGTGTGCTCCGAGAGAGAGGCAATGCGGAACTGCAAGCGATTGGTGCGGGAGCGCTGAATCAGGCGATCAAAGCCGTCGCGATTGCCCGGGGTTTTGTGGCGCCGAGCGGGGTGGATTTGATTTGCATCCCGGCTTTTACCGATATCGTGATTGACGGTGAAGATCGCACGGCGATCAAGCTAATCGTGGAACCTCGCTAAAGATAATGAAGAGTGATGGTAAACCTGTTCTCGGACGGTCCGGCCCGGGCTTTTTCTTGCCGGGAGGTTGGAGCGGAGAACAGGTTTTTTGTTGCGTTCGGGCGCCTGTTGGGCTTAAGCGGTATAAGCGCCCGTTCGCGTTCCGCCGGGTACGGCCGGCGGCATAAAAGGGCAGGAGGGATAAGCGTGACCGGGATCGCGGATTTGCACTGCGACGTGTTGTTCAAAATGCTGAAAGCCCCGGGTTTGGCATTCGACGGGCCGGAAAGCGCAGGATTGGACGTCACCCTGAATCGGCTGAAGGAAGGGAACGTCCGGCTTCAGGTTTTTGCCATCTACCTGCCGGAAGACGAACGGATGGAACCGGAGACGGTGCTCCGGGAGGCCGAACTTTTCTGGACGAAGGTGCTGACGGCTCCGGGAATGCGAATCGTCCGGAGCGCCGGCGACCTTCAGGCCGTTCGCGAGGGAGCATGCAGGGGCGCTCTGCTGTCGCTGGAAGGAGTCGACGGACTGCGGGAACAGTGGTGGTGCCTGAGGCTGCTGCACCTGCTCGGATTGCGGCTGCTCGGCCCGACTTGGAACCGTGCCAACTGGGCGTGCGACGGCGCGCTGGAGCCCCGCGGCGGCGGTTTGACCGGGGCGGGCAGGAGGCTGGTCAAGGAATGCGGGGAGATGGGCATTCTGATCGACGTGTCGCATCTGTCGGAAAAAGGCTTCTGGGATGTGGCCGACTGCTCGAGCCGACCTTTTTTCGCCTCCCATTCCAATGCGCGGGCGCTGCGGAACCATCCCCGCAATCTGACCGACGCGCAAATCCAAGCGATCATCCAAGCGGGCGGCATTATCGGCCTTACGTTTGTGCCGTGGTTTTTGACCGAGCGGGATTCGGCGTCCATCGACGATGTGCTGCGCCATGTCGAGCATGTATGCTCGCTCGGCGGCGAACGGCATTTGGCGTTCGGCTCGGATTTCGACGGGATCGATCGCTATGTGCAGGGGCTCGCCCACCCGGGGCAGTATCCCGCGCTGGCGGAGGCGCTTCTGAGGCGCTATCCGGAGCGGACCGTGCGGGGCATGCTCGGCGAGAACGCGTTCCGCTTTTTGCACAAATATCTTCCCCAGTAATCGCATCGATTTTGATTCATAACGGAAGCGCATCGTTTTTATCAGAAAGTGTTATCGTTTGAATTGGGCATAAAAGCTTGCTTTTTGGAATATGCAATCATAAAATTTACATTGATAATTGCTTTCATTAATATAGTTGATTTGTAATGTTTATCGCATAGCATCGTTTGCGCTCGCGCCGAAGCAGAGATTAAGAGGAGATGGACACTGTGATCAGTCAACTGTCATGGAAAATTGGCGGCCAGCAAGGGGAAGGCGTGGAGAGTACGGACCGTATTTTCTCCACCTCGCTGAATCGGCTGGGTTACTACCTTTACGGGTACCGTCACTTTTCCTCGCGGATTAAAGGCGGACACACCAACAACAAAATCCGCATCAGCACCAAACCCATCCGCGCCATTTCGGACGATTTGGATATATTGGTCGCCTTCGACCAGGAAAGCATCGATTTGAACGCTCACGAGCTGCGTCCGGGCGGCGTCATTGTCGCGGACGCGAAGTTTTCGCCGACCGTTCCGGAAGGCGTCGACGCCCGGCTGTTCGCGGTTCCGATTACGGCGATCGCCGAGGAGCTCGGCACCTCGCTGATGAAAAATATGGTTGCATCCGGCGCCTCCTGGGCGCTGCTCGGGCTTCCGCTCGAAGTGTTCAACAAGGCGGTGGAGGAGGAGTTCGGGCGGAAAGGTCCGGCCGTCGTCGAGAAAAACATCGAAGCGGTAAGGCGCGGAGCCGAGTACGTCCTGGAGCTTGCGGGCGGCCCGCTGGAGGAATTCCGGCTCGAGGAAGCCGACGGCAAGCAGAAGCTGTTCATGATCGGCAACGAGGCGTTGGGGCTGGGCGCCATCGCGGCGGGCTGCAGGCTCATGTCCGCTTATCCGATTACCCCGGCTTCGGAAATCATGGAATATTTGATCAAGAAACTGCCGAAATTCGGCGGCACCGTCGTTCAGACCGAGGATGAAATCGCGGCGGTTACGATGGCGATCGGCGCCAACTACGCCGGCGTCCGGACGATGACGGCATCCGCCGGCCCCGGGCTGTCGCTGATGATGGAAGCGATCGGCCTGTCGGGCATGACCGAAACGCCGCTCGTGATCATCGACACGCAGCGCGGCGGACCTTCGACGGGGCTGCCGACGAAGCAGGAGCAATCCGATATCAACGCGCTGATCTACGGCACGCACGGGGAAATTCCGAAAGTCGTCATCGCGCCGAGCACGATCGAAGAGTGCTTCTACGATATGATCGAAGCGTTCAACCTGGCGGAACAATACCAAGTTCCGGTCATCGTGGCGACCGACCTGCAGCTGTCGCTCGGCAAGCAGTCGTGCGAACCCCTCGATTACGACCGGATCAAGATCGAGCGCGGCAAGCTGGTGACGGGAGAGCTTCCGCCGCTTGAACCGAACCGGATGTTCAAACGGTACGAATTCACCGAAGACGGCATTTCGCCTCGCGTGTTGCCGGGGGCAAAGAACGGCATCCACCATGTGACGGGCGTAGAGCACGACCAGGAAGGCCGTCCTTCGGAAGCCGCGCCGAACCGCAAGAAAATGATGGAAAAGCGCCTCGGCAAAATCAAGCATTTGCGGATTACCGATGCGATCAAGGCGGACGCGCCGCACGAGACCCCGGATCTGCTTATCATCGGCATGGGTTCGACCGGCGGCACGATCGACGAAGCGCGCAGCCGCCTTGCGGAGCAAGGCATCCGTACGAACCATATCACCGTTCGGCAATTGCATCCGTTCCCGAGCGAACTGCTGGAGCCGCATCTGGCCCGCGCTCCCAAAGCGGTCGTCCTGGAAAACAACGGAACCGGCCAACTCGCGTCGTTGATCAAGATGAACGTCGGCTATCACGACAAGATCGAAAACCTGCTGAAATACGACGGAACGCCGTTTTTGCCTGCCGAAATCGAAAAAGCGTGCAAGGAGTTGGTCTGACGATGGCTACGTTCAAAGACTTCCGCAACAATGTGAAGCCAAACTGGTGCCCGGGCTGCGGGGATTTCTCCGTGCAAGCGGCGATTCAGCGGGCGGCGGCGAATATCGGTCTCGAGCCGGAACAGCTCGCCGTCATATCGGGCATCGGCTGCTCGGGGCGCATCTCCGGTTATATTAACGCTTACGGCTTTCACGGCATTCACGGCCGCGCGCTGCCGATCGCGCAGGGCGTCAAGCTGGCGAACCG
Source organism: Cohnella laeviribosi DSM 21336 (assembly GCF_000378425.1). Classification (GTDB taxonomy): domain Bacteria; phylum Bacillota; class Bacilli; order Paenibacillales; family Paenibacillaceae; genus Cohnella; species Cohnella laeviribosi. The sequence goes on along the minus strand of NZ_KB899818.1, from coordinate 23,494 downwards.
GGAATTGACGGTCATCGCGTCCGGCGGCGACGGCGACGGCTTCGCGATCGGAATGGGGCATACGGTGCACGCGATCCGGCGCAATCTCGACATTACGTATATCGTTATGGACAACCAGATCTACGGGTTGACGAAAGGCCAAACGTCGCCGCGCAGCGCCGAAGGCTTCAAAACGAAATCGACCCCCGAAGGATCGATCGAAACGACGCTGTCGCCGCTGGAAATCGCTCTGTCGGCCGGAGCGACGTTCGTGGCGCAATCGTTCTCGAGCGACCTGAAGCAGCTCACCGCGCTGATCGAGGCGGGGCTCAAGCACAAAGGCTTCTCGCTGATCAACGTGTTCAGCCCGTGCGTCACGTTCAACAAGGTGAACACCTACGACTGGTTCAAGGAAAATATCGTCAACCTCGATCACATCGAAGGCTACGATCCGACCAACCGGATCGCGGCGATGACGAAAATTATGGAGACGAACGGCTTGCTTACGGGTCTTATTTATCAGGATACGAGCCGCAAGTCTTATGAGGATTTGGCTGTCGGGTTCAAAGAGGAGGCGCTGGCGAAGCAGGACCTTACCCTTTCCCGCGACGATTTCGACAAATTGGTGGCGGAATTTCGATAAAAGCTTTTCATCTGGCGGCACACAGGCGATCCCGTGTGCCTCTTCTTTTTTGATGCGCTATAATAGAAAGAGACAACGAACTCAGCAACTATACGACAAAGGCGGAGATACGAATGAGTGAAATCAAACAGGTCCCGATCGGCGTTTCGGCTCGCCATATCCATTTGACCCGGGAGCATGTGTCCATCTTGTTCGGCGAAGGCGCCGAACTGACCGTCATGAAGCCGCTCAGCCAGCCGGGCCAGTTCGCGGCGAACGAAACGGTGGCGGTTTACGGACCGAAGGGCTCTTTCCCCAAAGTGCGCATTCTCGGTCCGGTCCGCAAGGCTACGCAGTTGGAAGTGTCCCGTACGGACGCGTTCGTTCTCGGCCTTAATCCTCCCGTGCGCGAATCCGGAGACATCGAGAATACCCCCGGCATCCGCATCGTCGGTCCGGCCGGAGAAGTCACGATAGATAAAGGGGTTATCGTCGCGGCGAGACATATCCATTTCCATACGTCGGATGCGCAGAAATGGGGCATCGCGGACAAGCAGCGGCTCAAGGTGCGGGTCGGCGGCGAGCGCGGCGTCGTATTCGAAAACGTCATCGCCCGCGTGTCCGACGAGTTCGCTCTGGATATGCACATCGATACGGACGAAGGCAACGCTGCCGGCGTTTCGACAGGCGACATGGGGGAGATCATCGACTGACCGGCTTGACGGACAACCCTCCGGATGCGGAGGGCTTTTCTTTTTCCTGCCGGTTCGCATAGCCTTGGATCGCTTCGTTATGTTATAATGACGTAATGAACTTTCCGCGCAAGCACAATCGCAATCGATGACATAGAGACTGACCGAGGGATGTGATCACACCATGACGCAAGGAAATCGCGGTCCGGCGAATCCGAAACCGGACACGGGAAAGGACTACTCCAAGTACTTCGACTTTTCCGACGCGAAGATCGTCAAGGAAGAGAACGGCAAGACGACCTACCGGATCAAGGGCCGGGACATTACGATCAACGCCATGCCTTCCTACAAGGACGAGAAGAAGCGGGGCAAGGAAGAAATCCGGGTCCACTATGAAAATGCCGTGCCCGAAGAGCTGAAAACGCTCGGCCGGGGCAAAAAATATTTGATCTACACGTACGGCTGCCAAATGAACGAACACGACACGGAAGTGATGCGCGGTCTGTTCGAGGAGATGGGCTTCGCCCCGACGACGGAACGAACCGAAGCGGACGTCATTCTTCTCAACACGTGCGCGGTTCGCGAAAACGCGGAAGATAAAGTGTTCGGCGAGCTGGGCCATCTGAAATCGCTCAAGCTGGAAAAGCCGGAGCTGATTCTCGGCGTATGCGGCTGCATGTCGCAGGAAGCCGCCGTCGTCGGCCGGATCATGCAAAAGCATGCGTACGTCGATCTGATCTTCGGAACGCACAACATTCACAGGCTGCCGCATTTGCTGCAAGAAGCCTACTTCGGCAAGGAAATGGTGGTCGAGGTTTGGTCCAAGGAAGGCGACATCATCGAGAATTTGCCGAAAAAGCGCGAAGGGCTCAGGGCGTGGGTGAACATCATGTACGGGTGCGACAAGTTCTGCACGTACTGCATCGTTCCCTATACGCGGGGCAAGGAGCGGAGCCGGCTGCCGGAGGACGTGATCGCCGAGGTGCGCGAACTGGCGCGGCAAGGTTTTAAGGAAATTACGCTGCTTGGGCAAAACGTGAACGCTTACGGCAAAGATTTTACGGACCGCAACTACCGCTTTGCCGATCTGATGGACGACATCCGGAAAATCGACATTCCGCGCGTCCGCTTTACGACTTCGCATCCGCGCGACTTTGACGATCGCCTGATCGAAGTGCTCGCCAAGGGCGGCAACCTGGTGGAGCATATTCATTTACCGGTGCAATCGGGCAGCAGCGAAATCCTGAAGCGGATGAGCCGGAAATATTCGCGCGAGCACTTTCTGGATTTGGTTCGCCGCATTCGGGAGGCGATTCCGAACGTGGTGCTGACCACCGACATCATCGTCGGCTTCCCGGGCGAGACCGAGGAGCAGTTCGAAGAAACGCTCTCGCTCGTGCGCGAAGCGAAGTTCGCCTCGGCGTTTACGTTCATCTATTCGCCGCGCGAAGGAACGCCGGCCGCCGAAATGGAAGACAACGTTCCGTACGAAGTGAAGCAGAAGCGCCTGGAACGCTTGAACGCGCTGATTGCGGAGCTAAGCCTGGAAAGCAACCTGCAGCTTAAAGGGCAAACGGTCGAGGTGCTCGTCGAAGGCGTCAGCAAAAACAACCCGAACGTTCTGTCCGGCCGGACGCGTTCGAACAAGCTCATTCATTTCGAAGGACCGCAGGAATGGATCGGCCAGTTCGTGAAGGTCAAAGTCACGGCTCCGCAAACGTGGTACATTCGCGGGGAAGCGGCGGACGTTCCGGTTCAGGCGGCGCTGTCGCACGGCGCTTAATCCCATCAACGGAGGAATCAAGTTTATGTCGGCTACCGAACACGCTCATGGGCACCAACACGACTGCGGCTGCCTGCACGAGGAAGGCCTTGCCATACCGGAGTTTGACAACCGGGAGTTGATCGTGCGCGAAGATATTTTGGCCAAGGCTAAGGAACTGGCGCATCTGATTACGACGACCGAGGAGGTCGTCCTGTACCAGCAGGCGGAGAAGCAAATCCAAAAGCACGAGAAGGTGCAAGGCCTGATCGCGCAAATCAAGAAAAAGCAAAAGGAACTCGTCGCATTCCAGACGACGTTCAAGAATGAAAAGATGGCCGCCAAAATCGAAAACGAAATCGCCGAGCTTCAGGACGAGCTCGACAACATCCCGATCGTGCAGCAATTTCAGCAAAGCCAGACCGATGTGAACTACTTGCTGCAATCGATCGTCAGCATCATCCGCGATACGGTTGCCGAGAAGCTCGATGTCGAGGCCGCAACGCGCATCGAGCAGCCGGAGACGTGCAGCGATTGACGGCGGCCGGGCGACAGCCGCTTGGCGCGGCGAGGAATAAAGGGCAAGGGCGGGCCGCAACCTAAGCATGCGTACGTTCACGACGCGACATGCGAAGGAGGTCGGCGCGATGACGGAAGGCATTCCCAACTCGCAGACGCGGGCGCCCAAACCTGACGATCCGAAGAAGCAGGGGCGTTCCGCCGCCAAGAAAAAATCGAAATAAAACAAGCGGGCGGCGATTCCGAATCGGTTATCGGAATCGCCGCCCGCTGCCGTTTGCCGTCAGATTGCCGTCTTGTCGGCCTTCAGCTTGCGGTATGGGAACGGAAACCAAGCTTTCAAAGCGGCGGCGGGAACGGGCCGAAGGTTAGCCGCGTCCGCGCAGGCCGGGAAGCAGAGGCCGCAGCAGGGCGATAATCGCCACAGCCGCCACACCCTTGATCGTATCTCCGGGGATGAACGGATAGCAGCCGGCAGCCATGGCCTTCGCGAAGGACATGTCCAGCTTGTAGGCCAGCCAGGGCACGCCCGCCACATACGGGAACACGACGCCGAACAACGCGATCGCGGCGGCGAGAACGGCGATGCGCCATGCGTTCAGCCGCCCTGAGCCGCGGAACAGCCGGTCGCTGACGAAGCCGATCAGCAGGGCGGAGATCGGGAACATCCAGATATAGCCGCCCGTCGGACCGAAGACGGTAGACAGACCGCCGCGTCCTTCCAGCAGCGGCAGACCGACGGCGGTCAGCAGGACGACGATGGCGATGCTCCAGAATCCGTATGTAGCGCCCAGCAGGCCTCCTGCGAGCATAACGGCAAGCGTCTGCAGCGTAACCGGCACCGGCGAGAAGCCGAGCGGAATTTGAACCCAGCTGAACGCGATGAACAGCGCGGCGAACAGGGCCGTGTACACGATGCCCCGAAGGCGATGGATCGGTTGGGTCGCGCCCGGATTGGGCGATGTCGAGGATTCGGTGGAATACGGCATTGTCAAAACCCCTTTCGAAATGTTAACCTAATTTTTGAATCGTGGTTAACATTTCGAATTGTAGCACGAGAGCTTGCGATTGGGAAGAGGGAAATGGCATGAACGGGGAAAATCACGAAGGCCCCCTGCGGTTGGTCGATGTGTCCGTCTACGGAACCGGCGAGACGAGGCCGATCGCCCTCGGACTGAACTTGACGGTACATAAGGGCGAATGGTTGTATGTCGTCGGGGCGAACGGCAGCGGCAAATCGACATTGGGACGGCTTGCCGCCGGACTGTCGGCGGGAGAAGTCCGCGGAACGGTCGAGCGCGGCTTTGCCGGGTTTTATCCGGCGGCCTATGTCATGCAGCAGCCGGACGCTCAACTGTTCGGGCAAACGCCACGCGAGGAACTGGCTTTTGCGCTTGAATGGCTCGGCTTGCCGCAGGAGGAGGCGGAGCGGAAAGCCGAGCGGGCGCTGCATCTTGCCGGGCTGAGCGAGGCGGCGGATTTGCCCTGGAGCCGGCTGTCCGGAGGGCAGCGGCAAATGGCGGCCATTGCCGCCGCGTATGCGGGAGAGCCGGATTTGATCGTGTTCGACGAAGCGACTTCGATGCTGGACGATGCGGCGCGCCGCCGGGTCCGCGCAATGGCCGGGCAGTTGGAGGCGCGCGGCGCGGCGGTTATCTGGATCACCCAACGGCTGGACGAGCTGGGGCCCGATCGCCGCGTTATCGCGCTGTCCGGGGGACGCATCCGCTACGACGGCAATGTCCGGAATTTTTTCTACGGGGAGCCGGGAAGCGGCGTTTCTCCGTGCGCCGAATGCGGCCTTCGGCTGCCTTATTTGGCAAGGCTGGCCCTGGAGCTGGGCCGTGCCGGCAAGCTTGCGCATCCGCTGCCCGTATCGTTGGAAGAGTGGCAGGCGGCGAAGCTGCGTCCGGATCCGGCGAAGGCGCACTCGGAAAGAGAGCATCCGAGAAAGGAACATCCGGAGGCGCATCCTATCGAGGCGAATCCGGGTGAGGCGCAGATGAGAGATACGGATATGAGAGAAGCGCATCCGAAAGAGGCGAATCCAAAAGAGGCGCGTTCGGGAAAGGCGGGAGAACGGCGTGTCGAAATCGGTCCATGAACGTTGGGACTTGTCGGTAACGGAGAACGGCCGGCGTTGGCAATTTAAGCCGGGCACGATTACGGTCGTATTCGGACCCAGCGGCGCGGGCAAAACCTTTTGGCTGGAGCAGTTGGCCGGTTTGCGGTTTTCGGAAGGCGTTGGCGTCGCTTACGGGCCGTCCGATCTGTGGACGGCGGACTTGCGGCTTCGCCCCAGGCAAAACCCGGCGGCGCTGATGGCTTATGCCTATGCCAGCCAGGCTCCGGAGGAGCAGCTGGCGGCGCGCACGGTCGCGGCCGAACTGGAGTATGCGCTGCGGCCTTACGGGCTGGCGAAGGAAGAGCGGCTGCGCCGGCAAACCGAGGCGCTGGCGGCGGTCGGTTGGGATTCCGCCTGGTTGGAGCGCGACCCGTTCCGCATGAGCGGGGGCGAACGCAGACGTCTCGCGCTGGCCTGTCTGCTCGCCGTACCGGCGCGATGGCTGCTGCTGGACGAGCCGACGGCGGGCCTTGACGCCGAAGGGCATGCGCTGCTCGCCGAGCGGCTGATCCATGCGGCGCGGGAAGGCCGGGGCGTGGTGGTGGTTTCGCACGACACGGAATGGGCGCTGCCGCTTGCCGACCAGGTGTTGCTGATCGCGTCCTCGGGCGCCAAACGGCTGTGCGGACGGGACGAGCTGCTCGCTTGCCCCGAACTGTGGGCCGAAGCGGGCATGGAAGTGCCGGAATGGCTGCGGCTTGCGGGAGACTGGCTTAAGGAAGGCGCAACGCCGGAAGCGGTCTGGGATGTCTCCGCGCTGGCAAAGGAGCTGGCGAGTCCGGAAGAAGATGACCCGTTGCGTTTTTCGCCGGAGTCAAGCGCCCCGAATGGGGAATCCGCGCGCTTGACGCCGATAGAAGCCGGCAGCATGCCGTACGGCCCCTTTCTGCCGACCGCCGAACGGGGAACTTTGCGCGCGGACGCGGGACTTTCGGCGCATGAACAAAGTGCGATCGGACGCGCCGTTTCCGAAGCCGGCGTCTTCAAACGTCCGGCTTCCGCCCCGGAGCCCGACGGCCTGCGGCAATCGAGGCTGGCCGGGTACGATCCGCGGGCCGTGTGGCTTGCCTATATCGTCATGTCGGCTGCGATTTTTACCGTCCGGGACTGGACGGGGCTCGGGATCGGCGCGGCGATCGTGCTGTTTACGATCGTCTGGGCCCGCATTCCGCTGCGCAGATGGCGGGGGGCGATTATCGCGTTCTGTGTCTTTTCCGTGGCAGTATCCTTGGCGGCAGGGACGGGGGCGGGCGGCTCGAGCCTGTTGAACGCGGAAGCGACGCTTACCGCCCTGCATTCCATGGGACGCACGCTGCTCGTCATGCTGATCGGGCTTGGAATGACGCTGGTCATCACGCCGCTGCGGCTGCGGAAATCGCTTGAGCAGCTGTTGGCAAGAAGGGGGTGCGTCGGTCGGCGCGCGCAAAACTTTATTTTGACCGTCACGCTGCTCATGCGGTTTATTCCGGTTCTGCTCGGGGAGTGGGAACGGTTCGAACGGCTGGCCGTCGCCAGGGGCAAAACCGGCCGCATGACGGCCAGGAATGCGATCGCAAGGCTTAAGGATACGGCAATCCCCTTTTTGCTGGCGCTGTTTCGGCTGGGCGATCAAGCGGCGCTCGCGCTGGAAAGCCGCGGCGTCGGCCGCCGGCCGTACCCCGAAGTTCGCCCGGCGCTGCGATGGAGCCGGCGCGACAGCCTATTGCTCGCGGCCGCATGCCTGTGCGCGGCCCTGCTCGTCTGGTGGGCGCTCAAAGGGGCCGCTTACGGTCCCGGCTGACGCCGTCGGATGCCGGTCCGGGCGATCGCGGTGTCCCCACATCCTCTCTTCGATTAGAAGCTTAAGCACGAATGTGAAGATTGAGGATTTCAGCCCCGTCCATCCGACAGGCCGGAGGGCAAGATGCCCGATTTTAATTGCCTTTTTGGCACTTCAATCGGGGGATCGCGCGAAAACGGGCTCTGCAGTTGCGGTTACGGCAACTGCAGCCTCGCCCGGCCGGTCGGATGGGGGAGATGACGGATTTAATTGCCTTTTTGGCACTTCAATCGGGGGATCGCGCGAAAACGGGTTCTGCAGTTGCGGTTATGGCAACTGCAGTTCCTCCCGGCTGTTCGGATGTCAAGAAAGCGTCAATAGAACAGACCGGAAGCAAAAAAAACGACGATGCAGGGGTAACCCCCTTGCACCGCCATTTCCTCATTTTTGCATGTTTTTCTCTTCAGTTGCCTGTCCGTCACACGTGAACAGATTTTTCGAGGACAGCCTTCTTTTTCAAGGACGATCCCAGGTCTCCTTGCCGCAGCGGTCAGGCAGCCGAACGCGCAGGGCGCCGGGCTTCCGAACGGCGTTGCAGCAAAAAGACAATCTACCGGGCGCGGAAACGCAGTTACTTGGCGACGCTTGCGATCACGTCGTCGATAATCTGGCTGTTCGCGATCGCGCCGGAATACAGCCAGCTGTGGGTGCTGTCGAACTCGTACACATGCCCGTTTTTGACGGCAGGAATGTTTTTCCAGATCGGATCCTTAAGCGCTTCGGAGCCCGTCGACTTGTCGCTGTTGACGAGGAAAATGTGATCCGCGTCCAGTTCGGCCAGCTTTTCGAGCGAAATCGGGTTCCAGCTTGCCGTGCCGCTTGCGGAAATTTCCTTGACGACTTCGGGCACCTTCAGGCCCAGATCGCCGTACAATACGGCGCCGCTGGACAGTTTATCGCTGACGATGTAAAACTGCTTCTGAATGAGCCAGAGAACGGCGGCGGATTCGTTTCCGATCGTTTGCTGCAGCTTCTCTTTCGCTTCCTTGGCTTTAGCCTCGTATTCGTCCAGCGCCTTTTGCGCTTCTTCGCTTTTGTTCAGCACTTCCCCGATTTTCAGCAAAGCCTTCCGCCAATCGTTGTTGATTTCGTCGCCAAGGACGTAGGTCGGCGCGATTTTGGAATATTGAGCGTATTTGTCGCCTTCGACCGTCGAGGACGACCCGATGATGATCAAGTCCGGCGAGAAGCTCGAGACCGCTTCGTAAGGCAGATCGTAGGAGATCGTCGGAATGCCTTTCAGTTCGGTTTGCAAATAATCCTGGATGCCGTTAGCGACCGACCATTGGGCGACGGGCTTCACACCGAGCGCGACCAGATGGTCTTCCAAATAGGAGGCGATAATGCGCTGCGGGTTGGCCGGCACCTTCACTTCATGGCCAAGGCCGTCCGTCAACGTTCTTTCGGCCGAAGCGTCGGGCGTTTCGGATGCGCCGGCAGTTGCTTGGCTCTCGGACGGGCTCGACGCCGGCGCGCTGGGCGAACCGCTAGCAGCGTTGTTGGACGCATTGCCGCCGCAGGCCGCAAGAACCAGGGACAAGATCATTAAGCTGACAAGTACGAATGTGAATTTGGTTTTGCTGTGTGACACGTTGTTGCTCCCCCTCATGGTTTCGTCGTGTTTGATAGAGTGATCAAAACAGAGATAATGATAACAATTCTCATTTTCATTGTCAACAGGAAAAGGCCGCATTCAAGCGCGCCGGGCTGCATTGTGCGTCGGCGGCAAGCGGCAGCCGGTAAGAGGAGAGCAGGTCGAGCATGCGCGGGCAGAGGCGCCAGTGGTTCTATAGTAGCCGTTAGGCGCCAGCCGTCCGGCACCGGAACGCCGGGACGCCGCCGGAAGCCGGTTCGCGCCGTCATGGCTTTCCCGCGGCCCGCGCGCCTTCAATAATGCTGCTCATCCGACCAGTCCCCTTGCACCGGGCGCGCGCCGGGGTCCGGCAGCTTCAAGGCTTCGACCGCCCGGCGAAAATATTCGGACATAGGCGAATAGTCCGTTCCGCCCGCGTCCCGGGGCGCATCAGCCGCTCCGGCCTCCTTCGTCGCGGCCTCCTCCGGCATGAGCCGGCTGAGCGTCCGCAGGTCTTTGTCGTAGACCGACGCGTCCCACCTGACTTTGGCGATGATGCGGGCGGCCGTCTCCGCGGGTATGCCGCTTAGGCGGGAGATGATGCGGGAAGCCACATGGACGTCGCCGCGCAGCAGATGGTGGACGCGGATGTGCGCCTTCACGTAAGCCGCGGCCGCTTCCGGATGCTGGCGAGCCCAATTTTCCTCCGCGACGATGCCGGTCAGGAAGTCCTCTCCGAATCCCTCCTTGAAAAAGATTTTCCCTTCTCCGCGCTGTTCCATCAAGGTTACATGCGGTTCCCACATGACGCTTCCGGCGATTTCGCCCTGTCTAAGTGCCGCCGCGCTTTCCGCTATGTCTTTATGTACGAGCCGTTCCTCGCCGTAACCGAGCGAGCGCAGCCACTTGGCCAGCCGCCGCCCCGCGCTGGATTGCGGGACGGTCGCAAGGGGCAGACCGGCCAGTTCGGATGCGCAGCGAATGACGAGATCTTTCCGCGCCACGAGGGAGATGCCTCTGCCGCCGGCCGTTTTGCCGTCGAAGGCGAGCAGGACGGGGCGAAAGGCGGGCAGCGACCGGCTGAGCGAAAAGCCGAGCATGATCGGATAATCGCCGAGCGAGGCGATTTGGATGCTGCCGCCGATCAGGCCTTGCAGCAGGGACGGACCGTTGGCCGCGTCGATCCATCTTACGGACGCCTGCGGGCAGACGCGGGCCAGCTCTTCCTCGAACCAGCCAAGCTCTTTCATCAGCAGCGCCGTCCACATATGCGCCGATCCGCTCTGGTAGCCGACGGCGACGGTCATTCGCCCGGACGAAGGGCGAAGGTCGGACGCCGGAACCGAAGGCTTTTGCGCGTCCGGACGGGAAGAGGAGTGATGGCGGACCCATTGCTCCAGCTCGTTTTTGTCGATCCAGATTTCTTTGCCGATCTTGATGACGGGCAGCCGCTTCTGCTTGCGCCAGCGGTCGAAGGTCGAACGGCTGACGCCGAGCAAATCGATCGCCTCGTGCAGCGTAAGGAACGGTTCGAATCGGTTAACGGACATCGAAATAGCGCCTCCTTCCCGGGCCAATCGGAAGTGTGGTGATCATTCGTCGTCATTCGCCTTCATGTGTTGCCATTTTATTGACGCGTCATGGAGCCGATAGTACATTCCATTATAGAAACAAAAGCATATCAAGTCTATGGGAATTATGAGCTTAAAGAAACGGAGTCAAATGGGAGGTTGGATGATGGGAAACCGGTGGTTAAAGCGCATCGGCGCCGTATTGGCTCCTGCGGTCGCTTCGGCGATCGTATTGTCCGGGTGCGGAGCGAAAGAGCCGTCCTCCGCGCATGCAGCCAATCCGGAAGGGCTTGAAGTGACGGAACTGCGCTACCAGGGAAGCGTCGGGGCGGTGACGTTCCCCGAACTGGCCGAAGATCTCGGCTACTTGGCGCCGCTGAAGCTGAAATTTATCGGCAATACGATCAGCGGCCCGCAGGATATTCAAGCGGTCGTGACCGGCGACACGGATTTCGGCGGCGCCTTCAACGGGGCGATCGTCAAGCTGCTGGCGGCCAAGGCGGCCGTTACGCCGGTCATTTCGTATTACGGCGTCGACGAAAACACTTGGACGGGCTATTACGTGCTCGACGACAGCCCGATTCGGACGGCCAAAGACCTGATCGGCAAGAAGATTGCCGTCAACACGCTGGGCGCGCATCACGAATTCGTCATCAAGGAGTATTTGCACCGGGAAGGGCTGACGCCCAAGGAGATCGAGCAGGTGACGCTTGTCGTGGTGCCGCCGGTCACGTCGGAGCAGACGCTCAGAGCCCATCAGGTGGACGTCGCCACGCTTGGCGGCCTGCTTCGCGACAAGGCGCTGGAGCGGGGCGGCATTCGGCCGCTGTTCCGGGACATCGACCTGTTCGGCACCTTCAGCGCCGGAACATACGTGCTGACGGACAAGTTCATCAAGGAAAATCCGAACGCGACGCGCAAGTTTGTGGAGGCGACGGCGAAAGCGATCGAGTGGGCGCGCACGACGCCGCGGGAGGAAGTGATCGCCCGCTTTGAAAAAATCATCGCCGAACGGGGAAGGAAGGAGGACGCGTCGGCCGTTAAATACTGGAAAAGCACAGGCGTCGTGGGCAAAGGGGGGCTCATTGCCGAGTCCGAATTCCAGACGTGGATCGATTGGCTGGTGGCGGAAGGGACGCTGAAGGAAGGCCAGCTCAAAGCGGCAGACTTGTACACGAACGAATTCAATCCGTACCGCGCGGAGGAAGGAGCGGCGCCATGACGGCCAAAATCAGCATTCAGCATGTGTACAAATCGTTCCGGGTCCAGCGGAATTTAGGCCATCTCAAGGAGGAATTCCACCCGATATCCGCGCTGCAGGACATTCATCTGGACGTGCGGCAGGGGGAATTCATGGTCATCGTCGGCCCGAGCGGCTGCGGCAAGTCCACCTTGCTCGATCTGCTGGCCGGGCTGTCGAAGCCAAGCAGCGGCCGCATCCTGCTTGACGGCAAGCCGATCGAAGGCCCGAACCTGGACCGCGGCATCGTGTTTCAGCAGTATGCGCTGTTTCCGTGGAAGACGGCGCTCGCGAACGTCGAATTCGGACTGGAGGCCAAAGGGATCGGCCGAAGGCAGAGAAGAAAAATCGCGAAAGAGTTCCTCGAGCTGGTCGGCCTCGCCGGGTTCGAGAACCGGTATCCGCACGAGCTGTCGGGCGGGATGCGGCAGCGGGTCGCCATCGCGCGCAGCTTGGCTTACGATCCGGACGTGCTGCTGATGGACGAACCGTTTGCCGCGCTGGATGCGCAGACGCGCGAGACGCTGCAGAGCGAACTTCTGCGCATTTGGGAAGCGACGGGCAAAACCGTCATTTTTATCACGCACGGCATCGACGAGGCGGTCTATCTCGGCCAACGGGTCGCCGTCATGACGTCCCGCCCGGGACGCATCAAGCGGATCGTCGACATTCCCTTCGCCTCCCGCAGCGGAGAGGAAGACTTCAGATCGGATTCGGCGTTCGTCAAGCTGCGGCATGAAGTGTGGGATTTGCTCAAGGACGAAGTAAGCAAGGCGCAGGAGCAGGAGAAAAGCAATAGCCTCGAGGCCTTTCCGGGCGGAAGGTCTCCATTGAAAGGAGCGGTTGCGGATGGCTGACGGGGGAGTGGGAAGGACGCTTGTTCTTCGTGAAAAAAGCGGCTTCGGCCCGCCGGGACGGCTTTTGGCGAGGCTTGGCAAGCTGCTGAAAAACACGGTTGTGATCGCCGCCTTCCTCGCCTTATGGGAGATTGCGCCGCGCGCCGGACTGGTCGACGGAACCTTTTTGCCGCCGCTTTCGGAGGTGGCCGAAGCTTGGTGGCGGCTGCTGCTGTCCGGCGATCTGGCCGATCACGCGCTGGCCAGCCTGAGCCGCTCGGCGGGCGGATTTTTCCTGGCGATTGCGGTCAGCATCCCGCTCGGCCTGGCGATCGGCTGGTGGAAGCCGGTGTCCGAATATTTGAACCCGATGCTCGAGCTGCTGCGCAATACGGCGGCGCTGGCGATTTTGCCCGTGTTTATCCTGCTGCTCGGTCTTGGCGAAACGTCGAAAGTCGCGATCGTTTTTTACGCCTGCTTCTTCCCGCTGCTCATCAACACGATCAGCGGCGTCCGCAACGTCGATCCGCTGCTGATCAAGTCGGCCCGCTCGATGGGGCTGTCGTCCGTCCGCCTGTTCCGCAAGGTCATGATCCCGGCTTCGATTCCGACCATCTTTGTCGGCATCCGGCAGGCGGCCGCAAGCTCCATTCTCGTCCTGGTCGCAGCGGAGATGGTCGGCGCGAAATCCGGCCTCGGCTATTTGATCCAGTATGCGCAGTTCAGCTTTCTCATCCCGGACATGTACGCGGGGATCATCACCATCTCGGCGATCGGCCTGATCGCCAACTACGCGCTGGTCGCTTTGGAACGGCGGCTGACCGGCTGGAAGCAGACGTACAACGAATAAAAAACGAGAGGAGTGTCGGGACGAATGGGAAAAACAAAGCGCCAGCTTCACCTGAATCTGTTTATCATGAACGTCGGCCATCATGAAGCGGCATGGCGGCGCCCGGACGCGGAACCGCACCGCATCACCGATATCCGCTATTTCGAGCGGCTCGCCCGCATCGCCGAGGAGGCCAAATTCGATTCGCTGTTCCTCGCGGACGGCTTGGCCGTCAACAAAAACATCCGCCACGGCGGCTCCGTCGGGCTCGAGCCGTTTACGCTGCTGTCCGCGCTGTCGGCGGTCACCCGCCATATCGGGCTGATCGGCACCGTTTCGACGACCTACAACGAGCCGTTTCACGTGGCGCGCAAGTTCGCCTCGCTCGATCATATCAGCGGCGGACGCGCGGGCTGGAATATCGTCACGTCCGCAAGCCCGTTCGAAGCGCTGAATTTCAATCGGGATGCGCACCTTGAGCACGGCAAACGCTACGAGCGCGCGAGGGAGTTCCTGCAGGTGGCGAAGGGACTGTGGGACAGCTGGGAGGACGACGCCCTGGTGCTCGACAAGGCGTCGGGGATCTTTGCCGACGACCGCAAGGTGCGGGAGATCCAGCATGCCGGCGAGTCGTTCAAGGTTCGCGGGCCGCTCAACGTGCCGACATCCCCGCAAGGCTATCCGGTGCTCGTTCAGGCCGGCTCTTCCGAAGACGGCAAGGAATTCGCCGCGCAGCACGCCGAGGCCATCTTTACCGCGCAGCAGACGCTGGAGGAGGCTCAGCGGTTTTACGCCGACGTGTAGGCAAGGGCGGCGCGGTTCGGCCGCAACCCCGAAGAGCTGAAGATATTGCCGGGCATCTGCGCGGTGATCGGCGAGACCGAATCGGAGGCGATCGAGAAGGAGCGGGAGCTGAACGAGCTTACGGTGCCGGAGTACGGTCTGCACCAGCTCTCCAACATGCTCGGCGTCGATTTGTACACGTATCCGCTCGACGGGCCGCTGCCGGAATTGCCGCCGGCGGAGACCATCAACGGCAACCGAAGCCGGTTTCAGCTCGTCGTCGATCTCGCCCAACGCGAAAAGTTGACGATTCGGCAGCTGCTGCATCGCCTTGCCGGCGGACGCGGCCATCGGACCTTTGCCGGAACGGCGGTCCAGGTTGCCGACCAATTGGAAGCGTGGTTTGTGAGCGGCGGCAGCGACGGTTTTAACGTCATGCCTCCGTATTTGCCGGGCGGGCTGGAAGAGTTTGCGCGGCTCGTCATCCCCGAGCTGCAGCGGCGCGGGCTGTTCCGCACCGAGTATGCCGGCCGGACGCTGCGCGAGCATCTGGGCCTGCCCAGACCCGCCAATTCGTTTTCCGAGGTTACAACATCCCGGTCCATCGCCGGGCTCTAAAATCATATCGCCCGAATCGGGCGGACATGGAGGGATTATGATGAGCAAGCAAGAGGCCGGAATACCGGCGGTAGAGGAACGGTTCGAAGCGGTCCCGGTAGCGGGCCGGATCGGCGCGGAAGTGAGAGGCGTTCGTCTAAGCGGCGATCTGGACGCGGACACGCTGGCCGCCATTCGCGGGGCGCTGCTGAAGCACAAGGTGTTGTTTTTCCGGGGACAGCACCATCTGGACGATGCGGGTCAGGAGGCGTTCGCACGGCTGCTCGGGGAGCCGGTCGCCCATCCGACGGTGCCGGTCAAGCAGGGGACGAATTATTTGCTGGAGCTCAACTCCTCTGCCCATGGCGGCCGCGCGGATTCCTGGCATACGGACGTGACGTTCGTCGACGCCTACCCGCAGGCGTCCGTCTTGCGCGCGGTCGTCGTACCGGAAGCGGGCGGCGACACGGTTTGGGCGAATGCGGCCGCCGCCTACCAGGATCTCCCGTCGGAATTGCGCGAGCTGGCCGACCGGCTGTGGGCGCTGCATACGAACGATTACGATTACGCGGCGCAGCGGACCCGGGTGTCGGATGAAAGTCTGCGCCATCATCGGGAGGTCTTTACGTCGACGCTGTACGAGACCGAGCACCCGGTCGTCCGGGTGCATCCGGAAACCGGGGAGCGGTCGCTCTTGCTGGGCCACTTTGTCAAGAAAATCATCGGGCTGTCGAAGGCGGATTCGGACCGGCTGCTATCCCTGCTTCAAAGCCATGTGACCAGGCTGGAAAATACGGTTCGGTGGCGCTGGTCGGCAGGTGATGTCGTCATCTGGGACAATCGCGCCACGCAGCATTACGCCATTAACGATTACGGCGACCGGCAGCGCGTTGTCCGCAGAGTGACGATCGCCGGGGACGTTCCGGTCGGCGTGGACGGACGGCGGAGCGTAACCCGCCGGAAAGAAGCGGTCTTGCCGCAGCGCCTTGACGATTCCGCTTCCGCTTCGCAAAGCGCGGACAAATCCGCCTGATTCGAACGCAAGATGAGCCCGTTTTCCGCCAGACCGGAAAACGGGCTCTTCTCTGTTGCGCGTTTGTTGAATACACTGCTCTCAAAGGGAACGCGAAACACTCCCGATTGAATCGTCTCTGTCCAGTAATTTTGGGCTTCATTCTCATGAAGATTTCGGGAAACGCGGGAGCACGGAAGAACGGCAGCCGAGCGATTGCGGGAGGGCTTGATTTGCGCAAAATCCAGGTGTCATCTTTATACTTTTATACGCTTCACTCGCTGCTGATCGCGGCCGCAGCCGCTTTGCTGTTTTTATGGCCTTCAAGCCGGGACGTTCTGCTGACACTGTTTGCGCCCGAAGCGAAGGTCGCCATGATCGCGCACCGAGGCGCTTCGGGCTACGCGCCGGAAAATACGCTGTCCGCGTTCCAAACGGCGGTCCGGATGAACGCGGACTATCTGGAGATCGACTTGCAGATGACCCGGGACGGCCACTTGATCGCCATGCACGACGAGACGGTGAACCGCACGACGAACGGCTCCGGGCGGGTCGGCAGCATGACGCTTGCGGAGATCAAACGGCTGGACGCGGGGTCCTGGTTCAACCGGCAGCACCCGATGTACGCCCGGGACGAATACGCCGGCGAGAAGGTGCCGACGCTGCGGGAGATTTTCGAGACGTTCAGGGGCGAAACCAACTATTTGCTGGAGACGAAATCGCCGGACGTCTACCCCGGACTCGAGGAAGAATTGGTCGCGCTGGTCGAGGAATTCAAGCTGAAGCGCCATGTGGCGGTTCAGTCGTTCAGCAAGGCCAGCCTGTTGAAAATCCGTTCGCTGAACGGAGACATTCCGCTGTTTCAGCTGCTGTGGTACAACGCGCCCGCTTCCATCTCCGATTCTTCGCTGGCGGACATCAAGCGCTACGCCGCCGGCATCGGCGCCAATTTTCAACGTCTGAACGCGCCGTACGTGCAAAAAGTCAAGCAAGCCGGACTTCTTATGTATCCGTACACGATCAATTATCAAGTGAACATGAGCAAGGCGCTGAACTGGGGCGCGGACGGCATTCATACGAACTACCCCGACCGCCTGCGGGAAGTGATCGAGGAAACGAGGCGCGCCGCGAAAAACACGGGAGGCTAGCGGCCGGGGCCGCAACGGAAGGCGGCGCTGTCCGCGGCGTTTCGTTTGCGATCAGGTCCACTTCGCGGCCCAAATCTTCATTTCTTTGACGATTTGATGCAGGTCTTGCCCTTTCGGCGTCAGCGTATACTCGACTGTTACGGGGACGGTGGGATGCACGCGGCGCTCCAGCACGCCTTTTTCCTCCAGGTGGCGAAGCGTGCTGGTGAGGGCGCGGGGGCTTACGGCCGGAATACTGCGCTGCAGTTCGCCGAACCGCTTCGTGCCGCCGAACAGCTCGCGAAGCACCAGAAACGCCCATTTGCCGCCGAGCACATCGAGCGTTTTCTCGATATTGCATTCGTAGTTGACGGGTTCTTTCGGAATATAGCTGCTTGCCGACATTTGAACCAACCTCCTTGGTATAATTGGTATAAAAAATATAGCATATATACTTGGTATAATTAAATGAAAAATAATTCACTACTTTTAATCGTATACGGAAATCCTTTACAATAAAATCGTTTCCGGGAAAAAATCCGGCGAAGCTTGAACCCTTACATAAGCTTCGAACCCGCTCAAGGAGGTTGATGAAAGATGAAATATCGGAAATTGGGAGGTTCAGGCTTAAAAGTCAGCGAAATCAGCTTGGGCAGCTGGCTGACGTACGGCGGATACGTGGAAAAGGAGAACGCCGTCAAATCGATTCAGACCGCTTACGATCTGGGCATCAACTTTTTCGATACTGCAAACGTTTACGAAAGAGGACAGGCGGAACTGGTCGTCGGCGAAACGCTGCGGGCGTATCCGCGCGATTCGTACGTGCTGGCCACCAAAGTGTTCTGGCCGATGGGCGACGGTCCGAACGACCGCGGCCTGTCCCGCAAGCACGTGACCGAGCAGTGCCACGCCAGCCTGAAGCGTCTGGGAACCGATTATGTGGACATTTATTATTGCCACCGTTTCGATCCCGAGACGCCGCTTGAGGAAACGCTGCGCGCGCTGGACGATCTCGTCAGGCAGGGCAAGGTGCTCTACGTCGGCGTCAGCGAATGGACGGCCGCGCAAATGGCGGAAGCGCTGGCGATCGCGGACCGCTATCTGCTCGACCGCATCATCGTCAATCAACCGATCTACAATATGTTCGAGCGGTATATCGAGAAAGAAATCATTCCGCTCGGCGAACGGAAAGGCATCGGCCAGGTCGTCTTTTCGCCGCTGGCGCAAGGGCTGCTGACGGGCAAATACGCGTCCGCGGACAACATTCCCCGGGACAGCCGCGCCGCGAAGAACGACAATATGCGGAAACAGATTACCGAAGACAAAATCGCCAAGGTGCGGAAGCTGGGCGAAATCGCTTCGGAGCTCGGCATCACGGTCGGCCAGTTGGCGCTGGCCTGGGTATTGCGCCAGCCGAACGTGGCCAGCGCGCTGGTCGGGGCAAGCCGTCCGGAGCAGGTGAAGGAAAATGCGGGCGCTTCGGGCATCGAGCTGTCCAGCGACGTGCTGGACCGGATCGAAAGCATTCTCGCCTAATCCAAACAGAGGAGACGGGACGACGCGATGGCAAAAGTCGTGATTACCGGCGGCAGCGGGAAGCTGGGCCGTTGGGTGGTTAAACATTTCGTCGAGCAAGGTTACGACGTGGTCAATGCCGACGTTCGGCTGCCGGACGAACCGCTTTGCCCGACCCTGCTTGTCGACCTCAATCGGTTGGGCGAAGCCTACGGCGTGCTGGCCGGCGCGGATGCCGTCGTTCATCTGGCGGCGATTCCCGCCGCGCACATCAAGCCGAGCGAGGTCACTTTTCAAAACAATGTCGTAACGACCTACAACATATTGGAAGCGTCGGCGGGGCTCGGCATCCGCAAGGCGGTCATCGCCTCCAGCGAATCGTCGTACGGGATCGTGTTCGCGGTCAACCGCTTCGGCCCGCAGTACGTGCCGGTCGACGAGGAGCACCCGCAGCTGCCGCAGGACAGCTACGGCCTGTCCAAGGTCGTGAACGAGCAGACGGCGGACATGTTTCACCGCCGGACCGGGATGCAGGTCGTTTCGTTTCGGATCGGCAATGTGATCGAGCCCGGCGACTACGCGAAGTTCCCTTCGTTTATCCGCGACCCCGCGCAGCGGGACCGGATTCTGTGGAGCTACGTGGATACCCGGGACATCGCGGAAGCCTGCAGGCTGGCGATCGAAGCGGAGGGGCTCGGCTCGGTCGCGCTCAACTTGGCGGCGGACGATACGAGCATGGCCATTCCAAGCCGCGAGCTTCTTGCCGCGCGCTATCCGGAAGTGAGCGATATTCGCGCACCGCTGAGCGGCTACGAGACGCTGCTCAGCAACGCCAAGGCGAAGAAGCTGCTGGGCTGGCAGCCCAAGCACTCCTGGCGCGATTATGTGAAGTTTGAATAAACATAAACATCGGCGCCCTATTCACCGCGCAATCGGAGAATAGGGCGCTTTGTGTTATGATAGATACGGATTAAAAGTTTAAGTCGAGGGGCTATTTGGAATGAACTCGAACCTGCAGCAATTCAAAGCCGATTTTTTCAAAGCGCTCGCCCATCCGATGCGGATACGGATTTTGGAGGTGCTCAGCGAAGGGGACCGGAACGTCAACGAACTGCAAAGCATTCTGGGCTCCGAGGGCTCGGCCGTTTCCCAGCAGCTTGCCGTTTTGCGCAACAAAAACGTCGTTTACGGCATCAAGGACGGCACCTCGGTCATCTACTCGCTGCGTGACCCGCTGATCAAAGACTTGTTGGCCATCGCCAAACGCATTTTCGACAATCATCTCGTCGACGCCATTTCGATGCTGGAAGACATTCGTAAGGAGACATAATTCGGATCTAACAAGGGAATCCTGCGGCCGAATGGAGGATTCTTTTGTTTTTTTGCGCCGAAATCGGGTTTGACGGTTCGAAGGGGCGGAAGTATGTTATAAATATTCAAATAATCAAATATATAAAATAAAGAAGGTTATGGACAAATGAAATGGACGGGAAGATTCGAGGGCTACCGGTTTTCCTGCTTGCGCAACGATTTGATTTCAGGCCTGCTGGTCGGCATTATCGCGATTCCGCTGGGGATGGCGTTCGCGATCGCCTCCGGCGTCAAACCCGAATACGGCATCTATACGACCGTGATCGCCGGCATTCTCATCTCCCTGTTCGGCGGGTCGAAATACCAGATCGGAGGGCCGACGGGCGCATTTATTCCCATCCTGCTCGCGATTGTCATGCAATACGGCTACGAAAATTTGCTGATCGCCGGCTTTATGGCCGGTATTCTTCTTGTTTTGATGGGCTTGTTCAAGCTCGGCGGGCTGATTAAATTTATCCCGCGCCCTGTAACGGTCGGATTCACCTCCGGCATCGCCGTCATCATTTTCTCCGGTCAGATCGGCAACTTTCTCGGCCTGGAAGGGATGAAGCGCCACGAGCATTTCTGGCCGAGCATGAAGGAAATCGCGATTCACCTGCCGAGCATAAACGGGTACAGCGTGCTGACGGCTTCGGTATGCCTGGCGGCGATTCTGGTTGTGCCGAAAATCGCGCCGAAAATTCCGGCTTCTCTGGTCGGGTTGGTCGTCTCCAGCCTGCTGGCGGCGTTGTTGTACCCGGGCCACGTCGCCACCATCGGTTCGGCGTACGGCGCGATTCCCAGCGCGCTGCCGCAATTCCATCTTCCGGACATCACCTGGGACCGTGTCGAAATGCTGCTGCGGCCGGCAATCGTGATCGCGCTGCTGGGCGGGATCGAATCGCTGCTGTCGGCGGTCGTGGCGGACGGCATGACAGGCAGCCGCCACAACAGCAATCGGGAACTGATCGGCCAAGGCATCGCCAACATGGTGACGCCGCTGTTCGGGGGGATTCCGGCGACCGGCGCGATCGCAAGAACGGCCACGAACATTAAGAGCGGAGCGGCATCGCCGTTGTCCGGGGTCATTCACGGGCTCGTCGTGCTGCTGGTGCTCGTTTTGTTTGCGCCTTACGCCTCCCATATTCCGCTGGCCAGCATGGCGCCGATTTTAATGGTCGTCGCGTGGAACATGAGCGAGCGGCACGAATTTATGCGCCTGCTCCGGACGAAAACGAGCGATTCGATCGTGCTGCTGCTCACCTTTGCGCTCACCGTCTTTACGGACCTGACGACCGCGGTGGAAATCGGGCTTGCGCTGACCGCCGTCCTGTTCGTGAAACGGATGAGCGAGCTGCTGGCGGTGAGCAAGGTGCTGCCGGACCCGAACGACAAGCATCACAAAGTCAAAGCCCATGTCGTCGAGGAAGGTAAGGACTGTCCGCAAATCAGCATGTATACGGTGGAAGGACCGTTATTTTTCGGAGCGGCTTCCCGGTTTGCGCGAACGGTTCTGGACAAAAGCCGGATCGGGCGGGGCGTGCTGCTGCTGCGTCTCGGCCGGGTGCCGTTTATGGATACGACCGGCGAAGCGATTCTGGCGGGCGTTGTGGACCATGTGCAAAAAAACGGCGGCCAAGTCGTCGTCTCGGGCATCCGGACGCAGCCTCGGGAAGTGCTGGCCAAAACGGGGCTGCTCAAGCGGATCGGCGAAGAGCGGTTTTTCGCGCATACGGGAGAGGCGCTGCAATATGCGCTCACGCAGCTGGATCGCGATAAATGCTTGAATTGCCGGCATTTTGCCTTCCGGGAGTGCCAGGCGCTGTCCCACCCGAGCTGCCCGCCGAGCGGAAATTGAGGGCGACAAAAGCTTGAACCGTGTGGTATATTTAGGCTGTAACGAAAGAGGCCGGTTGTAATCCGTCCTGCGCAAGCTGGAATGCGATTGATGGAGGAACACTGTGCGACAGCCGATTTTTTACGGAGCCGTTCATTTGCTGTTTTATCGGGACGATCGGGTTTTGCTGCTCAAACGGAAAAACACCGGCTTCATGGACGGATATTGGAGCGTCGTGGCCGGAAGAATCGACGGCGGCGAGGAAGTGAAGGCCGCGGCCATACGAGAAGCGAGGGAGGAAGCCGGAATCGACATCGATCCGGCGGACATTCGCATAACGGGCGTAACCCACCGGAAAAACACGAGCAGCGAGTGGATCGATTTTTATTTGAAGGTCGAAGCCTGGAAGGGCGACATTGTCAATGCCGAGCCGCACAAGTGCGAGGAGCTCAGATGGTTTCATTTAAACGAACTGCCGGAAAACATCATTCCGTATATCCGGAGCGCCATCCTCCGCGACCAGAACGAATTGTGGTTTGACAGCGTCGGCTGGTAAACGGTGCGCAGGCTTGTCCCTCTCTCTTTGCTCTCGTTGATGAAAAGCTTTGCTTTCGGACCGAATTTGCGTTAGAATTAGAATAATTCTAAATTGAATTCGACTGCAAAGCGTAACCAACTGCAGCTCATGATAAAAGAGGGGTGCTTGCCTTGACGATCGCGGAACAACTGGAGGCCATCAATTGTCGGTTGACGAGCAAAGGCTATAAAATGACCCGCCAGCGCGAAGCGACGGTTCGCGTGCTGCTCGAAAACGAGCGGGACCATTTGAGCGCCGAGGACGTGTTCATGCTCGTGAAGGAAAAGGCTTCCGACATCGGGCTGGCGACGGTGTACCGGACGCTGGAGCTGCTTGCGGAGCTTCACATCGTGGAAAAGATGAATTTCGGTGACGGGGTCGTGCGTTTCGATTTGCGCAGCAGCGATCACGAACATATGCATCATCATCTGGTTTGTTCGGAATGCGGCGCCCTGCAGGAAATCAAGGAGGATTGGCTGACCGATCTGGAGAAGAAGCTGGAACGCGAGTACGGCTTCAAGGTGACGGACCATCGGCTCGATTTTATCGGCCATTTCCACGTCTGCCAACGGAAGGAATGCAAAAGAAAATCCAAAGCGGTATCATAAGTCCCGTTACACGCCCTGGACCCCGGATTTATTCCGGATCTAGGGCGTTTTTTTTTGTTTATAATGGAAAAACCGCAATGATCCACCATAGCGGCGGTAGTGTTAAATGCATTGATAAAATTGAGTAACTATGCTAAATTAGTATAGAAACATATTTTATTATCTAAATAAAATATTATATCCCATTTTAATTGTACATCATATTTTTTCTTCAGTCAACCCCCATTTTTCATTTTTTTAAAGTCCAGCGGTAAGATGTCAAGTCCCTGATTCGTGAGAATTGGAAATTTTCTTGGCTGCAGAGCGCAGGAGTCAGGGAAAATGGCAGCACCAAACAAAACCCAGTCGAAAATCGAGTCAGTTACCAGATTTTAACTGGGAATCCGTGAAGGACTTTGGCAAAGGAGGAGTTAATCCTTCGCAGTCGTCACCTTCCTTCGAGGCGTGTAGAGTTGGCCGTTGCGTAGCAGCACATCGACCAGACGCACAAGTTTTCTTGCCGTTAAGACGAGGGCGCGTTT